>CAVCKO010000030.1:0-2587 GCA_963602825.1 Treponemataceae bacterium | reverse complement strand
GGGACCAGTCGCCCCAACAGCCGCGTTTCCCACCCATCCCAAAGTAGCGTGCCTTTCGCGCAAAGCGCGAAATAGCGAAGGGACACGTATCCCCCACAACCACGTCCTTCTCCGCCCGCCGACCTCAAGGCCGTAAACGCAGGGAATCCGGGGGCGGGACGGGGGTTTCTCTCAGGAACATTCCGCACGCAAAGAGGCTCCGCAGCGCGAAGCGCGATGCGGAGCCTCTTTGCATGTCCGAGGACGTTCCGGAGAGAAACCCCCGTCACGCCCCCGGATTCCCGGTGGGAGTTCTAGACCTTGTCGGCCTTAGTACATACCGCCGCCCTGCTGACCGGCAGTGGCAGCAGCGATAGCGTCCTCAAGCTGAGTGTTTTTGGGCACATCGGAGACGGTAGCCTCGGTGATGAGGATCAGGCTGGCGACAGAAGCAGCGTTCTGCAGGGTGACGCGGCTGACCTTGACGGGGTCGAGGACGCCCATCTCGATCATGTCGCCCCACTCGCCGTTGGCAGAGTTGAGACCCTGGCCGGCGGGCAGCTCGGCAACCTTGTCGACCACGACAGCGCCCTCAAAGCCAGCGTTCTTGGCGATGGTGGCGACCGGAGCGGTCAGAGCCTTCTTGACGATGTCGACGCCGATCTTCTCCTCGGGGTCGTCGATCTCGACAGCATCGAGCGCAGGAGCAGCGTCCATGAAGGCGACGCCGCCACCGGCGACAATGCCCTCCTCGACAGCAGCGCGGGTAGCCTGCAGGGCATCCTCGACGCGGTGCTTGATCTCCTTGAGCTCGGACTCGGTAGCAGCGCCGACCTTGATGACGGCAACGCCACCGGAGAGCTTGGCCAGGCGCTCCTGGAGCTTCTCACGGTCGAAGTCAGAGGTGGTGTTCTCCATCTCGCCCTTAATCTGAGCGATGCGGGCGTCGATGGCCTCCTTGGAGCCAGCGCCGCCGACGACGACGGTGTTGTCCTTGGAGATGGTGACGGACTTAGCGGTACCGAGCATATCGGCGGTGATGTCAGCGACCTTCACGCCCAGCTCGTCCAGAGCGGCCTGGCCACCGGTGAGGACGGCGATGTCCTCGAGGATGCGCTTGCGGCGATCGCCGTAGCCCGGGGCCTTGACGGCGCAGACGTTGAGGGCGCCACGGATCTTGTTGAGGACCAGGGTCGGCAGAGCCTCGCCGTCGATGTCCTCAGCGATGATGAGCAGGCCACGGCCGGCGCGCTGGACAGCCTCGAGAACAGGCATGATGTCCTGAACGCTGGAGATCTTCTGGTCGGTGATGAGGATGTACGGATCCTTCATCACGGCCTCCATGCGGTCGTTGTCCGTGACGAAATAAGCGGAGACATAGCCCTTGTCGAACTGCATGCCCTCGACGGTGTCGATGGTGATGTCGAACGTCTGGGAATCCTCGACGGTGATGACGCCGTCCTTGCCCACGACCTCCATGGCCTCGGCGATCTTCTCGCCGACCTCGGGGTCACCAGCGGAGATGGTGCCGACGGAAGCGATCTGCTCCTTGGTCTCGACCGGCTTGGCCTGCTTCTTCATCTCGGCGACGGCGGCGTTTACGGCCTTGTCGATGCCGCGACGGATGGCCAGCGGGTTGGCGCCGGCGGCGACGTTGCGCAGACCGTCGTTGACGATAGCCTGAGCGAGCAGGGTTGCGGTGGTGGTGCCGTCACCCACGGTGTCGTTGGTCTTGGTGGCGACCTCCTTCACCAGCTGAGCGCCCATGTTCTCGATGTTGTCCTCGAGCTCGATCTCCTTAGCGACGGAAACGCCGTCGTTGGTGATGGTCGGAGCACCGAACGTGCGCTGCAGAGCGACATAGCGGCCCTTGGGGCCCATGGTGACGGTAACGGCGTCGGCCAGAGTGTTGACGCCCTTGGCGAGCTTAGCGCGGGCATCGGTGTTGAACGTAATGTTCTTTGCCATGGTAGGTAATCCTCCAAAAGAAATGTGACTCGCGTCGCCGTTTCCGAGTCTTATACGGCGGACGCGTTCAAAGACGAATCAGAGATTCTGACGAGACTAGGCCTCGACGACGGCGTAGATGTCGTCGGCGCGCATCAGCAGATACTTCTCGCCGTCGACCTTGACCTCGTTGCCACCGAACTTACCGTAGATGACAACGTCGCCGACCTGAACGTCCATGGGGATGCGCTCGCCCTTGTCGTTGACCTTACCGGCGCCAACGGCAACGATGGTGCCGCGCTGCGGCTTCTCCTGAGCGTTGCTGGCGATGTACAGACCAGAAGCGGTCTTCTGCTCGGCCTCGTCGGGCTTGACCAGGACGCGATCTGCAAGCGGCTTCAAAGACGACATGCTTGTTTCCTCCTTTTTGGGCCGCGCGGTTGGGCCGCGCGGGTTTCCCTACTTCGTTTGCGTACGCGTTGAATGGTACCCACGAATGGCGGGTTATACAACACAGAGTCAAAAAATCTTATTTTTTGGCACTTAGATTTTCTGAATGCCGGGGGATAACTTAACAGTGGCTCCCGGGGCGGACCGGAGGGCATGAAGTTTGCTGCTCTACAGTCCTGCGCAAGACGGAAAGCACATTAAGTGCTTTCCT
>CAVCKO010000029.1:0-31115 GCA_963602825.1 Treponemataceae bacterium | reverse complement strand
GCAGGTTGCCCTTGTCGGCGCCGTGGTCCTTGGCCTCCTTGCGGTCGCAGCAGTATTTGACCTCCTTGCCGTACAGCTCGTGGTAGGCAATCGCGGTCACGACGGCCAGCGGAATGCCCTTGTAGGCCGGCCCGAACAGCACGTCAAAGTCGTCGCCAAAGTTATCGTGAATGGCCTGGGCGTAATACTCGCCCAGCTTCTTGAGCTGATAGCCCGTCACGTAGGCTCCGGCGTTCATAAAGAACGGGGACTGACGGCCGCTCTTGAGCGTAAAGCTGCCGAACTTAAGAACGTCGGACTCGACCATAAACTTGATGAACTCTTGCTTGTAAGCCTCCATGCGGGCTCCTCTCGTAATCGCGTACGTGTCTCACAGTTTAGCGCAGGCAGGACGTCGATGCGGGCGTGCTTTGAAGCCATGGCGCTCTGTAAGGGCTTTGTCAGGGACGATGATTTTCCGAACAATGGGGTTGACACGGCAAACCCCCCCTCGTCAAAAATACCGGCGGATTGAAACGGGTACGAGATACCCAAATCGCACTGCGCCCGGCCTTAAGGAGGTGTGCCATGGAAGGCAGCCATAGTCGAAAAACCTGCATGTCGCCCTCGGCACGCCGCGAGGACTCCGCGCACGCATAAGCGCCAACAGCAGATCGTCAAAACCACCACAAAGGTGCCTGTCCCCTTTGTGGTGATTCGCGAGCATGACGTGAGCGACATCTAGGTTTTTTGCAATTCAATACGACACGTACGCTAACTCCCTTTAGCAAGGAGGACCCTATGCTGATGCTCAAAACCGCCACGGTACTCGAAGTCATCTCCAAGCGCCGCCGCACGGCGCGCCCTGCCGCTCACACCGGCCTTGCCAAGAACACCATATTCGCCGCCACCCATAGCGCCGAGGACGCCCTCGTGCTGCTCGATGCCACGGCTAACGGCCTCACCGCCAATCAGGCCGCCGAGCGCCTGGACGCCGCCGGCCCCAACACCATCGAGGCGCCGACCAAGACGCTCGCCCGCCGCATCGCCGACGCGTTCGTCGACCCCTTCGCCGGCATCCTCGCCGCGCTCGCGCTGGTCTCGTTCTACATCGACGTGCTCGCCGTGCCCGAGCCGCAGCGCGACCCCTCCACGGTCATCGTCATCGGCATCATGCTGCTGGTATCGGGCGGCATGAAGTTTATCCAGGAAGCCCGCAGCGGCAATGCGGCCGAGGCCCTCAAGGATCTGGTCTCCAACACCTGCACCGCCCTGCGCGACGGCGAGCGTATCGAGATCCCCTTCGATGAGCTTGTCCCCGGCGACGTGATCCGCCTCTCCGCCGGCGACATGGTGCCGGCCGATGCCCGCATCATCACCGCACGCGACCTGTTTGTGATCGAGTCCGCCCTCACCGGCGAAAGCGAGATAGTCGAGAAGACCGCCGTCGCCACCATCATCGAGGGCGCCGACAGTTCCGCGCTGCCGCTCTCCGCCTGCAAGAGCATCGTCTTTACCGGCACCTCCGTGCAAAACGGCACCGCCATGGCGCTTGTCGTGGCCACCGGTTCGGACACCTACCTGGGCGGCATCGCCAAAATGCTCAATGGACGCGGCGAGAAAAGCGCGTTTGACCGCGGCGTCTCGAGCGTCTCGATGCTGCTGGTGCGCCTGATGCTCGTCATGGCGCCGGCCGTCTTTGCCATCAACGCCGCCACCAAGGGCAACATCATCGACGCGCTGCTGTTCGCCACGAGCGTGGCCGTGGGCATCACGCCGCAAATGCTTCCCGTCATCGTGACCACGAGCCTGTCGCAGGGCGCCAAGGACCTCGCCCGCCGTCAGGTCATCGTCAAGGAGCTGCCCGCGATCCAAAACCTCGGCGCCATGGACGTGCTGTGCTGCGACAAGACCGGCACCCTCACCGAGGACCGCATCGTGCTCGAGCGCTACCTCAACACCGACGGTAACGAGGACACGCGCGTGCTGCGCCATGCGTTCTTGAACAGCTTCTTCCAGACCGGCCTCAAGAACCTCATCGACCTTGCCGTTATCGACCGCGCCGACGTAACGCCCTCGGCCGTCGCGCCCGATTCCATGCTGGGCCAGAGTCTGCGCGACCGCTACACCAAGGTCGACGAGGTGCCCTTCGACTTCTCGCGCCGTCGCCTGAGCGTGGTTGTCGCCGATGCCCAAGGCAAGACCCAGATGGTCACTAAGGGCGCTGCCGAGGAAATGCTCGAGATTTGCTCCTACGTCGAGGTGGACGGCACCGCCCAACCGCTTACCGACGAGAAGCTCGCCCAGATTCGCAAGCAGGTGGCAGGACTCAATGCCGAGGGCCTGCGTGTGATCGCCGTGGCGCAGAAGACCAACCCGCGCACGGTGGGCGAGTTTGGCATCGCCGACGAGTGCGACATGGTGCTGATGGGCTTTTTGGCCTTCCTCGATCCGCCCAAGGCAAGTGCCGCAGGCGCCGTCGCCACCCTCGAGGCCAAGGGCGTGGCAGTGAAAGTCCTGACCGGCGACAACGACCGCGTCGCCGCCACCGTCTGCGAGCAGATCGGCATCGACGCAAGCAACGTTTTGCTGGGCTCCGAGATCGACGCGCTTGACGACGCCGAGCTGGCGGAGCGCGCCGAGCAGACGCATCTCTTTGCCAAGCTCTCGCCGCTGCAGAAGGCACGCCTGGTGCGCGTCATGCGCGAGGTGCTCGGCCATACCGTGGGCTTTATGGGCGACGGCATCAACGACGCCGCCGCCATGCGTGCGAGCGACTGCGGCATCTCGGTCGACTCCGCCGTCGATATCGCCAAGGAATCCGCCGACATCATCTTGCTCCAGAAGGACCTGGGCGTGCTCGAGCGCGGCATCATCGAAGGCCGCCGCACCTACGGCAACCTGCTCAAGTACCTCAAGACCACGGTGAGCTCCAACTTTGGCAACGTGCTGTCCGTGACCGTCGCGAGCCTGTTCCTGCCGTTTTTGCCCATGAGCGCCCTGCAGCTGGTGCTGCTGTCGCTGGTCTACGAGATTGTGTGCATCGCGCTGCCGTGGGACACCGTCGACGACGCCTGGACCGCTCGTCCGCGCGCCTGGGACGCAGCGTCCATCAAGGGCTTTATGCTCGAACTTGGCCCCGTGAGCTCACTGTTTGACATCGTGACCTTCGCCGCGCTCTTCTTTGCGGTGTGCCCCGCCGCCGTGGGCGCAAGCTGGGCGGAGCTTGCCGCCGCGGGCAATGTTGCCGGCATGGCAGCCTTTGCGGCGATTTTCCAGAGCGGCTGGTTTGTCGAGTCCATGTGGTCGCAGACACTCGTGATCCACATGCTGCGCTCCCCGCGCCTGCCGAGCCCGCGCGACCACGCCGCGCCTGCGCTGTGCGCGCTCACCGTACTGGGCCTGGCGCTCGTCACTTGGCTGCCGGCAAGCCCCATCGCCGAGGCTCTGGGCCTCATGCCGCTGCCGGCGAGCTTCTTTGCGCTGCTCATCGGCATCGTCGCCGCCTACATTGCGCTGACCCAGCTGGCCAAGCGCCACTACATCGCCCGCCACGGCGAACTGCTGTAGCAGACAGCCCGAGTCCACCACGGCAGCCGTCTCCACAGCCCATCCCCTTGGCAGTTGCGGTGAAATAGTTCCTGTTTTAAGGCCCCCAAGCCTTATTCAGGAACTATTCCACCGCAAGTTATTGAACCACCACAAAGGTGCCTGTCCCCTTTGTGGTGGTTTTGGTGCGCTATGAGGCGTTGGCCAGGCGGCTCCAGAGCTCGTCGATATCGATCTGGTCGCCGCCGCTCAGGTAGCCGGTGCGAATAAAAGCCTCGTTGTAGATATAGATGTCATGAGCGCTGTCGCCATCGTCTTCGGTGTCGTAGGCCGAAATCACATAGCGGCTGCCGTCGAGTGCCCTGACCAGCCAATACGCGGAATCGTCAACCGTACGCTTCTCCTGCACCATCGCTGCATCGCCAATTGCGCCGGCAAGCGCGCGGTCGCCCGTCGTATAACCGGCCACCGAAAGCAAGATCGCCACGCTATCGTCTCCGCCGCCCGGTTTAAGTTCCTCGTACTCGGACTCCGAAAGCGGTATCGCGCTATTTGCAAGTTCGTCCACATCGTCCGAAACCTTGGAAAAGGTAAAGGCGAAAAATCCCGCGTCATCGACGGCGCCGTAGCCCACGTTCTCGCCTTGCCACTCATAATTTTGGTGTTTGAGCAGGCGCACCAGATCGGCACCACCCAGGTTGATTGCGGCATAGACCGTCACGTTGGCATTGTCGTCCACGCAGGCGGCGTCCGCCGTGCTCGCCGCCTTGGCGCCGCCCGCGCCGCCCGAGCAGCCAGCCAGCGCGCAAGCCACCGTGCCCGCGCCCGCCACAAAAGCCGCGCGGCTCATCGTCATCTCGTTCATCATGTTTGTCCCTCGCTGTGATGTCGGTCGCGTCGCGCTTAGCCGAGCGCGCGCCCGGTCTTCTCCTGCCAAAATTCGTCAATCGTGGGGGCACCGCCGCCCTGGGTAAACGTACCGGTCTTGATAGCCTCCTCGGTAATGAGGTCCAGGCGATAGTCGCCGTTTTCCATCGGGCTCACCATGGCAACGTGACGCGCCATGTTGGAACCGTAAACGCACGCGATCCACGAGCCCGAGGTGATCTGTGCCCGATCCTCGACCGGCACCGAAAAGCCCGCGATAACGTCCTCGCAGCTCGAATAGCCCGCAAGTTGCAGCGTAAACATCACGGTGCTCCCGGTGCCGCCCTTGTTGAGCTTTCCGATTTCGTCCTCGCCGAGCCATTCGGTTGCGCCGTCCTTGCTGATATTGCAGACGCTGAGTACGCGGCCTGCCTCGTTCTCGTACATCTCGAGCGCATCTCGCCAGCTATAACCCTGTTGCGAGGCAAATTCCTGCAACTGCCAGCCCTTAAGCTCGAGCAACGCCGCGATGCTGATGTTGCGATGCGCATCCCAGCAGTCGTCCGACCACGTATCGAACGCATCCGTCGAGCTGCCGTCCGTATCCGCGCCGCCGCCCGCATCGCCGGAATCGCCCGATGACGAGCCCGCGTCCATCTTGTCCTTTACCGGGCGGTCGTCGTTAAAGCCCGTCGTATCCTGCGCCTGCTGTCCACCGCACCCCGCAAGCGTCAGCAGCGCCGTTCCCGCCGCCGCGACAAACGCCGTGCGCGAAATAACCGTCTCCCTCATCGTTGTTCCTTTCCCGTTCTTTATCACAATGCCGAGAAACACGCCCGGCATCGATTCAGACATAGCCCGCTCACGCTATTGACGAGGCAGTTCCGTCCAGCCAAAACCGGGCTCAAAGCCATCGCGTGTGCCGATCACATCGCCCGAGCCGTTCACCCAAGCCTGGTCTGCCATCACCGAAACCTCGACATCGGTGCCATCGGGCCTGGTGTAATGGTTGACTCCGCGAATGGCATCGGAATACGAGGCCGCGCCCGTCCCCACGCCCGCGCTGGAGAAACTGGCTGCGCTGGCGGCCATGTTCGCGGCGTGCTGACGATCGCTGCGATCGAACCATGCCTGCTGGTAGCTGTCGAACGCCGCCTGCTGCGAGGCATGCATCTGCTGCCAGGCTGCAAATTGCTGTTGCTGCTGGGCGATATTCATCTGCGTACGTTGGCGCTGCTCAAGCACCATCTGCTGCTTTTGAGCGCATGCCTCGCGCGCAAGCTCCGGGTTGAGCCGCAGGGTCGATGCCATTGAGGCGAGCGCCGTAGAGGCCGCCTCGTCCAGACGGCCCTCTGGCGCAACCAAGCAGAAGCTGTCCCTGATACGCCACTGCAACAGGTCGGCGGCGCCCAGCTTAAACGGCGCCTCGTCTAGGCAATCGCCCTGATCCGAGGCCTGCTCCTGCGCGACACCCTGCCCCGCCGCTGCAGCCGCCTGACGCTCGCGCAGACGCTTGCCCAGAACGCCGCCGATGAGCCCGCTCGAAAGGCCTGCGCCCAGCAGCGCCTCGGCCCCGGCGGCAATGCCTTTACCCATAGAACCCGCGACCCCGCCAATCGAGGCCACATAGCCCTCGACTTTGGCAGCCACCGCAAGCTCGGTGGGCACTGGAACGCCCGCAAGCTGATATCGGCGCATGCCGCACTCATAGATCACATCGCTCGGCTCCATCGAAAAGCTCTGAATCGCAAAGTCGTTTGCCGCCTCGCGCTTTACGCGGGCACGCTCGTGCTCGATATCGACCGCCGCGCTCGACGGGTACGGCTGCTCGGCCACAACCTCCGCCCGCGCGCCCAGCTGTGCCGCACAGGCCTGGGCCAGCTCGTCGCACGCTGTCTCCACGTGCACAAACGCCTTGCGCTCGGTTTGCGTGGGAATGCGCTTGGCAACGGCGCCCGCATCCACGTAGCAGAGCTCGGAGCGGTACACAATCCGCTCGCCCGCGGGGCCCGCCGCCGTCACGCCAACCGAAATCGGGCAGTCGAAGCTACCGCTACGCTCAAGATGTGCCTCTTCGATACGCCAATCCCGCGGCAATGCCACCTGCGCGAGTGCCCGACCGCCAGAAACATCGCATGCGGTATGGAGCTCGAGGTCGCCGACGCGGGGAGCACCCGCCGAGGCTGTGCCGTCAGACGGTGACGCGGCCTCGGCACTCCGCGTTGGCGCATCTGCCGGCACGGCCACGCTCGGCTCGCAACCTTCACCCGCGCTATCATCGTCAGCCGCATCATACACAGACCCCGTGGCATCCGGGCCGCATGCAACGCCCTCGAGCCGGACGCCGCAACCCGGGCAAAACCGCACCGGCACACCGGCAACCCGAGGCAGTTGCGCCCCGCATGCCGGGCAGAATCTCAAGTCACTCATCCCGTACATCCCTCATTTCATTGGCTGTTCTTGATGGCGGCAAGCTGTCGCCACAGTCCCTCGGCACCGTCGAGGCGATATGCCGTCTTGTCGAGCACGATATTCTTGCCCTCGAGCTCCACCGATCGCTCCGAGCCGCCCCGATAGACAAAAACGAGCGTGCAACCGGCGTCGCTCATCCGCTCATCCACCTCATCTCCCACGATGCAGCCATCGAGCGCGGCAAAGGTCGATGCGACCAGCTCGGCATCGTCGGTCTCATAGACCGTCCGTGCCTCTCCGTCCTCGATAAGCTTGACCGCCACCGGAGCGGCGGCACAATTATTGAGCGATGCTTGTGCGGCGGTCTTTCCCTGAGCGCCATGGGCGCCGGCGCCGTAAGCTCGCATGAGTGTCACCGCCGCGGCAACAACAACCACGGCGATAAGCGCGCCCGCAATTTTATTAGACGCGCAACCCCGAGACGCCATAGGTGCACCCCTTCCGTTCTGCTTCGCTCAACATCACATTCATATGCCTTTGAGCGCCAAAACGGCAGGTGACAAATGTCTCATATTCATATTTTCGCAGGTAAAAGCAGCAGGTAAAAACCACCACAAAGGTGCCTGTCCCCTTTGTGGTGGTTGGCTAGTCTTGGGGCGTCCAGGACCAGAAGAAGTTGATGAGGGCTACGCGCGAGGCGGCACCGGTCTTTTTGTTGATCGAGGCGATGTGGCGGTAGAGCGTAGAACGCGAAAGGAAGAGCGCCGCCGCCACGTCCTGCACGCTGTCGTCCGAAACGACCAACGCCTCCAGCACATCGCGCTCGCGCTTCGTAAGCCCAAAGGCGGCAACGAAGCCATCGAGTCGATCGTCAAACGAAAGTTCCGGCACCTCCAGGGGCACCGCGTCGGTCTGATCGGGCGCACAGCTCACGCCAAGATCGTCGGTGGCAAACGCCAGCCCGCTGTGCGCAGCCTCGGCCTCGGTACCCTGTCCAAACTGCCCCAGCAGCGAGATCGCAATGCCGACAAACAGCACGAGTACGACGCCCACCGCCATTAGCACGTTTTGGCTCGAGATGATCGCCACCGCCGGAGCCGTCACAAGCATTGAGCAAATGTTGTTGATGACGCGGCCCATGCACGGCCACAAATACGACCAGCGCGCATACATCGAAATCGCGGCGAACTTCGCGGTGAAGAACACCACGAAAAAGCCCGTGCCCAGGTAAAAGATAATCGTGGCGGCGAGCGCATTGCCACCGTTGCCATCGGTGATAAGCACGAAGAACGAGAGCGTAGACAACATGGCGGCGCACGTCATGATGATATTCATATACGAGCGTCCTCGCAGGTCATACAGGGCGCCGGCGGCAAGTGCACTCACAACCAGCAGCAAGCGCGGCCAGTCACCCAGATCGATGGCGCCGGCGGCATGCGAGGTCGTAAGACCGGCGTTGAGAGCCGCGAATACGCCGGTAAGGCAGGCGGTCGCCACCGTCAAGCGCACTACGGCACCTTGGAAGGCCGCCTTTGCCTCGGGATTATCGCGCCACTTGGCGCCATGCTCCGACGCATCGACCGATAGCTCGGCAATCTCGGCTTCGAACTCGGGCGCAGACTCATCACGCAATTTAGCTCGGCGGGTACCGTGAAGCAGCCCAACCAGCGCAATCGCACAGGCGATAAGGGCAAACTGTTGAGGGATGCCCGCAGGCATCACCGTATGGTTGAGCACCTGTACCAAAATGCCCGCAGCATAAGAAACCGCCACGGCACGTGCCAGACAAGGCGTCTGCGCAAAACGCCGCGCCAGATTGGCATGGGCGGTCGATCCGCAGTAGCCCAAGGCGCAGCACGCCACCAGACCGCCCGCAATGACGACCTGAAACTGCGCCGCCATAATCAGCAGCAGCAATGCCGACACCAGCAGCACGCCCGTCATATCGCTCGTTGCATCGATTGCCTGGGGACGACGGTAGTACAGGAGAGGACGCACAAAATAGCCAATCACGCTCGCGCCGACGACGATGCTCTCGTAGATAACAACCTCGTTCGCTGGCACAAACTCGGCCACGCGTACGTCAAAGAAGTACTCGCCGGCCAAAAACGTGAAAAAGAAAAGCGCCAGGCACAGAATCTCCCGTATGCCCCGGCGCAAATATGCGGTTGTGTCTCCCAGGTCCCTCATGGTAACCCCCACCCGCTTAGATGTCCGGAAAACCATTTTAGTAGAGAACGGGTCTTACTACACACGCAATAGCCAAAGTGTTACGCAATTGCCCTCAGCCACCCTCAACACAAGTTGCGGTGGAATACGGACTGTTTACAGCCAAAAAGGCTGGATTTAGACCGTATTTCACCGCAACCAAAGGAGCCCTTCTCCGATCGCACACTCAGTTGCGGTGGAATAGTTCCCGCTTGTCCGGCTGGGGGCACTTTTTAGGAACTGTTTCACCGCAACTTATTGAGGGACTGGGTTGCGTGCGATGGAGAAGGGGATGGAGGGATCGGAAGTGTTGGAGCTCGGGTGTTAGTGCTCGGGAGTCAGGACCACCAAGGCGTCGTGCTCAAAGGGATGCTGAGCTACGCGCATAGTGCCGTCGCCGTTATCGCGAACGGGCAGCTTGGCGATACGCTTGGCCTCCATGTCGAGGGCCGTCGCCGTCCAGCCGCGAGCGCCATCGAGCTTAAACGTGAGCGCCGTGGTGCGAGGCAGATAAGTGACGACACGCTCGCCGATACGCGCCACACGGATGGCCTCGCGCGCGTCGTCAAGCAGCTCCTGTGCGGGGACCACGGCAAGGGCGCCATCGCACGCCGTGGCGCCCAGGCCGGCAAGCACATGCTCGATGGCGGCAAAGTCCCACACGCCCGCAAACTGCAGGCACTCCTGCCAGCGGAACGGCATGTCGAAGCCCTCGCCCAGCACCGAGCCCTGGCTCTTGCTGGTCTGCCAGTTCCACACGCCGTGCGCGCCATAGGTCACACCCGCGCTCGCGCCGGCAAGGATCGACGACCACACGCTCGCGCGGCAGTCCTGCGCGGTAAAGCGCCAGTACACGTTGCGCGAGGCACCCATCTGCTCGTAGCAGGGCTCGGAGTTGACCATCGGCTTTTTGGGATAGTTGGCGATAAAGTCCTGCGGCAGCAGCCAGGCCTCGGGTTGACCCTCGTAGTTGTGACCGGGCTGGAACATGTAAAAGTCCAGGCGATCGACAAACCGCGCCGGAATGGTGCGGTTGCCACGGTTGATATGCATAGTACGCAGAGCCTCGGGCGCGCGCTTTGCAACCTCGTCGAGCGCATCCTCGTAATAGGCAATCGCCTCGTCACCGGCAAAGTCCGTGTCGCCCGTCACCACATAGACGGGATCGAACTCGCCCAGGTTCTCGACGACGCGGGCAACGTGGGCACGAACCTCCTCGCGAGGCATAACATCGGCACCGCAACGCTCGGCAATCTTGGCACCCCAGGTACCGGGCACGTAGTTGCACCACATGAGCACGAGCGCCGGGCGAATGCCGTGCTCGACGGCAGCGCGGCACATGGCAGCAGCGCGGTCCCAGTATGCCTGGTTGGGCCGGGACCAATCAAAGTGCACGCCATCCTCGCTGGCGTAGGGCCAAATACCCAGATCGGGGCAGCAGCGATCCCACTGCGGCAGCGTGTTGATCTGCAGCACGTTCATGCCCTGCTCGGCGCGACGGGTCAGATAGTAATCCCAGTCGGCCTCGGCAATGCTGGTAAATGCGCTCCAGCACGTATCGGCAAACCAAAAGAACGGCTTGCCCTCGCACAAAAAACCGTCCTGACGACCGTTGACGGTCAGCTTTCCCAAACTCATCTGCATGTCCTTTCGCTCGATAAAGGAATTGCGAACCGGCAGAAGCTTTCGCGGAAACCCCTGGTGCAAAAGCCCCTGTCGCTTAGCAAGCCCTTGTGGGCGGGCATCTCCCGTCCCAATCAGTCTACCTTGCAAGAAGGGCCCCGCCGGGCTTGCGCCTGACGGGGCCCTGTCGTGTAGGTAAGGTCGTAGTCGACCGAATGGCTTGGCCTTAGGCCTCCATCTCGGCGAGCTCCTCCTTGGAGAAGCCGGCGACGAAGACGACGGCAGCGGCGATGACAAAGGAGATTGCCATACCGACGATAGCCCAGACGGTGTTCATCTGGCCACCCTGCAGGTAGTTGGTGAAGACCAGGAAGTTGGAGGCACCACCGGCGAGGTAGTAGGTAACACCCATGAGGCCGGAGAACACGGCGCCGATAGCACCACCGATGAACATACCGAACATGGTGCGACGGAAGCGCATGAGGATACCGAAGAGCGCGGGCTCGGTGACGCCGCCGGCGATGGCGGAGATGACGTAGCCCAGAGCGAGACCCTTCTCGTCGGGGTTCTTCATCTTGAGGAAGGCACCGAAGGCGCAGCCCCAGACAGCGGCCATAGCGCAGTTGGTGGAAACGAAGACGAAGGGGTCGTAGCCGGCGGCGATGATCTGAACCTGGGCGAGCAGGATGACGGGCATGTGCATGCCGCAGACCACGAAGAGCTGCCAGAAGGCGCCGAGGACGGCCATGACGATCAGGATACCGATGCCACCCATGTCAGCGAGACCGAAGAGGGCGTTAGCGATGAGGCTACCGATCTCGTTGCCGAGCGGGGCGAGGACGATGAAGGCGATGGGGATGGTGACGATCATGGTGCAGAACGGCGTGAAGACCGTGGAGAGCACGTCGGGCATGACCTTCTTAAAGAACTTCTCGACGAAGTAGAGGACCGGCGCCGAAAGGATAATCGGCAAGACGGACTGCTGATAGTTAGCAGCGGCGATCTGAATGCCGTAGACGGAGATGATTCCGCCGCCATCCTGGGTCGCGACGCTCACGACGGACGGGGCCATGAGGGCGCCACCGAGGAGCATGCCCAGAACCGGGGAGGCGCCGAGCTTCTTAGCAGCGGCATAGCCCAGGTAGATGGGGATAAAGGTGAACGTGGCCTCGTACAGGGTGGTGTAGAGGAACGTGTAGGTCGGATCGGTGTCGGAAAGGACGCCGAGCATGGTGGGGCCGAGGACCGCAGCGATGGTGCGGAACAGACCGCCGGCCATGAGCAGCGGGATCAGCTGGGTCATGGAGCCCGACAGATAGTCGAGGATGATGTTCGGCAGGTTCTTGAGCTCGAACTTCTCCTTGGGAGCATCGAGGTTCTCGTCGACTGCGGCACCCTGCTTGACGCCGGAGATGGCGACGAACTCGGCGAGCACCTTGGGCGCGTTCTGGCCGATGATGACCTGGAGCTGGCTGCCGGCGAACTGGCAGCCCAGAACACCCTTGACCTTCTTGATCTTCTCCACGTCGGCCTTGTTGTTGTCCTTGAGCGTCAGACGCAGGCGCGTCATGCAGTTGGTGGCGACGGTGACATTTTCCGCACCGCCCACGAGCTCGAGGACATCGGTGGCAATCTGCTTGTTATCTACTGCCATGGGACCCCTCCCCATATCATCGTGTGCCTAATCGCTTGGGCGCAGGCACGCCTTTGGCCCGGTGACTATAACCCCTTACGGCTGCCGAGCCCTTGGATACGCTGTCGTAAACAATCTGTTTACTGAACGTTTACAGCGCTTAGTTTACACGTAGCGTTGAATTTGTGGCAGTTTTGCCGTTTGCAGTCCGGTGAACGGTAGGAAATCGGGGGTGAACGTAATTGAATGTCAAGGCATTACATATAGTGCCGTTTATTTATAAATGGCCGTCTACGTGGGATTTTATATAATCTGTCACCCAAATTCCTTGTTGACTCATCAACAAAAGCCCTGCTAGATAGTAGTAAACGAGTGTTTAGTAGTTCATTGAGTGTTTGATTTGACCGTTTACCGAGTTCATCTGCTTATTCTCTAATTCTGCTTTACACTAAACATGTTTAGATTGTATTGCCGCGATTGTTTAGTATTTGCGGCACAAAGGAGGCAGCTCATGGAACTCAAATCGTGTACCTACGCAACCGTCACCACCTTGGGCGACTTTGGCCCCTGGATCAGCAAGGTCGTTCTCGACCTGCCCTGCACCGTGCGCGCCAACGATATCGATGCGAACACTTTCCATATATATGTAGAGCGTCACGAGCGCACGGGCGAGGTCCTGATGCGCAAGGAGCACGGAGCCGACCATGCCGCGCCCTCCGTGGGTTACATCGACGTTCTCGCCGCGTATCCGTGTGACGAGAACGGCCGCAAGCTCGCCGTGGGCACCCACGTGGCACTCGAGGTTGCCGAGCAGCGCCTGACCAAAAAGATCGAAGGCAGCGTCCTGGGCTCGCGCATGCTCGATGACCAGCTGCGCATCACGCAGCTCGCGGCTCTTCCCGGCAACGACGGCGACGACCCCACCTGCGGCCTGGTCTTCGATACCTGTCGCGGCGACATCTGCCCCGCGCTCAAGGGCTGGAGCAATGCCGTACAAAAGACCGCCATTGATGGCATCGCGCTCGAGTACGGCTTCTTTGAGCCCAGCTTTAAGGCAGAGGACTCGGCCTGCTTCAATCCCTTTGCGCCTGAGGACACGGTCGTGCCCCAAAAGGCCCCGCTCGTGGTGTACCTGCACGGCGCCGGCGAAGGCAAGGGTTCCACGCAGGGCGAAGGCGCCACGCGCGCCTATATCGGCAACCGTGTGACAGCCCTCTCGCAGCGTCAGATCCAGCGCTACTTTGGCGGCTTTGCCTGGGTGCTCGTGCCGCAGTCTCCCACGTTTTGGATGGACAACGGCATCGAGCAACTCGGCCGCTCCAACCAGAGCATCTACTCCCCCGTGCTCAAGGCGCTCATCGACGAGTTCGTCGCCGAGCACGCCGACCGCATCGACACCGACCGCATCGTGGTCGCCGGTCTTTCCAACGGCGGCTTTATGACCTTGCGTCTGTGCGCCGACTACCCCGATTTCTTCGCCGCCGGCCTTCCCTGCTGTGCCCCCTGGTACAACGCCACCGACGAGGACGTAGCCGCGCTCGCCAAGACGCCACTGTGGTTTACGCACTCCAAGGGTGACGAGCTCGTGTCTCCGCAACAAACCGTGCTGCCGCTCACGGCGCGTCTGCGTGACGCCGGAGCCAACGTGCACCTCACCTACTTTAGTCATGTCGAGGACCTGACCGGGCGCTATCGCGAGGCCGATGGCTCGCCTAAGAAGACGTTCAACCACGGCGTGTGGATCCACCAATTCAACGACCTGTGTTATCAAGACTTCGACGGGGGCAACGTACTCATCGACGGCGAGCCGGTGGGCTGCTGGGAGTGGTCGGCCAGAGTTTCGAGGTAGCCATCCCATCGGGGGCCCTGACCTTTAGTTTTGTAAACGTCCTCGCGCATGGGTCCCGCTTATCCTGCTCCTTCGGAGCATCGGATAAGTGGGACCCGCGCTGCGGAATGTTTACAAAACTAAAGGTCAGGGCCCCTAAGTTAACGTTGTTCGAAACGCTGGACGAGCGCTTCCGGCAGCACGCCGGGTCGGCGGCGATGGGGGCGTGGGTCCCGTCTTGCCTTGCGCGTAACTGGCTGAATTGATTTTGATTGGAGCTGTTCCTATGTCCCAAGAGTTAACTCGGGTGATTGTTACTACTGATATGGAAGTCGACGATATGAACTCACTCGTTCATTTGGCTCTGTATCTTAATGTGCTTGATGTTCAGGCTGTGGTGTATACGGCTTCGCAGTATCACTTTCTTGGCGATGGCGTCCATACGCTCGGCGAGGTGAATTCGCATTGGCGGACTAAGGGGCGTCGCTCTTACGAGTGGGCTGTTGTGCCTCATGAGCCCGATCCGCTGGCCGGGGAGCTTCGTGAGTATCGACCGTTTCCCGAGCATTGGATTGAGAGTCTCTGGAGTAATGAATATGTCCAGGCTTGGCCGCAGCTGCAGGCGAATGCGGACGCTGCCGGTGAGCCGCCGTATCCCACGCCTGCCCAGATGATCGAGCGCACCTTTGTGGGAAATGTTGCCTTTGAGGGTGATGTGACTGAGGAAACTGAGGGGTCTCGCGTAATTGCGCAGGCGATTTTGGATGATGATCCGCGTACATTATGGCTGCTCAGCTGGGGTGGCATGAACACCATTGTTCGCGCCCTCATGAGCATTGCCGAGCGTTATCGCGCCACGCCCGAATGGCCCGCCGTGCAGCAGCGGGTCTATCGGAAGGTGCGCGTGATGGGCGTTGCCGATGGCATAGGGCAGGACAACTCATGGCTCGACCATGGACGCGAGCTCTTTCCCGAGCTCGTCTTTTGGCGTGTGCCCTATATGTATGGCGGCTATGTCGACGCCAAGATGGCGCAGCCCGATTCGCTGCCGCTGTTTCAGGCTCCTTGGCCCGAGCAGAATCTCACGCAGGGCAACGGCTCCCTCATGGCGCGCTATATGCTCTATGGCGATGGCAAGGTCTACGAAAACGAGCCCGAGCGCTTTCAGTTTGGCAAGCATGCCCGTCTGGATTGGGGTCTAGAAGGCATGCCCGCGATGCAGTTTGAGCGCGGCGACTTTATGGCCGAAGGCGACAGCATGACCTACATTCCACTACTGCCGTTTGGCCTGCGCGGTATCGATGACCGCAGCTTCGACACGCTGCTCGGCCGCATGTTCCTCGACGGTCACCCCGACTCGGACGCACCCGCCGGTTTTGCCGCCATCGGCACACCCATAGACGGCAACCCCAATCCCTACCTGCGCGCCTATCAGGAAGACTTTGCCGCCCGCGCGCAATGGTGCGCCCATGATCCGGCAGCGTGTTCGCATCCGGCACATGTTGCCGAGGTCACGGCCGACCGCAGCGCCGCAGCCGGTGAGCGTGTCGTCCTTGCAGCGGCCATCGTCGACCCCGACGGCAGAGGCTTTGATGCACATTGGGATGTCGCCGAGGACCCGTCGAGCTATGCAGGCACGCAGGATCTTTCGCTATGGCAAGAATGCACGGTGAGCACCGCTTTTATCGTGCCCGCCGACGCGCAGCCCGGCGACCGCTTTGTGCTCACCCTTACCGTGCAGACACGCGCCGAGCGCCCCTGCAGCCGCTACGCCCAGGTTGCCGTGACCGTGGCGTAACCACCACGATCGCACCAAGCACATTTGCGGTGGCCGGCAAGCGGCGCCAACCAGAAAGGCCACCGCAAAAGTACCTGGCGGTTTTGCGGTGGCCTTGGCTGTCTTAGCAAGCCTACCCTTGGAGGAGAATGGATTCTCGCGAGGTCAGTATTCCATCTCACAATGCCGAATTTTCCACAGCCGCATCGCGTGTCTTAAACTCTCAACCCTTCATCTGTGGCATTTCTTTTAACAGGGCCGCCATATATAAGGGCAGATACAATATCGTCTTTTCATCCACCACGTTATCCCGGTGAAGCACGACCGCCTGAGTCAATCCATAGTTTTCAACGCTCATCAGGCGGTCAAGGGCAGCGTGCTTCGTGCTGTATCTACCCGATTTGACCTCGACAGGCAACACGATGGGACTCCGCTTATCCTCGATTAAAAAATCGACTTCTCCAACCTTCGCCGCGTTAAAGTAGAACAACGAAGAATAGCCGCATGCGCGCAGCTCCTGGGCTACTGCATTCTCAAAAGCCTGCCCGAAGTTGACCGAATCCCGCTGCGCAACAATGGCCTCAACATCGGCGGGAGAAAAAGTAGAAAACAGTAGACCAACATCGCTCAGATAAAACTTGAAAAAGCTGTCTTCCCGCGAAAGACCCAAGGGAAACATCGGCTCGCTCGCCCTCTTAACCGGAATCGCAACGCCCGCATTAACAAGCCAGTCAAAATCGGGTTGCAGATCCAAAAAACGCTTCCGCTTGTCTATCCCGGTAACGAGAAAGCGCTTGTTCTCTTTATTAAGCTGCGCGGGCATGGCATCGTAGATCGTCCTGATCCGCTGAGCATGCGCAGGGGTTTCGGCGTACCGTACGATATCCGCACGATATGCCTCGAGGATGCCCTGCTGGCGAGCGCGCATCGCCTGCGTATCATGAGTCGAGACGAACAGCTGAACAGCCTCAGGCATGCCGCCCACAAGAACATACCGGTAATACGTCTCGACCAGCCGTTTGTGAATAAATGGGGGCACCTGTTCCCGTTTGCGGTAACAGGCTCGAACGATATCCCACAATGATTTATCGACTCCCAGGGCCCAGGAGAATTCTTCGAAATCCATGGGAAACATCTCAAGGATATCGATAGTACCCACTGGCAACGACCGATAATGATACGCCTCGACCCCGAGCATGGAACCGGAGTAGATAACATCGAAGCGATTGTCTTGTGCAAGGTAACGCATCCAGGTGATGGCGTCTCCGCAACGCTGCACCTCATCAAAAAACAGAAGCGTCTTCGCATCCGAAGCAATAGGCGATGAAGACAGTGCGGTGATTCTCACAATGAGGTCATCGAGGCTCTTTGCCTCCCCTATGAGCTCGACCGCGTCAGGTCTCTCCACGAAGTCAATTTTCAGGAAGCTTCTGTAGTTGTCACGGGCAAACTGCTCGACAGCGCTTGTTTTGCCAACCTGTCGAGCACCGGTAATAAGCAGTCCCTGCCCGGTTTTAGTCTGTTTCCAGTTTTCAATTTTCTCGATAATTTTACGCTTGAGCATGCTTGCCTCCTTTTGCCCATTTTAACTGGGATAACTGCAAAATTCAAATTGTAATTTGATATATTCCAGCATAATCTCAATCAGAATTTACCTCTATTGAACATTTTTAAGAAAGCGTTGATCAAACATCCAATAACATGCGGTGCCCACGTTCGGCAAGGAGTGTCCCCAACTGCCACTCATTTAAGTGCGTCCCCAATGAGTGGCGGAAGAGTGGCCCCAGTGACTAGCCGTTTAAGAACGTCCCCAGCGACTAGTCAAAAATGGGCCATGTGTCCCAGTTGTGGAGACTCCTTGAGCCGTCTGGGTATCGTGAAAGATCGCACGCTCGCCCATCATCAAAAGTGACACACGCTACCTGTTGATGGGAGGCAGCCATGGGCTTCTTTGACAAGATGTTCGAGAAGAAAGAGTGCGCGATTTGCGGTACCGAGCTGGGACTTTTGGGAAAGACCAAGATCAACGAAGGCTACCTGTGCAAAGAGTGCGCCGGCAAGCTCTCCCCCTACTTCCACGGCTATCGCTCCAGCACCGCGGACGATATCCGCGAGCAACTCGCCTACCGCGAGGCCAATGCCGAGCGCCTGGCCTCGTTCAACCCCACGCGCACGCTCTCTGCCGGGCGCACCAACATCATGCTCGACGAAGACGCGGGCCTGCTGATCGTTACCTCGCAGAGCCGCTGGCGCGACGCCAACCCCGACATCATCGAGTTCTCGCAGGTACTCGGCTGCGATATGGATATTGACGAGCATCGCACCGAGATCTATCGCGAGACCAAAGACGGCGAACGCGAGAGCTATAACCCGCCGCGCTACGACCTGGATTACGACTTTAACCTGACCATCCACGTCAACACGCCGTACTTTACCGAGATCAATCTGCGCGTGAACGACTCCACCATCGACCAGCGCGGTTCCATCGAATACCGCGAGGCCAAGCGCCAGGCAACCGAGGTCCGCGACGCCCTGGTGCAACTGCGCCAGGAAACGCGCGACAGCGTCGTGGCCGCCAAGGTCCCCAAGACCGCGGTCACCTGTCCCTTCTGCGGTGCAACCACCATTCCCGATGCCAGCGGGCGCTGCGAATACTGCGGCGGCGCCATCGGCGCATAGTCTCCGGCACGGAAAGGACCGATCATGGCCTTCGAGAGTGTCAACTATCAGTGCCCCGCATGTGGCGGCCCCCTTCACTTTGCCAGTGCCGAGCAAAAGCTCGTCTGCGACTACTGCGATTCGCGTTTTGAAGTCGAAGAAGTCGAGGCCCTCTATCGCGAGCGCCAGGACAAGGCCGATGCCAAAGCCGATGCCGCAGCCGCGGTCCCCAAGCCTGCTGTCGACGATGCCGTGCAGGAGCTGGCTCAAAACGCCGGCTACATCTGCTCGTCGTGCGGCGCCGAGTTGGTCTCGGACGGCACCGTCGCCGTTACCACCTGCCCGTACTGCGGCAACTCCGCCGTAGCGCCCGGTCAGCTTTCGGGCGACTTCTCGCCCGACCTGGTGATTCCGTTTAAGCTCGGGCGCGACGATGTCACGGCCGCACTCAAGGAACACTACAAGGGCAAGATCTTGCTGCCCAAGAGCTTTGTCACCGGCAACCACATCGACGAGGTCCAAGGTGTCTACGTGCCGTTTTGGCTCTACGGCGCCCGCGTTGACGGCGAAGTGTGCTTTGATGCGACCAACGAGACCGTGACTGAGGAATCCGATCGCACCGTCACGACCACCGACCACTACGACGCCTACCGTAAGGGCAATATCTCGTTTGAGCGCGTGCCGGTCGACGGATCGTCCAAGATGCCCGACGGCCATATGGACGCCATCGAGCCGTTTGACTACGACGCGCTGCGCCCGTTCTCAGTCGCGTATATGCCCGGCTACATCGCCAACCGCTACGACGAGGACTGCGAGACCTGCAAGGCGCGTGCCGAGCGCCGCATGGAAGAGAGCACGATCTCGGCCCTGCGCGAGACCGTCATCGACGAGTACGACGACGCCACGGTCGAAAGCAAACAGCTCGACTACACCTGGGAAGACAGCGACTACGCCCTGTTCCCCGTCTGGATGCTCTCGACCTCGTGGAACGGCAAGAGCTATCTGTTTGCCATGAACGGCCAGACCGGCCGCATGGTCGGCGAGCTCCCCTGCTCCAAGCCCAAGCTCGTTATCGCTTCGGTGCTGTTCTTTGTGATCGGGTTTATCCTCTCCCAGATTCTCTTTATGGGCGAATACGCCTTCGATCCGGATTACCTCAGCTTTGATATCGAGGGCATCCTCATCAACATCGTCGCGCCGCTGATCATCGTGATCATCGGAGACGTGCTGCTGGTAAGCCAGCTCAAGACGGCCAACGAGACAACCCACGCCGACGAGTACTGCGGAGAGCTCGACCTGGTCGAGAAGCACGACACCTTCAGCCATACCGAGACCACCGTCGTCATGAAGGACGACAAGGACGACTAACCATCCCGACCAACACCACCCGGTCTTTGACGAGAAAGGAAGATCACCATGGGACTCTTGAAAGCTGGATTGGGAGCCGCCGGCGGCGTCATGGCCGACCAGTGGAAGGAATTTATCTATTGCGAATCGATGCCCGCTGACGTCTTGGCCTGCAAGGGCGTCAAGCGCACCGGCGGCCGCAGCTCCAACACGCGCGGCGAGGACAACGTCATCTCCAACGGCTCCGTCATCGCCGTCAACGACGGCCAGGGCATGCTCGTGGTGCAAAACGGCAAGATCATCGAAGTCGCGCTGGAACCCGGCGAGTTCGTCTTTGACACCGGCAGCGAGCCGAGCGTCTTTAGCGGCAACTTGGGCGACTCCATCAAGGAGACGTTCGCCAATATCGGCAGCCGCTTTACCTTTGGTGGCGACGCGGGCAAGGACCAGCGCGTCTACTTCATCAACACCAAGGAGATCATCGGCAACAAGTACGGCACCGCCTCGCCCGTGCCCTTCCGCGTGGTCGATAACAACATCGGCCTGGATGTCGACATCTCTGTGCGCTGCAACGGCGAGTATTCGTACCGCATCACCAATCCGCTGCTGTTCTACACCAACGTGTGCGGCAACGTGACCGATAGCTATACGCGCGACAAGATCGACAGCCAGCTTAAGTCCGAACTGCTCACCGCCCTGCAGCCCGCCTTTGCCAAAATTTCGGAGATGGGCATCCGCTACAGTGCCATCCCCGGCCACACCACCGAGCTCGCGCGCGCACTCAACGAGGTCCTCTCGGCCGATTGGCGCGACCTGCGCGGTGTCGAGATCGTGAGCTTTGGCGTTAACTCCATCGCCGCCTCACAAGAAGACGAGCAGATGATCAAGGACCTGCAGAAGGCTGCGGTCATGCGCGATCCCACCATGGCGGCCGCCAACATCGCCAGCGCCCAGAGCGACGCGATGCGCGCGGCAGCGGCCAACCCCAACGGCGCGATGGCAGGCTTTATGGGCATGGGCATGGCAGGCGGCATGGGCGGCATGAACGCCAGCCAGCTGTTCGCCGCCGGCCAGGCGCAGCAGCAGGCCGCCCCGCAGCCGGCTCCGGCACCCGCCCCCGCACCGGCACCCGCCGCCCCCGCGGCCGGCACGTGGACCTGCAGTTGCGGCGCCACCAACACCGGCAAGTTCTGCCCCGAGTGTGGCAGCCCCGCACCCGCCCCGGCACCGGCCAAGTGGTTCTGCCCCAACTGCGGCAGCGAAAACGGCGGCAAGTTCTGCAGCAACTGCGGAACGCCCAGGCCCTAGCCCCTCTATCTGGTAATTGGCGGGGGATCCGCCACCCCCGCATTTACTTCTATGGGTTTCGTTCGATAAAGGAGGACACCATGAAGACAACGTTCAAAAAATCCGTACTCGCATTTCTGACATGCGTCCTTGCGCTCGCCTTTGCCCTGACGGGCTGCAGCGGCGGCGGCAAAGACCCCAAGGCCAACTTCGTCGGCAGCTGGGAACTCTCGGGTGGAACCCTGGAAGGCGAAGAACTGACCGATGAGTACATGAAGATGCTCGAGGATTGGGGTGTACACTGCGTCCTGATTCTCGATGAGGACGGTACAGGTGCCCTCGACCTGTTCCTTGAAGTCGTCGACCTTAAATGGGAGGCAAAGGACGCCACCACCGTAACCATCACCGCCGAAGACGAGTCGCATGACATGAAGCTCAAGGACGGCAAACTCATCCTCGAAGAAGATGACGGCAATCTTGTCTTTACCAAGTCCGACAAGGACCTGTCCGGTACGGTGAAGAAGGATCGCGAGGCGGCCGAGAAGGAAGAGGAGATCGATGAGGCCGTCGAAGAAGACGACGTCCAGAAGATTGAAATCTCCCCCGCCGTTACCGTCGCCGATGACGACCTGTGCACCATCACCATCACCGAAAAGTTCAAGGACGACTGGGGCGACATCGGCTTTGTCGTCAACATCACCAACAAGAGCGACAAGGACCTGACCTTCTACGCCCCCAGCGGCAAAACCAACGTCAACGGCACCATGAAGGAACCCTGGTTCTCTGCTCACCTGATGCCCGGCACCAACGCCACCGAGGAATTCACCTTCTCGAAGGGCACGCTCGATAGCCTTGACGACCTAGTCAACACGACCATCGGCATCGACGCCTACCTGACCGATTCCTACGAGGACGTCGCCTCCTACACCGCGACCATCGCGTAACGGCAGACACCGATAGCCGCGGATTGGCGGACACATCCGCGCACATGTCAGGCGGGGCCGCAAGAAATGATCCTGCGGCCCCGCCGTCTTGCGCCAACAGCACCGCCCACACAAGCAGACCGCACGCCGTTTTTAGATGCGAAACGGCGGGCGGTCTATCTTTACGGCGCCGGAACACGGGCGAGCGCGTCAATTACGGGCGCTCCATGTTAGGAACGATGCTGCCCTCAGTCACCGCATGCACGGCCAGGCGCATGATGTTGTCGTAGCCAGTCTTATTGAGAATCTCCGAGATGCGGCGCTTGATGGTGCCCTCGCTCATAAATAACTCGGCCGCAATCTCACGGCGGCTCTTGCCCTCGCAGGCAAGACGCAGAATTGAAAGCTCGACATCGTCAAGCGCCGCCGTGCCCGAGAAGATGCTTTCGGGCGGCTTGGGAAATGTACAGTAGCCCGCCAGGGTGGAGCGCATCACAGCGAAGAGCTCGTCAATGCCGACGTTTTTGTACACAAAGCTATCGACACCCGCCTCGCGCGCCTGATCGACAAAGGTAATCTCGGGCATGCCCGTCATGATAATGATGCGACACTCGGGCATCGCCTCCCTGATGCGCGCCGCCGCCACGATGCCGTTGGAATCGTGCTCGGTGCATACGTCCATCAGTATCATGTCCGGGCGCTCCCTAAGCACAACGTCGAGTGCTTCGGAAGCGTCGGCGATCGCGGCGACAACGGTCATATCGGGCTGGTCGCCAACGGAGCGCGCCAGACTCTCGCGCAGGATGGCCTGGTCTTCGACTATAAGGACGCGGATCATGAGCTTCTCCTTTGGGACGTGTCGTTGGCGTTAAGCGGAATGGATACCGCAAGCGTAAAGGGCGGGGCGGCGTGGACCTCTAGGCTGCCACCCAGATCTTGCGCGACATGCCTCATACCCGGGATACCCGTTCCCTCGCGATACGATACGGGGGCCGGGGACCCGTCATTTGAAATCGTCATGCGCGCGACGGCGCCAGCATCCGTCCTCTCCTGCCACAGACGCACGTGGACCCGATGCGCCTGCGCATGCTTGGTGGCATTGGTCGAGGCCTCGCGGATAATCTGCAAAAATGCGACGGCGACACGCGCGTCCTCCGGCAGCACACCCTCAACATCGATCTGCACACTCACCAGGCCAAAGGCGTGGACGATATCGCCCAGCTGCTCCGCCGGCTCACTGGCGCCGCCACTGCGCAGGTCGACGGCGATTGAACGCAGCAGCGGATCGATCTGCCCGAGTGACTCGTCGTCCAGGCGCCCCTCCTCCAAATAGCGATGGAGGATAGACAGACGCTGTCCAATCACGTCGTGCACGCGGGCGCGCATGCGCAGATAGGCCGCATTATCGGCAACCTTTTTGACCTCTTCGATCTGCGCCTGGAGCTCTTTGCCCGCAAGTTCAAGCAGGTGGTTTGCTTGTGCCAGACGGTCATGAGCATGCGCATACTCCGTCACATCAAGACCGATAATGCGCTCGAACGAACGGCCCGAAACTATAACGTCGTCATGCACAAATAAGCGAATCTCAAAGGGAGAAACCTCGATCACCGCGCGCGCCTCACCAAAGCGGTCCAGGTTAATCCGCACGCGGTTCCTGCTGCTTTCGGGCATTTGCATGCTAAGTTTGCGTAGGTCGTTCCATGTGCTGCCCATGTCGCGTAGATCGGTGGGCATATGAAGCTCCACCAGGTTTTTGCGCATGCAGCGGTTCATGAGCAGTGGACGGCCCCTCGGGTCTAGATACAGGATGCCCACGGGAATCACGTTGATGGTTTCGATGGTCGAGAACGCGGTAATGTCCTCCTGACGGTTGCGGACATCCATCAAAAGCGCCGAGACGGAGCGAAACAGGAAGAACGCTCCCTCTGCGATGAGGACAACGGTCCACGCCGAGCCCATAACAACAACCATTGGCGGCGTTACGGCGGCAACGAGCAGCAGCTCAGTCAGCATGACGGGACGACGATAGCGCACCATAAGCACCACGCCATAGGCAAAAATCGCGGCATTGAGCCACAGCGCTCCGCCCATTGCCCTGGCGCAAACGCCAAGCGGCGCCACCAGATACGAGCCAGACGATGCGAACAGGATAAGCGCCGAAACCATCAGGTGAACCACGAGGCTCGCCTCGTAGGCGCAAATCACCTTACGGTTATAGGACAAGCGACGCGATACGATGAGCGGAACGTGAATTGTCTGCAGGCAAGCAGCCAAGGCAAAGACAATATCGAGCGCAACGATTTGGGGGAGAATGAGCGGGATCTGCATCGTCACTCACCCGCCCGCGGCATCAACACGATCATGCGCAGCTGGCCGGGCTCGCCCTCAAGGCGATATGCCACGTTGCGCCCTTGCAAAGCGCTTTCGAGCTCTTGCGCAGCGGGTGTCTGCGAAAGATCTTCCTCGTCGTTGGAGAAAAGCGTGGCGCGCAACTCGACGCTGCACCGATCGTGGTCACTCAAGTGATACATAAGCGCCGGATGATCGGTGGCGTAGGCAAAAAACGCAAAGTCATACACGCAGTCGTACAGCGCGCTTACCGCACTGGCGTGCATCGGGCGCCGTATGGCAATAATCGAGGCGCAATCGACATCGACGGTGCGCAGGTCGCTTGCCAGCTCGTTGGCGATCAGTTGGATACGGTCGCGATCAAAACCACTCTCCCCGTGCTGCGCCAATGTGAGCGACCCTTTGCGCTTGCAATAGGCGACAAGCATCTTGGCGCACTGCAGCATGCGGTAACGCTCGTGCGAAGATGCCTCATCGGTCAACGGCGGCAGCATGCTCAACAGACCGTACATCTCATCGAGTGCACGGGCAAGCGCCTGGTCCACGTCTTGGACCAGCAAAGTCTCTGCCTCTTGATCTGCCAAATGCGTCTTAAGGTCGTAGTCGGCGGCAAGCAGCTCGTTTTGGCGCTGCAGTTCCATGCGCCGATGCGCCAGTTCGCGATTGAGCTCGTTGAGTTCCGATACATCTTGGGCCAGCAGGGCCGATCCTCCCAGCAGCGGAAAGGCACGATACATCACGTCATGATCAGATGCCACAGCAAAAGCGTGAACATGACCGTGCTCCTGGGCACGCAACTCCTCGCGCACGCCCTCTGGAATCGGCTTTGACACCGGCGTGGCATAGACTTCCTGCAAGTCGCGCGTCATAACCTTTAGGTCGAGCGGCAGGGTATCGAAAATACCGGCGATATCATGGTATGACGGAATGACGCCGCAATCGAGGCAGATTTCCATCGCCACCACGCACAGGACGCAATAGACGAGCGAAAAGTTGAGCCTCCATGCCCAGGGCACGCGCAGAGCATATGAGATGGCAAAGAATGCGCCGCCCAACAGCACGAGCGCCGCCGTGCCCGAGAAACGCTGAATGCGAAAAGACGAGGACCGTCCTACCAGGATAAAAAAGGCCACGAAGTTAAAGGCCGTCCACACCAGAACGGCACCGTAGCCCCAACCGTATGTGTAATCGTTGCTCCAGGTTTCACTCGATCGATCGAAGTGGAAGACCTGCTGATGAACATCGTTAGTGAGCACAAAGCCGATAAGCAGGACAGCCATGACCCACAAAACGGTGCGGTACCGACGCCCCATACGATGCTGCTCCAAACCCGCGAGACGCAGACCGCACAGCTGGTAGATCAGCGGAATGAGCGTCATGGGCACGTAGTACAGGTACCACAGCACGGTGGCATAGAACGGCGTGAACGACTTATATTTGAGGATGACCTCGATCATCCACAGGGCGCAAATGGCGGCGATGGCAACAAGGCGGCGGCGCAACACATAGTCCAAACAACGCAGATAGACCGATACGCCCCAGATCGAAAATGCAATTGCGGCGACAAGCAGCGGGAGAGAGCTCGAATGGACGAGCGCATCCACGACCTCTTCGGACACCTCACTGTAGACGGGCGTGGCGTTGGAAAGCTTGAAATCGGAGGCGAACATCGCCGGCAAGACTGCCAAAAGTATAAGGAATAGCGCGGTGGTGACACCGGCGATAGAAAAGACGCGGCGGCGGTATACACGATGCGTTATGCCAACAAGGAATCGCGGCATGGCGAAGAGCCTGCCGCCCCTGGGATCCGCAACCGGCGCGGTCCGGGCGGCCGCGTGGCCGATATGTCGCTCGCGGGTACCCATAGTGCTTTTAGTGTACCGACAGATGGGTCGAAAAAGCGGGCCGCATGTCCCAAAATCCGCAGACGGCAAGACGCCCGGCGAGCATTATCTACTCGCCGGGCGCCTTGGTCAGGAGACTCTGAAGTCGAGTGCCTCAGCTTCCCTAGGACAGGTCCTCACCATTCGTTTCAATGACATGCTTGTACCAGTCAAAGCTCTTCTTCTTGGAACGCTTGAGGGTGCCGTTGCCGGTGTCATCGCGGTCCACATAGATAAAGCCGTAGCGCTTGGACATCTCGCCCGTGCCGGCAGACACCAGGTCGATCGGGCCCCAGGTGGTGTAGCCCAGCAGGTCAACGCCGTCCTCGGTCACCGCGTCGCGCATCGCGGCGATATGCTGGCGCAGGTAGTCGATACGGTAGTCGTCGTTGATGGAGCCATCCTCCTCGACAACATCCTTGGCGCCCAGACCGTTCTCGACCACAAACAGCGGCTTCTGATAACGGTCGTACAGGTCGTTGAGCGTAATACGGAAGCCCAGCGGATCGATGGCCCAGCCCCACTGGCTCTCCTGCAGGTAGGGGTTCTTGGCGCCGGCGAAGGCATTGCCCTGGGTGCGCTCGACATCGGGGTTATCGGCACCGGCGGAGCAACGGGTGCTGTAGTAGCTAAAGCTGATGAAATCGACGGTGTTGGCAGCCAGGATCTCGCGGTCCTCGTCGGTCATGCCCACATCGATACCCAGACGCTCAAGCTTCTTAACGGCATAGGCCGGGTAATAGCCGCGACTCTGGACGTCGACGAAGAAGTAGTTATCCTGGTTGTCGAGCTGCGCCTGGCGCACGTCGCCCGGACGGCAGCTGTAGGGGTAGTAGCTACCGGCGGCGAGCATGCAGCCGATCTTAACCTCGGGGTCAATCTCGTGGGCGATCTTGGTGGCCCAAGCGCTGGCGACGAGCTCGTTGTGGGCAGCCAGGTACTCGACGGCCTCCTTGTTCTCGCCCTCCTCAAAGACCAGGCCAGCGCCCATAAACGGCAGGTGCAGGATCATATTGATCTCGTTAAAGGTGAGCCAGTACTTCACCAGGCCCTTGTAGCGGGTGAAGATCGTGGTCGCGAGGTTCTTGTAGAAGTCGATGAGCTTGCGGTTGCGCCAGCCGCCGTACTCCTTGATGAGGTGAATCGGGCAATCGAAGTGCGTGATGGTCACGAGCGGCTCGATGCCGTGCTTCTGGCACTCGCGGAACACGTCCTCGTAAAAGGCCAGGCCGGCCTCGTTGGGCTCGGTCTCATCGCCGTTGGGGAAGATGCGGGTCCAAGCCAGGCTCATGCGGAAGGTCTTAAAGCCCATCTCGGCAAAGAGGGCGATGTCCTCCTTGTAGTGATGGTAAAAATCGATGCCGGTCTGCGCGGGATAGTAGTAGCCGTCCTCAAAATCGAGCATCTTGCGCTGGCCGGAGACCACCGCGTAGCGCTCGGAGCCGCGCGGAGCCACATCCACGTTGGCCAGGCCGCGACCGTCCACGTTGTAGGCGCCCTCGCACTGGTTGGCAGCCGTCGCGCCGCCCCACAGGAAGTCATTACGGAAAGCCATGCATCGATCCTTTCATACGCTGCTTGTCGTGGCTTCAGTATCCCCGCAAACGGGGTCCCGCTCAACGGCAACAACGCAGGTCGACACTTCTTTTCGCACGCAGGCGCCCAGCAGCCGCCCGAGCCTGACACTTTCTGATACCCAACCACCGCAAAGGGGACAGGCACCTTTGTGGTGGTCTCATCAGTTGCGGTGGTGGGTCGCGCTGGTTTATCTCGATCTGTAACAGATAGACCGTTAAAACCGAGCCCGGTGTTACAGGTCGAGATTTTCGGGCAGCCCCTGCAGTTTGTCTCGTTCTGTAACAGATAGAGACGATTTTGCCTGCTAGATGTTACAGAACGAGACAGAAGACTCTAGTCCACGGAGATGTCGAGGTTCTTGCCGACGAGGCCCACGTAGCCGCCTTCGGGTGACAGACCATTTGACTGAATAGGAAAGAAAGGAAAAAATAGGAAAAAAAGGAAAGGAGACTTATGACTGAACCCATCTTCTCCCCCTCATTTGGAAATCGCCCGTCCTATCTGGTGGGGCGCGGGAGCGTGATTTCGACATTCATCTCCGGCCTTGAACAGGAGCCAGGCAATCGAGACCGCGCCATGCTCATGCTCGGCCAGCGAGGAAGCGGCAAGACGGTCCTTCTGTGGGAGCTCGCCGACCGCGCCCGCAAGCTCGGCTTCGTCGTCGCCACGCCCACCGTAGCCTCCGAGGACATGCTCGAGCGTATCGTTGAAAAAATCCAAGAGGCGGGCGAGCCCTATGCCAACAAACGCCATCTCCCTAAACTCACGGGCGGCAGCCTGAGCGTCTTCGGTTTCTCGGCCGGCCTTGAGTTCACACGCGATGTGCAGGAAACCAAGAGCTTCCAGTTCAAGCTCACGCAGCTGGCGCGCAAATTGACCGAGCAAGGACACGGCATCCTCATCCTTATCGATGAACTCCAGGCCAATTCGCCCGAGATCAGACAACTCGTCACCGCCTATCAAGAACTCGTCGGCGAGGGACTCAACGTCGCGCTCGTCATGGCGGGCCTTCCGGGAGCGGTCTCGGCAACGCTCAATGACCGCGTGCTGACGTTTCTTAACCGCGCGCGCAAAGTCACACTCGAACCGCTTTCAGTCGGAGATGTCGATACCTACTATCAGCGAGCTTTCGAAGAGCTCGGCCTTGATATCCCAAGCGATCTTCGGCTGGATGCCGCTCGCGCAACCCAGGGTTCACCCTACATGTTGCAGCTCATCGGCTACAACATCGCCAATCGTTGCCAGGCAGGAGAGCGCGTAACGCAAGAGCAGGTCGACGGAGCCATCGAGGCGTCAAAAGTAGATTTCGAAAACGATGTGTGCGAGACGACGCTCGCCGCACTGTCGGACCAAGACGTTGCGTTTCTCGCCGCAATGGCAGACGACGAAGACGGCGCGTCGCGCATCTCTGATGTTGCCGAGCGCATGTCGGTCACGCCTGACTATGCGCAAAAATATCGCCGACGCCTCATCGACGCCGGCGTTATCGAACAGGCACGCCGCGGCTACGTGCGCTTCGCCGTTCCCTATATGGCCGACTACCTGCGAAGTCAGCTGTAGAAAAAACCACCACAAAGGTGCCTGTCCCCTTCGTGGTGGTCTGGGCCAGTTTGTCTCGATCTGTAACAGTTAGGCCGGCAAGACCGGGCTTGGTGTTACAGATCGAGATTTTTCGGTCGCCCCCTGCGATTTGTCTAAATCTGTAACAGGTAGAGGCGATTTAGCCTGCTAGATGTTACAGATTGAGACAGAAGACTCTAGTCCACGGTGATGTCGAGGTTTTTGCCGGTGAGGCCTACGTAGCCGCCCTCAGCTGCCTTGGGGCTATCGGCGTGGCAGAGGACCCACTTATCGGCCTTCCAGTAGCAGTAGCTGTCGCCGGCCGCGGGCATGTCCGCCGCAGCCTCGGGGCGCGGGCCATTGGTGCCCGCCGGCAGCGCCACCATCACCTGGAAGCCGCCGTCGTCGACCATGCAGGGCGTGTAGTGGAGCGTGGTGGCATAGACCTCGATGAGCGTGCCGGCCGGCGCGCGGAATGCCTTGACCTGCGCGGTGTCGAGCTTGCCGTCGACGATCTGCTCGCGCTTGGCCAGCAGCAGGATAAAGTCGCGGGCGCCCAGGTTGAACTCGCTGGCGCGGTGATACTCCAGGCAGTTGAGCTTCGTGTTGTGGCCGTTGCACCAGCCCAGCTGGAAGGGACGGCCGCCGTACATGAGCAGACCGAGTGTGTCGGCACCTTCGACTTGCTCGAGCTCGGGCGCGGAGGCCACGTACTTGCTGCCCTCGGGAATGGGCGTGGCGGAGAGCGCCTCGACAAGCGGGGCGGTCAGGCTGGAGGGCACATCGTCCCACACGCGGCCGTAGGGTTTGAACTCGGGATCGTTGACAGAGTAGATATGCATGTTCACTCCTGTTCGTAATTGTGACTATACGAACATTCTAGAACAAACACGAGCGATTTTGAGCGCTCGACACGAAAAAGCGCCCTCGCAAAGTGCGGAGGCGCTTCCATTGCAAACGTTGATCCTGCGAGTAGCCCTTACGCCTGCTGGTAGTGCAGGTGCTTCTCGTCGATATCGGCCAGGTCGCGGTCGAGGTAGCGGCGCGCGAGCCAGTTGGCCATGGGAAGGTTCTGATCCAGGTAGTTGCCGCACTCCTCGGGCGCCGCGCCGGGGACCTCGCCCTCAAAACTGGCAACAAACTCGAACAATTCGCGCACGAGCGGCAGGATCTCCTCGCTCGTCACCTCGCCAAACACGACCAGGTAAAAGCCCGTGCGGCAGCCCATGGGACCAAAGTAGACGATGCGGCTCGACCACTCGGCGTGATTGCGCAGAAACGTCGCGCCCAGGTGCTCGATGGTATGGCACTCGGCGGTGTTCATGACCGGCTCTTTGTTGGGTGTGGTCAGGCGCAGGTCAAAGGTGGTGACGGCAGCGCCGGTCGCCGGATCGCGGTCGATACGGCTCACATACACGCCGGGCTCGAGCAGCAGATGGTCAACGGAAAAACTCGCGATGCGCTCCATGGCAGATCCTCTCGGTAGTCAATTTGGGACGGGGCTCTTTTAGCTGGTTCGAATGGTCGCACCAATCATACCAGTCAAAAAAGCCCCGTCCCAAATAAGCTACCTGGGACGGGGATCAATGAGTTTTTAATCCCCATTACAGTTTGAGTCGTCCGAAAGGGCGGCTCTTTTCCGTTGCATGGCTAT
>CAVCKO010000028.1:0-31867 GCA_963602825.1 Treponemataceae bacterium | reverse complement strand
GGGTGACGCCGCGCGTCTGCTGGGCGTTACGAAGGCCCGCATATCGCAACTGGCCGCATCGGGAACGCTCGTGTGCGATTTCGTCGGTGGACGGAAAATGGTTGAGTACGATTCCGCGATTGATTATCAAAAGGTCCGTAAGCGCGGGCGCCGTCCCGCAGCGGACGTTGGGCGCAAGTTCACGTTGATGTCAGCCGACCACGAGGTCGCGCATGTCTCGTTTGATCCAACGCGCGAGTTTTCCTTTGAAATTGCCGAGATACTCGATGCACGAAGGATGCCGTTTGGCACGTGCTCGAGTTCTTCTCCAACAGTGAATAAACGGGCACTCAACGCGTGGTGGAGTCACCGGTCGGTGCCCGACGTCCGCCCCGGACTCATCTCGCGCTATCGCGAGCTGGGAATTGACAGCGGTATTGAAGTTCCGGTTCAGTGTCTTGGCCTTTCGCTTTCGGATTGTTACTGGCTGAGGCCGGTCGACTGCGATGAGCTCGATTGGCAGCACCTCAATTACTTCGAGAACGATTTTGAACGGTCGGCACCCGAGCAACGTTCAGGCTGGCTTGAGGGTATCGGACTAAAAAATCCTGACAATACGTCCGAGGGCGAGCTCCCCAAATCCTGGATGATTCGCAATGGCGTCCGTATCCTGGTCAAAGGATGTGAAATGGACGATCAGCGACCGTTTAACGAGGCGGTTGCAACAGCTCTACATCGGCGTCTGCTATCCAAAGGTGAGTTTGTTCCCTATACGGTCGAGCGCATGTTCGACGGGCCCGTATGTCTATGCGACGACTTTCTTAATGGCCGCGAGGAATACGTGCCGGCCGCTTATATCAGGGACGCACTCGGTGGTCAGCGAGGAAGCTCGACATACGATCGATACTGCCGGTATCTTGGCGGGCACGGGGCTGACGAAGCTGCCGTGAGAAGATTCATGTCGCAGATGATCGTCTGCGATGCCCTCTTGGCCAACAGCGACCGCCACTGGCGAAACTTCGGCATCATCCGCAACGTCGACACGCTGGAAATACGGCCTGCGCCGCTGTTCGATAGCGGCAATTGCCTGTGGTACAACGTGCCAACCGCCACGCTCGTTGCCGGGGAGTTTGGGTTTGCCGCCAAACCGTTTGGGCCGGACCCTTCCACTCAGCTGGCATTTGCCGACTCACTCGACTGGTTCGATGCATCGCACCTCGATGGGTTCGTCGACGAGGCAGTAGAGATCCTCTCCCAAAGCGCATGGGCAACGACAGACAATCGCCTCAAGGCCATCCACCGCGGTCTCGAGCGCCGCACGATAGAGGTAAGCGCCGCCGTTGAGGTGCTACGGCACGTGCAAAGATAACGGCGCTGCCCCCGATAAGTTGCGGTGAAATAGGGACTGTTTTCGCATTTGAAACGCTTAAACAGTCCCTATTTCACCGCAACTTATTGAGAGTGGGTGGCGCTGGCTTTCTAGACATGCTGGCCAGCGCCGTTATCGGTGCGTCTAGCGCTGGACGTAGGCGCGGACCAGCTCGTAGGTGTTGCGCACGCCGTCGATGTGGCTGCGCTCGTAGTTGTGGCTCGCGTACACGCCCGGGCCGATCAGGCCGTGGCGAATGTCATAGCCGGCCGAAAGCGTTGCCTCGACGTCGGAGCCGTAGTGCGGGTACACGTCGATGGCGTAGTCGAGCTCCAGCTCGCGCGCGATGTTGGACAGCGTCGTCACCAGGTCGTAGTTGTACGGACCGCCCGAATCCTTAGCGCAGATCGACACCATGCGCTCGGTGCAACCCAGGTCGTCGCCCACGCAGCCCATATCCACGCTGATCATCTCGCGCGTATCGGCTGGCACAAAGGCGCCGCCGTGGCCGACCTCCTCGTACACGGTAAAGAGCAGCGACACCTTACGCGAAAGGGTCACCTCGCCATTTGCGACGGCGCGGGCCAAGCCCAGCAGAATCGCCGCAGACAGCTTGTCGTCCAAAAAGCGGCTCTTAATGTAGCCGCTCTCCGTCACCGTGGTGCGCGGGTCCATGGCGATGATATCGCCAGTCTGAATGCCCAGCTCGAGCACGTCGTCCTTGCTGTCGACGTTCTCGTCGAGCAAGATCTCCATGTTCTTCTCGATGGTCTTGACCGGCTCATCGGCCACATGCGCAGAAGGCTCAGTGTTGAGGACCACGCCCGTATAAGCATTGCCATCGCGCGTGTAGACAGTGCAGTTCTCGCCATCAGCCGTAGACCACTGATGCCCACCAAGGGTCGTGGGGCGCAGACGACCATTGTCCTTAATGGAGCGCACCATAGCGCCCAGGGTATCGACATGGCTCGCCAACACGAGCGGCTCGCCCTCGCCACCAAGCTCAACGAGCACATTGCCCTTATTAGAACGCTCAGGCCCAAACCCCATATCGCGAAGCGTCTCCATCAGATAATCGGTCGCCGCACGGGTATACCCCGTAGGAGAAGCAATCGAGGTAAGCGCCTTCAACTGGTCGGTAATAAAGCCAAGCGTAGAATCCATCTGGGACACCAAAGTCACCCTTTCATATCAAATTAAACCCACAGCAACAATACCACCGCGAACAAATTTTTACCTAGCGAGACAACCCATCGAGCACCCCAAAACAGCGCCCGCCACGACAAAGAGCCGGCGGGCCCCTGCCCGTTAGCCCCAGAATCTTTCCGCAGGACGGAGGAAGCCCCCGCCGCGCAAAGCGCGCAGCGGGGGCTTCCGACATGTCCGAGGACGATTCTGGGGCTAACGGGCAGGGGCCCGCCGAACCATGTTAGGCAGCCGGGCAGATCTTCTTGAAGAGCTCGATGACGTCGTCGAGCGTCGCCTCGCGCGGGTTGCCCGGGAAGCAGGCGTCGGCCATGGCGTCCTTGGCCAGGATCTCGATCTCGTCAGCCTTCATGGCCTCGCAGACGTGCGGGATGTTCACGTCGGCGGAGAGCTGCTTGACGGCGGCGATGGCGGCGTCGGCAGCCTCGTCGGTGCTCATGCCCGTGGTGTCAACGCCCATGGCGACGGCAACCTTGGCCAGGCGCTCGGCGCAGACCGGCTTGTTGAACTCCATGGCGATCGGCAGCAGCATGGCGCAAGCGACGCCGTGCGGGGTGTCGTAGTGAGCAGACAGGGTGTGAGCCATGGCGTGGTCGATGCCCAGGCCAACGTTGGAGAAGCCCATGCCGGCGACATACTGACCAAGAGCCATGCCCTCGCGGCCGGAGCCGGGCTGGCCGGACTTGGCCTCGGCAACGGAGTCGCGCAGGTTCTCGCTGATCAACTTAATGGCCTCAAAGTGGAACATGTCGGAGAGCTCCCAGGCGCCCTTGGTGGTGTAGCCCTCGATGGCGTGGGTCAGAGCGTCCATACCAGTGGAAGCGGTAAGGCCGGCGGGCATGGAAGCCATCATGTCGGGGTCGACGACGGCAACCTCGGGGGCGTCGTTGGTGTCGACGCACACGAACTTGCGGACCTTCTCGGGGTCGGTGATGACGTAGTTGATGGTCACCTCAGCAGCGGTACCGGCGGTCGTCGGCACGGCGATGGTGAACACGGCGTGGTTCTTGGTGGGAGCAACGCCCTCGAGGCTGCGGACGTCGGCGAACTCGGGGTTGTTGATGATGATGCCGATGGCCTTGGCGGTGTCCATGGAGGAGCCACCACCGATGGTCACGATAGCGTCAGCCTCGGCGGCCTTGAAGGCCTCGACGCCGTCCTTGACATTCTGGATGGTGGGGTTGGGCTTGATCTCGGAGTAGAGGCTCCAAGCGATGCCGGCGGCGTCGAGCTCGTCGGTCACCTTAGCGGTAACGCCAAACTTAACCAGATCGGGGTCGGAGCAGACGAAGATCTTCTTGTAGCCGCGACGCTGGAGCTCACCGGGGATCTCCTTGATGGCGCCGGAACCATGATAAGAAATGGTGTTGAGAACGAAACGATTAGCCATTGATAGCCTCCCATCGTGTGCGGGGCACCCATTACGCCCCACGCTATGAGTCCCATCCTAACGCTTTTGAAACGAAAAACACGTGAGAACGTCAAATTGTTAAAGCGTTTCAACAGAAGATGAAAAAATAATGCGGCAAAGGGACGGCCCCTCTGCCGCATTCGGTTACTTTCGACAGCCCTCTTTCCAAGCCTCGGCCGCAACCTTCCAGCGAAAACGCAAGTCGCGCTCGCGGTCGATGAACATGATGGCAAACGCGACAAACAGCAGCACGCTCGCCACGACGATGGCGTGCAGGCCTATGCGCTCAATACACCAGTTGCCCAGCACAGCGCCAAACACAAAGGTAAAGATCACGCCAAAGTACAGCAGGCCGTTTTCCAAAAAGCCGCGCTTGTGGGTGATGATGTAATCATCCACGTTTTGCAGCGCGTTGCGCAAGTTGCCGATGCACATGGTCGTGGCGATGCCGTGACCGTGGATCTTGCGGAAGCTCTCGACTTGCATACCGCAGGCAAACGAAGTGAGGCAGTTGGCGAGCAGGTTGAAATCGCCACCGGGAATAAAACTCACGCCCAGCAAGATGACGGCTTCAAAGAACACCGTCACCTGGCGCCAGTGAATCACACTGCCAAACCGCTCGTGAACCAGGTCGGCAAGCATAATGCCCACGGCAAACGACACCACGGGGAAGAAATAGCGTCCCGCCAGCGCCCAGTTGCCCTCCGAGATGCTTACACCCACGAGCAGGATGTTGCCCGTCTGAGCGTTTGCGAAAACATGGTCGCGCCCTATGTACGAATAGACGTCCATAAAGCCACCGGCGAGCGCCAAGATGATGCCCAGCTCAATAGACTCCGATATCTGTTTGGCACGTTGCATCGTCGTGCATCCTCCTTGTTGACGACCCTCTCGTGCGTTGGCGGAAACATAGCCGCCGTTCATACTGTAACCCATTGACAACATGGCGCGCCCACGAGACGGGTCTCCCAATGCGCAGATACACAGTCTGGAAACAAACCGTGAGCGCGGCGCCACACCCGATGCCCGACGCCTCGCGTACTCCACCAGTCTTTTTAGCCCCGTCCCAAAAAGACTGGTTACAATTACGTGCAGCATACAAACACCGGGAGGGATCGTGGCAAAAAAGCCTCAGCACGCTCAGAACAACCAGCGCAGTCAACAGGGCAAACAGGGCCAGCAGCAAAAGCGCGGCGGCAAGGCGCAGGGTGGGCACACCACTCATACTCCAGCAGCGCCCGCCCGCCCCTGGCGACCGGGCCGCGACAAGTTCCTCCCCGTCAGCCGCGCCGACATGAACGCACGCGGCTGGGACCAGTGCGACTTTGTCTACATCTGCGGCGATGCCTACGTGGACCATCCGAGCTTTGGCATGGCCATCATCAGCCGCGTGCTCGACGCGCACGGCTACAAGGTAGGAATCATCTGCCAGCCCGACTGGACCGATCCCGCCAGCATCACGGTGCTCGGCGAGCCGCGCCTGGGCTTTTTGGTCAGCGCCGGCAACATGGACTCCATGGTCAACCACTATTCGGTGACCAAGCACCGCCGCCACACCGACGCCTATACTCCCGGTGGCGAGGAGGGGCGCCGTCCCAATCGTGCCGTCACGGTCTACGGCAACCTCATCCGCCAGACGTTCAAGGACGCTCCCATCATCATCGGCGGTATCGAGGCAAGCCTGCGCCGCCTGGCCCACTACGACTACTGGCAGGACAAGCTCAAGCGCTCGGTACTGCTCGACTCGGGCGCCGACATCCTCATCTACGGCATGGGCGAGCACGCGATTGTCGAGATCGCCGACGCGCTCGATGCCGGGCTGCCCGTCGACCAGATCTCTTATATCAACGGCACCGTCTACCGCACCAACTCGCTCGACGAGGTCTACGACTACGACCTGCTGCCCAGCTGGGACGACCTTGCCGCCGACAAGCTCAACTACGCGCGCAGCTTTAACGTGCAGCAGCAGAATATGGACCCCATCACCGGACATCGCCTGGTAGAACCCTACCCCAACAGCGTCTATGTGGTGCAGAACCCGCCGTCGGCGACGTTAACGACCGATGAGATGGACGAGGTGGCCGAGCTCCCCTACGCACGCGATTGGCATCCCGACTACGACGCGGCGGGCGGCGTACCGGCCTTTGCCGAGATCAAGTTTTCCATTAGCTCCAACCGCGGCTGCTTTGGTGAGTGCTCGTTTTGTGCCCTCACCTTCCACCAGGGTCGCGTGCTGCAGATGCGCAGCCACGATTCGATCATGCGCGAGGCCGAACTGCTCACGCGCGATCCCGAGTTTAAGGGCTACATCAACGACGTAGGCGGACCGACGGCAAACTTTAGTCGCCCCGCCTGCGACAAACAGCTCAAGCACGGCGTGTGCAAGAACAAGCGCTGCCTGTGGCCGAGCGTGTGCAAGAACATGGTGGTCGACGAGAGCGGCTACACGCAGTTGTTGCGCGACCTGCGCCAGCTGCCGGGCGTCAAGAAGGTCTTCGTCCGCAGCGGCATCCGCTTTGACTACACCATGGCCGACGCCTCGGACGAGTTTTTGCGCGAGCTGCTGGAACACCATGTCTCGGGCCAGCTGCGCGTAGCGCCCGAGCACGTGAGCGATGCGGTGCTGAGTGTGATGGGCAAGCCGAGCCGCGCCGTCTACGATGCGTTCTGCCGTAAATTTGAACGCCTGAACCGCGAATACGGACTCAAGCAGTACGTGGTGCCGTATCTGATCTCGAGCCACCCCGGCTCGACGATGAAGGAAGCCGTGGACCTTGCCGAGGCCGTGCGCGACATGGGCTACATGCCCGAGCAGGTGCAGGACTTCTACCCCACCCCGTCCACCATGTCGACCTGCATGTACTACACCGGCGTGGACCCACGCACCATGCAGCCGATCTACGTGGCCCGCGACCCGCACGAGAAGGCCATGCAGCGTGCGCTCATCCAGTATCGCAAGCCCGAGAACTACAAGCTTGTGCGTGAGGCACTGGAAAAGGCCGGCCGCCGCGATCTGATTGGCTACACCAAGCATTGCCTGATTCGTCCCGTGCCCCCGCGCCCGGGCGAGACATCTGCTGGCGGTGGGCATGGAACCGGCAAGAAGGGCGGCAAACCACATGGCGGCGCTGGCGGGGCCGGCAAGGGGCCCAAGGGCAGCAAGGGCCACGGCGGCATGTCGCGCGCGCAGAACACCGCCGGGCGCAATCGTGCAGCCCAGGGACGTCAGGGCGCCAACGGCGGCGGACGCCGCAACTAGGGCAGCGGTGCGCTCGCTGCGTCCATCCCACACGCATGGCGCAGCGAGCGCATTGCCTCAACGAGGATGACGCCGGCGATCGCAACCGTAATTGCCACGTCGAACGGCGTGTTCACAAACCAGAGCAACGTCATGAGATACGACCCGGCATTAAAGGCAAAGTGCAGCAGAATCGTGTAGCGGAGCTTTCCGGTCGTCACGAGCACCCAACCAAAAATGAGGCCGGCGGCGCCCGCATAGCAGCCCTGTACCCAGTTCATGTGCATAAAACCAAAGATGGCAGCCTGCAGCACGATAGCCGCAGCGATGCCCCAGGTACTCGGGGCCGCCCAGGGCACCATGGCGCCGTCCTGCGCGTTCGCACGACGCCGGCGTTTCCAAAGTGGGTGGCACTGCGGATTAAACGCTCGGAGCGAAAACTCAAAAATAATGCCGCGCACCAGCAACTCTTCACAAAATGGGGCGCCGAGCACCGTGGTCAGCACGGCTAGATAGCTGGTGTCGCCCATGCCTGTTTCCTCGACAAGCTCGCTGTAGTCGGCCGCGGCATCGGGCAGCAGCGACAGCACGGCGTCGGTCACGTAGCCAACGACCACCTGCAGGGCCAGGCCAATCACGATAACGCAGGCAATACGTTTCCACGCTCCACGCGCTCCCCCGCCGAGCGGATGCGCGCTTTGCCGGCGTGCCATAAACGAACGCGGCCACAGATAACGCCACCACAGCAGCGCCATCAAAAACGATGCCGTCTGCGCGACGGCCTGAAGCAATTGAATGTCGAGGTCATCGATCGAAAAACCCATGAACACCGATGCGACGCCAAGGGCGGAGAACAAAACGACGCTCAGGGCAATATCGACAGCGACGACGCCAAAACAGGCAAGCGCCCAAATCATCGCATTGAGCATGCCAACCTCCTCAAAACCGTTCCCTAGTTCTACCACAACTCGGCAGAGAGCTGATCCCATGGGGACGGAGGAAAACGGATCACTTATTGATGAGAATCGGGCGCAGTGCCAAAAGCCCCGTTGGGCGAGATGTCGAACGGGAAGGTGCCGCAGCGATTGAACGCGGCGATAAACATGCGGATGGCGTTGGACGGCGTGGTGCCCACGAGCTGAGTTGCCGCCGCGAAGGCTGCCTTCTCCTCGGGCAAGACCTTCGCGACTACGGGGGTCATGTGTTCTGCCATGGCGCTTCCTTTTTGAAACGACGGTAGTGCGGATAGATGCGGGCCACGCGGCTGGGCGACGGGCTGTGAAGGCAACCCGATTGGCCCGCATCTGGAGTTTGTTTCTGCGGCGTTGGTATTACTTGGTATTCCTAAGTATTACCCCGCAGATAGAATACCACACCCGACCCCATGGGGACGGAGGAAAACGAATCATTTTGTTGCTCAGTTAGTATTTAGAGCGTGATGATGTCCGAGATATCGAGGGCCTGAACGTCGACGACATCGTGCGTGGCGAGCAAGAGCGTGCGACCGTCGAGCAGGTCTAGCACGGCCTCGGCCGTCGCATCGCGCGCGGCGGCGTCCAGGCCGGTAAAGGGCTCATCCAGAATGACGGCACAGCCGCCACACAGCAGGGCTCGAGCGATCTCGACACGACGGCGCTGCCCGCCCGAAAGCTCAGCCACGCGAACATGCACGTCGATTCCCGGCACCAACCGGCGCAGCAAGGTCGTAGCGTTCGAAGCATCCACGCGCGCATCGGCACACACCAGCACGTTATCCAAAGCCGAGCTGCCCTCTACCAAGCGTGCATCCTGAAACACCATCGAGCACGGCGCGCACTCCCCCGCTGCCAACGAAAGCAGCGTCGACTTGCCCATGCCCGAAGCGCCCATCACGCAGATACGCCCACCCGCAGGCACGTTGAGCACCAGACCATCCAGCGCCGGCGCCCAGGGCGCACGATCGCCCACGGCAAGCGCAAGCTCCGCTGCGGCGCCATCGCTCGCAGCCCCCGCACGCCCGCGCAGTCCATGCCCATGCGCCCGCACGGCCGCGCGCCACGCCACGGGTCCCGAAACCCGCAGCAGCCACACCAGCACGCGCTCACACGCCCACGAGGCGGCAACGACCAGCACGGTCCACGCCAGCAAATCAGCCGTCTCAATCAAAAGCTTTGCCTGATAGATGCGCTCGCCCACGGTGCCCACCGCCATGCCGATCAGCTCGGCTGCCACGCCGGCCTTCCAGCTCATGCCGATCACGGCGCGGGCGCACGAAAGCACAAACGGCAGGACTTCGCGCCAGGTATGGGCGCAAAACAGGCGCCAGCCGCGCACGCCATGCAGACGGAACATCTGCTCCAGCGGTTTATTCACCTGTGCCAAGCCCTCGGCCAGCGAAAAATACACGCCCGGCAGCGCAATCAAAAAGACCGCGGCGATGCTCACGCGTTCCGATCCCAGCCAAATGAGCAGCAGGACCACCACGCAGGCAACCGGCGTCGCCTTAACAAACGAAAGTGCCGGAGCCACCAGGCGCGCAAACGCCCGCAACCGTGACGAAATCCCGGCAAGCACGCCACCACACACCGCGGCAAGCGCCAGCCCGCCCAGTATCCGCGCGCCCGAGCCCACCAAAATCGCCCAGGTACCGCCATCGCACACCAGGCGCAGCAGCGCCAAGGCAACAGCACCCGGCCCCGGCAAGATCAGTGGCTGCGCCACCAGCGCCGCCGCGAAGACCCACACGGCAAGCCAAAAGGCGGCGACGGCACCTGCTGCCGCCGCCGCCTTCATACGCTCTGTCATTTGTCGAGCAAACGCACGCACGGGCTACTCCATGTAGTAGAAATCATCGGCCGGGAGCTTGCCGCCCACGGCACTCGCGTCCGCATCGGCCAGCACCTGTAAGTACCCACCGAGCGCCGCCTTCATATCCTTCCCCGTCTGGCACACGAGCATGCACCCGGGAATCGCCTTTTCGGCAATCGTGGCGTTATCCACGATGCCCGCATCGACCACGGCCTGCGCCCAGTCCGCCGGCGCCGCATTGACGGCCTTCACGCTCGCCGCATGGCAGCGCAAGAACTCCGCCACGGCCTCGGGATGTTCCTCGGCAAACGCGCGGCGCACCACGGTCACGCCCGTCAGCAGGCGCGAGCCAGTGTCACCCGCCAGCTCATCCCACACATCGGTCAGACTTACCGGCGCCGACAGCTTGCCTTCGCTCTTTGCGATGGCGGCGGTCTTGAACGGCTCGGGCAGCACGCCCACGGCGGACGGGTCGGCAAGCAGGGCCGACAGCACCTCGGTGGGCTCGCTCTTAAACTCGAGCGTCACCTGACCGGTCAGGCCCGCGCGCTCCAGCAGGAAGTTCATGACGTACTCTGGCGTGGTGCCCTTGCCCGTCATGTAGACGGTGCGACCCGCCAGATCGCCAAACGAGGCCACATTCGCGTCGCCCGTCACAACGTTCAGCACACCCAGCGTGTTGATGTCGATGACCTGCACCGCACCCTCGGTCTTGTTGTAGAGCACGCTCGCCACGTTGGCGGGCACCAGGGCAATGTCGATATCGCCCTGAATGACCTTGGGCACAATCTCGTCGGCGGCAGTGTTGATCGCAAAGTCGAACTCGTTGTCCGTGGCACCATCGGCCGCCCGGTCCATAAACTGCACCAGACCAATCGAGGTCGGCCCCTTGAGCGAGGCGACGTGCACCTCGACCGGCTCCGCAGCAGCACCGGCGCCGTCCGTGGCAGCCGAGCCCGCGGCGGACCCGGCACCGGCAGCCCCGCCGCCACAGCCCGCGAGCGCAAGCGACAGCGCGCCCGCGGCGAGCGCCGAGGCAAACCCCCGGCGCGACATCTCAACATTAAACGCGCACATCGCTAGCACGCCCCCTCGTTAGGCATCGCCCATGCGTGATGGTCGGTATGCAGCAACTCCTCGGCCAGCGGCGAGAGCGGCTCACCCAAGAACTCGCGGTAGCACGCCTGGACATCGGGATTCTCGTGCGAGAAGCGAATGTCCGCAGCGGCATCCAGGCCCCAGAGCACCTGGCCACGCTCGGCTGCCAGCTCGCAGCCGTCGTGGATGGGCTGACCGCCGCCACCGACGCAGCCGCCCGGGCATGCCATAACCTCGACGAAGTCATAGCTCACGCGGCCGTCGCGAATCGCGTCGAGCAGACGGGCAACATTGCCCAGCCCGTGTGCCACGGCGACGCGCACCTTGGTGCCATCGATATCGGCCACGGCCTCCTTCCAGCCGTCCAGGCCGCGCACATCGGTAAAGAAGTCGGCGTCGGGGTTCTTGCCCGTCACCAGGTAATAGGCCGAGCGCACGGCGGCCTCCATCACGCCGCCCGTGGCGCCAAAGATCACGCCCGCGCCCGTGCCAAAGCCCAGCGGCGTATCGAGCGGCTCCTCGACCAGCGTGTCCACGCTCACGTGGCTCGCGCGGATCATGCGTGCCATCTCGCGCACCGTCAGCGCAACGTCAACGTCGGGCGCACCGCCCTCGCCCACCATGCTCGGCAGCGCGCACTCGGCCTTCTTGGCCGTGCACGGCATCACGGACACCACGAACAGGCGCTCGGGCTCCACGCCCAGCACTTTGGCATAGTAGGTCTTGGCGATGGCGCCGAACATCTGCTGCGGCGACTTTGACGTGGACAGGCTGTCGACAAACTCGGGGTAGCGCGCCTTCACAAAGCGTACCCAGCCCGGGCAGCAGCTCGTGAACATGGGCCAGCCGCGGCTGTCGCCCTCGCCCTTGGCAGCCTTACCCAGGCGCTCGAGCAGCTCGGAGCCCTCCTCCATAATGGTGAGGTCGGCCGAGAAATCGGTATCGAACACGTACTCAAAGCCCACGCGGCGCAGCGCGCAAGCCAGGCACTCGACGGTGGCCTCCTCGCGCGGAATGCCGAGCTCCTCGCCCCAGGCGCTACGCACGGCCGGCGCGATCTGCACCAGCACGATCTTGTCGGGATTAGCGAGCGCGTCAAACACGGTCTCGGTGTCGTCGCGCTCGCGCAGTGCGCCCGTCGGGCAATGCGTGATGCACTGGCCGCATGCGACGCAATCGGTCTTGCCGATCGGCACGCGCCCGCGGGTACCCACAGCGGTATGCGTGGCGCGGTTGGTCAGGTCCCAAATCCCTAGGCCCTGCACGCTCTCGCACACCTTGATGCAGCGCATGCATTTGATGCACTTGTCGTTATCGCGGATGATGGGGAAATCGAAGTCCCAGCCCTCACGCGCCAGGTGCTGCTCGTACGGCAGATAGAAGATGCCCAGATCGTTGGCGATGGTCTGCAGGTTGCAGTTGCCGCTGCGCACACAGCTCGTGCAGCGCGAATCGTGCTGGGACAGCAGCAGCTGCACGTTGGTGCGACGGGCCTCGCGGGCCTTGGGGCTGTTGGTGTGGACCACCATGCCGTCGAGCACGTAGTTGTTGCAGGCGGCAACCAGCTGGTCGCAGCCCTCGACCTCGACCACGCACACGCGGCAGCCGCCGATTTCGTTTAGATCGCGCAGGTAGCACAGGGTAGGAATCTGGATGCCGACGGACTTGGCCGCATCCAAGATCGTGGTGTGCTCGGGCACCACGACCTCGCAAGTATCGATCGTGAGCTTGACCATGTTGAGTGCTCCGCTTTCGGTGTTGTCGCTGACAGTGGGGTTGTTGAGCTCTACCATTCCAGGTTCCTCCCTCCGCGGAACGCGCCAAAGCCAAAGTGGTCGCAACGCAGGCAGCGGCTTGCCTCCTGGCGTGCCTCCTCCTCGGTAAGGCCCTGCTCGACCAGATTCCAATCGTGAATACGCTCGCCGGCCTCGCGCTCGCCCAGCTCGCAACGGCCGCACTCGTGCTTGCCCTTAAACTGGACGGTCGGCAGCTCAACATCGAGCTTAATCTTGTGGTCAAAGCCCAGGTAGCGGTCGATATTTGCCGCAGCAACGCGGCCGGCGTTGATGGCCCGGATGACGGTGGCGGGACCGGTCTGGCAGTCGCCGCCGCTAAAGAGGCCATCGAAGTTAGGCACGGCGCCATCCGAATCGGTGACGATGCGGCCCCACTTGCAGGCGATGCCCATGTCCTCAAACGGCTTGGAATCGATGTCCTGGCCAATGGCCACAAACACGCGCTCGCAGGGAATGACGCGCTCGGGCGTGGCGGCGGCACGCGGGGCCGGACGCCCACGACGGGGCTCGCCGATAATCTGCGGCTGCACGCGCAGACCGCTCACGCGACCGTCCTCGCCCGTCTCGATGGCGAGCGGGGCCGTGAGCTCCAGAACCTCGCAGCCCTCGGCCTGGGCGCCGGCAATCTCGGCATCCTGGGCCGTCATGTCGCAGATGCGACGGCGGTAGACGATGCTCACCTTTTCGGCACCGCAGCGCACGGCAGAGCGCGCCACATCCATGGCCACGTTGCCGCCGCCGATGACGCACACGCGCTGGCCGCTCAGGTCGGGCAGCTCGTCGTCGCCGATGGCGCGCAGCATCTTGACGGCCGACTCCACACCGAGCGCCTCTTCGCCCGGAAGGCCGAGCTTCTTATCGCTGTGGGCACCAATGGCCAGGTAGACGGCATCGAACTCGTCGCGCAGGCGGGCAAGCTCCTCGCCGTTGACGGAGTGGTCGAGTTCCACGTCGATGCCGGCGCTCAAAATCCAGTCGATCTCGGCCTGCAGGCGCTCGCGCGGCAGACGGTAGCTGGGAATGCCATAGCGCAGCATGCCGCCCAGGTGGTGGCGCTGCTCAAAGATCGTCACCTTATGGCCCATCACGGCCAGGTAGTAGGCGCAGGAAAGGCCGGCCGGGCCGCCGCCAATCACGGCGATGCGCTTGCCGGTGTTGTCAGCCACGCTGGGCTTATAATCATTGAGGTCGCTGTGCTCAACGGCAAAACGCTTGAGGGCGAGGATGTTCATGGGATCGTCGACCATGCCGCGACGGCAGTGCATCTCGCAGGGATGCTCGCACACCAGGCCACAAACGAGCGGCAGCGGGTTGTTCTTGCGGATGACCTTGACGGCATCGGCATAGCGGCCGGCCTCGACCAGCGAAATGTAACCGGGAATGTCGACGTGCGCCGGGCAGCCCGAGACGCACGGGACGCGGGCCTCGCGGTCAAAGCCACAGGAGTGCTCGCGGATGTGGTGCTCAAAATCGTCGCGGAAACCGCGGATAGCTGTAAGCGCCATAGCGCCGGCCTCGTAACCGATGGCGCAGTCGCTCGAAAGATAGATGGTGCGGGCGGTGCGCTCGATCAAGTTGAGTGTGGACTCGTCGGCGCGGCCCTCGAGCACATCGGCGAGCAGATCGCTCAGCGCGCTCAGGCCCACGCGGCAGGGCGTGCACTTGCCGCAGCTCTGGGTGGAGCACAGGTTGACGAGCGCTGCCGTAAACTCAACGGGACACGGGGCGAGCGAACTCACCGCCAGACGGCGTCCAAGCGCATCGTGCAGATCGTCCATGACGGCCTGAGCGTGGCTGCGTTCCATTACGTGCAGTCGTGCCATAAGATCCCCTCTCACATGGCAGCCCGGAGGCGAGGCCGGGCAAAAATGCTACACGCACAACACTGACCTAAAAAGTTGTTAGGTCTCCACACGGTTCGGCAGGCGGTATAAAATGTCACCCTCAGCGGTGAAAAAGAACATTACCGCAGATAAATGCCATATTTGATAAAACGCGTTACCAAATGACAATGCCCCGCCCACGCAATCACGTGGACGGGGCATTGCTCAAGGTATGCGGTCAGCGACCCTGTTGTTTTTACTTAAGCTCAGGCCAGTAACCCTTGTTGGCCTCGATCATGTCGTCGAGAACCTCCTTGGCGACCTTCATCGACGGCACGGTCTTGTTGAGCGTAAAGGCCTTAAGTGCCTTCTCGTACGAACCCTCGATCGTAGCCTCGACCACAAGCTTCTCGGAGTTCAGCTGCTGCATCATGAGGCCCTGCTGGAACAGAGGAATGTTGTCGCGGCTGATGACCTCGGGGCCGTTCTTGCCAATGTAGGCAGGCAGCTCGACCATGGCGTCGTAGGGCATGTTGGGGATAGCGCCCTTGTTCTCGCAAATGACCAGGAAGCGCTGCTTGGTGTCGTTCTTCAGAGCGATAGCCAGGTCGGCAATCCAGTCGCCGTGGCTGCCCGCATAGAACGTGCTCTCGTCGATCTCGCCCGTCTTCTCGTAGTGGTCGATGCCGTCGAAGAGGTTCTTCTCGCGCGTCTCCTCAACCTCGTTAGCACGGGTGCGCTCGGGGTTGGAATGCTCGACGAACTCCTTCTGCTGCAGGTAGTAGTTCAGATACGTGTTGGGCAGGTACTCCGGGAAGCACTCCATGATCTCGTACTCGCCCTTCCAGACGTAGTACCAGCTGCCCTTGGTGTGGCGATTCTGCTCGGGGTGCTCGTCGGCGGTCTCCTCGGGCTTCTTTGCCATGAGCGAGCCCATGCCCTTGAGGTAGGAGTCGGGCAGCAGGATCTGGTGCTCCTTGATGTACTCGCGCAGCTGCGGCAGGACCTCCTCGCCCTTGTGGCGGATCGAGGTGAACCAACCAAAGTGGTTGAGGCCAAAGTAATCGTACTCGACATCCTTCTTCTCGATATCGAGCGCAGCGCAAACCACGTCGATGATCGCGATCGGCATGTCGCAGATGTTGATGATGCGAGCGTTGGGGCGCAGCACGCGGCAGCCCTCGGAGACGATGGCGGCAGGGTTGGAGTAGTTGAGAATCCAGTAGTCCTTCTTGGCGTACTTCTCAACGTCATCGATCAGCTCGACCATGGGGAAGATGGTGCGCATGCCGTAGGCAAGGCCGCCGCAACCGCAAGTCTCCTGACCCACGCAGCCGTGACGCAGCGGAATCTTCTCGTCCTGCTCGCGCATGGCGTAGCCACCCACGCGCATCTGGGCAAACACGAAGCTCGCGTCGGTAAAAGCCGTCTTTTTGTCGGTGGTCACCGTGAGCTTGATGTCCAGGCCGAGGTCCTCGTGCAAAATCCAGTCCACGAGCACGCCGATCTTGCGCTGACGCTCCTCGTTGATGTCGTACAGACGAATCTCGTCAACGTCGAGCTCGTCCTTGCGCAGAGCGATGGACTTGACGATGCCGGGGGTAAAGGTGGATCCGCCACCACACAGAGTAATGATCATTGTTTACTGCTCCTTCTCAATTGCGTTTTCGACCTTGTCGCGCATCTCGGCGACCTTCATACCAAAGATGATTTGGATATTATTGCCGTTGCGGTTGATGCCGCTGTTAGGCACGTGGTTAATGAGGTCCTCATTGATGAGGTCCGGGTTCTTAACGTTCACGCGGAGACGCGTAAAGCAGTTCTCGAGCTCCTCGATGTTGTCCTTGCCGCCAAGACCTGCGACCAGGTCGGCAACACCTGCATCGACGCCCTCTGCGGGAGCTGCGGCAACAGCGCCCTGCTTCACCGCGACAGACGCGGCGGCCTCGCCCTCGGCAACGGACTCGGCGAGCTCGGACTCCTCCTCGCGACCAGGCGTGTGGAGGTTGAGCTTCTTAATAAGGAAGGTGAAGAGGAAGAAGTACAGAGCGGCGTTGACGACTCCGAGCACCAGCATGACCGGCCAGTTGGTCTTGTCGACACCGAGGACCAGGTTGGAGACCACGATGTTGATGATGCCGCCTGCAGTCGAAGCGGGCACGGAGAGGACCTTGAGCAGAACCAGGAAGATGCCGGAAAGAACCGAGTGAACGACAAAGAGCACGGGAGCGGCAAAGACAAAGAGGAAGTCCATGGGCTCGGTCACGCAGGAGAGCACGGCGGTGATGATCAGCGGGATGATAACGGCCTTGGTCTTATCCTTGTTCCCCTTGTAAGCGGTGAAGATAAAGGCGAGACCGATGCCGATGTAGGGCCACAGGTTGTTGAAGGTGTAGCTGTTGAAGTAGGTGCTATCGGAGAAGGGCTGGCCCGTCATTGCCATCTCGGCGACACGGATGGGGTAGGCACCGGCGATAACCTGATCACCCAGCGTCAGGGTGCCACCCACATCGGAGAACTGGAACGGGGTGTAGATGAGGTGGTGCAGACCGGTGGGAACGAGCAGCTTGTTGAGCATGCCGTAGATAAACAGACCGACGTTGCCCGATTCCTTAATGATGCCGGCAACGGAGGAGATGGCACCCTGAACCGGAGGCCAAACGATGCAGAAGCCAGCGCCCATGATCCAGGAAATGATGATCATGATCAGGAACGGGAAGCGAACGCCCGAGAACATCGAAAGGGCAATGGGGAACTGCTTGTTCGAATACTTGTTGAACACGGCACCGGTGATGCAACCAAGAATGATGCCGCCAAACACGCCGGTATCGAGTACCTGGATGCCCATAACGGTGGCCTGGCCGGTTCCGGTAAGACCGAGCATGCCGTTCGCTTCGGCAAGAGAGCCGGTGGCGTTGAGCACGATGTTGTTAGCCTGCAGGAACAGGAAGAACGACATCAGGGCAATCAGCGAAGCATGGCCCTTGTTCTTCTTTGCCATGGCGCCGGCGATGCCCACGCAGAACAGAATCGAGAGGTTGTTGATGATAAACATCAGCGACTGGTAGACAACGGCGCCCACAAGCTGGAACGGACCGGAGCCCAGTACGGGGACCAAAGCGCAGATGGTCTTGTTGGTCAGAATGATGCCCACGATGAGCAGGATGCCGGCAACCGAGAGATACATCATCGGCTGAACGATCGACTTCGCGAACACCTCCAACGGCGCTTTAAAATTGAACTTCTTTTTTGCGGTCATAGCGGTACTCCCCTTCCTTTTCCGCAAATTAAGACAGATGTGCCCTGGACAAGACCGTGAGCCTTGCCTTATATCAATCGATGTGTGGGCACGTTATGCCTAGAGACCAGGTTCTCCAAGCAGGTTAACAATGTGATATGCGAGATAACTCTTCTCGGCATCGGTAACGACAACGTTATAGGTAGACGACAAGTGGGCGGCTATGGCGTCCGCGCACGAGAATGCGCACGGATACGCCGTTTCATCGATTCGGAACAGCGCGTCGCCATTGATTTGCCCGGCCGCAGGATCGAGCGCTCGCTGCGCGAAAAACTGCAGGTGACGAACGAAACGTTCGTAAGGCAGCGAGGTGTTATCGAGGGTCGTAGAATAGCGCTCAGAAACAATCGCAAGCACGTCACGAACAAGCTGGACCGAAACAATCAAACGGTCGGAGCGCTGCGGCATGGTGGCGTTGACGATATGCAGCGTAATGAAACCCTGCTCTTCTTCGCTCATCTGGATGCCCATATACTCCTTGATAATCTGCAGCGCACGGCCCGCAAGTGCATACTCCTTGCGATAGAACTGCTGGATCTCGAGCAGCAACGGATTCTCACAGGAGACGCCCTTGCGCTCACGCTCCAAAGCGAGGCTGATATGGTCTGCGAGAGCAATGAGAATCTTGTCGTTGATATCAACATTGAGCTCTCGACGGAGCATCTGAACAATGTCCTCGGCAATCACGAGGTTGACGGTGGGGATGGACTCCAAAAGATGAGCCAAGCGGTCAATCGTACGCGAATCCTGCGAAGTACCCTCCTGCAGCGCGTAGGTCTTCTCTATCGACGCCTCATCGATAGCATCGCCGGCATGACGGCCAAAGCAGAGGCCTCGGCCGATGACGATGAGCTCGGAGTCATCGTCCGAAGTGACCATTGCGACGTTATTGTTGAAAACTCGCTTGATAACCACGGCATCCACCACAAGAACTTACTCGGAAAGCCAGACGACAGGCTCTTTAACAGCAACAGGACCAGAAGCGTGCTCGCGAAGAAGAGAGTTCTCCGGGCGCTCACACACGATAACAAAAACCGTGGGGTCAAAGCCAGCGGCGCGAACCACATCGAAATCAACCTCGACGAGGGGCTGACCCGCATCGACATGATCGCCCTGGGCAACAAGCGCATGGAAGCCCTTGCCCTCGAGCTTGACGGTGTCGATTCCGATATGCAGCATTACCTGAGCGGAGCTGTCGTCGCACGTGATGCCCAACGCATGCTCAGTCGGGAACAGCGCCGCGACGGTACCGGAGACAGGAGCGCACACGCATCCCTCGTTGGGGATCACGGCAACGCCGTCGCCCACGGCACGGCTGCTAAAAGCGGGGTCATTGGTTTTTTCTAGGTGAACAAGCTCGCCGGAAACAGGGGCGAGGATTTCGAACTCGGAGGCTGCAGTCTTCTGCTCATCCGAGCCGCCCATCAGGCGAGAAAAGAAACCCATGGTGGCATGTCCCTTCATAAATATAGCCCAACCAAAATCAAGCGAATGCATCCATAGAGACGCATCCGTTCAAAGACTTTGGTTAGGCCCACGTCCGAGGGACTCGGTAACCTTCCGCATTTCTTTTACGGGGATTATTGTAGACAAGCCCAAAGCCCGAATAACCATTATGAACGGCGAACGGTATTATTTCTCCGATAAACGGTATCCAGGCGGCACTTAGGGACGTTCCTTTTCTGCCGACACCCGGGGACACTCCTTGCTCTGGTGCAAACAAACCTGACCCCCTTGCACCAAAAAGGGCCCCGAGCGTAGTTGCTCGGGGCCCTGTTCGCCTCGCGTTAGCGTGCGTCGCGTATGTTATTTGCGCTTGCCGCCGCCGTCGCCGGGACGACGGGAACTGCCGCCGCGCTTGCCGCCACGGCTGTTGCCATAGCTGCCACGGTTATCGCGACCGCCGGCACGGCCGCCACGGGAGCCGGCCTGGTTGCCGCCACGTCCGCCGCGGTAACCGCCACGACGCTCCTCGCGGGTGTCGTCGTAGTTACGCCAGTCATCGCGACGATCGCGGCTGGCACGCGGGTCGCGACGATCGCGCGACTCATTCGAACGACCGGCGCCGCTGCGGCCACCGTTGCCACGAGCGCCCTCGCGACGCTCACCACCGCGGGCGCCCTCGCGGCCTCCGCGCTCGTCAAAGCGCTTGCCGCCGCGGGGCTCGCCGCCGCGGGTACCACGCTCGTCACGCGAGCCACGACCCTCGCCGCCGCGACGCTCATCACGGCCACCACGCTCGCCATCGCGACCGGAGCGACGACGGTCACCCGAGCCGCGCTTGCCGCCGCGCGAACCGCGGCCCTCGTCCTCGCACTCAACACGACGACGGCCGCCACGGTCCTCGTCCTCACGACGACGGCGATGCGCCTCGCCCTGGAACTGTTTGGCACGGCGCTCGGCACGGTTGCCGCGCGCAGGCTGCTCAGCGGCACCAGCACCAGCGCGCTCCTCGGCAGCCACCTCGCGAGCCACGCTCTCCACGGCCTCGTCCACGCGAGCCTGAACGCCCTCGCGCACGCGGGTCTTACCGCCGCGCTTGGGGCGGCTCGGGCGCTCGCCGTCACCGCGGCGCTCGTCGCGACCGCGGTTGGAACGACCGGCTACATCGCCGTAGTCATCGCCGTTGCGCTTGCCGTCGCGACGTGCCTGCTCGAGTTTCTTCTTGCTCTTGGACTTGCCGCGCTTGGTCTTCTTCTTCACCTTAAAGGCCGCAGGATCGCGCTCGGGGTCGACGGCGGGCGGGTTGGGGCCTACATGCAAGTCGCCGGCCTCGTAGATATCGGCCGTCTTGTCCATGAGCTTCTCGATCTCGTAGAACTCGTCCACGTCCTGCTCGGTCACAAACGTAATCGCCCAGCCCAGCTCGCCGGCACGGCCCGTACGGCCAATGCGGTGGATATAGTCGGTCGGCTCTGCCGGCACATCAAAGTTCACCACGTAGCGCACGTCGCTAATGTCGATGCCGCGGGCAAGCACGTCGGTTGCCACCAGCACGTCAACGGTGCCGTCGCGGAAGGCCGAAAGCGCGCGCTCGCGCTGGGCCTGGCTGCGGTTGCCGTGGATCGCGGCGGCCTTGATGCCCTTGCGCTCCAGACGACGGCAGCAGCTGTCGGCGCGGTGCTTTGTGCGCATAAAGACGATAGTGCGCTCCGGGCCCTCCTTTTTGAGGAACTCGGGCAGCAGGTTGTTCTTGGCCTCGATGGACACCGGGAACACAAACTGGTCGACGGTGTCGGCGGTCGACGTGGCGGGCGCAATCTCCACGCGGGCCGGGTCGCTCACCAGGTCGGTGATCTCGCCCACGGCCTCCTCGTCGAGCGTTGCCGAGAACAGCAGCGTCTGGCGCTCGGCAGGCGTCTCGCGCACAATACGGCGAACGGCGGGCAAAAAGCCCATGTCGAGCATGCGGTCGGCCTCATCGAGCACCAGCACCTTGACCTCGTCCAGGTGGCAAGCGCCCTGCTCGATCAGATCGACCAGACGGCCCGGTGTGGCGACCAGAATGTCGCAGCCGTACTTGAGCGCCGCGGTCTGCGGCTTGTAGCTCACGCCGCCCACGACGGTCACGGCAACATGGCCGGTGACATCGGCGATTTTGCCGGCGACCTCGTCGATCTGCTGGGCAAGCTCACGCGTGGGGGTGATGACGAGCATCACGGGGCCGCGGCCGTTGCCCTCGGGCTTCTTGGCACCGCGACGGCGGTTGCGGCCGCCACGCTCGCGCACGGGCTTGGGCGGAGCGATGTGCTCCAGATTGTTCATGGTCGGCAGCAAGAAGGCGGCCGTCTTGCCGGTGCCGGTCTGAGCGGCGGCAAGCAGGTCGCGGCCCTCGAGCACCACGGGGATCGAGCCGGCCTGGACGGGCGTGGGCGCCGTGTAGCCCAGGTTCTCGATGGCACGAAGAATCTCGTCCGAAAGTCCCAGCTCGTCAAAGGCGGGCAGGTTCTCGGTCGCGGACTCGACGGTCTCGGCGGCGCTGGCCTCGTCGGCAGCATCGAAGGCAGCCTGGGTCATGGCCTCGCGGGTCTCGTCCAGAATCTCGGCGTCCGTGACGTCGGATACAGAATTACGCATATGTTGTTGTTCCTTATCTGCACGCGCAATGGGCACGGCATGCGGCCGCGCGGGCGTGCTTGGTAGTGCGCTAATACATACAAAAACGGGTGCGCACAGAGAGGACGTTGCTCAGCACGCTGGCGATCGCTTTGGCAGCCCTATCACGCGCCGTCCAGACGCAGCAGCTCTAAGCGATGGAGCAGATTCGCCGCGGGTTAGTATACCCGCGCTTTGCATGCCCCCACGTAAACCACAGATGACGGGAGCGCACGGAGGCCCCTCCGCCGGACAACGTCTCAATCTGTAACAGTAACTCGGCAAAAACTGGTCTAACTGTTACAGATTGAGACATTGGCTTGCGGCCGAGATGTTTGTCTTGATCTGTAACAGTTAGAGGTTATTTTCCCGTTAGATGTTACAGATTGAGATGTTTGGCAGGAGCGACCGACGACCGATTAGCCATCCTCTTCCGTAGCGAAATGTCATACATTTCCACTTCCACTAGACACCCCCAGGGGGTATGGGTGTATAGTATCGGCAGGTTAGCATTTCCGACACTACGTCACAGAAAGGAGAAGCCATGGCTCAGGATACGTTCGACGTGGGTGGCATGACGTGCGCCGCTTGCCAGGCGCATGTGGACCGCGCCGTCAGCAAGCTCGACGGCGTCCAAAGCGTCGCGGTCAACCTGCTCGCCGGTTCCATGATGGTCGACTACGACCCCGCGCAGGTCTCCCCCGACGATATCTGCACCGCCGTCGATCGCGCGGGCTACTCGGCCTCGCCCGTCAGCATGCGCACCGATGCCGCCCCAAACGGCAGCGCACAAGCCAGGTCCGGTGCCACCCATATGGAGTCGCCGACCAAAAAGCTAGAGGCCACCGCCTCCGCCATGCGCACCCGCCTCATCGTCTCAATCATCTTCCTCATCCCGCTGTTCTACATAGGCATGGGGCACATGCTCGGCTGGCCGCTACCCGGCATTTTCACCGACCACACCCACAGCATGACGCTCGCACTTACCGAGCTCGTCCTGCTCATCCCTATCGTCTACGTCAACGACGCGTACTTTACCAACGGCTTCAAGTCGCTCGCGCACGGCGCGCCCACCATGGACGCACTCATCGCGGTCGGCGCCACCGCATCCATCGCCTGGTCGCTCTACGCCATGTTTATCATGGCCGACCAGCTGGCCGCCGGGCAGGTCCACGAGGCCATGATGACGAGCATGGACAACCTGTACTTTGAGAGCGCGGGCACGATTCTGTCGCTCGTCACCGTGGGCAAATACCTCGAGACGCGCAGCAAGTCCAAGACCGGCGGCGCTATCGAGGCGCTCATCGATCTGGCGCCCAAGACTGCGACCGTCGTTGCCGATGACGGCACCGAGACCGCTGTGGACGTCGACAGCATCCTTCCCGGCCAGGTCCTGCGTGTGCGCCCCGGCGAGTCTATCCCTGTCGACGGCGTGGTACTCGAGGGCGCGTCGGCCGTGGACGAGAGCGCGCTCACCGGCGAGTCCATCCCCGTGGAAAAGACCGCCGGCGACACCGTCAACGCCGCCACGGTCAACCGCACCGGATCGTTTACCTTCCGTGCCACGCGCGTGGGCGCCGACACGTCGCTTGCCAAAATCATCCAGCTCGTCGAGGACGCCAATGCCACCAAGGCGCCTATCGCCCGCCTGGCCGATAAGGTCGCCGGTGTGTTCGTGCCCGTGGTGTTTGTGATCTCGGCCGTAACTTTTGTGGCGTGGATGGCACTAACCGGCAGCATAAACGAGGCGCTCACCTCCGCCGTGGCCGTGTTGGTGATCAGCTGCCCGTGCGCGCTGGGCCTGGCCACGCCCGTCGCCATTATGGTTGGCACCGGCAAGGGCGCCGAGATGGGCATTCTGTTTAAGAGCGCCGAGGCGCTGGAGAACCTGCGCAACGTGGGCGCTGTGGTGCTCGACAAGACGGGCACCGTCACCCGCGGCAAGCCGGCTGTGACCGACATTGTAGTGGCAGCGCGCGCCGACGGCACGCCTGCCATGAGCGAGAAGGCACTGCTGAAGCTTGCCGCCGCACTGGAGCGCCAGAGCGAGCACCCGCTGGCCGAGGCGATTATGGCCGAGTGTGAGACGCGCGGGATCGTCGCGCGCATGGTCGAGGACTTTACCGCCGTGCCCGGTCGCGGCGTCACGGCGCGCGAGGGGCAGAACGCCATCGCCGCCGGCAACGTGCGCCTGATGAACGAGCTGGGGGTCACCGTGCCCGCGGGCCTTGCCGAGCAATTTGCCGCCGAGGGCAAGACGCCGCTGTTCTTTGCCAAGAACGGCGAGCTTGCCGGCACCATTGCCGTGGCCGATGAGGTTAAGGAGACGAGCGCCGGAGCTATCGCCGCGCTGCGCTCGCTCGGCGTCGACGTGCGCATGCTCACCGGCGACAACCGCGTGACGGCCGAGGCCATCGCCCGACGCGTGGGGCTTACCAGCGAGCAGGTCATCGCCGACGTCCTCCCCGCCGACAAGGAGCGCCATGTGCGCGAGCTGCAGGATGCGGGCGGCAAGGTCGCCATGGTGGGCGACGGCATCAACGACTCCCCCGCCCTGGCCCGCGCCGACGTGGGCCTTGCCATCGGCACCGGCGCCGACATCGCCAAGGAGGGCGCCGACGTGGTGCTCATGCGCAGCGACCTCATGGACGTCGCCCGTGCCATCGAGCTCTCGCGCGCCACGATCCGCAACATCAAGCAGGACCTGTTCTGGGCGCTGTTCTACAACGGCATCGGCATCCCGCTGGCCGCAGGCGTGTTCTTCCCCCTCACCGGCTGGCAACTCTCGCCCATGTTCGGCGCCGCAGCCATGAGCCTGTCGAGTGTGTGCGTCGTAAGCAATGCCTTGCGCTTACGTTCTTTCCATCCATCAGTTGCGGTGAAATAGGGCGTAATATGCTGAGCTAAACCGCTTTATAGTCCGTATTCCACCGCAACTCTTAATACTCGATGTAAAGGAGACCATCATGAACTACGTAATTAAGACCGCTGGCCTCATGTGCGGCCATTGCGATGCTACCGTGGAGACCGCGCTGCTCAACGTGGCCGGCGTGACCGATGCCGATGCCGATCACGAGACCCAGACCGTCCAGGTGGAGTGCGCCGACACCGTGACAGCCGAGCAGCTCGCCGCCGCCGTCGAGGGCGCGGGCGAGAAATTCCACGCCCTGTCCGTAACCGCCGCCTAGCAACTGCCACCTGCCCCCTCAGAAGTTGCGGTGAAATACGGACTGTTGAGCCGCCCCAGGCCTTTAAACAGTCCGTATTTCACCGCAACTTCTGAGGGGCATCCGGAAGATCGACCAGAAACGAGGACTCGCCATGATGGCAGACCATAAATCGGTGACCCGCATGCTCAAGACGGCGCGCGGGCAGATCGACGGCATCCTGCGGATGGTCGAGGAGGACCGCTACTGCGTCGACATCTCCACGCAGCTCATGGCCACGCAGGCGCTCATCGCGCGCATCAACGCCGATGTGCTCAAGGCCCATATCGAGGGCTGCGTCGCATCTGCCATCGAATCGGGAGACGAGGAACTCAAGGCCGTAAAGCTCGCCGAAATCGAACGCGTCGTTGACAAACTCGCCAAGTAATTGGTGCATTGGGGTCAGGTTACTTTGCACCATCTTGGTGCATGGGGGACAGACTTGCGCCGCCAGAGGTGCAATGGGGACAGGTACGTTTGCACCACATTGGTGCAGATTAACCTGTCCCCATTGCACCAAATGGGGTATAAAGGCGTGCAGCATATCGAATGAAAGGTAATCTGCATGGATAACTTTATGAAAGGTCGCAACGGCGCTGACGAGCTCACCATCGTGCTCGGCTTTTTCGGCATCATTCTTGCGATGATTGGATCGCTCGCACACATCCAGTGGCTCAGCTGGATTGCTATCGCCGTTATCGTGATCGGAGTGCTGCGTGGCCTGTCCAAAAACATCGACGCTCGCCGCAAGGAAAACGCCGCCTTTGTCGCCCAGACCGCGAACGTCCCCGGTCTGGGCAAGTTCGTCGCCAGCCTGGGCGGCGGCGCTGCGGCGGCCAACGCCTCGCGCGCAGCCGGCACCAGCAAAGAGGACCTGGAGCGCGCCAAGCGCACGGCCAAGAAGATGTGGAAGGGTCGCAAGACCACGGCCTACCTCAAGTGCCCCAACTGCGGCCAGATGCTCTCCGTCCCCAAGGGCAAGGGCAAGATTCGCGTCACCTGCCCCAAGTGCCACGCCAAGATGGAAACCCGCTCCTAGCAGCCACGCGTGGGACAAATTAATCAGGTTTGTTGGGACCTCGGACAAAATCTCGGACCCAATGTGGGTCCAGGAGGGAGTCCGATGTATACGAAAGAGGAGCGCGAGGGGATTCTCTGGGAGTTCCACCGGAGCGGCCTGTCCGCCCCCGCCGCCTGCAGGCGCCTGCCGCTTTTCCCGAACAAGGACAACCTGTATGCTTGGCTCAAGCTGGAGGAGGCGGGCGAGCTGACCGCCCGCGAGATGCCCGACCGGGCGGAGCGCATGCACTGCTCGCACGGCGAGGGCAGCCCCGCGTTCGCCGCGAGGCGCGCGGGTGCCGGGCCCGCCTCCCCGCGGAAGCGTCGAGCCGAAGGGGGCGCGGGCAAGATGGAGAGGACGGGGCGCGGAGGGGCCGACGGTGAGGCACCGGAGCAGACCGACTGGCGGGACTGGGGCCTGGAGGGGCTCCCCGACGACCCCGCCGAGCGCGCCCGCGAGGCCGAGGTCAGGCTCGCCGAGGCCCTGGCGGTGTTGGACGTCCTAAAAGCACCAGGCCCTGGCTCTTTGACGAACGAGGAGAAGCACAGGGCGGGAGAGGCGGCGAGGAGGCTCTCGCCGGCGGTGAGGCTCGCGGACGTGACCAGGACCCTGTCGATCCCGAAGAGCACCTATCTTGACCAGGCGTCCAGGATCTCGAGGCCCGACCCCAAGGCCGCGCTCAGGGAGCGCGTGCGCGCGTCGTTCGAGGCGAGCGGCGGGGCCTACGGGCCCGAGTCCGTGACCGCCGACCTCAGGAGGGGGCCCGGCGAGCCCGTCTCGTGGCGGGCGCTCGCACCCGGGGACGCCGAGACCCCCGTCGTCGCGTCCGAGAAGGTCGTGCGCCGGATCATGCGCGAGGAGGGCCTGGTCGCCCGCAAGGCGGCGCAGATGCGCAGGAGGGCGAGGTACTGCAGCTACCGGGGCGAGCTCGCGGAGCGCCCGGCCAACGTCCCGCTGCGCGGGGATGGGACGCACGACTTCCACGCGGACGCGCCCGGGCTGCTCGTGGTCACCGACGTCACCGAGTTCAGGCTCGACGGGTACAGGGCGTACCTGTCGCCGGCGATCGACTGCTTCGACGGGTGGCCGATCTGCTGGAGGGTCTCGGTGCACGCCGACTCGGACCTGATGGTCGGCATGCTCAGGGACCTGGTGGGGATAGTCGGCCCGACGGAGGACCGGCCGCTCACGGTGCACACCGACGGCGGCGCCGTCTACATGGGGCGCGAGTGGCGCGAGGCGTGCGGCCCCGGGGTCAGGCGCTCTATGTCGAGGAGGGCCCGGAGCCCCGACAACGCGCGCGCCGAGGGGTTCTTCGGCACGCTCAAGTGCGACTTCTTCGAGGGCAGGGACTGGACCGGCGTGCCGTTCGACGAGTTCTCCCGGCTGCTCGGCGAATATATCGAGTGGTACAGGGACGGCAAGCTCAAGAAGGAGCTAGGATGGAAGACCATTAGGGAGTATCGCGAGGAGAGGGGCCATGCGGCGTAGCGCCGGGGCATGGTCCGGAAAAACGTCCGAGGTCCCGTTTGTCCCAAATCTTAAGTATTTGTTCGATAAAAAAGCCGAGGTCTCGTGTTGAGACCTCGGCTTTTTTGCGTGGGTCGACAGCATTCGACGAAAACTGTCGCCCCCGTCACGCCAGTGCCTACGCCACGCCGTCGCGGGCAAGCTCCTCGGCCAGCGCCTCTGCCGGCATAGCCATAATCGCGTCGAGTTCGGCGTCCACCTCAGGGATATGCTTGACCTTCAGCTTGCGCACCAGCTCGCCTCGGCACATCACGTGCATTGGCTCGCTCAGCGCCGACAGGTCGTCCAGCGGATTCTTACGCGTCACCAGAATGTCGGCCGCCTTGCCGCACTCGATCGTGCCGGCCTCGCCGCCCAGGCCCAGCAGCTCGGCATTGACCTGCGTGGCCGTATGCAGCGCAAACGCATTGCTCACGCCCACGTACTTGGCAAAGTACGCCACCTCGCGCCACATGTCGTACTGCGTCACGAACGGGCAGCTCGAGTCCGTACCCAGGCCTACCTTAACGCCGGCATCCAGCGCCGCACGAGCACTCTCGATAATGCCCGAGCACACGATGTCGCCGTTCTTCTTTTGCGTATCGGTCGAATGGGTCTTTTCCGGGTCGAGCAATACAAACGGCAGCGCCGGGCTGATCGTGCAGGTAACGCTGGGCGCACGTCCCTCGAGCTGCGTGCCCGCGGCGCCGCGGTACAGCTCCAGGATCTCGGGTGTCAACGGAGCGCCGTGCTCGATCGTATCGACGCCGGCCTCAAGCGCGGCCTTCACGCCCTCGGTGCTCTCGACATGAGCCATAACCGGCAGGCCCACCTCGTGCGCCGCCTTGCACGCCGCTGCGGCAACCTCCGCCGGCATACGCAGCACGCCCGGCTCGCCTACTTCGGTCGCGTCGAACACGCCGCCCGTCACGAACAGCTTGATGACATCGGCACCGCGCGCATACAGGTCTCGCACCTGCTCGGCTGCCTCGACGGGGCTGTTGGCCACCTGGGCGAACAAGCCCGCGCCATGGCCGCCCGGCACCGTGACGCCCGTTCCCGGCGCTACCAGGCGCGGACCCTGATACTTGCCGGCGTCGATAGCGTCGCGCACGGCAATGTCGGCAAACAACGGGTCGCCCGCGCCGCGCACCGTGGTCACGCCACTTGCCAGCTGCTGCTGGGCACTGCCCTTGAGGATGCGGCGGACGATGGCACGGCCCACGGGATTGTCGAGCTTCTTCATCAGCGCGCCCGCATCACCCGCCGAGACCGGCTTGCCCGAACCGCACAGATGCATGTGCATATTGATGAGGCCCGGCATGAGATACGCCCCTGCCAGGTCGATGACCTCGGCCCCCGCTGGAGCTTGGGCCACAGCGCTCGGTCCCATCCAGGTGATGATGCCACGCTCGACGACCACGGCCATATCGGGCTGCGGCTCCATATGCTCCGAACCATCCAGAACGGTCGCATTGATAAACAATGTGGGACGATCGGCAGATGCCATATCGAGCTCCTCCCTCACGATTAACTTGAACATTTGTTCATTATCACCTAGTCCCGCTGGATTGCTGCAGACGCATCGGTTAACGGAAGAAAGAGGGGATGTGGGGAGACGGAACACGTTGCAGTCCCACCCCAGCGACACCAGGGAAATGTCTCGATCTGTAACAGGTACAGGGTTATTAGGCCCCTTGATGTTACAGATCGAGACATTCGGTCGACGTTTCACCGGCTTGTCTCGATCTGTAACAATTACGAGCTCAAACAACCTCTAAACGTTACAGATCGAGACAAAACCTCTCAGCGCCCATACCACTGGCATCTCCACTCCTCAGCCAATTCAACCTGCCGAGGAATACCCGCCAGCCTCATTTTCTCGATCAGCTTCCCCGGATTCTTGAGCTCATCAAACGTAAACCGAAGCACCTTGTGTCCGAGCATCGTCAGATGAGATTCCCGCTGACGCTCTGCCACGAATGGGTCAACCGACTCCCGACCCTCGCCGCTCTGCAAGGTGTACTTCCCCTTTCCGTCGAGCTCGCCGATGACACACGTCCCGTCCTCGAGCCGCCAAAAATAGTCGACGCGAAACACCTGGCTCGGATCGAGCGGGTCGCGAAACTCCACCTGCAGCTCCGGAACCGGAAAGCCGTACGCAATAAAGAATGCTCGGAACCGAGACTCACCGCCGTTTTCAGACAGCCCGTCCGCATACGACGCAATCACCTGTGCCCTGCGATACCCTCGCCTGCCCTCGCAATCGGCGCGGAGGCGCTCGCACAAATCCCCACGTGATACGCCTTTCGCCCGCAGTGCAGAATCGGCAATCGCCAACCCGTAGGAGAACGGCGCACGCAGCAAGCAATCCTCCACCGTGCGCCAAAACGACGTCGTCTGCACGCCGTCGACTTGTTCAAGTGCGCCCGCCGCCTGCGGACGCAACAGCCGACATCCTGCACTCAGCGGCACCGAGCAACCTGTCTTAACAAGATATCGTGGCCCAAGCAGATCATTCGGCACCTCCAGACCCCACAAAAGTGCCGCGTCATAACCCCAAAACGCCCAATCGGGATGAAACTCTGCAAGCCCTTTGATGGTACGCAGCGTTCGCTCCGCCGGCGTCAGTACACCCCAATCATGTTGAAAGCAGAACAAATACGGCTCGGGTTCCACAATATCATCGGTTCCCACATGACGCCGCAGCCACATGAGCTCGGCATTGTCGTGCGTCGCAAACAGCACGCCTTGTTCAGCCGCCTCCGTGAGCCTGGCAAGCATCCTATTCCGCGCCAAGGTGTTACGTGTTGCATGCCTGTATTTGAAAACGGTATTAGACACTTCCATCACCACCACATCGGACAAATGAGCCATCACCGCTGTTGCCGCCGCCGACAAACGTCTCGATCTGTAACAGTAAGACGTTCTCCAGGCCCCTAAACGTTACAGATTTAGACAAACCAGCGGCGCCCAAGCATTCGTCTCGATCTGTAACAGATAGACTGGTTTTTTGTCCCCAAACGTTACAGATCGAGACAAAAAGGCAAAAGGCAGGGCAGGCGACAACCACCCATCCCCTACTCCCACTCCTGCTCGTAGATGTTGAGCGACTTTACGTACCGCCCCTGGGCGCCCATGATGTCGCGGACCAGACGCAAGAAGAAGTTGATGCACGAGGTGTCAAAGCCGTCCTGCAGGTCCTCGGGATGCACCGCACCCGGCCCGTCGACCGCCGTGTCGTTCAGGTGCGCGATGTCATACAGGTAGAGCTGTCCCGCCGTAAGCCAGACATCGTCGACGCAGGCGAGGCGCACCGCAATCGCGCCGTCGCTCCAATGCTCCTTTTGCACGATATGCGGGTCGTAGACATCAAAGCGATGATCGGTGCGCGTGTCCTTCAGCACGACCATGCCGGACGCAGGATTCTTGTCCAAAATGCCAAAGCGCGAGAAATACTGCGTGTCGCGTACCTGCTCGAGCCGCTTGAGCGAGGCAGGCGAAAGCGATGCCGGCGGCTCGTCAACATATAGCTCGAGCAGCGTTTTGCCATGGCGATAGGGGCGCTCAAACAGCAGCCAATCGGTAAACGCCATGTTGTAGGCCATGATTTCGTTTTGAGAAGGCCCCTCGCAATAGCTGAGCCACGGGTCGACAATGACCTCGAACTGTTCGCGTGCCGGCTCCAGGAATTGAAACTTCCGCAGCATCCAAAAGTGAGCCATGTCGGCAATATCGTTGCCGACGGCTTCAGCCAGCTCTGCTCGGTCAAAAGCGTGGTCAGTCATGGCATCCTCCTCAAACTGATGGACCTCAATTTGAGCTTACGAGGAGGGTGGGCAGCCACGACCAGCGCGGGCAAAATAGGCCTCCGGCTGCAAACCAGATGCTGACCAAACACTTGACGAAAAGCTTGACCGAAAATGCGCACCGCAACAAAACCGACGCTCCTATAAGTTGTCAAGAGGCAGTTTGCGGGAGCGTTCTCTCCA
>CAVCKO010000027.1:0-32429 GCA_963602825.1 Treponemataceae bacterium | reverse complement strand
CGGATTTGAGGACGGCCGAAGAGGCGTCAGCAGGTCAGTGGGTCATCGTCCCGGCGTTCAGCATCAGGGTAGCGCTGCGACGCGGAAATCGCGCGCTGTTGACGCGCCCCCGCAGTGCCCGCTTCCCCCAAGGACAATTATCAGTGCAGGTAGACAGCTTGCTGATTATCGAAAAAGCTGGCTATGGTCGACCCCTACGGCCTAAACGTAGTAGATAGGCCCTTTTCGTGGCGCAACACCAGACCAGTCTTTTTTGGGACGGGGCTATTTTGACAGCTTTTGCCAATCTGGTCGTCCGGGTAGTCAAAAGTAGTCAAAATAGCCCCGCCTCAAATTAGCTATCTTGCCGTGGCGGGCGGGAGCGGGTAAGATATACCGAGCGCCTAGCGCGTTCGATGGGTTCGGATGACGACATGTTCCGAATCTGGTCAGGTCCGGAAGGAAGCAGCCATAAGGAGCCTCTGTCGGGCATCCGAATCCATCGAGCGCACGGGCTTTATTTTTGCGCGGTTTTACCAAACCGCGCAATGCTCGACGCTGCGCGCCACCCAGAGCGGCAATTTGTCATTCAAAAGGCAAGGCATGACCAGAAGGTCTATGCCTTGCCTTTTTCATGCCAACTTGTTCGCTCTGGGTGGCGCTCGCCGGCTTTGCCAAAACAGTGACGTTTTTACCACCGCTCAAGACTCTTCTGTAACGAGTTGCTTACGCATCTTCAGGGCTCGCCGTACTATCATGAATCGGATTGAAGAGAGATGATGATAGGGAGCGCCTTTTTATGATTGAGCTGCTCAGGCGTTTTGGTGGTAAGTTTCGCCGGTATATGGTGATTGGCCCTGCGTGCAAGCTGATCGAAGTGATCTTTGACCTGCTAACGCCGCTGGTGATTGCCCAGATGATCGATAAGGGCATCGGCGCGCACGATGTGAACGCCGTCGTCCACTACGGTATGTTGCTTGGCGCCATGGCCGTGATTGGCATCTCGTTTACGCTTGTCTGCCAGAAGATGGCGGCGCTGACCTCGCAGGGCATGGGCACCGACATTCGCGGCGCACTCTACCAGCACATCAACAAGCTGAGTTATGCCGAGCTCGACCGTTTTGGCACCCCGTCGCTCATCACGCGCATTACCAACGACGTCAATCAGGTGCAGCTGGCCGTGGCGCTGGGCGTGCGCATGCTTATCCGCTGGCCCTTTCTGGCGGTTGGTTCCATGGTCGCTGCTCTTGCCATCGACCTTAAGCTCGGCATTATCTTTTTGATCTGCACGCCCGCCATCGGCCTGGTGTTTTGGTTTGTCATGGCGCGCTGCATCCCGTACTACAAGCAGCTGCAGGCAAAGCTCGACCGCATCGCGCTTATCTGCCGCGAGGGGCTTTCGGGCGCTCGCGTGGTCCGTGCGTTTGTGCGCGAAGACCACGAGCGTGAGCGTTTTGCCCGGGCCGCCGATGACCAGGCGCATGTCGCCATCGCGGTCGGCAAGCTCTCGTCGATTCTCAACCCTGTCACGTTTTTGGTGATGAACCTGGGCGTGTGCGCCATCCTGTGGGTGGGCGGCATTCAGGTCAACGTGGGCGAGCTCACGCAGGGCCAGGTCATGGCGTTTGTCAACTACATGACGCAGACCCTCACCTCCATCGTCTACGTGGCCAACCTGGTTGTGGTCTTTACCAAGGCGAGCGCCAGCGCGTCGCGTATCAACGAGGTACTCAATTGCGTGCCGAGCATCACCGACGAGGGCAACCAGCCGGTCGCCCTGCCCGAGCCGAGTGCGGCGGGCGCCGCTGCCCCGGTCCCCGCGCTGAGCTTTAACCACGCGAGCTTTTCCTTTGGCGCAGGCGCTGCCAATGCCGTTAACGATGTGACGCTGGAACTCCCGCTGGGCAAAACGCTCGGCATTATCGGCGGTACGGGCAGCGGCAAGTCGACGCTCGTCTCGCTCATCCCGCGCCTGTACGACGCGGGCGTCGGCAGCGTAAGCGTGATGGGTGCCGACGTACGTACCTGGCAGCTCGATCAGCTGCGCCATGTGGTTGCGACCGTTCCACAGCGCGCGTCGCTCGTGAGCGGTACGATCCGCAGCAACATGACCTGGCGCGACGAGTCCGCGACCGACGAGGAGCTGTGGGCAGCGCTCGATATGGCGCAGGCCAGCGAGTTCGTGCGCAACAAGCCGCAGGGCTTGGATGCTCCGGTCGAGGCGGGCGGAAAGAACTTCAGCGGTGGACAGCGTCAGCGCCTGACCATCGCGCGCGCTCTGGTGGGCTCGCCCCAGATCCTGATCATGGACGATTCCGCCTCGGCGCTCGACTTTAAAACCGATGCGGCACTTCGTCACGCTATTCGCGAGCGCGGCGTACGCGGCGCCGCCGAGGGCGGGCTGCCACTGACCACGGTGATCGTGAGCCAGCGTGTCTCGACCGTTCGCGATGCCGACATGATTTGCGTGCTCGACCACGGTTCGGTCGCGGGTCTGGGCACACACGACGAGCTGTACGCGGGCTGCCAGCTCTACCGCGAGATCTGCCAGTCGCAGCTTCGTCGCGAGGAGCTCGAGGGCCAGCAGGGGAGCGCGACGCCCGCGTTCGCCCCAAGCCCCGTGCCCGCCTCAGGCGCCGCGTGCGCCCCGGCATCCACTTGCGCAAAGGAGGGCTGCTAAATGAACCCGTATACTTCTTCCGGCTCGGTCGCCACGATGACGGCCAACGTGTCCGGCAACGATAGCCTCAACGACTTGGGTGACGGCCCGCGCCAGCCCGGCGACCCCGAGCGCTACCCCGTGGGCGCGGTAACTCGCCGTCTGCTGGGCTACGTCCGTCCGCATCGCATTTCGTTTACGGCGTCGTTTGTGAGCGCCGCCATCTCGGTGATCTTGCAACTCTATACGCCCATCCTTATCGGCGAGGGCATCGACCTCATCGTTGCCGCCGGGCAGGTGGACTTTGACGCGCTGCTGCCGCTCGTTACCAAGCTCGCGATTGTCGTGGTGGGCGCGGCGGCCTTCCAGTGGCTGCAGGGCTACTGCGTCAACCGCCTGTCCTATGAGACGGTGCGCGACATGCGCGTGGAGGCAAGCGACAAGCTCAGCCGCATGCCGCTCAGCTTTATCGACAGCCATGCCCACGGTGACCTCATGAGCCGCGTGGTCAACGATGTCGACCAAGTGGGCGACGGCCTGCTGCAGGGCTTTACGCAGCTCTTTACCGGCGTCATCACCATCGTGGGCACGCTCGCGTTTATGCTCTCCATTAACCTGGCCATGACGCTCGTGGTGGTGCTCGTCACGCCGCTTTCCATCTTTGCAGCCGGCGCCATCGCCAAGCTTTCCAACAAGAGCTTTACGGCACAGCAGCGCATCCAAGGCCAGCTTGGCGGTCATATTGAGGAGTACGTGGGCGAGCAAAAGCTCGTGGACGCCTTCGCCTACGGCCCGCACGCTCAACAGCGCTTCGATGTCCTCAACGCCGAGCTCTATACGGCAGGTGAGCGCGCGCAGTTTATGGGTTCGCTCTCTAACCCCGGCACGCGCTTTATCAATAACATCATCTACGCCGTGGTCGCCGTGATTGGCTGCGCGGGCGTGATCACGGGCGTGCCTGCGGCGCTCACGGTGGGCGGCGTGCAGATCTTCCTGTCCTACGCTAACCAGTACACTAAGCCGTTCAACGAGGTCACCAACGTCATCACGCAGATCCAGACGGCCTATGCCTCGGCGCGCCGCATGTTTGCGTTGCTCGATGCCCGCGAGCAGGAGCCCGACGCTGTGGATGCCATTGAGCTCACCGCTCCGAAGGGCGAGGTCGCCTTTGAGCATGTGGACTTTAGCTACGTGCCCGACCGCAAGCTGCTGCAGGACATCTGCATCGATGCCAAACCCGGCATGCGGTTTGCCCTGGTCGGTCCCACGGGCTGCGGCAAGACGACGCTCATCAACCTGCTGCTGCGCTTTTACGATATCGATGCTGGGCGCATCGCGGTCGATGGTCGCTCCTCGCGTGACTACACGCGTGCGAGCCTGCGCCACGCCTTTGGCATGGTGCTGCAGGACACCTGGCTGTTCGAGGGCACGGTGGCCGAAAACATTGCCTACGGTTGCCCCGATGCCACGCGCGAGCAGATTGTCGAGGCCGCCAAGCGCGCTCATGCGCACAAGTTTATCGTGCAGCTGCCAGGCGGCTACGATACGGTGATCGGCGAGGACGGCGGCACGTTTAGCCAGGGTCAAAAACAGTTGCTGTGCATCGCGCGCGTCATGCTCACCGATCCGGCGATTCTGCTGCTGGACGAGGCAACGTCGAGCATCGATACGCGTACCGAGCTGCAGGTGCAGGCGGCATTCGACGAGCTCATGGCCGGCCGCACGAGCTTTGTCGTGGCACACCGCCTGTCGACGATTCGCAACGCCGATTGCATCCTGGTAATGCGCGATGGCGAGATTATCGAGCGCGGCACGCACGATGAACTGCTCGCGGCAGGCGGCTTCTACGCCGAGCTCTACCGCAGCCAGTTTGCCCAGTAGAGCCCAGTAGGGGCTGCCGATTAGCGGTAGATGGTTTACATCTGCGTCGATAGTACTAAGATATGCTTCTAACAAATTGCATTAATGGCTCGAGTTTCGGGGGAAACGAGGCAACGTGACTATGACATGCTCTATGGTGGTTAACAGCAAGAGCGGTAATACCAGGATGGTTTCGGGGGCGATCAAGCGCGCCCTGCAGGCTGCAGGCGTCGAGTTTATCCATGCCGCCGCGCTGAGCGATGATGCAGATCCGGAGCAGGTCGCGCACGAGGCAGAGGGTGCCTGCGCTGCCGATACGGTGCTTGTCGGTTTTTGGTGCGACAAGGGTGCCTGCACGCCCTCGGTGGCGGCGCTGCTTTCCGCCCTGCACGGCAAGCGCATCTTCTTGTTTGGCACCTGCGGCTTCGGTGCCGACCAGAGCTATTTTCAGCAGATTATCGATCGCGTGTCGTCCAATTTAGCCGAGGATGCCGAGCTTGCGGGCTGGGCGATGTGCCAGGGCAAGATGGGTCCCGCGGTCAAGCAGCGCTACGAGGCCATGCTCGAGCAAGATCCCGACAACGCCCGATTTAAGATGCTGCTCGACAACTGGGTTGCCGCAAAGGACCACCCCACCAAGGAGGACCTGGACAACATGGCCGCAGCCGCCAAGAAGGCCGTGCTGGGCGAGTAGCTTCGCCGTTCGCGGTCCTTCGTGCAAAACAATACAAATGTGAAAGCCTCGAAATCCTCGAGGCTTTTTTCTTGACACGGGGGTGCGCCGTGGCAAGGGTCTGGGGGGACATTTTCCATCATCCGGATGATGAGTCAGTTTTGAATGATACAGTCTCGTGCATTCGCTGGATGTATCGCCAGATGGAGTACGGCTACAAAACGTACCCGGGCTTCTTTACGCACCATTCGATGGGATTCATGTAGTAATACGCCGCCGGGCGGGCGCCACGTTGCAGAACCTAGGCCTAGCAGGTGGCTGATAATTCCATACCCTAATGTATCCAGAGTGGGATGGGCTTTCCGGATGGGCGGGGTTGCGGAAGCCGTGTCCCGGAATTTGCCTGGGACTGCGGACGATTTCCTGGACCGCTAAATCGCGGCCATCCCCAGCGACGACCGGTAGTCGTCCGGCGTCGCGCCCCCGAGCGCGTCGCTTGCCCGCTCGGAGTTGAAGCGCCCTATCCACGCGCCGAGGGCCTCGATGAACTCCCCGGGCGACCAGCCGGACCAGTCCCTCCCGTGGAAGAACTCCTTCTTGAGCAGGCCGAAGAAGCCCTCCATCGCGGCGTTGTCGGGGCTGCAGCCCTTGGCCGACATGCTCCTGACCAGGCCGTTCCGCTCGCATATCGATATCCAGCCCGGCCAGCGGTAGTGCATGCCGCGGTCGGAGTGGATCACGGGGCGCTCGCCGGGCGCCAGCCGGGAGCACGCGTCCGACAGCGTCGAGTTCGCGAGGTCGGCGTCCGGGCGCTCGCCCGCCCGCCAGGCGACGACCGAGGAGTCGAAGCAGTCCCTGATGGCGGACAGGTACACCTTGCGGCCCGTCGGCAGCCTGAACTCGGTTATGTCGGTGAGCCACAGGAAGTTCGGCAGCGCCGAGCGGAAGTCGCGGCGCACGAGGTTCGGCGGGGCGGGGGTCACCTCGCCGCCGTAGGAGCTGTAGGCGCCGGCCCTCCTCCTCATCCACCTCGGGACGAGCCCCTCCTCGCGCATGATGCGCCGGACGACCTTCTCGGAGACGCGCACGGGGTCGTCGAGCTCGCGGAGCCTGCGCACCACGAACCGGTAGCCGCGCGCGCCGTCGCCGTCCTCCAGGAACACGCGCCGCACGAGGGCCCTCAGCGGCGCCAGGCGGTCCGGCCTGGCGATCGCGCGGCGCTGGTAGTCATAGGAGCTCCTCGATATCCTCAAGAAGCCGGTGAGTTCTCTCAAGGACCACTTCCCCGCAGGCCTCAGGCGGTCTATCACCAGGGTCTTCTCCCTGTTCGACATCCCGTCGAGGCTCTCGGCTTTTAAAATGTCCTGCACCGCCCTCAGCACCGCGTTCTCGAGCCTGAGCCGCTCGATCAGGGCGTCCTTGTCCTCGGGGTCGATGTCGGGGTAGTCGGGTCCGTCCCCGACGAGTCGCGGCAGGTCCATTCCTCCACCGGCCCTTCCCGCGGGCTTGCGCACGTCCCTGATCCAGCGCCAGACGGACGTCTTGCCGGGCCCGCCGAGTATCTCGGTTATCTCCATGACGGTGAGCCCGGCGCCGCGAAGCGCCCTGGCCCTCTCCACCATTCTCCTACTGTATGCCATGCGGACTCCGTTCCGGACCTCAACGGTCCAACTTTTTGTCCGCAGTCCCCCTTTGGAATGGGATGTGGTTTCCGGTTGAGAGGCTCTGTGGAAATTGCATCTCAGTATTCGGTCGAGAAACGGGATGCGGTTTCCCAACGGGGCCGCAAGCGGAAACCGCATTCCACTCCGGACGCGAATTCTGGGGCACGGCTTGCTGAGGGTTATGGGCTGCGAGCGATATGTGGCAGCATAAAACTCCAATAGGAGGGGTTAAAAATAAATGGTACATCCAGCAGTTAATTTTAATGTGGGGGGGGGTATGATTCTTTTGGTTGCGCATAATATCAAACCCTCTATTAATGAATTGCGTAGGGATTAGTCACAGATATTGGATAAAACAGACTAATTTGGGGATAAATGACCGCTTACGTCAAAATAAGTAGCATTTAGCGACAAAACATTGAAAAATATGTAGCACATCGCTATGTTTTTATTACGAAAAGATTCCAAATTGCCTTATTTCGGACTCACTTTTCAATCGCCTTGCAGTTCCTGTTGAAACTTGCTGACCTTTGGATGGGTCGAATAAGGCCTCGATGGGGATGAATTAATCATTATGGCGGCGCGCGGAGTCAAACGTTTTATTGCACTTCTTAGCAGTCTGGCGCTTGCGCTTGTCATAGCCCTTGCCGTTGTTTCTTTTGCTCCCCGCGCATTTGGATACACGCCTTTTGCAGTGCTTTCGGGCTCTATGGAACCCGAGCTCCCCGTCGGCTCCATGGTGTTTGTTCACCAGGTTGATCCAACGGATATTGTCGTGGGTGACAATGCAACTTTTTACCGATCGGACGGTGCCGTGGTGACTCACCAGGTGTACGAGGTCGACCCTGTGGCGCAGACGATCAGCACGCAGGGAATCGCAAACAAAAATGCAGATGGAACCATCATGCACGACGCCGAGCAGACGCCTTTTTCGCGCGTGATCGGTGTCGTTTATTTTTGTGTCCCTTACCTGGGCTTCGTTAACGCATATTGCACGACGATGCCCGGTTTGCTTGTTGTGGTGGCCGTTCTGGCGCTGCTGGTTGCGGCGCCGATTGTGCTCGATCGGATGGTTCCCGATGAGCCTGCGGGCAAGCATGCCCGCGCGCATGCGAGGGAGCGGCGTTCATAGCGGCAGGGAGAAGTGTCGGCGGCGGTAAAGGCCGTTGCCGGGGAAGACGATTCTCGAAAGGAAGAGAACTATGGAAAACAAGAAGAAAAAGCGTTACGGCATCGTTGCCGCCTTGCTGCTGCTGGTGCTGGCCGCCGGCGTGGGCACCTACGCCTGGCTGACAGCCACGCAGACGCTGAACAACGTGTTTACGGTGGGCAGCATCAACACTCCCGAAAAGAAGCCCGATCCCGACCAGCCCGATAAGCCTGGCCGCGATAATAATGATAGCAAGGCCTATCTGTTCGAGACCAAGTGGAAAGACGACTCCAAGATCGTTCCCGGCTCCAGCGCAGACAAGAACCCTAACGTCGGCATCGCGAAGGGCTCCGACGACGCCTACGTGTTCATCTATGTGAAGAACGCCATGGTCAAGGATGACACCGCTGCCGCGAACACCCCGTACTTCAGCCTCAACGACAACTGGAAGCCGGTCGATGGACAGGTGACCACCTCTGCCGAAGGCAAGTACCTGAGCGGTCTGTTCATGTACGCCAAGGGTGCTACCGATGACAAACCTGTTGCCCTCCCCGCCAAGAGCGCTACTGAGGACGTCTACACCGGCGAGCTCTTTAGCAAGGTTGTGTTCCCGGGCTCCCTGGATGGCTCCATGGTCGCCACGAAACCCACGATGAAGGTTTCCGCCTACATCTTCGGCGCCGACCAGAAGGACGGCAACACCAGCGCTGCTGACAACGCCGTCGCTCAGGCCAAGATTTGGGCTAATGACGTTAAGAACCAGTAGTAGCCCCACTCCCATCGAGATCCCGGCCCGCTCCCACCCCTATATTCGGGCCGGGATCTCGGTCCCCCTTATTGACGATTGGCGAACGTAATGCTCAACAATCTTTCCGACAATCAGAAACGTACCTTGGCGCTTGCCGCGATGGCGCTGTTGGCCCTGGCGTGCCTGTGCGGCACGCTGGCTTTTACCGTTGATATGGCTCCGGCGAACAACGTCCTATCGTTTGGCAGCGTGAAGGTACGAGTCTGCGAATACACCCTAAACGAGCAGGGCGAGGAGATCCCGTTCGAGGCCGACGAGCACGGGGACTATCCCGACACCAAGGCCGGGGGCTCTGACATCAGCCGCATCGTGCGCGTGGAGAACGCCGGCGCGCAGCCTGAGTACGTTCGCGCGCGCCTGCGTATGGTATCGGTGGCGCCCGACGGTTCGAGCGCGGATGCCTCGGGCAACGTTGCGTTTAACGTAAACGCGGGCGAGGGGTCCCCGTGGATCGATGGCGGCGACGGGTGGTACTACTACCGCGGATTGGCTGGACGTGGCGGCGTGCTTGACCCCGGCTCCATGACGGAAAGCCTCATGGACTCGCTGCGATTTGTGGGCGACTACCACGATGCCGCGCGCGGCGGCTCATACAGGCTCGATATCGACGTCCAGGCCGTGCAGGCCAAAAACCAGCAGGCAAACGATACCGTCCTCGACGTGCTCGACGTCGTGGGCTGGCCGGAGGCGAACTAGCCCATGGAGATTAAGAACATGAACCGAGGCGTGCTCGGCAGGCTGATCGCTGTGGTGGCAATCGCCCTTTGCTGCGTTGTAGCGCTGCCGGCGGCAGCGTATGCCGAGGATGTGCCCGAGGACAAGACCGAATTCCATATCACAAACAGGAACGACTTCCTGGCGTGTGTCGCGCTGTCGCGACAGCGCGACACGTCGCAGTGGCGCGTCTATCTCGATAACGATATCGTTCTTAACGATGATGATATGAACGCCATTGTTGAGGATACGGTCAAGCACCTCTCCTTTGGCAACAAAGAACATCCCTTTAAGGGCGTCTTTGACGGTCAAAACCATACCGTGAAGGGCCTGAACTACGAGAATAAGGTCTTGGATCCCGAGCGCGATACGGGCTTTTTTGCCGAGACCGATGGCGCCACCATTAAGAACTTCCTGGTCAAGGATGCCAACATTTGGGCTGACTTCCGCGGCGGCATTATCGTGGGCAGGGCGATCAACACCCACTTCGAAAACGTTATGGTCATGGAGAGCACCCTGCACGTTACGTGTGCCAACAACATGCTCAATGTGATTACCAATGCGGGTTTTGAGGGGGGCCTGATTGCTGGCGAGCTCGATGGTTGCACCCTCTACAACTGCGAGGTCCGTGGTGGCCGCGCCGTTAACAACACGACTTCGGGCGTACAGGCAATCGGTGGCGAGGGCCTGTATATGGCGGCGTTTGCCGGCTACGTTAAGAACTCGACCATCGAGTATTGCCGCGTGACGCCTACGCGCAACGAGGATGGCTCGATTGCCGAGAAGGGCATGACCGACGTTACCAATAAATACGATGTGGCCATTGGCGCCCTGGGCGGCAACAACGTGTACGCCTCGGGTTTTGTGGGCTGCATGGCAGAAGGCGCTAAAGTCATTGACTGCTTTTCAACGGCGAAATGCTATAGCTATGCTGCTTCTTACGTGGGCGTTGTCTCCGTAACGCGCGCTTGGACGGGCGGTCTTGCAGGCCGCATCTTGTCTAAGAGCGGTAATGAAATCACTCGCAGCCATTTCGCCGGCGATTTGAGCTCGCGCCAGTACAACCCCATCGCCGTGATCCCCATTATTCAAAACGACGTGAACCTGGGCGGTATTGCTGCACGCGCTAATGCGGGTGATGCGACTATCACTGATTGCTACTTCAAGCCCAGTGTCAGCCTATCCGGGTTTAGTCAGGGTACGGCAGCCAAGAAGAAGATTTACGCCCTTGCGGGTGATGGCACGGTATCCGGTGCCGGATTCGGTCCCTGGGACGACGAACGCTACGTCACACGTGAGCTGTGGGAGCAGCATGATTACGACTTCTGTGCCGGCACCATGCGCTCGACTGCTAACGATGCGTATCTGAATGACTCACACCCCAATGAGTGGGCGATGGACTACAAACTGAATATTCCCGTGCATGGCCAGAGCGTTAAGGCGACGATTGATTTTCCCGGTGCAGGCATCGCGACCATCGAGGCAACCAAACTCGGTATTGATCAGGCGACCTCGGATCCGTATACCTTTGCCGTGAGTGCCGTGCTGGCGGGAACGGCCCAGGGCTTGGCCCAGGGCGATACGTCGGTAACGTTTAAGCAGGATACCTCCGCAAAGCCTGAGGGGCTGAGCGAGGAGAACGGCGGCTACCGTTTTATGGGCTGGTTCCGCGAGCCCGATGTGCAAGTGAATCGAATTGGACAAGACAACAGCTGGTTTGACGGCAAGACCGATGCCGATGCTGTGGCTGCTGGCAAGCAGGTCCAGAAGAGCGAGTTGCACGACGAAACGTCAACCTATACTGCCGATAACGCGAAAGGGGCCAAGGCTTTTGAGGGCAATGACCTGTTTATCGCTTCGTACGAGGCACAGGTGCTGTTCTATAACGTTAAGGGCGAGACGCTTGATTGGAAAACCGGTGCTGCGCACGGCAAGTCAACTGATTGGTACCGCTATGGCGTGGGTTTGACGCCCGCTGCCCCCGCGGATCGCGGCAACTTGAAGCCTACCGCGACATTTATCGGCTGGACCACGCAGCCTAGCAGCGAGGCGGGGATGAATGGTGGCTATGCCGCCATCACCTCGACTCAGTTAGCCGAGCTTAAAAATCAGGGAGCTTTTTATTCTGCGGGTAGCGAGATCACGGTTGTCCGTCCTACCGACTTCTACCCGGTGTACAGCGACTACGTGTCGAACATCATAACGGTGTTCGAAGGCAATGAGCAGGATGGGCTTGAAGATGCGACCCAGCGTGATGGCGTGGGCAATACCCATGTCGATGTCAAGACTGCCGAGGATGGAGCAAGCGTTTGCACGGTGCAGGTGCGCGGCGTGGACAACAAGCCCCTTTCCGAGGGCGGTGCGCTGCCCGATGGCTATCGCTTCTTGGGTTGGTATGAAAACAAGGGGACCGAGGATGCCCCGCTCGAGGTGCGCGTAAGCCGCGACTCCAGCTTTACGCTCCCCGCAGATGTCGATTTAACCGTGTCGCACACCTATATCGCCCGCTTTGAGTACCGAGTGGATTATTACGTCAAGTCTATGACGAACGACGCCTATAGGGAATCCAGACTCCTCTGCTCTGTGTGGAACGGGTACCGAACCTCGTTTAACGAGCAGGTCGGATCGAGCTACGTGCGAGAGAATATCGTGCACTGGGGTCCCGAGCACGTCTATCACGGACTGAAGGAAAACTATAAGGACGAATGCAATGAGGGGCGCTTTGGGGCAGAGACACTCATCGTGGCGCCTTTGAAGGCGTATTCGCATACGGTCAAAAACGATACAGGTGCGGATACCCGGAAAAATGTCATTGCCGATACGGATTTCCCGGGTTCGGGCACGCTGGATGACGAGTGGGTCGCAGGAGCGCTGAAGTTTTACTATAGGCCGGCGAGCGAGCGATACCATTTGAATTTCTGGACCCTCGAGCGCCAAGGCGGATACTGGACCTGCGTGGGTAACCCCGTTCAGAGCGAGATTGGCATCGATTCGGAGTATTACATGCGCGCCATGGTGACGACGGACGTTAACTTCTATGGCAAGGACGGTGCCCCGGTTAAGAGTGTCACGCGACGTTATGAGGCTCCGTTGCTGCTGGGCTCCGATAGCACCTACACCTATAAATATCCGTTTATCCATACCAATCAGACGGTAGAAAAGACGCCCGAGGGCGGAAAGGGCGACGTCAATCCTAATCTGACCCTCGAGTCCTCCCCGACCGACAAAGAAATGCGCCCGCGGAAAGAAAACGGCGAGCCGGATTTGCGCTATAAGTTCCTGGGTTGGATTTCGACCGCCGAGGTCCAGAAGGGTTCTGACGTCTGGAAGTATATCTACGATGTCGAGGGCGACTCCTTCACTACGTCCGACCCGGATAAGGCCGAACCGTATCTGGTGAAACCAGATTTCAAGGTCACCCAGTACCAGGATGCCTATCCGGTGTACGCGAAGTACGATGTTAGGTACACCACCAACCTGTATCGCGCAGGTTTTAAGGGCACGGACAAGGTCAATGTGCCTAGCTACAACATCGCTCCCGTTATCAACGCGGACACCGATCCTGCTACGGCAACGGTGACCCCTGACGTTACGACGCCGGTTTATAAAGCAGGCGATGAGCTGTATAAGTTGCAGAAGGTTGAGATCGAGCTTCCGAATGGCGAGATCAAGACGCTTCCCGTCGATGTGGAGCATGGTACTTGCTCTTATCCGGTGGAACCCGGCGGCGCCTATACATTTGTAGCGTACTATTCGCCGTTGGCGGTTGTGTACCATCTCAATGCCAAAGATGTGGATGGCAAAGTTGCCCAGCAAGACGATATGCTCGGCAACCTTGATGGCGGCATCCCGAAGCCTACTTATGACGTCCGCACTATCGATGGGGATACAGGTAAGTTCAACGTCTTCGTGGGCTGGACGGAAGCCCAGCCGGCACCTGACAAGGGCTATGTCGCTTGGTCGGAGGGCATCCGTATGGTGAGTGCTTCTACCGTGGTCAAGGCCCCCATGGAGCTGTACCCGGTCTACCGTGCCAGCGCGGTAATTGTCCAATCGAGTATCGATGCCAATCTGGATAACCCCGATTCTGTGCGTTCTCTTTCGCGCACCGACTCTGGCGATCAAATTTCGCTGGAAGTAAGAGCTACAGCTGAGGTTGTCGGCAAGGATGGCACCAAGTACGACTTTGTCGGCTGGTCGCGTGACTACGAACCCGATGGCAAATACACTCTGTTGACCGATGACGAGAAGTATTCCCTCGAGGGCAGCGAGCCCTTTGAGAGCGTGACCTACACCGCGGTGTATAAGATCGCGCCGTATAAGGTGCGCTATCACGGTGTCGACGGGTCGGTCGTCTTTACGGCGACGGTCGACTCGGACGGCGAGCGAGCGACGGGCGCCGGCTTTGTCCATAACGTCGATGTTCCCAAGATGGATGAGAGCGGAAACCCGGTCTATGACAACAAGGGCAATCCCGAGATGGAGAAAAAGTCCGTGGCATACGACCCGGACGCCCACTCCAAGATCGTCGCGCTGCTCGATGAACGGGCGGCCAGCGGTGACGTACGCGAGCTCTTCCTGGAGTGGCGATATGTGCCTGCCGTTGGCGCTCCGAAGTCTTGGAATGAGTTTAAGGGCGAGCCGGTCAAGGGAGACATGGACCTGTATCCCGTGACGTATCGAGTGGCCGCCAACGATACGTCCGATACCGAGAGACCCGTAGCCATGACCGCGCAGCTTAAGTGGCTGCTCGATCCCACCGCTGGCAACACAGTCGACAACAACGCCGACGAGGCGCCGTTTAAGGCCTGCTTCGCCGAGCCGTTTATGGGGACGCAGCTGACTGTTACCGTTAAGCGGGCGAGCTACGGTCCTGGTGCGTCCATGGCGGAGGAACCCGTTAACGACCAGTATGTCTCGCTCTACAGCTTGGGCTCGGGTAACGGTTCGTTCGACTTGGCCAACCGCCTGGAGTCCAAGAAGACGGGCGAAGGGGGGCAGGCTCCCGGCAATGCCGTGTTCAACTTCGCCAAGACCCATGCGCTGACGATCGTCAAAAAGACCACCGATGCCAGCGCCATGGGACAAACGTTCCGCTTTAAGGTGACACGCAAGGCGTCGGAGGATTCTCCTGCCGAGACGCGCATGGTCGAGGTGAAAGTTAGCGAGAGGCGCGACGAAGACGGCGAGACCTGGTATGTCGGCAGCGTGCAGTTCGCCGCTCCGGCGGGCATCTATACCGTCGAGGAAGACACGAATTGGGCATGGCGCTACGAGGGCGAGCTGAGTACGCCGGGCAAGGCGCCCGGCAAATCTGCCGAGCTGACGATTTCGTCTGCATCGAGCGCGAACGATGCCACGTTCACCTGCACGAACACGCGTGTGAACGACAAATGGATCGACGGCAGCGATCGTGCCCATAACGTTTGGAGCAACGGCAACGTAGCAAAGAAGGAGGATTAGCATGTCCGAGCGCAAGCGCATCATCGCCTTGCTGGCGGGGGTTATCCTCTTGGCCGGTACGGCAGGCACGCTGGCCTGGCTTTCGGTTACGGGCGTGCTGGTCAACCAGTTCGGCATCGGATCGGTGACGCCATCGGTTCAGGAAACGCTCAACGGCAAAGTGAAAAGCGATGTCAAGGCGAAGAACACAGGTACTGCGCCCGCCTATATTCGTGCTGCAGTGGATATCTACTGGCAAGATGCGACGAGCGGCGCTCGCCTGTGGGATGAGCCGCAAGCTGACTCGGACTACGAGATTGCGTGGAGCGTGGCTGATGCCTCGGGCGCGAACTCGGCTTCTAGCTGGGTTAAGTCGAGCGACGGGTTCTATTACTGGACGTCGCCCGTTGCTCCCGGCGGTGAAACCGGCATGCTCATTAATAGAGTAACCGAGCTCAAGGCAACCGAAGGTCGCGATCTTGTCGTGGATATCTCCACTCAGGCGGTCCAGGCGACGCCCGATGAGGCCGTGCACGATGCATGGGGTTGCTCGGTCAAGAATGGCGTGCTGGTGCCGCCGCATGGAGGTGCGTAAGTATGGCGTTCCCAATTCGCAAAGGTGTTGCGCGCTCCTTGCGTTGCATGGTCGCGGCCATTTTCTGCGTGATCACGCTCGCTGTTCCCGCCCGTGCGTTTGCCGATACTCCCGCGATTGCCTATGACGGAAATGCGCGCCAGCTGACGGTCTCGGGGGCGACGGGCTCCTCGGGGGAGCCCGATCTGTTTCCCGCCTTTAAAGGTCTAATGCCCGGCGATGTGCGCGAGCAGCAGATTGAGGTTCGTGCCACGGGTGTAAAGTCCCAGGTACGCGTGTTTGTGCGGGCCATTGTCAATCACGAGACGGCACACCTGCTGTCGCCCATTACCTTAACGGCGTCGGCGGGCGATGCGTCTGCAGGCTGGCTCCAGACGGGAACGCCGGGCAGCGTGTTTGCCTACCCCACGCAGGTCGCAACGTTTACGAGCGATGGCAGCACGGTGCTCAATTTGCAACTAAGTGTCCCGACGTCGGTGGGCAATGAGCTTGCCGACGCAAACAAGGCAATTCGCTGGGAGATTACCGCCGAGGACGATGGTGAGAAGATTCCCGTGCGGCCTGCTGGCAGCAAAGGGCCCGGCCTGTTTGGTTTGGTGGCAACCGGCGACAGTACGCTCACGTTGCTTTTGGTGTTGCTGGCGCTTGCAATCGTCGCTTTTACTGCCGCGTTGCTTTTGTCCCGGAGGGATAAGCGCTAGGTCCATCTTCTAAATGCTTCGCCCGCCCGGCGGCGGAATATAAGGTTTCCTGCTCTACAGTCCTGCTCGCACGGAGAGCACATTAAGTGCTCTCCGGCTCGTGCGGAACTCGCGATAAACCTTATATTCCGCCGCCGGGCGGGCGCCCCTTTATTGATGGAAGGCCTAATAAGCTGATGATTCCATGTCCTAATGTGCCCGGAGCGGGACGGGCTTTCCGGGTGGGTGGGCTCTCGGAAACTGCGACCCGGAATTTGCAATCGGAATGGGATGCAGTTTCCCAACGGAGCCACAAGCGGAAACCGCATCCCGCTCCGGACATGAATTCTGGGACACAGTTTCCGGATGCAAAAAGGCCACATGACGTGGCCTTCAACTTATATATGTTGCGGATACCCCCTCCATGACAAGCCGCGCTCCAACAACAGGGCGTCTGTCCGGGCGGAGGTATGTAAGGTTCATCGCGAGTTCCGCACGCAAAGGGGGCCACTTAATGTGGCCCCCGTCTTGCGCAGGGCTGTCCGAGCAGGGAACCTTATATGCCTCCGCCCGGACAGACGTTTCAGTTATGATTCGCAGCTAGTCGCTACTTGATCTTGGTCGTACCCGGTGCCAGGTTGGGATCGGTCTCGTTGGCCTCGGTCTGGAAGTGCTCGGTGTACACGTTCTTGCCGTCGCGGAACATCTCGTAGTACTGCATCTTGGCGTAATCCTCGCGCGCCTTGGTGGCGGCTGCGGCAGCGGCGTCGTCACCGGTGACGTTGGAGGAGAGCGCCCAGCGCAGGCTGGCGTCCTCGTAGCCGACGGAGTTGATGGCGGGCAGCGACTTGCGCAGCGTCATGTGCGCTTTCTGGTAGTCGGTCAGCGGTGCGCCGATCAGCTGCATAAGCTGCGTGGACAGGTAGTTGGTGGATAGGTCGTCGACCTCGCTCGTCTGGTCGCAACCGGCAACGTCGTAGTTGGCCCAAATGATGTAGTCGGTCTGCCACAGGCGCTCCTGATGCGTAGCGTCGTCCTCGCCGGTAAACCACTTGTCATTGAACTTGGACGGGAAGAACGGCTGGTGGTCGCCCCAGAACACCACGACCACCTTGCGGTCGAGCTTGCTCAAGGCGTTGAGGAAGTAGCGCAGCGCCTGGTCGGACTGCTCGATGCACGAGACATACTCGTCGACATCGGAGAGCGTACCGTCCTCGACGGTCTTGGCGTCCAGGTCGGTCGTGTCGATGTTGAGATGCATTTGCTTGTCGGCCGGCAGCAGGCCCGTATCGTAGCCAGAGTGGTTCTGCATGGTCACGTCGAAGATAAACTGCGGATCGGCGTTCTGGTCGAGCAGCTCAAGAATCTTGTCGTAGGTCGCCTGGTCGGTCACCATGCCGCGCAGGGTGTCAGCTCCCTGGAAGTCGTTGATGGACAGGAACTGGTCAAAGCCAAAGTCCTTGTAGACGTTCTCGCGGTTCCAGTTGGTTGCGTGGTTGGGGTGCATGGCCGTGGTGGAATATCCGAGCGACTTGAACTGCTCGGCTAAGTTCCCGGTCGTCTCCATGTTGTAGATGGTGTAGGGGTACACGCCCGAGCCCAGGTTGGCCATGGAGTTGCCGGTCATAAACTCAAACTCGGTATTGGCGGTACCGCCGCCGTAGGCGCTCACGTAGAGCTTGCCGCGGCTGAGGCAGTTGGACAGGCTCTTAAAGTACTGCGGGCCTTCGTAGCCGGCGCGCATGTTCTGGTAGATGGATAGGTCTGAGAAGGTCTCGTTCATGATGGCGATGACCGTGGGCTTCTCGCTGTCGAATTGCTCCTTTGCGGCGGTGTGCTCGTCACTCTTGGCGGCATCGGACTTGTCGTAGACCTTGGCGTACTTTTTGAGCGTGGCCTTGGCATCGTCAACGGAGTAGTCGGCGGGTTTGGGCGGCTTGATGGACTGTGCCGCACTAATAAAGGCAGGCAGATAGCCCTCGCGCCAGTAGCTCTCGAGCGGGCGCCAGGTGTAGACGGTGATGCCGAGAGTGTTGTAGTAGTCGATGAGGGTGACGTGCGCGGTCACGCCGCCCAGGCACAGCACGGCGACGAGCAGGTTGGTGAGCAGCATGCGCTTGGCATTGACGGCGCCCTTCTGGCGATGCGGCGCCACGATGCCGGCGTACTCGCATAGCAGCATGGCGATGGCGGTAAAGCCCATGGACAGCACGCAGAACAGCGAGATTGAGAAGGTGTAGCCGTTGCCGGCGACCGCGGCGGCGGTGGAGATGGCCGAAAGGTCGCCCGGCTGGATGGGCATGGATTTAAACGTGATGACGAAGAACTCGGCAATGCCCAGGACAAAGAGGGCAAAGGCCAAGACCGCAGGAGCTGCGCCGTGGCGCTGGAACAGGAAGAACAAGCCAGTCATGAGCGTGGTGATGATGGCCCACTCGAGCAGGATGCACAGGGGGTAAACCCAGGTAAAGTCGTGGTTGGACGAGACCTCCATGCCAAGCAGCGCAAAGACGCCGGCGAGCAGCAGGCACAAGACGGCGGCGACGAGCGGTTTGCCCACAAAGGCGCCGCGCAGGCGGGCGAGCTTGCCGGTGGGGGCGGGGGCGTCGGGCTCGGTGAATGCAAAGACGCGCGGGGCGATACGGTCGCGGGCGATGCTGGCCCAAGCGCATCCGGTGAGAATGGCGTTGGTCAGGATGAGCATCACAAAGGCGAGCGGCTCGTTTTGGGCGACGAGGCCCACGGCGCCCCAAATGGTCAAAAAGACCTGGAACAGACCAAAGGCGACGCTCCAGGCGATGGCGCTCTTGGCAATGGTGCCCGACTGCGCGCGAATGGCCTTGGCCTCGCGCAAGACAAGGTAGACGGTCGCCGCAAGACCGACGAGCGAGATGGCGGCTGCGAACATGCTGAGACTCCTCACAAACTTAAAACCTACGAAAGCGGGGGTTTACCCGATTGTTACCAAGATATGCGCTGCAATTGGTGGCTGCGCACAACAACCAGCCATATTAACGCGCACGTGTGGCGGTATGGCGCAATGTAGTGGCGACCTGCGCGATAATGGACGGGAATTACACGGAAACGTAAAGGCTTCTTAAAGAAATGACGAGGGCAGGGCGATGAGCGAGCAGGTTTGCAAGGCGGACATGGGCGGCGACGGAGCGGCGGTCGATATGTGCGGCTATCCGGTCGAGACTACGGGCAATGCGGTGCTGGACGCGTTGGAGCACCGTTCCTCCACGCGCGCCTTTGCGCGCAATGACGACGGCCGCCCCGTGGCGGTGACCGACGAGCAGCGGGCAGCGATTCTGCATGCGGCGAGTCGCGCACCGTCGGCAGGCGCCATGATGATGTATTCCATCGTGAGCATTCGCGAGCAGGCTACGCTCGATCGTCTGGCCGACCTGTGCGATCACCAGCCCATGATCGCCAAGGCGCCCTGGGCACTAATATTTGTGGTCGACTATGCCAAGTGGATCGATCTGTTTGAGCATGTGGGCTGCTTCGAGCCCGAGTTTGTCGAGCGCACTGGCAAGGCGCCCCGCCGCGCGCCGGGTTTGGGCGACCTTGCCATCGCGGCGCAAGATGCCGTGATCGCCGCCCAAAACGCCGTGGTTGCCACCGAGGCCCTGGGGCTGGGGAGTTGCTATATCGGCGATGTCGTCGAGAATGCCGAGGAAGTTGCCGCGCTGCTCGATCTGCCGCCCTATACCATGCCGCTGTCGATGCTCATCATCGGCACGCCCCGCAAGGAACGCCCGGCAATCGCGCACCCCGTCGTGAACCTGGTACACGAGGAACGCTACTGCCGTGCGGATGCCGCGACTATGGATGCGCAGGTGACCGAGATGGATGCGATGTTTCGCCCGCATGCCCGCGAGGTGGGGGAGCGCGTCGTGGACATTTATACCCGCAAGCACACCAGTCCCTTTATGGCCGAGATGGGCCGCTCCATGGAGTGGTGGTTCAAAAACTGGTTCGGAAAATGACGAATGTGACAAGGGGACAGTCCCTTTGTCACATTCCATATCGCCGCGGTAGCCTAAAGACTGTATAAATCTTTATCTAGCTGGGAAACAGTGCATTCAAACATGGGCCGATTACCTATAATCCCTTCGAACATTAAAGTTGGGAGGAAACCGGCTTATGGAACAAAAGGTCAAGGAGGCAGCCTCGCACGCCTCGATTCCTGTGAGCATCTCGGCGATGCTCGTCACGCTGGGCGTGGTGTATGGCGATATCGGCACCAGCCCTATGTATGTAACCAAAGCGCTCGTTGCCGGCAACGGCGGCATCGGAAGCGTCACGGAGGAGTTCGTGCTTGGCGCGCTCTCCCTTGTCGTGTGGACGGTCACGCTGCTAACGACCGTCAAGTACGTGTTGATCTCGCTGCGCGCCGACAATCACGGCGAGGGCGGTATCTTTGCCCTGTACAGCCTGGTCAAGCGTTGCGGCAAGTGGCTCATCATCCCCGCCATGCTGGGCGGCGCCGCGCTGCTCGCTGACGGCATCCTGACGCCCGCCGTTACCGTGACTACGGCTATCGAGGGCCTGCGCACCATCCCGGCGGTCCATGCCGTGCTCGGTGACGACCAGGGCCGCGTTGTCGCCATCACGCTCGCCATCATCATCGTTCTCTTCTTAGTGCAGCGCATCGGCACGGCCAAGATCGGCCGCGCCTTTGGCCCCATCATGACGCTGTGGTTTTTGTTCCTGGGCGGTACGGGTCTGTTCTTTGTCTTCCAGCACCCCGCGGTGCTGCTGTGCCTCAACCCGCTGCGCGGCATCGGCTTTCTGCTGAGCCCCAACAACCATGCGGGCATCATGATTTTGGGCAGCTGCTTCCTTGCCACCACCGGTGCCGAGGCGCTCTATTCCGACATGGGCCACGTGGGCCGCGGCAACATCTACGCAACCTGGCCGTTCGTTAAGTGCTGCTTGCTGCTGTCCTACATGGGCCAGGGCGCGTGGCTTATCAACAACGCCGGCAACCCGGAGCTCATGGGTATCGCCGACCTCAACCCCTTCTACCAGATGCTCACTCCGGGTCTGCGTCCCTTTGCCGTCGGCCTTTCCACCGTCGCGGCCATCATTGCCTCGCAGGCGCTCATCACCGGCGCATTCTCGCTGGTGTCCGAGGCCAGTCGCCTGGACCTCATGCCGCACATGCAGGTCTTCTACCCTGCCGAGACCAAGGGCCAGCTCTACATCCCCATGGTCAACAACGTCATGCTTGTGGGCTGCGTCATCGTGGTGCTGCTGTTCCAGAGCTCGGCGCACATGGAGGCCGCCTACGGCCTTGCCATCACGCTGACCATGATGTGCACCACGATGCTGCTCTTCTTCTATCTGCATGTCGATCGCGGGCTCAAGGTTGCCCCGTGGATTTTCGCAGCCTTCTTCCTCATGCTCGAGGGCTTCTTCTTTGTGAGCTCGCTTACCAAGTTCTTCCACGGTGGCTATTTCACCATTCTGATGGCCATGCTCATCATGGGCATCATGGTGTGCTGGTACAATGGCACGGCGGTCGAGCAGCGCCAGTTTACGCTGCTGCCGCTGCGCAGCTACCTGCCGCAGCTCAAGCGCCTGCGCGACGACGATCGCTACGAGCGCCTGAGCGACAACATCGTGTACCTGACCAAGGACACCCATACCGACTATATCGACCGCGATATCGTCTACTCGATTCTGGACAAGCATCCCAAGCGCGCTCGCGCCTGGTGGTTCGTGAATGTCGAGACCATGGATGAGCCGCACACCTTTGCCTATTCGGTCGAGACATTCGGCACCGACTACGTGTTCCGCGTGCATCTGTACCTGGGCTACAAGGTTAACCAGCGCGTGAACGCCTACCTGCGCCAGGTTGTTCAGGATCTTGCCGCCACTGGCGAGCTGCCGCCGCAGATGCATGACTACTCGGTCTACAAGGATCCGGGCAACATCGGTACGTTCAAGTTCGTCATGATCCGCAAGCTCCTGGCGCCCGAGAGTGACGTGGAGCCGAGCGAGCGTACGGCCATCACGCTCAAGTACATTATCCGCCGCTTTGCCGGTACGCCTGCGCGCTGGTACGGCCTGGAGAACTCCAACGTGAGCTTTGAGTATGTGCCGCTGTTTACCAAGTTCAAGGCTGTGAACAAGATGCAGCGCCTGGCCCCCAACGAGCGTCCGTAGGCGCCGCTTAAGGTTTGGCTGCGAACGGGCAGGCTTGCAATGACAGGGATTGAGTCCTGGGAGGAAACCATGGATGCAAAGGTACTTGATGGTCGCGATCTTGCGGCCGAGATGGTGCGTGAGGCGCGCGTCGACGCCGTCGAAGATCGGTTCTTTACGAATCGTGCCAACATGGACATGGCCGATCGCGTGATTTCGATCGTGGCACTGGTATTTGGAGCGGTGTGCGTGTGCGCACTGCTCGCGCACGTGCTGTTTGTCTAGCGGCTGCCGGTCGTAGAAGGCTTTACACTTAGAACCACCACGAGGGAAAGCCACCACAAAGGTGCCTGTCCCTTTGTGGTGGTTTTTGTTTTTGAGAGAGGGGCGGGGCGCTGATGGACGTCCGTGCGGACGGCGATATTGCCGATAACTTTTGGTGGCGGCGCACAACGCTGACGCGCCGCAGCCCTCTGTATGACGCCTGCGTATCGGTGGGGCTGTTGGTCGCGGCGACGATTGTGGGCGCGCTGCTCGACCATCCGGGTCTCGCGCCGAGCATCATGATCGTCTATGTGTTCGCCGTTCAGCTGTGCGCATTCTTTACCTGGAGTCGCCTGTATTGCCTGTTGAGCTCGGCTGCCGCCGCGGCGCTCTACAACTTCTTGTTTGTCGATCCGCGCTACTCGCTGTCGTTTATCGACCGTGTCTATCCCGGCATGTTTTTCATCATGTTTGTGGTCTCGCTTGTGTCGAGCTCGATTGCATTGGCCCTGCGCCGCGCCTTGGCACAGGCTGCCGCCAGCGACCGTCGCACGCATATGGTGCTCGAGACCAACCGCATGCTGCAGCGCTGCGCCGATCAGCAGCAGATTGTCCATGCCATGGCCACGCAGCTGGCGCGTCTTTCGGGCTGTCCGGTCGTGTGGTACAGCGCCGACGCCGAGGGCGATGACCTGCTGCCGCGTGCGACATACACGGCCGTGGGCGATGTCGCGCCGGTGCACGAACTGGCGCCGCAGATGCCGCCGCGGCTCTCGACGTCCGCCTATGTGGGAACGCCGCTCGATGCCACCTATGGCGGCTCGGCGTTTTATGGCATCTACCTGACGGTTCGCACAGGTGACGGCTTCGTGCGCTCGGGCGACCCCGCCTCGGTGGTGGGCGTGCTGGCTATCGTTGCCGAGCCTGACGTGCTGACGCACGAGGAGCGGACACTTGCCGATGCCATCGTGAGCGAAGGCGAGCTGGCACTCGATCGCGCTCGCGCCATGGAGGCCCGCGAGGAGGCGGCGGTGCTCGCCAAAAACGAGCAGCTGCGCGCCAACCTGCTGCGCTCCATCTCGCACGACCTGCGCACGCCGCTCACCAGTATTTCGGGCAATGCCGATGTGCTGCTCGACCAGGGTTCGACCGGCACCGCCGTGCTCGACGCCCAGACGCGCCGCGGCCTGCTCCTGTCCATTCGCTCGGATGCGCAATGGCTCAACGCTACCGTCGAGAACCTGCTCGCCATCACCAAGCTCGAGGGCGGCGGCATGCATCTGTCGACAACGCTCGAGCTCATGGATGATATCGTCGAGGAGGCGCTGCGCCACGTAAATCCGGCCGTGCGCGAGCACGACCTTAAGGTGGTGGCGTGCGATGAACCGGCGCTCGTTAACGTCGACGCGCGTCTGATGGTACAGCTCGTGGTGAACCTGGTGAACAATGCCATCACCTATACGCCCGCAGGCTCGCATATCGTGATTTCGATTGGCGTCGACGATGGGCACGTGGCGTGCTCGGTGGCCGATGACGGGCCTGGCATTGCGCCCGAGGACCGTGAGCGCATCTTTGAGTCGTTCTATACCGCCAACCATGGTCTGGCCGACAGCCACCGCAGCGTGGGCCTGGGTCTTTCGCTCTGCCGTTCCATTGCGTTGGCGCATGGCGGTAGCATAGAGGTTGCCGCGGCGGACCCGCACGGCTCGGTCTTTACGATTGAGCTTCCCGTCGCCGATGTTTCGTTTGATAAGGAGTAACGCTGTGCCGAACTCTGCCGTAAAACCGCTCATCTTGGTCGTTGAGGACGATCCCGCCGTTCGCAACCTCATCGTTGCCGCGCTCGAGGCGCACGGCCTGCGCCATATGGCTGTGGAGACCGCCCATGCCGCTATCGCCGCTGCCTCGTCGCAGGCACCGAGCATCGTGCTGCTCGATCTGGGCCTGCCCGATATGGACGGCGTCAAGGTGGTGGAGTCGGTGCGCACATGGTCGGGCATGCCGATCATTGTGGTCTCGGCGCGCAGCGAAGACGCGGACAAGATCCGCGCACTCGATGCCGGTGCCGACGACTACCTGACCAAGCCGTTTTCGGTCGAGGAGCTGCTTGCGCGTATCCGCACGACGCTCAGGCGCCTTTCGTATGCGCAAACGGGCGGCGTTGCCTCCGAGGGCTCGTTCGATACCGGTGAGCTGCATATCGATTTTGATGCCGGCATCGCCACGATGGATGGCGAGGAGCTGCACCTGACGCCGATCGAGTACAAGCTCTTGTGCCTGCTGGCGCACAACGCCGACAAGGTGCTGACGCACCAGTTTATCCTGCACGAGATTTGGGGCACGGCAACTAAGAGCGACCTGGCGAGCCTGCGTGTCTTTATGGGCACCCTGCGCAAAAAGATCGAGTCCGACCCCGCGCATCCTCGCTATATCCAGACGCATGTGGGTATCGGCTATCGCCTGGTCACCCAAGGCTAGATCGCCAACCACCATCCCAATATGAGTTGCGGTGGAATAGTTCCTGTTTGGTCCTTTACCAGGCATTTTTAGGAACTATTCCACCGCAACTTTGTTATTTGCCCTTGGGCTTGCTGGCGTAGAACTTTTTCTTTTTGGGCTTGCCGGCGGGGGAGGGCTTGCCGTCGCCGCGTGGACCTCGGTCTCCTGCCTGCGCGTGCGCGGGCGCTGCCGCGCGAGGCTTGCGGGCCTCGGGGTTGCGCAGCTCCTCGGTTCGCTCGGCAATCTCCTCGGCGCTAAAGCCGACCTCGGCCATGGCATCTTCGATGGGCAGGCGGCGCACGATATAGCAGTGGTGCACCTTCTGGTTGCGCGCGAAATCCTCGGGGATGGTCTGTGCCGTAATGTCCTCCAGCACGACGCCCGCTCGTGCGAGCTTGCGCGTCTCGGGGCGGAAGCCGCGCAGGTTGCAGCTAAAGATGGCATGGCCGCCCTGTGCGAGCAGGCGCGACACGCCGGCCAAAAGCTCAACATGGTCGCGCTGGACATCCCAGGTGCGACGGCCCATCTTGGACGAGTTCGAGAACGTGGGCGGGTCGACAAAGATCAGGTCCCAGCGGTTGCGCGTCTGGCGCTGGTCACGAATCCAGGCGAGCACGTCATCGCGCACAAAATGATGCTGCGGCCCCACAAAGCCGTTCTGACGCATATTGCGCTCGGCCCAGTCCAGATAGGTGTTGGAGAGGTCGACCGTCACGGTCTCCTCGACGCCGCCGTCGGCTGCGTAGCAGGTGGCGGTGCCGGTGTAGGCAAATAGGTTGAGGAAGCGGCGCGCCTGCTTGGCGTGCTCGCGCACCAGGTTGCGGGTGACGCGGTGATCCAAGAAGATGCCCACATCCAGGTAGTCGTCAAAGTTGACGGCAAAGGTAAGGCCGCCCTCTTCGATGAGCGGCAGACGGCGGCGCGCGATGTTGGCGCGCTCGCCCGATGCGCCCTTGCCGGCGCCCTGCTTGCCGTACTGCGAGCCGCCGCGCGAGCGCATGCGGGCCTTGGCGTGCACGTGCTCGGCCGGGACGTCCAGGATACGCGGCGCGATGGCCAAGATGTCGAGCATGCGGGCCTGGGCCAGTGCGGGGTCGATGGTCTTGGGCGCGGCGTATTCGGCGATGACGAGCCAGCGGCCCGGCGTCTGCGGGCAGCCCTCGTACAGGTCGATGGCGGCGGAGTAATCGGGCAGGTCGGCATCGTAGACGCGGTAGCAGCTCACGCCCTCGCGCTTGGCCCACTTGCGGCGCAGACGGGCGTTCTTGCGCAGGCGGTTGGCGAACTGTTCGGACTCGGGGATGAGCACGGGCAGCGGCTTGCCGTCGCCCAGGTCGAGCATGGCGGCAGGCTCGGGCATGGCGGGCGCGGCGCCGGTCTCGTCGGCGGCGTCGACAGTGCCCACGGCCTCGCCCTCAGCATCTGCGCTGGTCGCAGCTTCAAATGCTGCGGCGGCGTGGTCGAGCGAGGGCCAGACCTCGATGGTCGCCTCCTCGTTATTGGGCATGACGGCAATGGAGCGCTCGGGCTCGGCGTGGAGCGCGCGGGCCATGAGGCCGTCGCGGGTGAGCGCGGCGACCGGTGCCGAAGCAAGCTCGGGCGCACGACGCAGCTCGCCGATCAACGTCATGGCATCGTGCATGAGCGACAGCGGGGTCTCGGTGGTGTCCGCGACGATGGCGGCGCCGGCGACGGCGCCCGCGTGATCCAGCACGGTGGCGGGCTTGGCGGCGCAAAAATCGACAAAGCGCTTGTAGCCGGCGCACTTGACCATGCGCTCGGCAGTCTTGCGGGCGGCGGGGTCGATGTCCACGGCAACGATACGCGCCTGGCGCTCACGTGCGGTGGCCTCGCGCTCGCGAGCCTCGGCAAGCAACTGCTCCCACAGGGCGGTATCGTGCAGCTGCCAGCCCTCAAAGCCCCAGTGCTCGCGGGCGGCGCCCGGTGCACGGTCAGTCAGGATATTCACGGCCTCCAGCAGCAGACCGCCACCGGCGCACGAGGCGTCAATCAGCGTGGGCAGGGCCTCGTTCTCGTAATCGTCGGCCGTCAGCTCGCGCTCGCACAGCGCGGTCCAGCCAACTTGCGCCAGCACCAATGCGGCGTAGTCGGGGCGCAGCACGTGCGTGCCCTCTCCGGCGCGGGTTGCGGCAGGCGGCAGGCGCTTGAACAGCGGATCGCCCGAAAGGTCCAGGCTGATGCTTGCGCGGCGCTGGCGCAGCGAAAGCAGCAGGTGAACATCGGGGTCGGCAGCGTCGACGTCGGCACGACGGCCCGTGGCCTCGGCCAGGCGATCGCACAGCGCGTCCTTGGCGCGCAGGGCCGAGAAACGCGTGTTGCGCAGCTGTTCGGTCACGCCGCGGGCGGTGATGGCGATGGTGGCACCCGGGCGGATGATGTTCTCCCAGGCGATGTCGTACACGCCGTCATATAGCTCGTCGGCATCCTGCGCCTCAAAGCGCCCGAGCACCACGAACACGCGGCTGGCCAGGCGCGACCACAGGCATGCTCGATAGCCTTCTTCGAGCTCGCCCTCAAACGTGGCGCGGCCCTTCAGGCGGCGGACATGCGAAAGCCCGAGCCGCTTGAGCTCGTCGGCGAGTGCGGATTCAAAGCCCTCGGGGCAGCTTGCATAAAATTCCATGGGTGACCTCTCTGGTTGCGTCGCTCCATTATATGATGGATGCTCCGTTTGCCCCTGCCCTCGAAAGGAACCCATATGATTGATGCGTGCCCCGATTCCGCCGTGCTCTTTTTTGACGTGGACGGCACGCTGACGTCGTTCGATCCCGACGATATGAGCGATAAGGATTTTTCGGCGGTTCGCCCCTCGCAGGCGGTGATCGAGGCGTTCCATCGTCTGCGTGAGGCGGGGCATAAGGCGTTTATCTGTACGGGCCGTCCGTTGTGGCTCATCGCCGACAGCTTGCGTGCGCTCGATCCCGCGGGCATCGTTGCCATGGCGGGTGCCACGCTCGAGGTCGATGGCCGCGTGGTGCACGAGGACTGCTTTGACGAGGATGTCGCCGAGGAACTTGCGCGTCGCGTTGCGGACGCCGGCATCGAGGCCCTTTTCGAGGCAACGCTGCAACCTTTTCGATGGAGCCTGCGGGCGTTGAGCGGCCGTTTTTGATTGGCACGCATGTGGTGCATGGCGTCGAGGAAATGCGCGTCGATGGTCGTCTGCGCGTGGGCAAGGTGTGTCTTAACGCGCCCAGCCTTGCTCGCGTGGCCAACGACGACGGCTTTATCGAGCGCAATTTTGAGCTGTGCAACACCGGTGGTCAGAACCGCGAGCTCAGCCCCAAGGGTATCGACAAGGGCGTGGGCGTGGCACGGGCACTGGAGTATTTGGGCCGCGTGGGCAACAAGCGTACCTTTGGCTTTGGCGATTCGGGCAACGACCTGGGCATGCTCGCCGCCGTCGAGACGGCCGTGGCCATGGGCAACGCCATGCCCGAGGTCAAGGCGGTTGCCAATTACGTAACCGACGACGTCGCACACGACGGCACCGTCACAGCGATGCAGCATTTCGGCCTCATCTAATGAATCTCGCCTTCTGACGTTTGCTCAAACTGCGACTCTTTGCTTTTGCATGCTCAATCGATTTATCAATCCAAACGCTGAGGTGTTTATACCGTTCGCCGAGAAGATGAAAACCCGCAGCTCACGCCTTGATAAACGTAGGTAAAGTGTTTAGCAGTTTATCGCCCATGTGCAAGCGAAAGGAATCAGGCAGATGGCAATCAAGGTGTTCGCTGACGGTGCAAACCTCGAGGGCATGCTCGACATGTACGAGAACGGCAACGTTCAGGGTTTCACGACCAACCCGTCCCTTATGAAGAAGGGTGGCGTGACGGACTATCGCGCGTTTGCCAAGGAGGTCCTGGCCCACATCACCGATGTGTCCGTCTCGTTTGAGGTCTTTGCCGATGACGTCGAGACCATGGAGGTCGAGGCGCGCGAGATTGCTACCTGGGCAGATAACGTCTACGTCAAGATTCCGTGCGTGACCACCAAGGGCGAGTCCACTGCCGAGCTGGTGCGCAAGCTTTCTGCCGACGGCATCAAGGTCAACGTCACCACCATCTTTACCCCCGAACAGGTCGACGAGATGGTCGAGGCCGTTGACGCCGAGACGCCGTCCATCATCTCGCTCTTTGCCGGCCGTATCGCTGACACCGGCGTCGATCCCATTCCGTTTATGACGGAGTCGGTGAAGAAGGCCGCCGCCAAGCCCAACTGCGAGGTCCTGTGGGCGTCCACGCGTGAGCTTATCAATATTTACCAGGCGGAAGGATGCGGTTGCCAGATCATCACGGTGCCCAACAGCATCCTGGCCAAGCGCAAGAACATCGGCCGTGACCCCTACGAGGTCTCGCTCGACACCGTGCGTGGCTTTGCCAAGGATATCGCGTCGCTCGGCTTCCATATCCTGCCGTAACGCGAACACTGGCTGCGCTGCGAGTTGTTCGCCCCGGCCTTTCCTTTCCCTATCGTTCACGCGCTTTGCGAGGGTCGCGCTAGGCAAAGGAAAGGCCGGGGCTGCCGACACGAACTTGCCGGTAGGCTGGTGATCGGCCTCCAATTCTGCCGTGGACAAAGGTACCCCCGCCTGCGCCGTGCAAAATTGAGAGTATTCAGCAAGGTAAAGGCTTTTACCAGCTAGATAAAGCACGGAACAGCCCCCGTTTTGGCTCTGACGACGCTAAAACGGGGGCTGTTTGTGACTTTATTGCCTCTGAGGGGCATCCGGAACGGCGGAATTTGCAGAATACTCGCGATTCTGCACGTCGCGAGAGGGGGGACCCTTGCTTTAGGCGGTTTACTTCCCCTGCACCATGGTGAGCGAGATCTTCTTGCGGTCGCGATCGACTTTTTCGACCCACACCTTCACCGTGTCGCCGACGCGCACGACATCACTCGGGTGCTTGACGAAGCGGTTGGCCAGCTTGGAGATGTGCACGAGGCCGTCCTGGTGCACACCCACGTCGACGAAGGCGCCAAAGTCGACGACGTTGCGCACCGTGCCCTTGAGTTCCATGCCGGGCTCCAGGTCGTCGATGGAAAGCGCCGAGCGGCTAAAGACTACCTCGGGCGCGTCGTCGCGCGGGTCGCGGCCGGGCTTTTTGAGTTCGTTAACGATGTCGATGAGCGTGAGGGTGCCGCAGTCTAGGTCGCTTGCCAGCGCCGAGATGCTGCCCAGGCGGCGCTCGATATCGGGTACGCCGCCACGGCTGAGTTCGCTGGCGGCAACGCCGGCGCGCTCCAGGACGGCCGTGGCCACCTCGTAGCTTTCGGGGTGGACGCTCGTCGCGTCGAGCGGGTTCTTGCCGCCGCTGATGCGCAGGAAACCCGCGGCGTTGAGGTATGCCTTGGGTCCCAGTTTGGGGACCTTCTTAAGCTGGCGGCGATCGGTAAAGGCGCCGTTTTCCTCGCGGTACGCCACGATGTTCTTGGCCACGCTCGGCGTAATGCCCGAGACGTATCCCAGCAGGCTCGCGCTCGCGGTGTTCACGTCGACGCCCACGCGGTTGACGACGTCTTCCACCACGTGACCCAGCGTGCGTGAAAGCTCGGCCTGGTCAAGGTCGTGCTGGTATTGGCCCACGCCGATAGACTGGGGCGGGATCTTGACGAGCTCTGCCAGCGGGTCCTGCAGGCGGCGGCCCAGGCTCATGGCGCCGCGCACGGTGACGTCCAGGTCGGGATACTCCTGGCTGGCGAGCTCGGAGGCGGAGTACACCGACGCGCCCGCCTCGTTGACGATGGTGTAGCGAAGGCTGGGCGCCTGCTCGGCAATGAACTCCGAGACGACTTCCTCGGTCTCGCGGCTGGCGGTGCCGTTGCCGATGACGATAGTGTTGACGCAATCCTTCTTGACGAGGCGGGCGAGCTCGCGCTTGGTGCCGGCAACGTCGTGGCGCGGCTTGGTGGGGTAGACCACGCCGTGGTCGAGCAGCTTGCCGGTCTCGTCCATGACGGCGACCTTGCAGCCGGTGCGGTAGCCCGGATCGAGCGCGAGCACGCGGGCGCCACGGACGGGGCGTGCCGAGAGCAGGCCTTCGAGATTCTTGGCAAAGACGTTAATGGCCTCGGTCTGGGCGCGGACGGTGAGCTTGGCACGGGCTTCGCGCTCCAGCGAGGGGGCCATGAGGCGCTTGTAACCGTCGGCGATGGCGGCGTCAAAGACGGGCGCGAACACGCCCCGGCGACGTGGCCAACGGCTGCCGAGGCGCGCCGTGGCAGCAGCGCCGTCGACGTTCACGCGCACGCGGAGCTTGCCCTCGCGCTCACCGCGGTCGATAGCCAGCACGCGGTGGTTGGGTATACGGCGCAGCGGCTCATCATAGCTGTAGTACGGCTCGTAGGGGGTCTTCTCGGCGGGGTCGGTGGCCTCGACGACGATGTCGGCGGTGTTTTGCGTAAAGGCGCGCAGGTCGGCGACGTTCTCGGGGTCCTCGGCTACCGTCTCGGCCACGATGTCGGCGGCGCCGGCGAGCGCCTTTTCGGGCGTGTCAAAGCCGGCCTCCTCGTTGACGTAGTCCGCGGCGGCGTCGAGTGCGCTGCCCTTGGCCGAGGCCTGCATGATGATCATGTTGGCGAGCGGCTCCAGGCCTGCCTCGCGGGCCTTCTGCGCGCGGGTCATGCGCTTTTTGCGGTAGGGCTTGTAGAGGTCCTCGACACGCTGGAGTTGCGTGGCCTCGCGAATCTGCTGCTCGAGCTCGGGCGTGAGCTTGCCCTGGGCGTCGATGAGCAGAATGACGTCCTCTTTGCGCTGCTCAAGATTGCGCAGGTAGGACAGGCGCTCGTCGAGCGCACGCAGGGCGACGTCGTCCATGCCGCCCGTGGCTTCCTTGCGGTAGCGCGAGATAAAGGGAATGGTGTTGCCCTCGTCGATGAGCTTGACGGCCGCCTCGATGTTGGCGGCCTTAAGGTTGAGCTCGCGGGCGAGCTGGGCGATAAGATCCATGGGACTCCTTGCGTTTAAGGTGCGTTTGCAGCACAGAGCTACCAAGGATACCACCCGTCCCAAAAGGCTGTTTTGGGGCCGCGCCACGAAAACGACCTATCTACTACGTTTGAACCGTATGGGTCGACCATCCCCCGGTTTTCCGAGAATACGCAAGCCGTCTACCTGCACTGATAATTGTTCTCGGGGGAAGCGGGCACTGCGGGGCGCGGCAACGGCGCGCGATTTCCGCGTCGCAGCGCTACCCTGATGCTGAATGCCGGGACGATGACCCACTGACCTGCTGACGCCTCTTCGGCCGTCCTCAAATCCG
>CAVCKO010000026.1:32489-33330 GCA_963602825.1 Treponemataceae bacterium | reverse complement strand
CTGGTGATCTCCGCCTTGAGAGGGCGGCGTCCTAAACCGCTAGACGAACGGGCCACATGACATCTGCACTGCCGTGCTGCGAGGAAATATATTACGGGACAAAAAACGCGAGCGCAAGAAGAAATTCCAAATTGGCGAAATTTTGTCGGCAGGTTATGGAACGCGCAGGTCAACGGGGTAGTTAATTTGGGACGGGGCTATTTTAGCTACCTCTGCCAAAATCACTAGCGGTTCGACAGATTGAAAGCAGGGGTAGCTAAAATAGCCCCGTCCCAAATTAACTACCCCAGGTGCAGGTGAGCCAGGAGGGCTTCACGTTCGTTGGGGATGTTATCCTCGATCACTGCGTCGAGGGCGGCGTTGAGCAGCTGCCCCAGTTCCGGCCCTGGCTTAACGCCGGCGCGAATCAAGTCGCCACCATTGATGGCAAGCATCTTGAGCGTATAGGCCTCCCCCGCCGCCAGCAACTCGCGTGCCAGCGCGCGCATCTCCTCGATCGTCTCGACGTAATAGAAGCACGAGGGCGCCTTGCCGAGCGTGTCGGCACGCTTAAGGTCCATGAGCTCGTCCATCAGACGCGGCGTATCGACACCCTCTCCCGAAAGCGCGCGCATCATATTAAGCAGGCAGGAGCGCTCGGGACGCAGCGGCTTGTCATGGTATTTGATCAGCAGGCACACATCGCGAACCAAATCGTGCGAAAGCGCCAGACGATCCATGATGACACGCGCCTTCTTGGCGCCGAGCTCGGGATGACCGTAGAAGTGTCCGCTGCCGGCGTGATCGACCGTAAAGCAATCGGGCTTGGAAACGTCGTGCAAAAACGCCGCCCACATAAGGC
>CAVCKO010000026.1:25837-32479 GCA_963602825.1 Treponemataceae bacterium | reverse complement strand
CATAAGGCTCGACGAGGGCGCGACGCCATCGCACAGCGCCAGCTCCCCTGCCACCGTCAGCACGCGGGCGATATGCTCGTAGACGTTAAAGGCATGATAGACACTGCGCTGGTCAAAGCCGCGGGCGGGCGCGAGCTCGGGCACGGCGGCGCAAACAAGCTCGGGGTAGCGCAGCATGGCGTCTCCCCCGTGGCCGGTCGAAAGGATGCCTTCAAGCTCAATACCCACGCGCTCTCGCGCCACGGCATCGAGAAGCGGCGCGCACTCGGCAAGCGCCTGTTTGGTCCCAGGCTCGATCATAAAATCCAGACGGCAGGCAAAGCGCACGGCGCGCAGCATGCGAAGCGCGTCCTCGTTAAAACGACGCTTAGGATCTCCAACAGCGCGGATGAGCTTACGGCCCAGGTCGCCCTGGCCGTCATAGCGGTCGACAAGACCGCGCTCGGGATGCCAGGCCATAGCGTTAACGGTAAAGTCGCGACGCGCCAGATCGTCCTCAAGCGACGCCGCACGCTCCACACTCTGGGGATGACGACCATCGGTGTAAAAGCCGTCCAGGCGGTAGGTGGTGACCTCAATGCGTTCGCCATCGCAAATGGCCGTGATGCCGCCAAATTTAATGCCCGACTCAACAACGGCAATATCAGCCGCCTCGAGCGCCGCCTTGGACTCCTGCCACAGGCCGCTGCAACACATGTCCACATCGTGGCTGGGGCGCCCCATCAGGGCATCACGTACCCAACCGCCTACGTACCAAGCCTCAAGACTGGCTGCCTCGAGCGCGCGCAGGACACGGATGGAGGCATCTGATGGCTGCGTACCGTTGAGCGAAACATTGCACATGCCTATGGCCTCCTGCACTTGCGAACGTTAATAGATGGTTCTCAAGAAGTCTAACAAGAAACGAGAAAGCGCGCACACGCAATCGCGTCGTCGAATCGATAAAACGAGACAACAGACGCCACATACGTTCAACGCGCAAAAAACACCCGCCTCGGAGATCCAAAGCGGGTGTTCGGCAACGATTTTTAGATACGGCTAGCAGACCTGACGAACTTCGATGCGCTTCTTATATTCGTCCACCTTGGCAAAATCGCCCAAGCCCGGGCACTCAACCACGTTGGCACCGGTGGCCATCGAAAGGCGCAGGGCGTCCTCGACGCGCTCGGGCGCATCGTGCCACACGGACAGGAAGGCAGCGAGCGAGGAATCACCGGCGCAGACGGTCGACAGCAGCTTGACCTCAAAGGTGCGGTTCGCAAACCAAATGTGCTCGCCGTTAGAGAAATAGGCACCGGCGCCACCGAGGGTCAGCAGCACATTCTTGGCGCCCTTGGCATGGAGCTCGGCCATAGCGCCCTTGACGGACTCGTCGTCGCCACCGCTCACCTTAATGCCAAAGATGTCGAGCAGCTCGTCATCGTTGGGCTTAATGAGCAACGGCTCCATGGCAATGAGGTCGGCCAGCTGACGGCTCGAGATATCGAGCACGAACTCGGCGCCTTTCGCCTTCACGCGACGCAGGACCTCGGCCAGGAAACCCTCGGAGGTGTTGGGGGGCAGCGAACCGCTAATGACCAGGCAGGTCATGTCGTCGAGTGAATCGATGAGCTCAAACATCTCCTGCTCGTTGGCTTCGTTAATGGCGGCGCCGGCATTGACCATGTTGTACTCGGTGTCGGGACCGGCGTTGAGGAACACGTTGACACGCGTGATGCCGTCAGTCCACACGGGCTTGACGGGCACGCCAAGGGCCTCGGCGCCCTTAACGATAAACTCGCCCGAGAAGCCGGCGAAGAAGCCCAGGATCGTGGTATCGACGCCGTAGTGGTCGAGCGTAAACGAGACGTTGAGACCCTTGCCGTTGGGGGTGTAGACCGCGTTACAGGTGCGCGTAACGGTATTGGCGGACAGGCCGTCGCAGGAGATGTTGTAGTCAATAGCGGGATTTGCAGTGAGCGTGTAAATCATGAATGTTCCTTTCACGAAGCAACGTGTAAATGAAAGTATATTCCACGCTTCGGCAAAAGGCTACAACAACTCGGCGAACGGTGTGGAACGCGTGAAGGGCGGCGCCGAAGTTCGGTTGGGACAAAAAACGGCGCCCTGACCGAAGTCAGAGCGCCGCATGCGCACGAATTTGTCGCGTCTCGCTTACTTGCGATCGAGCTTACGGACAGCAACGCGCTTGCTGTACTCATCGACGTGACCGAAGTCACCGATGCCCACGGACTCGGCAACGTTGGCGCCGGTGGCCATAGCGAGCTTCATGGCCTCCTCGACGTTGTCGCGATCCCTGTACCACTTGTGCAGGAACGCAGCGAGGGTGCAATCGCCGGCGCAGACGGAAGAGACCAGCTTGATGTTGAACTCACGCTTGGCATACCAGATGTCCTCGCCGTTGGAGAAGTAAGCGTCGCCGCGGCTACCACGGGTGAGCAGCACGTTCTGGACGCCGGCGTCGTGGGCGAGCTTCATGGCAACGCGGACCTCGTCGTCGGTGTCGACCGGAACGCCGAAGATGGCCTTCATCTCGTGATGGTTCGGCTTGATGAGCAGCGGCTTCTTGTGAGCGAGCTCCTTGAGCTTATCGGAGGACAGGTCCAGGACGACGTCGGCGCCACGGGCCTGAGCGTGCTCCATGACCTGAGCCAGGAAGTCGGGCGTAGCTTTGGGAGGCACGGAACCGGAGACGATCAGGCACTCAAGATCGCCCGCGGTGTCCAGGATGTTGTAGAGCTCCTCCTGGTGCTGCGGCGTAATAGGAGCACCGGGGTTGAGGATGCCGTACTCGTGCTGGCCATCGTTGACGTAGGTGTTGATACGCGTGATGCCGTCGGTCCAGACCGGGCGGCACAGGCAACCCAGGTTCATGACTTCCTCGACGATGAACTTGCCCGTGAAGCCGGCGAAGAAGCCGAGCGCGACGGTGTCGACGCCCATCTTCTTAAAGGCGAAGGACACGTCGAGGCCCTTGCCGTTGGCGGTGTAGCTGGCCGAGCCGGTGCGGACGTTCTCGTCGGGCTCGAGCGGAGAGCTCGAGACCGTCATGTCGACAGCCGGATTAGCGGTTAGCGTGTAGAACATTTACAGTACCCCCTGTATATGTGAGGGCCGCGTGGCCGGCCCATTCCAACCACGCGGTTACCTCTGATACCAAATTAACGAGCTGCGGACTCGAGCAGCGCCTTGACCTCGGCGGCAGTGTTGCAGGCGAGCGCCTTCTCGGCAAGCTCGTCGCACTCGGCCTTGGTCCACTGGCTGATGGTCTTGCGGGCGCGCAGGATGGACGGAGCGCTCATCGAGAACTCCTCCAGGCCCCAGCTGATCAGCAGCGGCTCAAGCAGCGGATCGGCAGCGGCCTCGCCGCACATACCGACCATGATGCCGGCCTTCACGCCGCTCTCGATGATGTTCTTGAGCGAGCGGAGCACGGCGGGATAGTACACCTGGTACAGGTTGGAGATGGTGTCGTTGCCACGGTCGGCGCACATGGTGTAGCCGATCAGGTCGTTGGTGCCGATGGAGAAGAAGTCGGCGACCTCGGCAAGACGGTCAGCGAGCAGCGAAGCGGCGGGCGTCTCGACCATGATGCCGACCTCGATGTTCTCGTTGAACTTGCGACCCTCTTCGGTCAGCTCGGCCTTGCACTGCTCGACGAGCTCCTTGACGGCCACGACCTCCTCGACGCAGGTGACGAGCGGGATCATGATCTTGACGTCACCAAAGGCGCTGGCGCGCAGCAGAGCGCGGAGCTGGACCTTGTACTGGTCGGGATTGGCCAGGCAGTAACGCACGGCGCGGAAGCCCATGAAGGGGTTGTCTTCCTTGACCATGTGCAGGTACGGGATCTCCTTGTCGCCGCCCACATCGAGCGTGCGGATGATGACCGGAGCACCCTTGAGCGCGCTGGCGACCTTGCGGTAGGCGTTGAACTGCTCCTCCTCGGAAGGAAGCTCAGCGGAGTCCATGAACAGGAACTCGGAGCGGAACAGACCGATGGCCTCGGCATCGTGATCGAGCGCGTTGGGCACGTCATCGGGGTTACCGATGTTGCAGGCGATGATCTTCTTGATGCCGTCGGCAGTCACAGAAGGCTTGCCGCGGAAGGCCTCGAGAGCCGCCTTCTCGGCAGCGAAAGCCTCGGCCTTGGCGGTGTAGGCGGCGAGCGTCTCCTCGTCGGGATCGGCCTCGACGACGCCCTTGCCACCGTCGACGACAACGGTCATGCCGTTGCGAAGCGCGGTGCAGCTGTTAGAGACCGAAAGGACGGCCGGAATCTCGAGGGCGCGCGCGATGATCGCGGAGTGCGACGTGCGGCCACCGGTCTCGGTGACAATGCCGGCAACGTGAGCCTTATCGATCGTGGCGGTCATGGACGGCGTAAGGTCGTGCACGACAACGACGGTGTTCTCGGGCAGGACGGAGAGGTCGACGACCTCCTTGCCCAGCAGCTCGGCCAGAATACCGGTGCGGATGTCGGCGATGTCGGCCGCGCGCAGACGGAACATCTCGTCGTCCATGGACAGGAACATGTTCTCGAACATGGTCGAGGTGTCCATGAGCGCCTGCTCGGCGCAGGTGCCGCCGTCAATGGCGGCGTTAATGGCGTCGGTCATGCCCGGATCCTGAGCCAGGACGATGTGTCCGCTCATGATCTCGGCCTCGGCCTCGCCCACCGTCTCCTTCATATGGTCGGCCTGAGCCTGGGTCTTCTCGCAGAAGACCGAAAGAGCAGCCTGATAACGCTCCTTCTCTGCTGCCGAATCAGCAACCTCGTGCGGCTCAAACGTCAAGTCGGGATCGACGGCGACCATGACGGTGCCGATACCGATGCCCTCGGATGCGTTGACTCCCTGATACATTCCCATTCCTCTCTCCGTGCCATGTGATAAAGCGTTTTGCCATATCCATGACAAAAGAGCGCAGCTACCTTGATACAGGTCACTGCGCCCCCAAGTATGAACTTAATTGTTCAACATGCGACCCGTTTGAGTTCTACTCGCCAAGACCGCTCTTAATGAGCTCGATGGCAGCAGCCAGAGCCTCGGCCTCGTCGGCACCGTCGCACTTGACCTCGACCTCGGTACCGCAAGGGATACCAGCAGCCATGAGGGCCATCGGAGACTTGCCGTTGACCTCCTTCTCGGGGGTGACGACCGTCACATCGCAAGCGTACTTGCCCATGGTGGAGGCGAACAGACCAGCCGGACGCATGTGCAGACCCTGAGGATTAACGAGGGTAGCCTTCTCAGAAACCATAGTTGACTCCTTTTTTGTGTTTAACCCCTGTCATGCATGTGGCAGGAGTCAGATTCACGACGTTGTTTATATTAACTCACATCAAACGGTTTTTCATTGTGTTTCGCACGAATTGTTGGACAGATGTCGTTCGCTGTCCGCTCTCCTGCCGGGCGGGGCGGTTAAGTTTACTGCTCTACAGTCCTGCGCAAGACGGAAAGCACATTAAGTGCTTTCCTTTGCGTGCGGAACTCGCGACAAACTTAACCGCCCCGCCCGGCAGGCGAGCTGCGGGAACATGCTTCCGTCCAAGAAATATCGTGCAAAAGGAATTCTGGCTGAATTATTGTTCGCGTGGGTGATTCAGTCGATGAGGGCTATTTATGCCCTGTTGGGGACTAAGGAGTGTCCCGGGGTGCCGGCAGGAAAGGAACATCCCTGAGTGCCGGGTGGTATGAAAAAAGGCGAGGACCCGTAGGGAGTCCTCGCCTTTGTTACAGGGGGCGATGTTATTCGCGTACTGTGGGATTAGACCAGGCGGGCGTTGATCGTCTTGGCGATCTCGGCGGCGTCGGTGGAACCCTTGACGGTGTCACGGAAGTCCTCGTCCATGAGCGCCTCGGCGACCTTGGACAGGATCTTGAGGTGCGTGGTACCAGCCTGAGCGCCCGGGATGAGCAGGGCGATGGCCACGTTGACGGGAGCGCCGTCCATGGTGTCCCAACCGGTCACGCCGGACTCGTCCTTGACGACGATGACGGCAGCCTCGGTAATGGCGTCGGACTTGGCATGCGGGATGGCGAAGCCCTCCATCATGCCCGTGGTGCCCTCGGCCTCGCGGGCCAGGAAGGCGTTCATCACGGCGTCGGCGTCGCCGGCGATACCGGCCTTGACAGCCTGGTTGGAGACAAAGCTCAGGGCCTCGTCACGAGAAGCGAAGTCCTCGGCGACAAAGACGTTCTCGACCTTCACGAAGTCGGCAGCCTCGGCCTTGGGAGCCTCGATAGCAGCGGCCTTGGGGGCCTCAACCGGCTTGGCTGCAGGAGCGGCCTTCTGGTTCTTCTCGAAGTCGTACTTCTTGAAGGCCACGAACAAGATGCCACCGACCACAGCACCGATGAGGATCGCGAGGACCCACAGCGGACCGTTCTCGACAACGGGCAGGACCAGGAAGCCGCCGTGAGGCGCCGGATCATGAACGTTGAACATAATGGTCAGGATAGAAGCGATGGAAGAACCGAGCATCATGATGGGCATGACGGGCCAGATGTTCTTGGTCATGAACGGAATGGCGCCCTCGGTGATGTGGGTGCAACCAAGGATGAGGTTGACGACACCGGCGTCGTGATCCTCCTGGCTGAAGTACTTCTTGCCGACGACGACGGCGAAGGTGGTGATCAG
>CAVCKO010000026.1:0-25671 GCA_963602825.1 Treponemataceae bacterium | reverse complement strand
CGAAGTTGTAGGTCTCGGTGCCAACACCGGCGGCCAGGGCCTCGGTGAGCATAGCGGTACCGGTGACGTAAGCAGCCTTGTTAACCGGGCCACCCATGTCAAAGGCGCACATGCAGCCGATGGCAAGACCCAGGACAACGGCGCCAGAGGCAGACAGGCCCTTGAGGAAGTCCATCATGGCGGTGTTGATGGCAGCCATGGGGCCGGAGATGCCGAGCATGACCAGGCCGACGATAGCAGTCGAGAACAGCGGGTACAGGAAGATAGCCTTGAGGCCGTCCAGGTTCTTGGGCAGACCGGCAAAGACCTTCTCGAGCAGCAGGATGACATAGCCAGCGAGGAAGCCGCCGACGATGCCGCCCAGGAAGCCGAAGCCCACACCGGCGCCACCGGCGTCGATCATGCCGGTATCGGCGTTAACGGGCAGACCCTGGATGGCGATCATGCCGGCAACAAAGCCGGGGACGAGCGCCGGGCGCTTGCCGATGGACTCGGCGATGTAGGCGGAAAGCACCGGAACCATGAGGTTCATGGCGATACCGCCGATAATCTTGAGCATAGCGGCAAAGCTGTTGTAGTCGGCAGCCGTCGAATCGAAGGACGTGATGCCCCACAGGAACGAAACGGCGGTCAGAACACCACCGGCGACAACGAAGACCAACATGTGGCTGACGCCATTCATGAGGTGCTTGTAGATGACGTGGCCGATGGACTCCTTCTCCTCGACCTCGTCCTCGACATCGGCGGCAGCGGCAACCGTATCGTCGCCCTTGGCGGCGAGCGCGCGGTCAATCAGCTTTCCGGCGGCCTCGACGGACAGGGCCTTGGAAACACCGACGGAAACCATGGTCTTACCGGCGAAACGCTCAGCCTGGACATCCTTATCGGCTGCGACGACAACGGCCTTGGCACCAGCGATCTCGCTCTTGGTGAGCTCGTTCTCGACACCGACCTGGCCATGGGTCTCGACCTTAATGGTCAGACCGCGCTCGGCAGCTGCCTTCTCCAGCGCCTCCTTCGCCATGAAGGTGTGCGCGATACCGGTCGGGCAACCGGTGGCGGCGATGATGTCAAACTTAGCCATGTGTCCCTCCTTCTTGAGTACTGCGCCCGCAGGCGCTCCCCTACACGCGCGTCCTTGCGCGCTTTTCCACAACTGAAAGATACCAACCCAGCGCTTTCGCGGAAAGGAAAATGTCCCAATTCTCCGGTGAAAGGTTCTTTCATAACCGTAAACGGTAGGTGAAAGTTTACCATCAACACTTGAAACGGCAAGGTGTATCTTGTAATTGAAAATGCCCGTATACTATGGCATTGAAAAACGAGTCCTATATTTCATGCCAACCAGGAGCCATCCATGACCGATAGCAGCAAGAGCGCGCTCTCCCTTATTAGCACTCATCAGGGATATAGTGGATCCGAGCAGCGCATTGTCGACTATATATTGGAGCACCAGTCCGAAGCGCCGCGCCTGACGGCCGCCCAGCTTTCGCGTGCCGCAGCCACGTCCGAGGCGACGGTTTCGCGCTTTTGCCGCAAGCTGGGCTTTGGCAGCTTCCGCAGCTTTCAGTTTTCGTTGGCGCGCGACTTGGAGAGTCAGCGCAACGAGGGCCTGACCGACGAGGTCTCGCTCGACAACATGGAGCAGAGCCTTAAAAATATCTTGGCTGCCAAGGTCAGCGAGCTTAACGCGACCATCGACGGGATTGACCACGATACGCTAACGGCCGTTGTGCACGCGTTAAAGAATGCGGGCGTTATTGAGTTTGCGGCCGTAGGCAACACCAACGCCGTCGCGCTCGACGCGACGTTTAAGTTTTCGCAGCTGGGCCTTCGCTGCATGGCGAGCACCATCAGCGAGACCTCAATTGGTTTTGCGCTCACGTTGCGCCCCGGCGACGTTATCGTGCTGATCTCGAACTCCGGCAAGTCGCGCCGTCTGAATCGCATGGCAAAAGCGGCTCGCGACTGCGGTGCCACCGTGGTCGTCATCAGCAGCGACAGCAAGTCTCCACTTGCGCGCCTAGCCGACTACACCTTTAATACAGTGAACCACGAGGCGCTGCTGACAACGGGCGACTTCGCGTTCTCCAAGATGAGCGCCACGATGATCATCGAGGTTATCTACAACTTCCTGCTGCCCGAAATTGAGGACGCACGAGAGCACATCAGCTACTACGAGGAGCTCATCCAACCGGACAAGGTCGTGGAGTAGGTTTTAACGGGGGACGTTATGTACCGTTCCCACAAAACTATGCCGGTTTACTACGATGAAATCGGAATATGCGATCACATCGCGTTTTAAAAGAAAACCGCAGGCTTTCTACCTGCGGTTTTCTTTTTGCAATTTCAGCCGTACTCGAGCTATGCCGATTCATCGTAGTAAACCAGCATAGTTTTTGCCGATCGGACCTGAAAAGAAAGCGGCGGGGCAAGAATTACTGATATTTTGTCCCTCAACACCGCCGGCTCGTTCTAACCTCGAGCCTCTTCCAACATCTGCCTGGCGTGCGCTAGGCTTGCCTCCGACTGATCGCCGCTGAGCATGCGGGCAATCTCGGCGATACGGGCGTCCCCAGTCACCTCGTCCAGATGCGTCTGAGGAACGTCGCCGGATTCCTTGCTCACCACGTAGTGTTTGTCGGCCATAACGGCGACCTGCGCCAGGTGGGTTACGACGATGACCTGATGCGTGGCGGCAAGATCGGCCAGCACACCAGCAAGAGCACGAGCCGTGGAGCCGCCGACACCGGCATCGACCTCGTCAAATACCAGCGTGTCGACGCCGTCCGCATTACCCAGGACCACCTTGCTCGCCAACATGACGCGGCTCAGTTCACCGCCCGAGGCAATGCGGCGCAAGGGACGAGGTGTCAAGCCAGCGCCGCTGCGATATAGCAGCTCATAGCTCGAAGGACCCGCGGGTGTCCACTCAGCGCGAGGGAGATCGCGGGACTCCCAGACCAGCTCAGCGCCGCCCATCTCGAGGCGAGCCATCTGACGACCCACCTCGTGACAAAAACGCGGGGCTGCCGTATTGCGTGCGCGCTTAAGCGCCTTGGCAGCGGCGAACAGTTCGTGCTCCGCCGCGCCGAGTGCCTCGCGTGCCTTCCTAATCTGCTCGTCACCATCGTCCACCAGCGATAACAACTCCCGCGAGCGGTCACGCATGGCAAATACATCGTCCATGGTGGGACCCCACTGCCGCAGAAGTCCCTTAAGGTCGGAATACCGCTCTCGCATGCGAGCGAGCTCGCGAGGATCGAACGCAACACCATCGCGATAAGCACGCAGCTCATTGGCGCAATCCTCGAGTGAGATGCAGGCGTCCGAAAGTGCGTCGGCGATGTCACCCAGTTTGCGATCGACGGTCGCCATGCGCGACAGTTCTGCCACAGCGCCGTTCACGGCATCGAGCGCTCCCCCTTCGGAAGCAAGCGATGCATGGGCGTCGTTGGCCGTCGCCACCAGCACCTCGGCATGCTCGGAGCGCGGCAGCAGCTCCTCGAGCTCCTCATACTCACCCGGCTTGGGGTCGACCTCGGCGATACGCTCCAGAGCGAAGCGCGCCTCCTCGACGCGACTCCCCTGCGCACGCGACGCCTCCTCTACGCGACGGACCTCCTTGGCAGCCGCACGCGACGCCTTAAAGCAGGCACGGTACTTTTCCAGCGCCTCGAGCGCCGCGCGCCCAGCCCAGGCATCGACCATGGCAACATGATGTGACGGATCGAGCAGGCGCTGGTGTTCATGCTGGCCGCACAGATCCATCATCACGCCGACGCGCTCGGAAAGCTCGCGCACGCTGGCAATGCGACCATCAATCTTGACGCGGCTGCGGCCCTCGGCAGAAAGGCTGCGCTGCACGGTGAAGCCCTCCTCGTCGTGCGGGCCATCGAACAAGCGCGCCTCGACGCTCGCAAGTACCTCGCCCTCGCGCACGGTCGAAGAATCCGCGCGCTCGCCCAAAATGAGCTTAAGCGCCGAGAGCAGCGCAGTCTTGCCGGCGCCGGTCTCGCCGGTCAGGACAGTTAGGCCCGCGCTGGGTACCAGCGTCGCCTCGCGAATGAGCGCGATGTTGGAAACCTGCAGTTCATCGATCATGACGAACTCCGTAGAACACGCGGCTCACCGAGTTATAGAAGCTCTCGGGACCGTAATCCAGCAGCAGCACATCGCCGGGACCGCGGCGCACGGCCACGCTCTCGACCGTGCCGTCACAGGTAATAAACTGTCCGTCGATAGCGATGGCAGGCACACTCGGGCGGTCGTCGGACATAAAGATCTCGACGACATCGCTTGGCGAAGTCAAGAATGCGCGAGCCTGAATGGTGTGCGGCGCGATGGGCACGCAAACCATACCCGTATAATCGGGGCTCACGATGGGGCCGCCGGCGCTCAGCGCATAGCCCGTAGAGCCGGTCGCCGTCGATACGACCACACCATCGCCACGCAAGCGGTCAATATGGTGGCCCGACACGGTGATGTCGAACTCGACCATATCGGACAGGGGCCCACGCGTGAGCGCCATGTCGTTGAGGGCGAACGAACGCACGACATCCTTCGTACCGTCCTCACGCACGGACACGATATCCGCAGCGATCGTGGCGCGGCGGCTCACGTGGAGCTCACCGGACAGGGCATCGCTCACAACCTGCAAAATGTCGCGTTCCTCGGGACTGGCCGCCGTCAAAAAGCCCAGGTGACCATAGGAAAGACCCAAAATGGGAATCTCACGGTAGTTGAGAATGCGGGCGGCGCGCAACAGCGTGCCGTCGCCGCCGAGCGTGATGACCAAGTCGGCATCGTCAACATCGGGCGTGCTCTGAATCTTGGAGCGCTGGTCGGCCGCCCATGCGACCTCGTAGCCCTGGCGCGTCAGCCAGAGCTCGAGCATCAAGCCGCTCTCGACCGCCTCTTGCTTGTAGTAATTGGGAACCAGAAAGACCTTCATAACGTTGCAGCTTTCTCGCTCAAAGCCGATACCTGGGATTGCAACTCGTCATCGGAGCGCTCCCTGGGGGCAAACCTCGTGCCGTACAGGAAAAACTCCACGTTGCCCTTGGCGCCATGGATGGGCGACACGCACACGTCAAGCGGGAACAAGCCCTTGGCGGCAAAGAGCTCAATCGCCGCCACAAGCGTGTCGACACGCACGGCGGGATCGGTCACGATACCGCCCTCGCCCACCAGCGCTGCCGGAGCCTCAAACTGCGGCTTTACGAGCGTGCAAAACGAACCCGAAGGCGTCAGGCACGCCAGCACCGCGTCGATGATATTCGCGATACTCGTAAACGACACATCGCAAACGGCCAGGTCGATAGCGCCGCCGTAGCCGAGCTCGGGCAGCCGCGTCACGTTGGTGCGCTCGTGGAGCGTCACGCGATCGTCTTGGCGCAGCGACCAATCAAACTGGGCACGGCCCACGTCGACCGAGACAACGGTCGCGGCGCCACGTTTGAGCAGGCAATCGGTAAAGCCGCCGGTAGAGCAGCCTACGTCCAGGCAGGCAAGGCCCGTGGGATCGATACAAAACGCATCGAGCGCACCCTCAAGCTTAAGGCCGCCGCGCCCAACGTACGGAATGCGCCCCTTAACATGCAGCGGCAGGCCCGGCGTCACCTTGAGCCCCGGAGAGGTCAAACGCTCACCGCCGCTCGAAACCAACCCGGCCATAAGAGTGCGAAGGGCATCCGCGCGATCGGCGCAGATGCCCTGTGAAATCAGTTCGTCATCGAGACGCACGCGTTTCATGAATGCCATCAACCATTCGTATCCGGGGATGCAGCCTGCCTATCTTGGGACTCGTTTGCCGCATCCTCATCGTATTCCTGCTCGAGCTTGTCGGCCTCACGCGGCGTCAGCTCAAACTTGTCGACCATATCGACCGCACGAGAGCCAAGCTCAATCGCCTCGTCAAACAAATCGAGCGAACGCTCCAAGGACGTATCCTTGGAGCGAACGCTGGCGATGATCTGGTCCAGGCGATCCGAGATCTCATCGAAGTTGCGGACGGAACCCTCTGGCATGGCTACTCCTCGACGGAGTCGGCCTCGACGGCCTCAGCAGCGTCCGCATCCTCGGCAAGTACACCGGCGGCAGCCTGAGCAGCAGCGACCTTTGCGGCCGCCTCGGCAGCCTGCGCCTCTTCACGAGCGCGATCCTCGGCCAGCAGCTCTTGGTACAGGTCCTCGCCCGGCAGCTCCTCGCTGCGAGCGATCTTGCCCAGCACGCCGTTGACAAACGATGCGGACTGGTCGGTACCATAAGCCTTGGCAATCTCGACGGCCTCGTTGATCACGATAGCGTCCGAGACCTCCTCGTCGGTGAGGAAGCGCATCTCGTAGACGGCGATACGCAGCAGGTTACGGTCGGCACCGGGCATGCGCATAAGATCCCAGTTCTTGGCGACGGCGCGAAGGGCACAGTCGATGCGATCGATATGCTCGTAGGCACCGCGGCAAAGCTCCAGCGCATAGGGGTCGAGGGGACCCTTCGAGATCAGGAAATCGCCCTCGAGGACGCGCTCGAGCGGGCTGTCCGTGGCCTCGGCCTGGAACAGCAGCTGCAGCGCCTGACTGCGGGCAAGCGTGCGCCCGCGATAAACCTTAAGGCTCAAAGGTTACTCCTTGGGGAAAACGAGGCCGTCGATACAAACGTCAACGCGCTCGACCTCGACGCCCACCTGGGCATCGATGGCGGCGACCACGGCGGTGCGAACGGCCTCGGCGAGTTTCTTGAACGGATAGCCAAAGAACACCACGACACGCACGGTGAGTGCGAGCTTGTCACCGACGACCTCGGCCTCGACCGCCGGCTCGGAAGCAGGGGCCTTGGACGAGAGCATCATGGAGACAAGGTTGGTGGCAAGGTCCTTGACGCCAACGGAGGCGATGCCCTCGACATCCGACACGGCGCGCGAGACGATGGCGGTCAGAACATCGGGCGAAATGCCGATGCCGTCAATCTTGATTTCCTGGGGCATGAGTCCTCCTAGAAGAGTTGGTTGCTAGACGCGGGAGACGAACTTGCCGTCGCGGGTGTCAACCTTGATGACCTCGCCCTCGTTGAGGTACATGGGGACCTGGATGACAGCGCCGGTGTCGATCGTGGCCGGCTTGGTGGAACCCTGGACGGTGTCGCCCTTAAAGCCCGGGTCGGTCTGGACGATGGTGGTCTCGATGAACATCGGCGGGGTCACGCCCATGAGCTCATCGTCGGCGAAGAGCAGCTGGCAGATGTCGTTCTCGCGCAGCCACTTGGAGTTCTCGCCCACCATGTCCTCGGGAACGGGAACCTGCTCATAGGACTCGTTGTCCATGAAGATGTAGTCGGTGCCATCGTTGTAGAGGTACTGGAACTCACGGGTGGTGAGCATGACGCTCTCGAACTTGGTGCCGGCGTTGCAGGTGTTCTCGACGACGCGGCCGCTCTTGATGTCGCGGGTCTTGTAGCGCACAAACGCGCCGCCCTTGCCCGGCTTGACATGCTGGAACTCGACGATGGTATAAACCTTGTCCTTAATACGGAGACCGAGGCCGTTCTTGAAGTCGGCGGTAGAAATGGTAGGCATAGCGACCTTTCTTCTTATGGGCAGAACGCACAGGCGTCCAAATTACATACGACCGAAATTATACACTTGCAGACGGCGCCTGCAGCGAGCGCATAAAAAGAGAACGCGGGGCGTCCGAATCGATCCGGACGTCCCGCCCCAAAAATCTATCGAAGAGGACTAGCAATCGATGACGTGAAGGTCATGCGGCGTCTTGGTGAAGGGCTCGTAGCCGTTCTCGGTGACCACGCCGTAGTCCTCCAGACGCACGCCGCCCACGCCGGGCAGGTAGACGCCGGGCTCCATGGTGATAACCGAGCCGACCTCGATGATATTCTTGCTGCGGTTGAAGTTGGGCAGCTCGTGGATGTCAATGCCCACGCCGTGGCCCAGACCATGGTTGTAGTAATCGCCATAGCCGGCATCGCCAATGATCTTCTTGGAAAGCTTGAAAATGTCGTTGCCCTCGACGCCCGGATGGATGGCGGCGACGCACTCCTCGTGCGTACGGCGCACGAGCGCGTACAGGTCGAGCTGTTCTTGCGTGGGCTCGCCCATCACGACGGTACGCGTCATATCGGAGCGATAGTCGCAGTAGCCCGCGCCGTAGTCCATCAGGACAAAGTCGCCCTTCTCGATCACACGGTCGCTCGGAACGGCATGCGGGTTGGCGGTGTTGGGACCGCTCGCGACGATGGAGCCAAAGGCCAGGCTATCGGCACCGTTAGCGAACATAAAGTTCTCGAGCTCGTTGCGGACCTGCTTCTCGGTCATACCGGGCTTAATATAGCCGAGCATGTGCTGGAAGGCGGCGTCGGTGATCGACTGCGCATGGCGCATGAGCTCGATCTCCTCGGCGTCCTTGATGGCGCGCATCTTGCGAATGTCGTCATGCATCAGCGGCAGCATGCAGGCGACGGAACGATCCTCAAGGCCACGCTGGATACCCTGGTAGAAGTTGATCTGCATGTCGTCCTCGACAGCGCAGACACGGCACTTGTTAGCCGCGATCTTGCCGGCGACCCAACCGGGGATGGTGCCTTCGTCCATGTCGTAGACCCAGGGGCTGCCGGCAGGCGTGTTCTCCTCAAAGCTGTTGAGGTAGCGCGAGTCGGTATGGAACAGGCACTGGTCAGCCGTAATAAACGCAGCGTGCGGGAACTCGAAGGTGTAGTCGAAGACGCCCTTCACGCCCGTGAGCCAACGAAGGTTGGCCTCGTCGCGCACCACGATGGCATCGTAGCCGCGCTCAGCCATCAGGGCACGGACACGCTCGATACGACCGGCAGGACCGGCAGCAAACTCAGACATGCAGATTCCTTTCTTGTTGTCTCCATAAAGACGGGACGGGTCTCAACCGAACGATGGAATCGCATGCAATCCGCAACCGATTGAAAACCCGCCCCTCAACATGATACGAAAGACGATGGATGTCAATAAATCTTAGAGAAGTTCTTTGCGAGAAGCCAAGTAGGCGTGAGCATGGCGCTCAAGAACCTCGTCCTCAACGCTCGTTAGACGAATGGCGCCGAGTGCCGTGGGCAGCGGCAACATGCTGCGGTTCGAGCGGACAAACTGCTGCCTACGGAACTCCTCGATATATGCAGCAGGCTCCAGATCGAAGGCAAGCTCCTCGATACCAAAGTCCTCCAGGCAGTCATCGACCTCAAAGACGTAATCGATATCGAAGTCGCAGGCATCGTGGGCAACGCGCGCCTCAAAGCGCATGCCCTCAGACAACAGCTGGTAGACAGGGACCTGCGAAGCGGCATCGCCCAAGCAGGCGCGCAGGGTACGCTCCCCCGTCTTGCCAAAATCGAGTGCATGGCGGGCGCTCGGGTTCGTGGCCATCAGTACGTCCTTGCGCGCGGTCTGGGACCACTGCACGGCATTGACGAGCGAGACCTCCTCGCCCGCAAGAATCTCGGGAACCGTCTCGGTGAACTGGTTCCAACGCGACTTGCTGCTCGAAAGCATGGTGCCCACGAGCACGGCATAGCCACGCTTGAGGTCCTCGGGGTCGGCCTCACGAACAAGCTCGAGGTCGCACACGACCAAGCCCGGCTCGGGACGGAACGCGATAGCGGGAAGCGCGTTGGCCGCGGAAGCCACGAGCGGCTCCATAGTCGTCGCGACCGTGAGCATGGCATCGAAGGTTGTCGGCAGCAGGGCGCACTCGGTGCGACCACACCACTGGTTGGCGCACCAGCAAACGACCGAGCAAGTCGCCGCATCGCCGACGGCGACGACAAGATCGTCGCAGGTAATGCCGTTGGACGACAGGGCGCCAAAGACGGCATCGGCATCGGCCAACGTCGCACCGGCAGGCGAAACCTCAAGGATGAGTTGCGACACGGCAAAGCCGGCGTCGACCAGCGCATGTTCGACAACCTCGCCAAAGCGCTCGGATACGGCGCCGTTCCAAACCACCATCGCACGTTTGGGCTTGCCCACAGCCGAGGCAAACATGCGCGACAGCTCCTCGAACGCGCCCAATCCGACACGGACATCGACGCTACGGTTTTGGAAATTGATAAGTTGACGGCGAATCATAGCAGTCCACGCTCCAAAAGCATCTCGGCACAAACGTAGGAAACGTCCTCGAAGGACTTATTACGAATATCAAGGGTAATGTCAGCGGCCTGGCGATACAGCGGACGGCGGTGCTCAAACAGGCGCGCCGCGTGCTCGGGCGAGCGGAAATCGGGCCGGGTATCGGAGCGGCGAATCTGGCGCATCGAATCCTCAAAGTCGCCCTCGAGATACACGCACGTACCCATCTCGTGCATCAGCTCAATATTCACCGGCGTCTCAACGATACCACCCCCGCACGAAACCAGCAGGCTGCGCTCGCTTCGGAGTGAACGGAGTGCAGAGGTCTCGAGCTCACGAAAGCGATCCTCGCCCTCAGTCTCAAAAATCTCGGTTACCGACTTGCCGCATCGACGCACGACCAGACGGTCGGTGTCGATGAATCGGCGTTTGAACATGGTGCCGACGTTGCGCGCGAGCGTCGACTTCCCCGCGCCCAAAAAGCCGATAAAGAAAATATGGTCGCAGCCGTGTTTGATATGCTGAGACATGGCGAAACCTATTCCTCGCAAGAAAGGTCGCGCAGGGCCCGGCGCTCAAAGATACGGAAGATCTGCGTATACCACAAGTCCTGAGTGGCCTGCGGCTTAACCAGGATGGTGTCGACACCGGCGAAATTGCCGCTCCACACGTCCGTGTAGAGCTGGTCGCCGATCAGCACGGCCTCATCGGCCGTCGCGCCCAGGCGCTTAAGACCGGCCTTGAGAGCAAACGGCGCCGGCTTCATGGCGTGGCTGATGGCCTCGAGCCCCAGCTCGCGCGCCGATGCCATGACCTGGTCGCGATGCCAGTTATTGGACACCATGCACAGCTTAAAGCCCTTGGCATGGGCGGCTTTGAGCCAAGCGGAAACCGCGGCGGGAACCTGCTCGGTATCGCGCGGAACCAGAGTGTTATCACGGTCGAGCAAAATGGCTCGCTTGCCGTCGGCCCACAGGGTATCGAGGTCGATGCAGTCGACCGAGGCAACATATCGTTTGGGGCTAAAAATCCTCATGATCAATTCCAAGACTGTTGGTGCTCTTCGTAGGTCTGCGAGAAATACTCCTCGTCCTGCGTAATGTAGAAATACAGGTCATCAGAGTCAGTCGGCTCAAGGGTGGCCTTGAGCGCCTCGAGTGACGGAGAGCAGATGGGCGTGGGCGGCAGACCCTCGTGCTTGTACGTGTTATACGGGCTATCGCTCTGCAGGTCGTCGGCGGTAACCTCGCCGCCAGTGACATACATCATGGTCGCATCGCTGTTGAGATAACGCAGACCATCGAGCTTGCCCGCCAGACGGTTATAGAAAACCGATGCCACATGCGCGCGCTGATCGGCGTTGAGACCCTCGCGCTCGACGATGGAGGCAAGGTTGACGATGTCGTAATCGGACATCTCCACACCGTAGCGCTCCTTGATCTTGGCCTCGCAGCTGGCAAAGTCGAGCGACTTGTACTCGGTCTTAAACTGGTCGAGCATGGCTCGGATCACATCATCTGCCGTGGGGGAATCGCCCAACGAATACGTCTTGGGGAACAGGAAGCCCTCAAGCGAATCGTTTGCAGCGTCTTTAAGGAAAGCGTAATCATTCACATAATTGCTCGCCTTGGCCTGGTTAAGGAAATCTTCCTTAGAAATGCTGTCGTATGCCGCGGCCACACGATCGGCGACCTGGTCGACCGTCAGGCCCTCAGGGATAGTCAGTGCATCGGAGCCCGCATTGGGGCCTTCCATGAGCTGCTGAACAACCTTGGTCGCGTCCATGAGCGTGGTAAACGAGTAGGTGCCAGGCTTAAGCGACATATCGGCATTGAGCTTTTTGACCGCCGCGTAATAATCCTTGGGGTCTTCGACGATATGGTTCTCGGAGAGAATCGAAGCGATGGCATCACCCGAGGCGCCATCGGGAATCGTAATAGTAACTTGCTGGCCAGCAGCGACTTTCGCATCCTCGCCGGCAAAGAAGCCCTTGACGGCCGGCACAACAAAGAAAACGATCGCGACAAGCGCAAGCACGGCGATGACGCCACCGATAATCATAGGCACCGGAGAGCTTTTCTTTTGGACGCCACGGCGGGCATGCGTGTTATAGCTCGAGCGCGTGGCCGGAGCAACGCCGTGCGAGCCATGAGCATGATGTGCGTGGGGGCGTGATTGCCGGGCCTGCCCCTGCGTGCGCTGGGCAGGAGCCTGCTGCTTAAAACGAGCGCCGCCAGCGGGCTGCGCGGGACGAGCTGCGGGCTGTTGAGCGGCACGCTGAGCAGGTTGAGCCGAACGCTGCGTCGGCTGCGCCGGGCGCTGGCCAGGCTGAGCAGGGCGCGGCGCAGGCTGCCGTGTACGATTCTGCTGGCGCGGATCGGAAGCGCTAGGCATGCGAAACCTCCTCGTTTTTACGATCGAGCCACGTCTGCAAGAACAGGCTGGCGGCGATCATGTCAATCTTGCCCCTCATCTGCTTTTCGTTGAGTCCCTGTTCGCGCAGGATGCGCTTGGCCTCTTGCGAGGACAGACGCTCGTCCTCAAACTCCAGCGGAAGATCGAGCTCGTCGGCAATCTTTTGCGCCACGGCGGCGACGCGCTCGGCCTGGGGGCCGGGCTCACCGGCCATGGTCAGGGGACGTCCGCTTACCAGGATGTCGGGCTCATAGTCCTCAACCAGGTAGCGAAACGTCTTTGCCATGCCAGTGACCTCGGCAGCCGGGAGCACCTTGACGGGCATCGCCATCTTGCCATCACGGCTCGAGACGGCAATGCCAATCCTGGTCTCCCCTATGTCCAGTGCGAGCGCGATCACAGCGACTACTTAGGTTCTTAGGCGCCGAGCGCGGTCTTGGCGGCCGCGAGGGCATCGGCGATACCGGCGGCGTTCTTGCCACCGGCCTGAGCCATGTTGGGACGACCGCCACCGCGACCGTCGACCAGGCCTGCGATCTGCTTGATTACGTTACCGGCGTGGAAACCGGCCTTGACGGCGTCGTCGGAGCCGGCAGCGAGCAGGGCCGGGGTGCCCTTCTCGGTCACGCTGGCGACAACGCAGGCGACGGGGCCGGCAACCTTCTGGTGCACGGTATCCCATACATTGCGCAGGTCAGCGGCCTCAAGACCTTGAAGCTCAGCGACAACGAGCTTATAGCCGTCAAGCTCAACAGCGGCGTCGATGGCGCTGGAGATGGCATCGGAGGAGCCACCGGTGAGCGCCTTCTTGAGCTTGTTAGAAGTCTCGCGCAGCTCGGCCTGCAGGTTCTCCACGCGGGCGGGAACCTCATCGACGCGGCACTTGAGCGCAGCGGCGGCGGCGTCAACAAGCGCCAGGCGGTCGGCCATGTAGTCAAGCGCGCCCTTGGAGGTCACGGCCTCGATACGGCGGACGTTAGAGCCCGTGGAGGACTCGGAAATGATCTTGAACAGGCCGATCTCGGCGGTGTTGGCAGCGTGCGTGCCACCGCAGAGCTCGCGGGAGAACGGCTGATCCTCGGCGCCCACGGAGACAACGCGCACAACATCGCCGTACTTCTCGCCAAAGAGGGCGACAGCACCGGCGGCCTTGGCCTCGTCGATGCCCATGACGCGAGTCACAACCGGCTTGGAGGCGAAGATCTGCTGGTTGACCAGGTCCTCGACAGCCTTGAGCTGCTCGGAGGACAGGGCCTCGAAGTGCGTGAAGTCAAAGCGCAGGTGCTCGGGCGTCACGAGCGAACCGGCCTGGGAGACATGCTCGCCCAGGACCTGCTTAAGCGCAGCGTCGAGCAGGTGCGTAGCGGTGTGGTTGCGACGCAGGAAGCCACGGCGCTCGGCGTCGAGCGCGGCGGTCACGGCGGCACCGACGGTCAGTGTGCCCTCGGCAACGTGTGCGACGTGGGAATACAGGCCGTTGTGGTTCTTGGTATCGGAAACGGCCAGCGCAACGCCCTCGGCGCAAAGCTCGCCGGCGTCGCCCTGCTGGCCACCCATCTCGGCGTAGAACGGGGTGCGGTCGAGCACGACCTCAACGTCCTCGCCGGCGGTAGCGGACTCGACGGACTCGCCGTTACGCACGATGGCGACAACCTTGGCGCCCTCGATCACATCGTTGTCATAGCCGTCGAACTCGGTCGCGGCGGCCTTGTCGGAAAGCTCGACCCACACGTCGTTGAAGCTGCCCCAGGCATCGCCCTTGGCGTTGGCGCGGGCGCGAGCCTTCTGGTCCTCCATGCAGGCGGTAAAGCCGTCCATATCGACGTCGTGGCCAGCAGCGCCGGCGATCTCGACGGTCAGATCGATGGGGAAACCAAAGGTGTCGTGCAGCTTAAAGGCGACATCGCCCGGAAGGACGGCGCCCTCGGCGAGCGCGGCCAGGGCCTCGTCCAGGTAGACGCGGCCGTTGTCGAGCGTCGTGGAGAAACGCTCCTCCTCGGAGGCAACGATACCCTTGACAAGGGCGACGTTCTTGAGCAGCTCGGGATAGGCCTCGCCCATCTGGGCGTTGACCTCGTCGATGAACTTGGTCAGGAAGGCGCCCTCGATGCCCAACAGGCGGCCGTGGAACACGGCTCGGCGGAGCAGGCGGCGCAGGACGTACTCGCGACCCTCGTTGCCGGGCAGGATGCCGTCGGAGATCATGAAGTCGACGGCACGGGAGTGGTCGGCAATGATGCGCAGGGAGCGGCTGGCGCCAGAGTAATCGTCGGCGTCATAGGTCTTGCCGCTGATCTCCTCGCCCAGCTTGATGAGGTGCTGCATCAGATCACCGTCGTAGTTGGCGGTCTTGTGCTGCATGATGGCGGCCATGCGCTCCAAGCCCATGCCCGTATCGAGGTTGCGGTGCGGCAGCTCCGGCATGGAGCCGTCCTCCTGGCGGTCGTACTGAGTGAACACGAGGTTCCAGAACTCAAGGAAGCGGTCGCAGTCGCAGCCCGGCTTGCAGTCGGGACTGCCGCAGCCGACCTCCTCGCCCATGTCAAAGTAGATCTCGGAGCACGGACCGCAGGGGCCGGTGGGGCCAGCAGCCCAGAAGTTGTCGTCCTCGCCCAGACGGGAAATGTGGTCCTCGGCAACGCCCAGGGAGCGCCACACGTCATGGGTCTCGTCATCCTCGGTAAAGACGGTGAAGTACAGGCGGTCGAGCGGAAGCTTGAACTCCTTGGTGATGAGCTCAAAGGCCCAGGCACAGGCCTGCTGCTTGGAGACACCGCCAAAGGAGAAGTCGCCGAGCATCTCGAAGAAGGACAGGTGACGGCCGTCCTCGCCGATGCAGTCGATGTCGTTGGTACGGACGCACTTCTGACAGGAGATCGCGCCAATCTCCTTCATGGTCTTCTTGCCCTGGTAGTACTCCTTAAACTGGTTCATGCCGGCGTTGGCAAGCAGCAGCGAAGGATCGTCGGGAACGAGGGACGAAGAAGGATAGAGCTTAAGACCGCGCTCCTCAAAAAAGTTGAGGAACTTAGAGCGGATCTCGGCCGTAGTCATTGACGGGTAGTCAGCACTCATAGAGGGAATCTCCTCGGTTTCACATCGAAACAGTTCAAACGTAACGATATTACCATCCCACCGCCCCAGTGCAAAAAAGAGGGCCGCCAAACAGCGACCCTCCAGCGAAAGTGCACGTTATTTAGAGCTGTCAAATTCTTTGAAAACAAATGACTGCTGTAGAATTACATATAAGACTCATCCGGAAGGAGCGATCGATGAAAAGCAAACGATTTGTCCTGAATGCACTAACCTCAGTAGCCCTTTTAGCAATCTTCGCTTACTCGAGCTGGTATGTGAACCAGCCGAGATTTGGCTACGCATTGTACGCAGTAACATCTGGCGATAAAGCGTATTACACCCTAAGCGCAATTGACGCCATCTTTTTCTATGTGGCTGGCCCCTTATCAATCGCTTTGATCGCGTTTATTGTTATTTACAACATCAAGAAACGCTAACAGGGCCTATTTGGAATCCGAATCGTCCATGGAGCCGTCGATGCCGGTTTTGGTGTCGTCGTCAGAGCTTGTGTCGTCGTCCTTGGCAAAGGGGTTCTTAAAGAAACCCGTCGCGTCGGGCTGAAGACCCGAGAGCTTGATCCAGGGGTTATCGAGTTCGGGCTTGGGCATGGCCTTGGCCTCGGGCGCGGTCTCGTTGCCGATGAGCTCGGACTCATAGATGAACGTATCGTCGCCAAGCGCGTCGTAGGCGGCAACTGGGTTACCCTCGGTATCGCGATACGGAGTGCCCTTAAACACGGCGCCGTCGTATGCCACGAGCTGACGGCCGGTCTCGTTCTCAAAGTAGTAGACGAAGATGCCCTTGAGGGCCGCGCACAGCGGAATGGCGATAACCATGCCGATGGGACCCATGAGTGCCGAACCGATAACGAGAGCCGTCAGGCTCATAACGGGATGCACCTGCACCGAGCTCTGCATGACCTTGGGCGAAATGACATTATCGGTGACGTTTTGAGCCACCATGGTCACGACAAGCGTCCATAACGCCAGCATAGGGCTGAACATAAAACCGAGCACCGTGGCGATCGCCGCGCTCACCCAGGGACCGACAACCGGAACCAAGTGCATAATGCCGGTAAAGATGGCCATGAGCGCTGCGTATGGATGGCCAATAAGCGTAAAGCCGATAAAAGCCAAAAAGCCACCGCAGATGGACGTCACGACCATGCCGCGCATATAGCCGCCGACCGAGCGTGAAAGGATGGCAACCATAAAGCGGTACGAGGTCTCTTTTTCCTGTCCGATGATGGTGCAGACCTCGTGGTGCATACGGGGATAGTCGCAGGCCAACCAATAGGCAAGCACCAAGCCCAGGAAGATGACGAACAGCTGCGAGGCCGTATTGGTAATGAGCGGGAATACACCGCGACCGAGCTCGGCAGCGATTTGCGAGACGTACTTGGACGCTACGGTAACCAGCGAAGAAAGATTGTCGTCCAGATACTCCTTGAGCGGCGTGTTGTTGAGCGTCTTGGCGTGCGAGAGCATCTCGTTGAGATCGCCACCCGCAACACGAAGCTGCTCGGGCAGGCGGCTCAGGACTTCCATGATTTGACCGAGCAAAATAGGCGAGAGGATGCAGACAACACCAACGAGCACCGCCACGACCACAATAAGCGCGATAAGCGAACCGATGCCGCGATTCACGCCGTGATGCTCGAGCCAGTTGGTAATCGGCGACATGACAAAAGCGATGATGGAACCGACTGCCAAAAACTCGATAACCGGCGCCAGGATGCCCATAAGGTTAAAGATGACGGCAGCGATGACAATGCAGCCGACGACGCCCCAAATGCGCAGCGTCAGAATACGGGTGTCACGCAGCGTGCGGTCGATTTGTTGGGGGTGCTCACTCATGAACGAACCATCACTCCGTCGGGGTCGATCTTATCTTGAATCTTCTTAAGGGTACGGCGCAGCAGGCGCGAGACCTGCACCTGCGAGATGCCAAGCTTCTTGGCAATCTCGATCTGGGTCATGCCCTTAACGAAGCGCAGCTCGATAACCTCGCGCTCGCGCGGCGAGAAATCGCGGATGGCTTCCTCGATTACCAGGCGGTCATCGGTAAAGTCGAGCTCGTTGTCGTCGTCGGCATAGCGATCGAGAATCGAAGGCGCATCATCGGAATCGGACGCACCGGGGGCCTCGATGGGCACCGAGGTGTAGGCCGAGGACGATTCCATGGCTTCGAGCACCTCGTCGACGGTCACGCCAAGGTAATCGGCGATTTCCTCAACCTTGGGCGAGCGCTGAAGCTCGTTGGTAAGCTTATCGGTGGCCTGGTTAACCTTGGCAGAGAGCTCCTGCAGACGACGCGGCACGCGCACACTCCAGCCCTTGTCGCGGAAGTGGCGCTTAATCTCGCCCAAGATGGTGGGCGTGGCAAACGTCGTGAACTCGAGTCCGCGCTCGGGATCAAAGCGATCGATAGCCTTGAGCAAGCCCAAGTACCCGACCTGCAAAAGGTCATCGAGCGGCTCGCCGCGGTTCTTGAATTTGTTGGCAAGAAACCTTACCAGGTTCATATGGGACATGACGAGTTGCTCGCGAGCATCCGGATCACCGGTCTCCTTATAACGACGAAACAGCTCGCGGGTTTTCTCCTTGTCCCAAGCGGTCTTGCCGCTCCGGGAGCGTTCGGTCATATTAGATATCCGCCTTGAGGTCGAGGGAAAGCGTTAGGGGCGCTGTAGTCTTTTCGTAGGAGTCGCACACACTCGCCAAAATGAGCTCGGCATACACGGCAGCCTGGTCATCCTCATCGACAGTCGCCTGGTCGCCAAAGGTAAAGGTCATGCCCACATGCGATTCGTCGACATCGAATTTGATCGAGATATCGTCGGAATCAACAGCCGTGCAGCCAAAGATGAAGGCTTCTTCGGCAGCCATACGAATGTCCTCGATGCGATCGACGGACATAGAGCACAGGGCGCCGACGTTGGCGGCCGTCATGCGCACCAAGCGCGCGAGACGCGGATCACCGGCAACGCTCAGCGTAATGGGGCAGGTTGCTTCGCTACTCATCGCAGGACTCCTCGGAGGTCTCGGCAGGCGTATAGGTGTAATACTGAGCAGGCTTAGCAGCGGGCTTCTGAACATCATCGTCGTCAGCAGCGGCATCGTCGTCGCCAATCAGAACGCGCTCAGTGGGCTGCTCGGCCTCGGCGGCGGCAGCGGCGAGCTTGCGATCGGCGTCGGCTGCAGGAGCCTTCACCTTATTGAAGAGCTTCTGCACGGCGCCAGCAGCAGAATCAGTCACGCTCGATACGGCATTGCTGGCCTCGGCCACGCTGCCCGTGACCTCGGAGATGTCGCGAACGACCGCCTCAACCTCAACGAGGTTAGACGTCAGAGCATCAACGGCAGTCTTGCTCGACTTGAGGAGCGGCTCAACCTGTGCCAGCGCGGGGGTGAGCTCATCGACAGCGCCATCGAGCTTTGCCACCACGGGCTGTGCCTCGGCAAGCGTATTGTTAAGGTCGCTCACGGTCTTATCGAGCGAGTCAACGACGGTGCGAGTCTTACGCAGTGTGAGTGCAAGCTCAACGACGGCCCACACGCCGACAACAGCAAGCAGCAGCAGGGCGATTTGAATGGGACTCATACAAGCCTCCCAAAGGAATCGAAATACAGACGCTGTTCATGGTACCCCAAAGGGGACCGAACATGCCAAGCGTGAGATCCTGGGACAAAATAATCAGCAGTTACTTCGGAGCATTCCCGCTCCGGTCGCGTTCGCTTTGCTCCACACGCCACTCTTCCCAACCGCGGCCCGCAGGCTGCCAGAACGCGCCGCGCTCCAGCCCCTCGGGCAAATAGCGCTGATCGACCCAGCCTTCGGGATAATCATGTGGATACTTGTACACACCATATTCATCGCTGCCTGGGCGATGACGATCGCGCAGATAGCTCGGCACCTCACGCAAGCCACCGCTATGGATATCGGCCAGCGCCGCATCGATCGAAGCCTCGCACGCGTTGGACTTGGGCGCCAGGCACACATAGAGTGCAGCCTGAGCCAGGTTAATGCGACACTCGGGATAGCCAATAACCTCTGCAGACTTAAACGCGGCATGTGCCACTAAAAGTGCCTGCGGGTCGGCGTTGCCAACATCCTCAGAAGCCTGAATCATAATACGACGAGCGATAAACTTGGGGTCCTCCCCCGCGTCGATCATGCGCGCAAGCCAATAGATGGTGGCATCGGGGTCGCTGCCGCGCATGGACTTAATAAACGCACTAATGATGTCGTAGTGCATGTCACCGTTTTTGTCATAGGTAAAGCCACGACGCGGATTGGCAATCTTTACGTCATCCACGGTAATGGGATAGCGCTCCCCCGCCGTCGGTGCAGGCGTACCCTCGGTATCAGGGCGCGTCACGGCGATCTCACTTGCCAGCTCGAGCGTCGTCAGAGCCGAGCGTGCATCGCCCGCAGCCAGCGTGCAGATGGTCTTAACCGTATCCTCATCGGCCGAGAACTTGCCGTTCAAACCCTGCGGCGCCTCGAGCGCACGCTCAATGAGCGTGGCGATATCCTCGTCCTTCAGGTGATCAAGCTCTACCACGCGCCCACGCGACAACAGTGCGGAGTTGACCTCGAAGTACGGGTTCTCGGTCGTGGCGCCAATCATAATGACGGTACGGTTCTCAACCGCATGCAAAAGCGCATCCTGCTGCGACTTCGAAAAACGGTGAATCTCGTCGATGAACAAGATGGTACGGCGGTCATACGTATTCAGGCGCGTCTTTGCCTCGTCGATCACGCGACGAAGGTCCTTCACGGTACCCGTGACGGCGCTGACCTCGACAAACTCACTCTTGGTATGGTTGGCGATAATATGCGCCAGCGTCGTCTTGCCCGTACCAGCCGGGCCGTACAGAATCACGCTCGACAGCACGTCATGCTCAATCGCGGCGCGCAGCCACGAGCCCTTACCGACGGCCTTTTGCTGGCCCACATACTCGTCGAGCGAATTGGGGCGCATACGCACCGCAAGCGGGGCATTCTGAAAAGAGCGCTCGCGCGTCGAAGCAGAAAAAAGGTCGTCCATAGCCATCCCGTGCATCAATCAAAATCGTTGTTGACCAACAGTATACCGAAAGGATGCGAACTACCGTTCGTTAATATAGGTGCGGTGCGGAAACTTTAGACCTGGGAACAATTTGCTCGTCAGCTCGCAGAAATAACCATCCGTCATGCTTGCGATGTAATCGACGACGGCCTGATCCTTGTCGTCCTGCAAAGCATAGGTGCGGCCATAATAGGAAAGCTGCTGCTCAATACGCGAAATGTGGTGCTTAAAGATGTAGGATGACTCGTCACCCTCGTATATATCCAGCAGGCAACGGTCGTAGAGCTTTTCGAAGGCCTCGCGCAGTTCCGCTTCGGAGTCGCCTTCGATACCGCCCTTGCTATAGATCTTCTCGTAGTTCTCGCGCTTAGCCCGGCGGATCTCCTCAAACAGGTCCTCGCTCATCTCGATACGCGGTTTGCCGTAGCTATGCTCAACGATATCGATGGAAGCGTGCGTGAGAATCCAGCTGTTATAGGCGCCGCCCCGACCGTCGTCAAAAGCGTCGGGCGACAGCAGGCCCGCCGCAATGGCGTCCTGGCGATCGCGCCCAACGTAGGCAAGGATATCCGAGATGCGAACCACGCAACCCTCGAGTGTCATGGGACGCAGGTGCTCAATCGCGCTATAGCCAGTGGCAATGCAATCCTCGACAGTTCGGTCGAACTGGTCAAAGGAACTCATGTCCGAAAGCTCAAAAACACGCTGTTCGTACTCGCCGTTATGGCACAGGACGCCGTCGAGCGTCTGGAGCGACACGTTGCGGCCATACAGCGCATCGAGCACGCGGACCGACTGCACGTTATGGAAAAAGTAGCGACCCGTGCGCTCGTGATAGATATCGTTGAGAAATCGCTCACCGGCATGGCCAAAGGGCGTGTGGCCCAAGTCGTGGCCCAGGCCAATCGCCTCGATCAGGTCGCAGTTGAGCCCCAGGGCGCGGCCGATATCGCGTGCGATGCGCGAGACAAGCTGCACGTGCAGGCCACGACGCGACAGGTCGTCGTTGCTGCGAAAACTGAAGACCTGTGTTTTGCCGGCATAGCGAGTGTACGCCGGAAGATGAAGAATCTTTTCGGTATCGCGCATAAACGCCGGACGCATGAGTGTGCCCTCGTCTGCGGCTCGATCAACGCGACGGATGACCTGGTCATCGTCGCAACGGTACGGGTTGACATAGCCCGAAGCACGATCGGCGGAAATGCGCTCGACAAGTTCGGGCGATAACGCCGAGGGAATACGATCCATGCGCGCCTTAAAGACGGCCGTTTCTTGATTAGTTGCCATGGCATGCTCCTTAAGAAGGCTGCACAATCGGTTACAATGTGCAGCCCACGACCTCGATTATGGCAAAAATCGGCACCAAAAAAGGCAGCAAAGGCAGGGAGCGCGATTTTGTGAAAAGGCAGGAGAGGGCCAGGGCCAGGAGCGCGACGGCAAATGCCACGATGCCGCCCATAGGGTCGAGCGTGCAAAGCGCGAAGAGTGCCTTGACATCTCCCATGCCGATGCCCGGGGTTTGGCGAAGACGACGCCAGAGGGACTCAGTCAACACAAGGGCAAGGTAGACGATGACCGCAAGACCAGCGTGGTCAAGCGTCGCGTTCAAGCCGAGGTCGAGCCAGACGCCTGCAAACGCCGCCACCGCACACGCGCCGGCAAGCGCATTCGGAAACCGCCGCTCGCGGGCATCGATCACCGCACCGGCAAAGGCGCAGATCCAAAATGGGATATAGGCCACTGGGCACCTCCCGGGACAGCCCTCTCAAAAGCAAAAACCACCACAAAGGTGCCTGTCCCCTTTGTGGTGGTTTTGATGGTGGCTATTTGGCCCCCTGCATGACCTCGTCGAGGGTAACGTTGACGGCATGCTGCGTCGGGACCCAGTCAACCTTCAGGAACAGCGCTGCCACCGTGATGGGGATATAGCTGAACATAAAGATCGGGAAGGTAAACAGGTTGGTCACCAGACGCCACTTTTGCGCGCAATGAATGTGCTTGAACTCGAAGATGGTCGTGAGTAGCGCCAGGATAAAGAAGGTCTGGTACATCATCGCGAAGGTCATAATGAGCGAGGCGGCACAAGCCTGCATCTCGACCTCGGTAGCCAAGAAGCCGTGCGAAAGACCGCCCACGATGAGGAACGTCGCATTAGCGAGCATCGAGATCAACGATAGCAGCATGCCCGGGGCGATCGTCATAAACATGTCGTAGGCGGCAAAGCGATGATAGCGAAACGTCGATTTGACAAGATGCTTGCCATAGGTAAAAAAGACCTGGTAGAAGCCCTTGGTCCAACGCATTCGCTGTTTCCAGGACGCCTTAAACGTCACGGGCTGCTCGTCAAAAAACTCCGCCGGCGCATAGCCAATGCGAATGCCGTGAATGGCGCAGAACGTGGTGAACTGAATATCCTCGGTCAGCGTGTGGAACTGCCAGCCGTGCATACCCTCGATAACACTGGCGGAGATGAGGTAGCCCGAACCCGAGACGGCACAGGACGTCTTGCAGATATTACGCGCGTTGTTAAGGAAACGCGCCTCGCGCAGGTACCAAGTGGCGTTGGCAGCCGAGATCCACGAGCTGCCAAAGTTCTTGGAGTTGCGGTAGCTTGTGACCACATGGAAGCCCTGGTCAAAGGCGTCATTCATCTTGGAGACGTAATCGCGGGAGATAACGTTGTCGGCATCGAAGATAAAGTAGCCCTCAAAGGTATCGGGATACTCGTTAAGAATGCGGTCAAAACCAAAGTCCATGACCCAGCTCTTGCCTTTACGGGCCAGGTCGTTTCGCTCGTACACGACAGCGCCCGCCTCGCGCGCGAGCTGCGCGGTGTTGTCGGTGCAGGCATCGGCGACCACGAAGACCTCGATGAGCTCGGACGGATAACCCTGGTCCTTGATGGAGCGAACGAGGTTGGCGATAACGGCCTCCTCGTTGTGTGCTGCAATAAAGAAGGCATAGCGGTGGAGTTTTTTGGCCTTGGGAGGCGCGACCTCGCCACGGAGAGCGCCGATAACAAAGAAGACCACCTGGTACAGAAAGCAGACCGTGAGCAGCGTGACGACAATCTGGTTGAAGATCACGATGGGCGTGTTAGTTTGTAAAAAGGCGAGCATGCAGGCTCCCAGGAACGCGTTACGTAAACAAACGTATATATTACCGTAGGGTGACCGAGTTCAAGAAACCACCTAATACTGGCTAGGCTTCGAGAAGACCGAGCTGCGGAACGATTTCGTCGCCGGCAGCGGTGCGGCCAAGCGAGCGCGGGCCCAGGTCGTCAAGAACCGCAGCGAGATCCCACGGCAGCTCGTCGCGGCACTCAATGCGCTTCCCCGTCACGGGATGGTCGAATGCGACGCGCCAAGAATGAAGGAATTGCCTGGTCAGGCCCTGATCGGCGCGTGCATCGCACTTACCGTAGAGCGGATCGCCCACGCAGGCGTGGTTGATATGGCGCATATGCACGCGAATCTGATGTGTGCGGCCCGTAAACAGGTGGCACTCGACGAGCGTGTAGCCGTCGTCAAAACGCGTGGAATCAAAACGCTCAAGGACCTTGAAGGTCGTGATGGCTTGGCGCGCAAAGGGATCGTCCGAAACCGCCATCTTCACGCGGTCGCGCGTCGATCGGGCAATACCGGTGTTGATGGTGCCCTCGTCCATGGCGATGTGCCCGTGAACGAGCGTAATGTAGCGGCGGTCGAGCGTGCGCGTGCGAATGAGATTTTGGAGCGCGCGCTGGGTGTCATCGTCCTTGGCCGCAAGCATGAGACCCGAGGTATCGCGATCCAAACGATGCACGATACCGGGGCGGTCCTCGCCCTGCACGGTGCCCAGATGGTCGATACCACAGTGATAGACCAGGGCATTCGCGAGCGTACCGCTCTCATGACCATGCGCAGGATGGCACACCAGGCCGCGCTGCTTGGAGAGCACGATAAGATAGTCGTCCTCGTAGCGAATGTCGAGTGGGATGGCCTCGGGAATCACATCGGTGGGATCGTGCGGCTCGGGCAAATCAACCGAAATACGGTCACCGGCTCGCACGGCGTACTTTTTGGACAGGCAGGTCTCGCCATTGACCACTACGGCCCCATCCTCAATCAGATGCGCGCAGGCAGAGCGCGTAGGGCAGCCGTCATTGGCGCCCAGATAGGCGTCAAGACGCTGACCAGCGGCATCGTCGGCAACAAGGATATGGATGTCGGCCATTAGCGCTCAGTCCTTTCGCGAATCTTGCGGGCACGCTCCCCACGTTGTTTGGCTTTGCGCTTGGCGCAGGCCTCATCACGGGCGTTAAGCTCGGCGGTCGCATCGACCTCACGGGCCGCGGGGCTCAAGAACATGTAGCCAAAGAGGGCGAGCACGACGCCCAAGGTAATGCCGATATCGGCCACATTGAAGACGGGGAAGTCGATGAAGGTGGTAGCAATAAAATCGGTCACGAAGCCAAAGGCCAAACGATCGATCGCGTTACCGATAGCACCGCCCGCAACCATCGCCATGCCCACAACCTCAAGATGGGCGAGCTGAGGTGCACGAACGAGGTACACAAAAATAGCGATAATGACCGCCAACGCCAGCACGGCAAACGCGACACCATGCCCCTCGCCCATGCTAAAGGCAGCACCGATATTGCGGACAAACATAAAGTCGATAACACCGGGGATGACGGTCACATGCAAGGCGTCGCCCACGGCACGAACCGCAAGCTTGGTCAGCTGGTCAAGAAGCAACACAACAAGCGCCACCCCACCAGCAACAACCAACCGCCAACGCAAAGGCGGCGTCATATCCCCAGTACGACCCAAATCAATCCCCTACCCTCAAGAACATCGAATAACGTTTAACGCAAATCAATATCTTATATTGACCAGCAACGAAATAGCCGATGATTCGTTACCGACAGCGAAAACCCGCCAGAGCGAGCAAGGTGCCTTGAAGCAAGGCGGCATAGACCTTTTGGTCATGCCGCCGAAGTTGAAAGGCAGATTGCCGC
>CAVCKO010000025.1:25876-33794 GCA_963602825.1 Treponemataceae bacterium | reverse complement strand
CGTCTGGACCTTCCTGCTCGAGACCCCGGTGCTCTTGGTTGACGACAGCTCGCCGGAAAGCTCGGCCTCGGCATCGACGCCCACCTTGAAGAACTTGAAGCCGGCGAGGGCCGCCTTTGCCTTGGCGCTGCCGGCCTTCTCGAGCGAGCCGCGCGTCTCGACCTCCTCGTACTCCGAGAAGCCGCCGTTCAAGATGGCGTACGCGTCGAAGAGGCGGGGCTGGTTGACGTAGTAGGGAAAGAAGAGGGCGTCTTCATTCTCCGAGGCCATCTATCTGGCCCCAATCCTGTAGTACTCCCGGTACCACTTGGCGAAAGCCCGCAGGCCGTCCTCCAGGGGCGTGCTCGGCTTGAAGCCGGTGTCGCGCTCCAGCTTCGAGGTGTCCGCGTAGGTCACCGGCACGTCGCCCGGCTGCATGGGGACGAGCTCCCGGTGCGCCTCGAAGTCGAAGTCGGCCGGAAGCACGCCCTCCTCCACGAGCACGCGCTGGAGGGTGTCCACGAAGTCGAGCAGGTTCTCGGGGTTGGAGTTGCCGATGTTGTAGATGCGCGTCGCGGCCATGGGCAGGCCATCCGGCCCCAGCTTGACCTCGGGCGGGTTCGCCATCACGCGCGTGACGCCCTCGACGATGTCGTCGACGTAGGTGAAGTCGCGCCTGCAATCGCCCATGTTGAAGATCTTGATGGTCTCGCCTCGCAGCAGCTTGTTGGTAAAGCCGAAGTACGCCATGTCCGGACGGCCCATCGGGCCGTAGACGGTGAAGAAGCGCAGGCCGGTCGCGGGGATTGAGTAGAGCTTGCTGTAGGCGTGGGCCATGAGCTCGTTGCTCTTCTTGGTCGCCGCGTAGAGCGAGACCGGCGAGTCCACGTTGTCGTCCTCGCTGAAAGGCACCTTCTCGTTGCCGCCGTAGACGCTCGACGACGAGGCATACACGAGATGCTTGACCGGGTGGTGCCTGCAGGCCTCCAGTATGTTGAAGAAGCCCACGAGGTTACTGTCCACATAGGCCTCCGGGTTCTCTATCGAGTAACGCACGCCGGCCTGCGCGGCCAGGTTCACCACCACGTCGAAGCCGTTCTCGGCGAAGATCCGCTCCACCAGGGCCGCGTCCGCGAGTTCGCCGCGCACGAAGGTGAAGCGGCCGTCATGGTCGACGTCCCGTAGCATCGCGAGGCGTGCCTCCTTGATGCCAGGGTCGTAGTAGCTGTTCACGTTATCCAGCCCCACGACCTCCCAGCCGTCGACCAGCAGCCTCTTGCTCAGAAATGCGCCTATGAACCCAGCCGCGCCGGTAACCAAAACTTTCATGTTTGCCTTCGGTTCAGTCATCGCTTCTCCTCTCTTTGGCGTGTCGAGCAGCAGCTCACGCCCGACCTCCGCAAATGCGCTAGCCACTAGCACTTCCTCCACACCACGCTGTCCACGATGCCCGTGTATGACTGGATGATCCGCACGACCTTGGGGGCAACGTCGTCCTGGTAGTCCGGTACGGGGATGCCGTGCAGGCCCTCGGTCTCGAGGGATACGGCAGTGCGGACGGCGTTCAGGAGGTTGCGCTCGTCGATGCCCGCCAGGGTGAAGCAGCCCTTGTCCAGGGCCTCCGGGCGCTCGGTCGAGGTGCGGATGCACACAGCCGGGAACGGGCGGCCGACGGAAGTGAAGAAGGAGCTCTCCTCGGGGAGCGTCCCCGAGTCGGAGACGACGCAGAACGCCGAGCTCTGCAGCTTGTTGTAGTCGTGGAAGCCCATGGGCTCGTGCGTGCGCACCAGGGGATGAAGGGCGAACCCGCTCGCCTCGAGCCGTTTGCGGGAGCGCGGGTGGCAGGAGTACAGGATCGGCTTGCCGTACTCCTCGGCCAGCGCGTTGATGGCGTTGAAGAGGCTCTCGAAATTCCTCTCGGTGTCGATGTTCTCCTCGCGGTGGGCGGAGAGCAGGAAATAGCCTCCCGACTCGAGTCCCTCGCGCTCCAGCACGTCGGAGGCGTCGATGGCGGGCAGGTTCGCGCGCAGGACCTCGGCCATGGGGCTGCCCGTCACGTAGGTGCGCTCGGGGGCGCAGCCGGTGGCGAGCAGGTACCTGCGGGCGTGCTCGGAGTAGGCCAGGTTGACGTCGGAGATCACGTCCACGATGCGGCGGTTCGTCTCCTCCGGCAGGCACTCGTCCTTGCAGCGGTTGCCGGCCTCCATGTGGAAGATGGGGATGTGCAGGCGCTTGGCCGCGATAGCGGACAGGCAACTGTTGGTATCGCCCAGGATGAGCAACGCGTCGGGCTGCACCTGGACCATGAGCTTGTAGCTCGCGGCGATGATGTTGCCCACCGTCTCGCCAAGGTCGGCGCCCACGGCGTCAAGGTAGACGTCCGGGTCGCCCAGCGACAGGTCGCGGAAGAAGATGCCGTTCAGCGTGTAGTCGTAGTTCTGGCCGGTGTGGGCCAAGAGGCAGTCGAAGTGGCGGCGACACTTCTTGATGACCTCGGAAAGGCGGATGACCTCGGGGCGGGTGCCCACGATGATCAGGAGCTTCAGACGGCCGTCGTCCTTGAATGCGATGTCGGAATAGTCTTTGCACATGCGGCTAGACCTCCTCGTAGTAGGTGTCGGGGTTCTCGGGGTCGAAGGGCTCGTTGGCCCACATGACCGTCACGAGGTCCTTCGTGTCGGACAGGTTGGTGATGGAGTGCGTGTATCCGGGGACCATCTCCACCGCGCACATGTCAGAGCCCTTGACGATATACTCGTCGACGGGGAAGGGGTTGCCCTCGGCGTCCTCCCCCACCTTCCTCAGCCTGATGCTCGCGGTGCCCGAGACCACCAGGAACCTCTCCCACTTGCTCATATGCCAGTGGTTGCCCTTGGTGATGCCGGGTTTCGAGACATTAATGGAGACCTGTCCTCGCTCCGGCGTGCGCAGGAACTCGGTGAACGAGCCGCGGCTGTCAACATTGGGATTCAGGTTGTAAGCGAAGTGCCCCGGCTCGTAGTAGGACAGGAACGTGCTCCAGAGCTTCTTGGAGAAGGAGCCGTCCGCGAGGTCGGGCACCGAGAGCGTCTCGCGGCTGTCGCGGAAGCGGCCCAGCAGGTAGACGATCTCGCCCAGGGACTTCACATCCGTCTCCGGGACGTAGCAGAACCCGTCGCCTTCAACGCGCTCCAAACCCTCATAGCCGCAGCGGTGCTCCCGCCCCAGCAGGGCGCCGAGCATCTCGTCCACGAGATCATCGATGTAAAGGAGCTCCAGCTCGACTTTGGGGTCGCTCACGGTGTAGGGGCGGCCGTTGGCGATGGCGTCGCAGAAGGTGGCGACGGCGGAGTTATAGCGGGGGCGGCACCACTTGCCGTAGAGGTTGGGGAAGCGGTAGATGAGCACCAGGGCGCCGGTCCTCTCGGAGTACCCGCGGAACAGGCCCTCCCCCGCCAGTTTGGATTCGCCGTAGACCGAGCCCTCGAAGCGGCCCGACAGGCTCGCCTGCGCGGAGCTGGAGAGCATGACGGGGCATTTGTTCCCGTGGCGCTCCAGGGTCTCCAGCAGCGTGGAGGCGAACCCGAAGTTGCCCTCCATGAACTCGGATTGGTCCTTGGGGCGGTTGACGCCTGCCAGGTTGAACACGAAGTCCGCGCGGGAGCAGTAGGCGTCGAGTTCCTCGGGGGCCGAATCGATGTCGTACTGCATGACCTCGAGCGGCAGCAGGGAGGCATATTTCTCGCGGCGGTCCTTGCCGTCGCGGATGTTCTCCAGCGCGCAGCAGAGGTTCTTCCCTACGAAGCCCTTGGCGCCGGTGACGAGGACGCGCACCCTACTGCACCGCCTCGTGCTCGCGGCCCTCGAGGGCCAGCTGCACGTACTCGGCGGTCTTGATCTTGGCGACGGTGCCCTCGACGTCGAGCCTCTCGGTATTGTGAGAGGTATAGGCCTCGTCAGCCTGGGTCTTCACATCGCCCTCGACGAAGAAGCTGTCATAGTTGAGGTCGCGCGAGTCGCAGGCGACACGATAGTAATTGCCCATGTCCTCGGCACGCAGGCGCTCCTCACAAGTCATAAGAGTCTCGTAGAGCTTTTCGCCATGGCGGGTGCCGATGACCTTGGTGCCCACGCGGCCAAAGACCTCCTGGACAGCCTCAGCAAGATCGCCGATGGTGGAAGCAGGAGCCTTCTGCACAAAGAGGTCGCCCGGATGCGCATGCTCGAAAGCAAACTGCACCAGATCGACCGCCTCGTCGAGGTTCATGAGGAAGCGGGTCATGTTGGGGTCGGTGACCGTCAGCGGCTCGCCCTTGCGGATGCGATCGATGAACAGCGGGATGACGCTGCCGCGCGAGCACATGACGTTGCCGTAGCGGGTGCAGCAGATGGTCGTACGACCAGCGCCGTTGCGCGCGTTGGCGTAGATGATGGACTCCATCATGGCCTTGGACTTGCCCATGGCATTGATGGGGTACGCGGCCTTATCGGTAGAAAGGCAGACGACCTTCTCCACGCCCTCGGCAATGGCGGCATGCAGCACGTTATCCGTGCCGATGACATTAGTGCGGACAGCCTCCATGGGGAAGAACTCGCAAGAGGGAACCTGCTTGAGGGCTGCGGCGTGAAAAATGTAGTCCACGCCGTGCATGGCGTCGCGAACGCTCTGGGCGTTGCGGACGTCGCCGATGAAGAAGCGCACCTTGGAGGCGAGCTCAGGGCTGCGTTCCTGTAAGCGATGACGCATGTCATCTTGCTTCTTCTCATCACGCGAGAAGATGCGAATCTCGCCGATATCACTTGCGAGGAAATGCTTGAGCACGGTGTTGCCGAAGCTGCCCGTGCCACCGGTGATCATGAGGATGCGGTCTTTAAATGCTGTGCTAGTGAGCATGATGTTCCTTTCTAAGAACGGTCTCTTCATATCGGTGTCCAAATACGCGGTCGGGAGGGGAAGATCGCACGGTGGCAACAGAGTCGACGATGCAAGGGACAGAAGGCCCTGCGGCGTCATTCCCGAGAAGCGAGAACAACAAGATGTAGAGCGCCATGAACTGCGTGCAGGGGATCTCGTTGAGGAATAGGACGAACAGAGCAAGGCCAAATAGTCTGGACACGAGAGGAAGACCTTTGAGTCGAGATAACGCCCTCAACCAAAAGACGGTGTAGAAAACTCCAAGTACTCCAAACGAGGCCAGATAGACAGCCATGGTTGACGTCTGTGCCATGTTCGTGACCGTGCTGTCGAGGCGCATGGTCGAATACAGAGCACTTGCGCCGTCCAGCCCGGAGCCGAACAGCGGGGAAAGCGCCCAGATGCGCAGATTAACGAGGGGGCTATCCAGACGCGTCTGCGTTGTCCCGGACGCGCTCCCGCCGAAGAACTTGTAGAAGAACTCGTAGTTGACCCCGAGGAGAAGTTGCTCGATCTGGTCGTAGAAGATCAGAAACAGGGCGACGGTCAAGACTATCGCAAGGGTCGTCAACGCGTTCCCATTCCGTTTGTAAACGAAAGCCGCGATTACGAAGAGGAAACCGACCAGACCACCTGATGACATCGTCGCAAGGAGGGAGAGGCAGAGAATCGCATAGCCGAACCTCGGGCACTTGACGTCCATCACGAGCGCAAGGAAGAGAGCGACGTTGAGATAACCTGCCATGATGCTCGGCTCCCAGAAGATGCCGATGCTTCTTCCCCGGTTGAGGATAGTGTCGATGCAGAAGACCATGCCGTTGAGATATACCGTCTTTCCGTTCTCCGCCGACATGGACGGCAGCGGCGGGAAAGAGTCGAGGGCCACGAACACATAACCAACCAACGATGCCGCCCCCAGAAACACCACCGCGGCAACGAAGCCCTGAAGCACCCTGCGAGGACCGAGGATTACAGAAACGAGATAGGCATCCACGACCGTGAGGAAGGTGATTGCAAAAGAGTAGCGCCTCAGTTCCCCGTTCGCAGTACTCCCCACAAGCACGGCGGCAAGAATCAGACCAAAGGCGAAAAGTGACTCAGCGGTGAAAACAATGCGATGAAGACGGGCGGCGAATGCGATAGCCCAAACGACAAAGACAGCGAACAGAACAGGCAGCTTCAGGCTTGAATAGCAAAGGCCGGCCGCGCTTCCGCTGCAAAACAATATCGCCACAAGAGTGATGAGGGAGACGCATGCGAGCAGCGAGTCCTCGCGCCCTGCAAGGGAGCGCAGCCGCGCTGCCGGCGCGGAGGATGATACCCTAGATGGCAGAACGGTGGGGCAACGAAGGCCGGTCATGACGCGCTCCTCAACAGGGCTCGGTTTGTAATCGTCTGTCCGGCAAGCAGTGGAAGCAAAACGAGACCGTTGGCGAGCATGACGGACTCCCAACCCAGCCCGAGCCGATGGAACATCATGGAGAGAGGTATCTTCAAGATGGCGGCGAGGACCGTAAATACAATCTGGGTTCGAAGGTGGCTCGTCGCGTTGGAGACGCACGTGGATGAGTTCACAAAAAGCGTCACGGATACCCAAAATGCGAACACGAACCCGACGCGCACCGTCGCCGTAACCGAGCCCTCTCCCAGCCAGACCCTGATAAGCCAAGGGAACACGAGCGCTAAGCAAAAAGCCCCTGCCGACCCGAAAAGAGCAACGATGTTGAACTTACGGTACGCATCCGCCACCCAGCCGATTCGCCGCTCGTGCCACGCCACCGTCATCGCCGACCATACAGGCTGAACTATCAGCGAGAACACCGTGACGATTGCAAAGAACCATTTGTAGTAGACCTGGTAGTTCAGCACGTCGGAGGAGTCGTAGAGGTACGTAATCAAGTACTCGTTCGTCGAGTTGATCAGTAGCAGCGCAATCTGGATGATGAAGAACTCGACTCCGAGGCCCACGACCAGGCCGACCGCGCTGCGGTCGAAGGAGGATGGTGCCGGCGCTATGCTACGGAAGCTGCCGAGGAACAGCACGAGGGTGCAGACGAGCAACGGCAGATTGATGCCGAGAATCTGAACGAGAGACATTGCGATTAAGCAGTCGTTAACGTCTTCAAAACGAGCGAAAAGCACCCAGAGGAGCAGAATGACGTTTCCCAAGAGAAACAGGAAATTGTTGAGGGCAGTCTTCTGCATGGAGTAGAGGACGCTTGTAAGAAGTTTGAGCCAGAACTGGACGACTAGCCCGACGTAGACCACGGAGACGGCGAACCGAAGCGTCTCCGGGGCAAGCTGCTCGGAATGGAAGTTGAGCACCGACTCCAAGTCAACGCTCAGGATCACCGCCTCGCCAATCACGACAAAGGCCAAGGCTAAGCCACCCATGAAAATGTAGGCGGTAGAGACGAGCCTCTTCCCGCACTGGACATCTCCCTCGGCAAGCGCCTTGGACAGATTGTTCCTCAGGCCGTTGCCCACGCCGAAATCGAACACCAGAATCCAGTTGAGAGCCGCGACGAGCGTGTACCACACCCCGAGGACGGCATCGTTGTTGAAATAAGTAATGTACGCCGGGATAGAGAGCAGCTGCACGATAACCGAGGCGCCTTTTATGACGAAGGTGCCTCCGATGTTCCTAAACAGCACGCTACCGCGTATTTTGGCAAATACGGCGCGAATAGCCGGGATCGGGGCGCTGCCCTGCTCTTCAAGCATCATTGGTCACGCACCCCGCTTGCCGTTTAGTACCCACTGTTTGATGCTCATGTCGCGCGGAACGCCAAGCACGCGCTTGAGCGCGTCCTTAGCCCTCCTATCCCACGGCTGGAGGATAATCTTACCGATGGCGCGTTCAAAGCCCTCGTCGACACTCACCTCCGCAGGGATACGGCAAGGCACCGGCATCGGGTGCGACGGCACGTTGCAGAACCGGTCAGTCATGGCGTTGCCCGTCTTACTTCCGTGCGTGGAGAACTCGTCTACGCCGATATTCGTGATTTGGTTCCGAGACGGCGCGATGCCAAGCAGCCCCCGCAT
>CAVCKO010000025.1:21967-25838 GCA_963602825.1 Treponemataceae bacterium | reverse complement strand
GCATTCTGATCGAGAAAGCCATCTGGAAGTCCCAAGAGCGGTAGCGCTCTCCTCGGTCCCGACGAGCGCGCTCCCCGAGCACGCTCTCACGCTGTTGCACGAAAAGGCGCTTATCTTCGTATGATGCCCGCATCCTGTCGAGCCAACCATCCTCGTCGGAGAGGCTGAAGTCCTTATCGTAGCAGCTCTTGAACTTAGTCGCCCACGACGCCCACCCGCATGGGAGCAGGTGGCGAGTGAAATAGATGTCGCTCCCGTCCACGGGCCGAGACTCGCCAAGGTAGTTGGTTCCGCATACCCAGATGATTCGGTCGTCGTCTTCATACGCATCGAGCATCTGCTCGCACCAAGCGAAGAACGAGGGTTCCGGAAGGTTGTCGTCCTCAAGGAAGATAGCGCGCTCCTCGCGCTCGAATACCCGAAGCGCCCCAAGACCTATCTGGTTGTAAACACCCCTGTTCTCGGTGGCGTAATCGCGGATTACCTCGCAGGGCCAATCGACGCACTCTTCCACCACAGAGCGCACGTCGCGAACGAGCGCGCGCTCGCCCTCATCACGGCCCTCGTCGCAAAGCACGTAGAGCTTGGTCGGTTTGACCTGCCCGAGTCTCTCGAGAATTCTCCTGGTGGAATCGACCCTCTTAAACAGGAGAAGGACAACAGGGGTTTTAATCACAATGGCCCTCCATGACTTCTGACAATAATTGCGATATGGCACCCGTATACGAGCGCCAGTCAAAGCAGCGCTCGGCAACCGAGCGCGCGGCCGCCCTCATGGCGGCCCTCTCCTCGTCCGAGGCGCGCAAGACATCGCGTAGCACCGACTGGATTCCTACCGGCCCCATGTCCCGCAGGACGAAGCCGGACACCCCGTCCTCCACGTAATCCGTAATGTCGCCGGTGTCATTAACGATGAAGGGGGTGCCGACTGCCATGCCCTCCCCTAGTTTCGTCGAGAAACCCGCATCGGAGGACCTCCGCTTGGGCCGTGCGAAGCACCCAAAATCTGCGACACGATATTCCATCTCCACTTGCCTCTGAGGAAGTCTTCCCGTCACCCGAAGGGCACCGGCGGACTCGAGTCGAGCGAAGCTCCCAACCTCGTCCTCGTGGGAAAAGACCTCATCGCGGGAAGGGCCGACAATGACAAGGCGACAGTGGTCAAGAAGCTCCTCGTCAGACGCTATGGCCCGCGCGAAAGGCAGCACGTCATCCTTGGTCCCGCCGAACCGCCCGGCAAACAGCAGGCTGATCCCGCCACCCTGTAAGGGCGAGTCGAGCCGAGGAGTGACAGACAAGACGTCGGTAATGGTGGGAATCCTCGCAACTGGTTTGCCTGTCTCTCGATAGTGCTTTTCGAGGAGACGGCTGATAGCGATGTAGCCATCGGCCTTGGGGAAGTGATTTCTCCACGCGTAGGAGAACGCCCAGTACCTCGGGTCGAACCTGCCGAGCGTCCAGCTGGAGTGGTGGTACCACTCGCAAGATTCCAAGACGACCGGAACCCCTAGACTGCGTGCGGCTCTGAGAACGAGGGCAATCTTGTCGTGCATACTTGAGGAAATGACGATGTCGTAGGCATCCGACGCAAGAAGCTCCGCTACCTTAGCTCCGTATTCCTTGGCCTCGGCCACACTCTGGAGGATCCCCCTCCTTTCCGAAACGACAACCCTCGAAACGTTGGGCCGGGCGTCAAAGTAGGCGCGATCGCCTGCCGCGTCTCCGCCCGCAGAGCAAACCACAAGTACCGAGTGGCCAAGGGAAAGAAGGGCATCCGTGATGGCGCGCGCCCTGGTTGAGTAGGCCGACCCATACGGGAAAGGTTGTTTTATGAGTAAAAGTACGTTCATCGCATCGTTTCTTACGAATCTATGAGTTGGATGGAAGGTGGAGCATCTGGCCGATAAGCTCATCCGCCTCGGGAGGCTCGAAGACCGTCATGCCCGAACATGGGGAGAAGGTCAGCTCGGAGAACAGCGCCCCCCTCGGGCCGTCGTAAAAGTCAGCCCTGACGAACGGGATGCCCTCTGAGAGGACTTTGGCAAATCGAAGCATCTCGGTGAAGGCGCCCGGTTTCTCCGGCAACTCCTCGAATGGCGCATAGTTGCCACGACGGAAAGGCTCGAAGTTCCAGCCAAAAGAGAGGAAGCTGATGCGGGCCGTAGCGTGGTCCTCGAGACCCTGCGAAACGTAGAGGAAGCGCGGCTCGCCGTCGAAGCAGTAGAACTTGTAGTCCACCAAACCAGCTGTCCCCACGGGAGTTGGGGCGACATCCAAGCAGTGAAGCCAAAGCAGGGCATCATCGGCCATGAGAAGCACACCCCCCCCCCGAAGGTATTCGGGAGAGTGACCCAGCTACCCAGCTCCGCATCCCATTGTTCGGGATCGAATTCCTCCATGCCGTTACCCGGGTAGAAGGTGAGCTCGCCGAAGTAGGTTTCGCCAGCTACCTCGTAGAAATCCACGCGCACGAAAGGCATGCCTTCGGCCAGTCGCTCAGAAATTCCCACCATCTCGTGCAGGCGCAAAGGGGCCTCGGGCGGAACGTCGGAGGCAGAATAATGTCGGGTGAAGGGAAGTCGGTTCCAATCGAGGTCAAAGAAGTCAACCCTCAGGTCACCCCCGGCCCGCCCTGTGCAGGTAAAGGCACAGCGAGCACGCCCATTGAAGCACATGAGCTTGTAATCGGTTATCTCGGAAGTAGTGGGCGAATCGAGGTATTCCTCGGCCAACACGCGAGGGCAAACGTCCTTGTACGGCCACTCTCTCCCATGGAAGTAGTAGTTTCTCCTGAGGGACTTTTCGATTTTTTTGCGCGCCGCATCCATGTCGAACGTAGCCCGGTCGCGGCAGATAGCCAATCCGCCCGAGTCGTGCGTGCACTTCAGCACGAAGCACTCGGGCAGTTCATCAAAATCTATCTTGTCGAAGCTATCCCACACGCCCAGCGTGGGCACCACATGCTCCCAGCCTATGCGCTCTGCCACCCAGGGCTTCACAGCCGCCTTGTCCACCAGCGTGGTGTAGAGGGGGTTTCGATCGTGAAGCTTCAGCCACTGCAGCTTCTCGTTGAAAGTCTTCGGGTCGTCGAGGTTCAGCCTCTTGCCCATCTTTAACGCGTAGCGCATCTTCAGATACGTCGCGTCATCAAGAAAGGTGAGATGTTCGAGTGCGGCAAGGGACGCGCGACGCAGGAAGCTTGTTTTATGACGGGGAGACGTCGGCTTTAAATCTATCATACGTTCCTCTCAATGAAAGAGATCCACTGCGAGCAAATAGAGCCGAGGGAAAGCGACTGGGATCTCCCCCGGGCACGGGCGGACAGTTTGCGGGCATACGCCCCGTCATCGGCGATTCGCGACATCGCGTCAGCAAGGGCTTGAACATCACCGCACGGAACGAGCTCTCCACAATCGCCGCCCTCAAGCAGTGCACGGGAACCCCCGCCACGCGAGTCGGTCGATATGGTCGGTACCCCCATGCAAAGAGCCTCGATAATCGAGTTGGAGATCCCTTCGTAGTCAGATGAGGAGACGAACATCGCAGACTGTGCGACGCAGTCGTGAACGTCTGCCGTGTACGGGCTCAGCCTGAAAGCATCTTGGACCTCCAGATCGACCGCAAGCTCCCACAGGCTATTCCCGAGGTCCCCGTCACCGCAGATCTCAAGACTGTAGTCCGGGTGTGTGCCGTGAAAAACGGAAAACGCCCTCAAGAGAAGCGGTAGGTTCTTCTGTGCGGCGAGCCTGCAACAGTTGATGACCGTCTTTTCGTGGCACTCAGCGTCCCAAACGGGGAGTCCATCCGGTGCGGGATTTGCAATCACAGCGCGCCGGCGAACTCCGCCCTTAAAGAAGTCGTTTGCGTAAGC
>CAVCKO010000025.1:8150-21957 GCA_963602825.1 Treponemataceae bacterium | reverse complement strand
ACCACGCCCCACGCCCTGCGATAGCAAAGCCTCGTGAAAGCACGCTTGAGCGCGGGCTGTTTACGTGCGGGGTCATTACGCTCAGAAAGAATCACCTTGTAGTTACCGAAAAGCCCCGCCGCCCACATGTAGTCATATTTGCAGCCAAGGGAAACGATGCAATCGGGCGCGAAGTCCCCGACCATCCCCCTAAGCACCTCGACTCGACTTCGGAACGGGCCCTCGGGAACATATACGAGCGTCACCCGGCCGTCGAGCGGGTACTCGTTTTCGGCGCGCTTGAAGGAAACTACCGAAACCTCATGGCCGACCGCCGCCATACCGCTCGCAAGCAGAGACGTCACACGCTCCGCACCACCGTCCGAGAGGTAACGAACTATGAAGATGACACGCATACCCTATAGCCTCCCACACTCAGCAACACGTCTGTAGACATCCAAGGTCAAATCAACAGCACCGTCCCAGCTGTAGGACGAGAGGACATGCTCTTTCGCAGAGGTGCCGAGCAGCGAGATGCGCCCAGGGTTATCCAGAAGTTCCTGCAGCCGCTTGCGGCAGTCTTCGACATCCCCAGCGCGAAAGTAGGCGGCGCATTCACCTGCCGGTTCGACGTTTTCAGGTATGTCCGAAAGAAAGCAGCAATCGCCGTAGCTCATGGCCTCGAGCAGCGAGTTGCTCATCCCCTCGAGGTCACTCGGCAGCGCGAAGACGCAGGCATTGCTGTATAGTTCCCCCACCGTGGATCCGGTCACGTAGCCAACGAACGAAATGCGATCATCCCCGGCAGCCATCTCCTTGAGATGCCGGAGATACGAAGGGTCATCCGCGCCCCCTGCGACCACGAGGCGCTTGTCCGTCCTAACGCCCCTGAACGCCTCAATGAGGACATGAAGGGCCTTCTCGGGAACGATTCGGGAGAGATATAGGACGTAGGATCCCTCCTCTAAACCGAAGCGCTCTCGAATCTCGCGAGCGGGCAGCAACACCGGCTCGTCCACGCCGTTGTAGAACAGAATCGCCTCGCGCCCGTACTCGTGCCTCACGTAATCCCGCATGTTCCTTGAGAGCACCATCACGGCATCGGCCTTGGTGGCCGCCGTCTTCTCACCGAAGCGCAGATAGCGAGAGGCGAAGCCTCCCCATTTATCTCGCTTCGAGTCAATGCCGTGCAGCGACGCCACGCACCGCATGCCGAGCAGGCGCGCGAGGCCGATCATTGCACAAGGCCCTGAGGCACGGTAACTCACAACGTCGTAGTGCCCGAATGCAGCGCGAAGTGTCGCCAAGAGCGAGTACACGAAAGCATTTAGCTTCGGGTTCTGGAACGTGGGCACGGTGATGATGTGCACGCCCTTGTACTCCTTCAGGCGCTCGGCGCGACGCTTCGAGTACTTGTCAGCGCCGCCTCTGTTGTAGACATCGACCTCGTGACCGAGCGCAACCATGCGCACGGCGTGTTGTTCGACTCCCTTCTCGATGCCGCCCTCGTTCGACGGGATGCGCTTGTGACCGATAATTGCGATCCTCATCTACCTCGCACCGTCCCCAGTAAACATCGTGCGGATAGTGCCAAAAATGAGACCCAGGTCCTGACGTACAGAACGGTTGTCGATGTATTGCAGGTCGAGCGACACCATATCCTCGAACCCAAGATCGGAGCGCCCGCCGGCCTGCCAAGCCCCTCCGCAGCCTGGCTTCACAACCAGGCGCCGCATGGCCCTCTCATCGTAAAGCGCGACCTCGCGCGGCAGCCCCGGACGAGGGCCGATGAGCGACATGTCACCCTTGAACACGTTGATGAGCTGGGGCAACTCGTCTATGGAGTGTTTTCGTATGAACGCCCCAACGCCGGGGATGACGCGCGGATCACGGCGCATCTTAAACATCGGTCCCGTTGCCTCATTTTGGCTCTGAAGCTCGGCCAGCATCTCGTCGGCATGCGGACACATCGAACGAAACTTCAGCATCTTGAATGCCCTAAAGCTACCATCCGGGTTCACGCGCCCAATGCGCCACTGACTGTAAATCGGCGACGCGCCGGGGCTCTTTATGCAGATCACCGCACACAGGACTGCGCTGGGAATCGTCAACATGGCTATTGCCGTGCCGGCAGCCACGATATCGAAAACCCGCTTGACGGCGCGGTACACATGCCGAGAAGTCTCCGGCTGCACACCGGAGTTCACACCCATTAGGTACTCGAGAGCATCTTCGTTCGTCAAATACCTTTTTGCTTCCCAAAGGTCCCAGTCCATGATCGATTGCATGGCCTTGTAGCGGCCGACGCCCTCGCGCCGGTCCATAGCCTGAGCAATAAGCGCCGCCCCCATGGGTGCATTACTCTCTGTTACTTTTTTAGCAGCCACAGTCAAACTTACGTCCCTGTCCCCCAGGGATCCCCCCATCAGTAAATTCAAAAATGCGAACGAATAGCCGGTGCAACGTCTTCCCTACGTTTTGCTGGGAACGTCCAGCGCAAGCAGCTCCCTAAATGCGGAGTCGCCTTCGCCCACGTCTACCAGGCACCAGCGCTTATGACGGTCGATCTTCTTTACACGGGCCTCTTGCCCCACCAAGGGCCCTTGCTCTATATGCAGCACGCCGTCTTCTATGCGGGCCACACTGTTGCGCACCACGCCGTCGTCGTCGAGCACGCTGCGGTACCAGTCCTGCGCATCGTCCGGCATGGGCGCATATGCCCGCTCCTTACTGCCGGCGATCCTACAGCCAAAGCTCAACTGGGCCAAAGCCCTATCGAGCGTGGCGGCATCGCGCGTGGCGACGAAGAAATATTCCTTGTACATAGGTTTGGTTTGGAGCGACCAGGCGCCGTCCCGCTTAAACCAGAACTCCTTTTGCATCACAAAAGCGTCCTGCATCAGCTCGTGCGGGATAATGCGGCGGACCTTTTCGCAGGTCTCGCGCTCTTTACCGTTGGGGGTGTGGACCAGATACCAGCGCACGCGGACGCGCTGGCTGTTGGTGATGGCGCCGCTAAAGGCACCGGGCAGCTGCTCTTGGCGCCTCATTGTCTGTTCCATGGTCTCGCCCCCTTTTCCAGCTCCGCGACGCACGCGGATGCAGGGGCGTTAAGAACAGGCTTCTCGCTCGCAGCTAAGCGCAGTCGCAAAAGTACAGGTTTTTGTAGAGGCGTATGGAGATGCACCCATTCGCGGCGCATTTTGTGCAATCTGGGAAAACGCGAGCAGTTTGCTCGTATAATGAACCCCGTCGAAAGATACAAAAACCTGTACCTTTTTGCACAACAAAAAAGCCGCTCTGACCAGCGGCTTTTCTTCTATAGACAACAAAAAAGGCGACCGCCCGCGAGGACGGTCGCCTTTGTTAATTCTTGTATTGTTTGTGCTAGGCGCGAGTCTTGATCTCCTCGGTCACCTTGGCCACAAACTCGTCAACGCTCATCTGAACGGTCTCGTTGGAACGATCGCGGACGGAGATGTTGCCGGCCTCGACCTCCTTCTCGCCCAGAATGAGCATGTAGGGCACGCGGTCGATGCTGCGGGCCTCGCGGATCTTGTAGCCGATCTTCTCGTCGCGGTCGTCGCAAACCACGCGAATGCCGGCCTCCTCCAGCTTGGCGCACACCTCGTGGGCGTAGTCGCGGCTCTTCTCGGAGACGGGAAGCGCCTTGACCTGCACGGGGGCCAGCCAGGTGGGGAACTTGCCCGCAAAGTGCTCAATCAGAATGCCGATGAAGCGCTCGATGGAGCCAAAGCACACGCGATGCAGCATGATGGGGCGCTTCTTGGTGCCGTCGGCGTCCACATACTCCAGGTCAAAATTGAGCGGCATCTGGAAGTCGAGCTGCACGGTACCGCACTGCCAGGTACGGCCGAGCGAGTCCTCCAGGTGGAAGTCGATCTTGGGGCCGTAGAAGGCGCCGTCGCCCTCGTTGACCTCGTAGTCCATGCCCAGCTTCTCCAGAGCGGTGCGCAGACCCTCCTCGGCGCGAGCCCAGTCCTCGTCCGAGCCCATGGAGTCCTCGGGGCGGGTAGAAAGCTCAACGTGGTACTTAAAGCCAAACTTCTGGTACACGGAGTCGATAAGGTTGACCACGCCCACGATCTCGTCGGTCAGCTGGTCGGGACGCACAAACAGGTGGGCGTCGTCCTGGTTAAAGCAGCGCACGCGGAACAGGCCGTGCAGAGCGCCGCGCAGCTCGTGGCGGTGCACCAGGCCAATCTCGCCGGCGCGGATGGGCAGCTCGCGGTAAGAGTGCGGCTTGGAGGCGTACACCAGCACGCCGCCCGGGCAGTTCATGGGCTTAATGCAGTACTCTTCGTCGTCGATGACGGTGGAGTACATGTTGTCCTTGTAGTGGTCCCAGTGGCCCGAGGTCTTCCACAGCTGCTTGTTCATGATGAGCGGCGTGGAGATCTCCACGTAGCCGGCCTTGTGGTGGATCTCGCGCCAGTAGTCCAGCAGCGTGTTCTTAAGGATCATGCCGTTGGGCAGGAAGAACGGGAAGCCGGGGGCCTCGTCGCGCATCATAAAGAGGTCCATCTCGCGGCCGATCTTGCGGTGGTCGCGCTTCTTGGCCTCCTCCAGCATGTGCATGTGCTCGTCGAGCTCTTCCTTGGTGGCAAAGGCGACGCCGTTGATGCGGGTGAGCATCTTGTTATCCTTGTCGCCCTTCCAGTAAGCGCCCGAGACACCGGTGAGCTTAAAGGCCTTCAGCGCCTTGGTGTAGCAGATGTGGGGGCCGACGCACATGTCGATGTAGTCGCCCTGCTGGTAGAAGGTGATGCGGGCGTCGTCGTCCAGGTCGCCGATGTGCTCGACCTTGTACTTCTCGCCGCGCTCCTCCATAAGGGCGATGGCCTCGGCGCGGGGCTTCTCGTACACGGAAAACTTGAGGTTCTCCTTGACGATCTTTTTCATCTCAGCCTCGATCGCGGGGAAGTCGTCCTCGCTGATCTTGACGCCCTCGGGCAGGTCGACGTCATAGTAAAAACCGTTGTCGGTCGCGGGACCGTAGGCAAAGTCGGCCTCGGGATAGAGACGCTTGATGGCCTGCGCCATGATGTGCGCGGCGGAGTGGCGGATGACGTGCGTGACCTCGTCCTGCGGGAGCTCGGCCACCGAACCGTCATTGTAGAGTGCCTTCATGGGTATGTTTTCTCCTCTCGGATGCCTGATGCAAGTGCGTGCGCCTGGCGCTGGTGCGGCGCTTGCAGGCGCGGCGTTTTTGACTTGCATCATTATAGGCAGGTTACCTTGGTATACAAGCGCCCGCCGCACCTTAATGGCACGGCGGGCGATTTTCTACGCATGCTTCATCGTGTGGGGGCGGGGCGCGGGGCGCGTGCGGCTTGCGCGGGATGCGCGGCGCCCGTGGTTTGCGACCGGCCCGGCGATGGATGCGTTACTGGATGCGAGTTCGGCAGTAAGGGCAGACCTTCCAGTGCGCATCGAGCGGGCGATGGCAGCTGGGGCACACGTTGCGAACCTGGGTGTCGCACACAGGGCAGACCACAAAGTCCTTCTCGATGGGGGCGCCGCACTGCGGGCAGGTGCCGTACTGGGCAAGCTGGCGCTCGCGAAGGGCCATGTCCAGCTCCTGCTCCTCGCGGTCGGACGCGTAGGAGTGCGGGCGCAGGACCAGGTAGGCGATGAGGCCCACAAACGGGATCAGGGCGATGATGCCCCATGCCACATAGGCGCTGGCGCCGCGGCGGCGAGCGTCGATGAACACATAGACGACCGACAGCACGTACAGGGCGATGATAAAGCCCACGAAGGCATAGATGACGCCCATAAGCTGCGGCGACATGAGCTCGTTGATGTATTTGGACATGTGGGTGTACCTTTCGGAATAATTACAGTCCGGTCAAGTTTACCACGGGGTTTGTTTATATGGGACCACGGCAGGGAACGGGGCAGGCGCAGACACAAACATCTCAATCTGTAACAGGTGGGAGCGGAATCCGCGACTTGGTGTTACAGATTTAGACAAAGGAAAACGTCCAATCCCAAAATCTAAATCTGTAACAGTTACTCACCAAAAACGGGTCTACCTGTTACAGACCGAGACATTCAAAATCCGCCGGAAGGTCGACTTGATTTGCCACTATTAACCGCGCCCGTTTTACCTGCTGGTTTGTTGGGAAATATCCCAATTTATCCCAAGTGCGTCGCAAGCGGAACGCGTCACCTGCTCACGGGAGGGGCGAATATAATGTCGCCCCGACACGCCCGACGGGGAGTGGCCCATGAGCATTTCCATGAGGTCCAAGGGCATGTGCAGCTCCATCTCGCAGATGGTTCGCCACGAGTTGCGGAGGTTCGACCATGGGATGTGCTCGATGCCCTCGGCCTCGCACCACTTCTTCCATCTATGATTGCACATCCCCCGGTTCATGGGCAGCCCGTCCCCGCGAGCTGCTAGCCACTCGGAGCCTGCCGCGCGGCGCTCGTCTACAATTTCGAGCAGGCGCCCGGCGGCATCCGGCAGCACCACGACTGCGCGTATGGACTTCCGCGTCTTGAGTACGCCGTCCGCCGTGGGCTCGATGCCCGCTTGCTCCGTCTGGCGCACGAGGTCGACCGTTGCGAGCGTTGTGGATTCCATCGCAAACGGCATGACCTCATCGGTGCGGATGCCCAGCGACTCACCCGACCGGTATGAGCCAAAGCACGCCATGATAAACGACGCCTCGAGCGAGGTTCCATGCAGGCGTCCCAGGATGTCCTTTGCCTCGGTGAGCGTGTACAGGCGCTTGGAGTGCTCGCGCGTCTTGCGGGTGGGCATGGTGTATTTCACAGTTGCGGCAAATGGTTCGATGGGCAGCACGACAAAGCCCGAAACGGTTCCGTAAATCTTGCGCAGGATGAGTAGGGCAGTCTCTGCCGTTGCTGCGGGGAGAGTCAGGAGTCATTCCTGCAGGTGCGCGGGGCGCAGCTGGTCGACTGGCATCGAGCCCCACGCGCGGCGCCTTTGCTTGCGTGTCATATAATTTCCCCAGGTTGTCCGGAGCTATCTCCGTATTACTCCGGCATCCTCGCTATCACCCCACCGCGCCAAGGTTCCAGCTGTGCGCGGTGGGGTCTCTATTTCGTTTAAGGTTTCGTTTAAGGTCTCCAATCTCCATAACGTGTTCGGTTTACATTTTGTTGCAATGCGGCATAATGTGGGTAGCCCTTTGCTTAAAGCTCAGGACGTGGCCAGCCTCGGAGCCGAAATCCGGGGCATTTTTTATGGACGGATTTTCTCCACTAGCTCTCCTCTTTCGCTAATCTTGCAGGAATAATTTTTGTCCCCTGGATAGGCCGTTCTGAGGACATAGCCCTTTTTCGTTACGCCGAGGACAACGACATAGTCTTGATCGATGCCGGATGCGACGACTTGAACTTTGTCTTCGCGACCCCTTTGCCTTTGGAGGTAAACGTTGGCGGGCACCTTGCCCTCCACTGTTGCTTTTAGGACCGGAAGCCTCACAACCCTGTTGAGATCAAGATTGACCAAGGGGTTGAATTGCTCTCTGCTCTTCCCGTGCTTTGAGACGAGATGTAGCCATGTCGACTCGTATTGCATGTTTGTCACGGGGAACCCATCCCATGCGACAAGGTCTAGCAGATTATCGTCATAGTATTCTCTTGAGAGATGTGACGCGCGCAGCATATCGCATGTAAGGCCTTGGTAGCAGGGCCCAAGGTCGAGATGCCCGTCGCGATCGAGTGAGTATCCTGTTCGCATCACATATTCCTTCGTCCACGAAAGTGAAACACGTTGAACTTCTGCTCGGAAGGCCATGTCTCATAGCTCGCAAGGGTACTTGTATTTAAATTTCGACAGATGTCTCGGCATATTTGCAATTTTGCGGCGCTTGATCCTTCGAGCTGCAGGTGTCCATTCCTTGAGGCGGCAAGGGCTCCGATGAATAAGTCCGCGAGCTGTATGAGGTCGTTCTCATGTGACTCGACTTCTTCAACAAATTTTACCGAGTTGCCAAATTGGAATGTGTCGATCAGACACCTCCTCAATGTGTCCACTCGGTCACGTTCGTCAATGCGGCGATCGATAAATAGGCGGTATGAGTCTCTCCTGTCAAGCCAGTTGTTAAATACCTGGTAGTAGACCTTCTGAAACATTTCCTCAGTATCATCGAAGTTTGTCTCGCGCCTACTGACAACGACTGCGCGGAATCTCAGCTCGGGATTTGAGAAGAACAGGTCAACCAAAGCCTGAAAGAAGGAGAGTCTGGACGGGCACACCGTTTTCCACCCGAATTCTCCCTGCACGTTGTAATAGGCCCTGAGTCGGTCAACCGTCCTTACAATCTCTCTCTTTTGGTCCAGGGGGCACATGATGCCCCCTATGGCCATAAAATCATCTGCAAGAGAAGATGTAACGCAGCTTTCGTCGCAATAAACGTTGTAGGTCGTGCGCTCCTCGTTTTTATGTGCGGTATCACTTCCTGCTTCGCAGCTCGCCCGGACATCATTCGTGTTTAGCGGTCTCATGTGATTGCGCCCTTCTTCGGATTGCCAAATTTGTATCAGATATCGCGGTGCCAACGATTTGATTCGCGGCACCGCACCTAGGCACCGAAGAGCTTCGCGAGCACACCGAGGGCCACCAACGCCTTGGGTACGAGATCCACGCTCTTCGTTGCAAGGTCGATGACCCTTGCAGCGTGCTCGGCGAACCCTGCCCTGTTCTTCGCCTCGGCTGCCATGCGTGCCCGCGACAGCGCCAGCTCGAGTGCCTCTTTCGTCTCATTGTCGAGAACGGAGTCGTTGCCGATTTCGGTCACCGCCTGGCTTACCTCTACCGAAACGTCCGCCGTCGCCGTGGCCTGTGAGACGCTGCTGGAGCTAACCGTCGTGCCGTTTCCGCTGTTCGTGAGCGTGGCCATGTTTGCCACGAGCCATCCCTTTGCGCGCTTTACGCCATCCAGAGTCTTGTCTCTGGGAATTGTTAGCGATCCGGTGCACCTGAGCGGGAAGGAAAACCCTTCCATCTGCAGCATGAGGTCGTCGATGTGTTCCTGGGTGCTCTCACCATAATCTCCCGCAGTGATGCAGTCGCACTCGTAGATGAGATCCTCCACGTGCGTCTCCGCTAATGATTGAGACATGGTTATTACTCCTTCCCATAAATGAATTGGATAACGCGGTCTACGCGGACCTTACTTGATCCGCCTCCAGCCCTTCGCCTTCAGGCGCTGCAGCCTAAGCTTGTGACAGCTCGGCTTGGTCGCGTGCCGTCTCCAGGATCTTCGAGCGCCTCTTCTCGGTGCTCTGCCGGTAGCAGGTGATCAGCTCGCCCTCCGCGCCCGCCGGCACCGTCGGCTTGTCCTCGGGATGCTCCTCGTACCAGCCGAGCAGGTCGTTGGGATCGGTGTTGAATACTTCGCAGAGCGCACCTACGAGCTCTGCATTCGGATAGCTCTCCTCGCGCTCCCAAGACTGAATAGTTCGGAATGACTTGCCGACATTTTGTGCAAGCTCCTTTTGGTTTAGCCCCAGGGCCTCTCGGCGCTCTCTTAGACGAAGGTTCACCCTCGCTCCTTTCTTTACGTTATGTGAATAGTAAACAAAAAATGTCTTTACGCAAAAAAATGTTGCTTATTCGATCGATAGGGACATAAGACTATTCGTCATTTAATTCAACAGACAGAAAAACGTCTCTACGGAGAAACGAATGGATTTCAGTAAGGAGCTGGCGGGGAATATCCGCGCCGTACGCGCCCGAGCTGACCTTTCTCAGGCTGAGGTCGCTTCCAAACTCGGAGTGAACGTCAGCATTTTCGCGAAGTACGAGAGCGGCGATTACATTCCTGGAGACGGCAAACTCTTGGCTATCTCGCAGGTTCTCGGTTGTCCGCCCAACGACCTGATGAGCTGGAACACGGATGAGACCGGATAGGAATGGAGGAAGGGGGATGACTGGGAGGAGCTACGAGCTGCCCGACGACATCACGACCCTGGGCGGCATGGTGATCTTTGAGTTAATAAATTGGGATATTCGGGGTGTGCGCCCACGTGGCTTTCTTATCCCCAAATTATCCCAAATGCGTGTGCTAACCCGTTTTTACGCGCTTGTGCCGTTGTTGCCGTACTTAAACCCGCAGGTAAGCAGTGTGTTCGTTTTTGTCGTTCTTTCAAGTCAGTACTGTAATATCTGAAACCCAAATCCTCGTCTAACTGTTACAGATCGAGACGAACGGTTGCCGAAGTTGTCGGCAGACGAGATCGTTGGCGTTGCTGGGTCTCCCCTCGCCTGCCGTTGGCGGGTGTTGCGGGGCTGTTCGCCGCATTGCCGCCGCGCTGGGGGTGTGCAGACCGTAGGATAGTCTTATTGACAGCATGTCAACTCGTCTGGGAGGCACTGTGACAGAAACGTTTGATATCGCGATTGTGGGCGCGGGCATCACCGGATGCGCCATCGCGCGGCAGCTCGCGCGGTTTGACCTATCCATTTGCGTGGTCGAAGCGGCCAACGACATTGCGCTGGGCGCGTCGAAGGCCAACGGCGGCCTGGTGCACGCCGGCTACGATCCGGCGCCAGGCACGGTAAAGGCGCAGGTCAACGCCCGTGGCTGCGAGCTGTATGGCACCTGGGCCCAGGAGCTGGGTTTTTTGCTTTGCCGCACCGGCTCAATGGTGCTGGGCTTTAACGACGAGGACCGCGCGCATCTGGAGCAGCTGCGCCAGAACGGCCTGGCGAACGGTGTGCCCGAGCTGTCGATCATTGGCCCCGACCGCATCCACGAGCTGGAGCCGCGCGCGAGTGCCGAGGCAACGTGCGCACTGTGGTGCCCCTCGACCGGTTTTGTCGACCCGTTCGAGGTCGCCATCGCCGCGCTGGAGAACGCCGTGGCTAACGGCGTGACGTTTAGGCGGTCCGCGCCGGTGGAAGCGATTGAGGTTGCTGGCGGCGACGACCCCGCGCGCTTCACGCTGGTGACGCCCGCCGGCGATGTGCGTTGCCGCTACCTCATTAACGCCGCGGGCAACGGTGCCGCGGACATCTCGCATATGGCGGACGCCGAGGAGTTCCAGATGGTCTGGCGCCAGGGCAACATCGTGGTGCTGGACAAGGAGACGAGAGCGATCATGCCGCTTTACCCGGTGCCCACGCCGGTTTCCAAGGGCGTTATCGTCACGGGCACCGTGCACGGCAACACCGTGATCACCGCGACCGCTGCCGTGCGCGAACCGGGCGACACGCAGACCTATGCGAGCGACGTAAACGCACTGCTGACCGGCGCGCGCAAACTGGTGCCCGATCTGGACACGCGCCGCGTGGTGCGCGCGTTTGCCGGCGGACGCCCGGTCATTAAGGGGACGAACGACTTCTTTATTGGGCAGTCGGCCGTGGTGCCGGGGCTCTTCCAGGCGGCGGGCATTCAGTCGCCGGGCGTGGCGAGCGCGCCGGCCATTGCCGAGCGCATGGAGCAGGTGCTGCGCAATGCTGGCGTAGAGCTGCACGAGCGGGCCGACTGGGACCCAATTCGCCGCGCGCCGGACGACTTCGACCGTGCGCCGCTTGCACGCAAGGAAGAGCTCATTGAGTCCGAACCTACATGGGGGCAGATCGTCTGCCGCTGCGAGACGGTGCCCGAGGCCGAAATTGTTGCCGCAATCCATCGCTGCCCGGGTGCGGTTTCGGTTGAGGGCGTCAAACGCCGCTGCCGAGCCGGCATGGGCCGCTGCCAGAGCGGTTTTTGCCAGAGCCGCGTGGTGGCGATTCTGGCCCGAGAGCTTGGCTGCGACCCCAGCGAGGTGCTGTTGGAGGACGCCGGCTCCTGGCTCGTTGAGGGACCTTTGAAGGGGGTGCGCTAGGATGGCGACGGATCTGAATATGGATGCTAGGCGCGATGCCGCGGTTGCAGCTGAGGTCGACGCCGTGGCGACGCAAGCCTTCGACGTGGTCGTTATCGGCGGCGGACCCGCCGGCATGGCAGCCGCGCTTGCCGCGCATAAGGCCGGTGCGCGCGTGGCCATCGTGGAACGCGAACAGCACCTGGGCGGCATCCTCCGCCAGTGCATCCACCCCGGCTTTGGCCTGTCGCACTTTAAGCAGGAGCTCACCGGCCCCGAATACGCGCAGCGCTTTATCAACCAGGTGCGCGAGACCGATATCGCGCTGTTCTTGGACAGCATGGTGATCGGGATTGGCGGGGACGCGTCGGGTGCGGACGGGGCCGCGGAAGACGTCGCCGTCCGCACCGTCACGCTCATGAGCCGTGCCGGCATGCTGCAGCTCACCGGACGCGCAGTCGTCCTTGCCATGGGCTGCCGCGAGCACACGCGCAGCGAGATAAAGATTCCCGGCAGCCGACCAGCCGGCGTCTTTACGGCCGGCCTGGCGCAGCGATACATCAACATCGAAAACCTCAAGCCCGGCTCGCGCGCCGTCATTTTGGGCTCGGGCGACATTGGGCTGATCATGGCGCGCCGCTGCACGCTCGAAGGGATTTCGGTCGAGGGTGTGTACGAGCTCATGCCGTACGCCAACGGTCTGCGCCGCAACGTCAAGAACTGCCTGGACGATTTTGGCATTCCGTTGTATCTGTCGACCACCGTCACGCGCGTGATCGGGCACGACCGCGTAGAGGCCGTCGAGGTGAGCCAGGTCGACGAGCACCTGGCGCCCATTCCGGGGACCGAGCGCATCGTTCCGTGCGATACGTTGTTACTTTCGGTGGGTTTGATTCCCGAGAACGAGCTATCGGTGGGCGCGGGCGTGGAGCTGGACCCGCGCACACGCGGCGCCGTGGTGGACCAGAGTCTGCAGACGGGCGTGCCAGGCATCTTTGCCTGCGGCAACGTGCTGCACGTGCATGACCTGGCCGACAATGTGGCGACTGAGTCCGAGCGCGCCGGCGCGGCTGCGGCGGCATGGGCACTGGGTGTCGACGCCGAGGCGGAAGCTACGGTCGCGGACTGCGAGCTCACGGTCTCCCCTGCCGGCATCGCAGGCTACGCACTACCGGGCCGCATTACTGCGGTAGCGCTTACCAAGGTCAACTTCCGCGTGCGCCGGCCGGTCGATACCGCGCGCGTTCGCATCCTCGCATGCGGCGAAGATCTGTTTGCGGGTAAGGCTCGTCCGTTTAAGCCGAGCGTTATGGAGAGTTTCCCGCTACCGGCGAAAGTCATCCAGCAAGCGCTCGACCTAGGTGCCAGCGAGATTGTCCTGTCCGTCGATCCCGTCGAGGAGGCATAAGGCCATGAGCGATAACGTGATTGAAACACTGCAGTTCAACTGCACGACTTGCCCGTCCGAGTGTCTCCTGACCGTGGAAGTCGAGCGCGACGCCGATGGCGCCGTGGTGGAGGTGCGCTCCGTAACCGGCAATAGCTGCCCCCGCGGTGATAAGTTCGCGCATCAGGAGCTCATCTGCCCCATGCGCGTACTCACCACCACCGTAGCCGTATCTGGCGGCGACGAGGCACTGCTGCCCGTTCGCACGGCCGAAGCCATCCCGCTCAAACTCCACGCCCAGGCCATGGCCCTAATCCGCAGCCTCGTGGTCGAAGCCCCCATCCGCATGGGTGACGTCGTGCTGGAGAACCTCCTAGACACCAACATCGACCTCATCGCCAGCATGGACATCGACCCTGCCTAGGTAGCTAATTTGGGACGGGGCTCTTTTAGCTACCCCGTCCCCTTCCCTTCGGCAGCAAAAGCGCCCTCTCGGCTGCTAGCGGATTTGTGCCATTTCAAAACTATGCCGGTTTACGGGGATAAACCAAGAATCCCCAACCACAACGGCAATTTTCGAAATTCGCCAAGCCGTCTGCCTGCGGTTTTAATTCTGCTATTTCGGTCATG
>CAVCKO010000025.1:0-8140 GCA_963602825.1 Treponemataceae bacterium | reverse complement strand
CCCAATGATTATTTCATCCCCGTCCCAGAAAAATCATGCCAAGGAGTGTCCCAAGGTGCCGGCATAAAAGGAACGTCCCTATGTGCCGGGCATGGGCTACCATGGTGGCACCCTAGCGAAAGGATGTTTCATGGCACATGTCGATGACCAGCGTGTGGCGAGCGTGCTCGATGCGCTCGAGGCTCAGCACCCCGGTGCGCAACTGCTCGTGAATGACCCGTGGTCGATCTATTACCTGACCGGCTTTTATGCCGACATGTTCGAGCGTTTTTGCGGCGTGCTGCTCGCGCGCAATTGCGAGCCCGTGATCTTGGTCAACGCCCTGCATCAGCTGCCCGAGTACGACAATGCCCGCGTCGCGTATCACACCGATACCGACATCGTGACCGACGCCATCGCGCGCGAAATCGACCCGACCAAGCCGCTCGGCATCGACACCGTCATGCGCTCAGGCTTTTTAATGCCCCTCATGGAGTGCCATGCCGCCAGCGAGTTCTTCCTGGGCGACTTTGCCGTCACTGCAGCCCGCACCTACAAGGACGCCGCCGAGCAGGAGCTCATGCGCGTGTCCTCGGCCGCCAACGACGCCGTGATGGCCGATGCAATCAAGCTCGTCCACGAGGGCGTGACGGAGCGCGAGATTGCCGACAAGATGCTCGGCCTCTACCGTAAGCACGGCTGCGAGGGCTTTAGCTTTCCGCCCATCGTGAGCTTTGGCGCCAACGCCGGCGACCCGCACCACGAGCCCGACGACACCGTGCTCAAGCGCGGCGACGTAGTGCTGTTCGACATTGGCGGGCGCCATCGCAATTACTGCTCGGACATGACACGAACGTTCTTTTGGGGCGAGCCAGACGAGGAGACCACACGCATCTACGACATCGTGCGTCGCGCCAACGAGGCCGCCGAGGCACTCATTGCGCCGGGCGTGCGCATGTGCGACCTGGACCGCGCCGCGCGCGACGTGATTGAGGACGCCGGCTACGGCAAGTGCTTCACACATCGCCTTGGGCATTCAATCGGCCTGCAGGACCACGAGCCAGGCGATGTTTCGCTCGTCAACGAGCAGGTTATCGAGCCGGGCATGACCTTCTCCATCGAGCCGGGCATCTACCTCCCCGGCCGCACCGGCGTCCGCATCGAAGACCTCGCCCTAGTCACCGAATCCGGCGTCGAGATTCTCAACGCCTACCCCCACGACCCAGTCCGCCTCGACTAGCCTCATCCCCAAGACCCCAAACTAAGTTGCGGTGAAATAGGGACCGTTTAAGGCTTCTAGCCCATAAAACAGTCCCTATTTTACCGCAACTGCTAGGGGGACAGAGCAGCCAAACGAAAGGCCTCCCGGTTCTCGTGGTTTACGAGGAACGGGAGGCCTTCTTATGCCTTAGGGTTCTATGAACTCAGCGCTACTCAGCGCGATGGCGCAACTTTTCGATTGCCGCAGCAATCAGCGCCAGCAGGCCGGTTCCGCCCAGTGCGGCAACAGTCACGGCCGCGTTGTCACCCGTCTGCGCCAGGCTTCCAGCGGCAGCCTTCTTGCCATGCTTCTTCGCATCCGAAGCCGGTTTGGCATCAGACTTGCCGCCGTTGTCCTTACCGTCCGTCGGCTTCTGCTCGACGACCGGCTCAACAACCTCAACGGTCACCGAAGCGGTGAACTGCTGGGCAGCCGGCGCCTCAGCGTCGGGACCATCTTCAGCAAGCGAGATCGCAACAGCTCCACCATTAACATCCAGCGTCGCCGTAATAACAACGGTACCGTTCTTGAGGGCTTTGACCTTGCCGTTCTCCACCGTGGCGATGGTCGGGTCGGACGAGGTCCACGTCACAGGACCGCGCAGCAACGCGCCAGCGGCCGCATTGCTCGCTGCGGTGGCCAGGTCAATTTCCTTGCCACGCTCGATCTTGAGCGTGGTTTCGGCGGTCGTGGCCTTGCCGTTCTGGTCGACGATCACCATGCCCTCGGCAGCCGGACGCGGCTTCACGCGCACCTCGCAGCTGACCGTCAGCTCCGTGCCGTGCACCTTGCCGGTCACGGTCACATCGTCGGCACCCCAGCCAAGCGCGGGTACGTCATCCCAGTCGATGACGTAATCCTTCTGGCTGCCGTCCTTCATGGTCACGGCGACCTTCTTGGGCAGCACCTTCAGTACCTCATCGGGCGAGCTAAACTCAAAGACCTCAACGGCCTCAAGCGCGCCAGGCGTCACGGGAATGTTCGAATCCTTCTCGGACACGGTAACAGTAGCCGTCACCGGGGCAGAACCGGTCTCGTCCTTCACGGTGCCCGTAACGACAATGTCGCCGAGCTCGCCGAGTGCCTTCTGGGTCAGTGCGCTCGTATCCCACGTAATGTCCAGATTCATATTGGAGCCATCAGAATACGCCGCGCTCGCCTGCTTGGGCAGATGGGCCACGACGTCGGCAACCTTGTCGTCGCGCTTGGCGGCGATGTTCCCGGCGCCCTCGGCAAGCGTCGCGCTCTTGATGACCGGCTTGACCGCAACGGTCGCCGTCACCGCAAAGCCGCCCTGCTCGGTGGTGCCGTGCACCGTGAGCGTCTTGCCCGTCGTGGCGATATCGGCGGTGGGGACATCGGTCCACGTAATGGCGGACGAAACCTCAGTCTTGCCGTCGGCCATCACCACCGTCGCCTTGAGACCCGCGAGCGCCTTGGCAACGTCCTCAGAAGACGCGCCATCGAGCACCGGCTGATCAAGCGTCAGGCTGCCATTCTTCACGTGATGAGGAATCTCACGCTTAGGCGTCTCGACGACCAGCTTGCAGGTGGCCTTGAGCGTCGTGCCCTCAACGGACCCCTCGATCGTGTGCTCGCCAACGGCGGCAAGCTGCTTGTCCAGGCCGTCCGTGTTCCACGTCACCGCAGCCTCATCCGTGTGGCCATCGCTATAGGTCACGCTAACGGTCTTGGGAAGTTTATCCGTTACCTCAGCGGCCTTTGCGTCGCGCTCGACCGTAATCTGCGACACCTCGGCTACCTTGTTGATCGTCGTCGTGGAGGTAACGATGACTTCGACCGGCAGGTTGCCGTTCACCGTCACGCCCTTGGCGACAACAGTGTTGCCGTAGGTAGCAGCGGCAGCGGGAACCTCAGTCCACGTGATCTCGGACTCCACCGTCGTCTTGCCGTCCTTCATACGGACGGTCGCCTTGACGTCCTTGAGCGCATCACGCACGACATCGGCGGACGAGCCCTCGGGCACATTAACGTCCGCGACAGGCTTAACGGACGCCGGAATCTCGGCATCGCTCTTTACAACCGTCACCGTGCACGTAGCCTTGACGGACGTGCCCTCGACCGCGCCCTCAAGCGCGATGTCGCCCAGCTTGCTCAGAGCATCCGCCGTGAGCGGAGCCTTATCCCACGTGACGGCGCCAGCCTTCTTCGAGCCGTCGGACATGTTGAGGGTCACCTGAGCCGGCAGCGCGATGTCATCGACAGCCGTGTTGCGGGCAACCGAAAGCTTAACGTCGGAGATGCTCTCAACAACCGGCACCAGGTTGACCGTAGCCTTGACGTCAAAGTTGCCGACCGCGGTCTTGCCCGTAATGACAACGCTCGTGCCATCATTCTTAATGGTGAGGGTCTCCTTGGGAGCGGTCCAGTCGATCTTCGAGTCGACCTCGGAGCCGTCCTTCATGGCGACCTTAACGGTCTTGGGCAGCGCAGCCACAACAGCCTCGGGCTTCGCGCCGTCGTCGACCGTCACGGCGTCAACGGTACCAGCCAGGCGATCGGGAATCTCGCGCAGCGGCTTGACGACCTTAATGGTGCACTCCGCCTTCTGGTCCGCACCGGCGACCGTGCCCTTGACCGTGACCTTGCCCTCCTTGGCAAAGTCCTCGTCGCCCAGGTCCTCGGTGTTCCACGTCACATCGACCGCGGACTTAGAGCCGTCGGAGTAAACCGCAGTTACGGTCGCGGGCAGCTTGGCAAGCGCATCCGCGGCCTTGGTATCGCGCTCGACTTCAATGCCCTTGGCAGGATCCAGGCTCACGATATGCGTGGTCACCTTAACCTTGACCGTCACGGTCATACCGTTGTCCGTCAGGCCTGTAACCGTAAACTCATTGCCGGCGCGGCCCAGGCTGTCGACCTGCGTCCACTTAACGGGCGTCTCGACCGTCGTCTCGCCGTCCTTCATGACAACCGTCACCGTGGACGGCAACATGCCCATCAGGTCCGCGACCTTGGCGTTGTCTGCAATCTGGATGTCGGGAATCGCCTCAACGTGATCGGGCATCTCAGCATCCTGATTCACTACGGACACGTTGCAGGTCACCTTGGCGCCGTTCGCCTTAACTGTGCCCGTGATCTGGACGATACCGGTTTCGTTGAGCAGCTTATCCGTAACGTTAGAGAGGTCCCACGTGTCAATGTCGAGCAGATCGGTCGAGCCGTCGGAATACGTCGCCACAACCTGCTTGGGCATCTGCTGGTACAGGTCCTGCTTGGACGTGCCACTGGCCACGCTAAACGACTTGGCCTCGAGCTTGGTGATGGTGCGCGGCGCCTCGCGAACGTTGACGTACACGATAGCGTTGACGTTGTCGATGCCTTTGAGCTTGCCGATGAGCTTATAGGTACCGGTCTTAGCGAGGGGCTTCTTGATGTCGAGGCCGTCAGTGTCGGTCCACTCTTCGATTTCGGTACCATCGAGCGAAGTGTGCGACGTAAAGGTGCCATCAGAGTAATTGACATTAATGCTTTTGGGCAGCGTGAGTGTCGACCCAACCGTCGTGTTGATCACAACGGCCTGCGGCTGCAGCGCGACCTTTTGAGCCGTCTTGTCGGCGACCGTCACCTTAGCGGTTACGACACCGTTCTCATCAACGCCAACATTCTGGCCCTCATCGTCCACAAGCGCCATAACAGCAGCGCTATCAAAGCCAACCACGTGACCGGTCACATAGAACGTACCAGGCTTCTCATACTTCTCGGGCGCAATCGGATCCCACTCAACGGCTGCATTCGAAACGGAACCGTCGCTCAGCTCAACCGCCATCACGGACGGCATCGCCGGAACGGTACCGACCTTGGTTGTTACGGCAGTCTCGCCATTGTCGAAAGCTTTCTCGACACCAGCAATCACGATCTTAGTCTGGACGGTGACACCGGTGTGGGCGCTATCACTGTATCGATCAAGGCCGTAGGCAAATACCTTACCGGTGACCGTCGAAACCTTGCCCGGCTCTCCGGTATAACTCTGAGCACGGACCTCGTCCCACTGAATCCAAGCGTCTCTCACATTGTTGTCGCTCGTGGTCACCTTAATATCCCACGGCAGCTCAGGTATGACTCCACTGACAGTAGTAATGCGCTCGGGAACACTCATGGACGTAATAGAGCAGACATCAACGGTAACCGTTGCTTCCGCACCACCCGAAAGCTTACCCTTGACCTTAAACGAACCATCCTTAGCATATGCATCGGGGGAAATTTCATCCCACGTGACATTCTCGCGCTGCGGGCCAGCAGACATGTCGCTATCGTAAACGACTTCAAGAGAGCGCGGCAAAGCAGGCTCAGTGCCAGGCACGGTCCACACCGTTCCGCCCTGAACAGATGTAGCCCTATTCACAACCTGAACATTTGCAGTTACGGGAATATCCACAACACTGCTATTGCTGCCCGTATAGTAAGACAGCTGAGCAGTGCCCGAAACGATTCCGCCTTGACTCCAGTCAAACCCCTCTGTGTTCCATGTCACGGAAGCGTACTTGGAATGATAGCTTGGATGGTCTTCGACATCAGGGCTCACCAGGTAGACACTAGTCGGAAGCAGCTCTGAACCATCATGTCCTTTAAGAACCTTAATGGTATCAAGCTCCGCCTTCCACTTATCTGTCACGATCACATGGATCGTTGCCGGGATGTTCGTTCCCGCGACTTTGCCAGTAATGGTGCAGTTCTCCGAAGGATGACTATCATACTCATCCCAATTAATCTTTAGGCCGGAGAACTTGGTCCCATCCTTTAATATGCCATCGACGGTTGTATTATCAAGACTGATTTGCTCTCCAGGGTAGATGACATACGTGTCTTCATAAGACTGCACGAGGGCCGGACCAGTCTCACTGTAGTGATTGATGCCCTTGACCTCTCCACACGTAGCGGTCGCACGAACCCTTGCAAGCGTGCCGGTAATTGTTCCGGTTATCTCATAGTCGCCCGGTTTGCCGTTTTTGAGGTCCTGCGGAATCTCATCCCATGTATAAAGGGAGTCTCCAGCCCCCCAAAGGCTGTAGTAGTTTCCGTCCGACAGCAAAAACTGGTTCGATCCGTAAGAATTAACGAGGCCGACACCAGGAACGAAGGCGATTCTACCCAGATCATCATCAGCAAGGTCGCACACGTTAATAGTCGCTGTAACCGGAATATTCGAACCCAAGAAATAACCCGTAATAGTCGACTGGCCCAGCTTGTTCAACGTGTTCTGGCTGATAGCAGGCCATTGGACGGAATAGCTGCCACGAGAACCGTTCCACATCGTTGCTTCAATGGTATACGGCATATGAATTTGCGCGCCAATGAGCGTACTTACCGAAGTCGCAGATGGCATCTGCAGGGCGCGAACGTTAACCTTAATAGAGGCGCGATGGGCGCTGCCCAGCGAGACCGGCATAGACGGAGAACCAGGATTGCTTCGGCTATAGCTGATTGAACCTCCGAGGGTAAAGGAACCCTCCTGAGCAACCATGGAATCCAGGATCGTATCCCAAGTAACGCCACCCTGGACCGTAGACCCGTCGGTGAAAGTCACCTTTACGGAATATGGAAGGGAGCCGGCACTCGAGCCCGTTGTAGGACGGATGCCAACTGGCGTATCAATAGGTGCAAGCTGCGCGATTGAGGCGACCTCTTTAACGACGACTTTCGCCTTAACCTTTAGACCAGCAAGAGAAGAAACACCGCAGTCCCCGATAGTACCGGTAACTTCATAGGTACCAGCCGTCTGGAATCGAGAGGCGTCAGCATTTTCCCATTCCACAGGGTAGTTATACCAGTACTCGCCGTCTGGTCGAGTCACCTTAAGGTGCACGCCAGAATCAAGAGGCGATTCGTCACCAACAACACGTTCGTACGTCAACGAGTCCAGGTCAAAATAATCTTTGGCATCCTTCACCGTAACCGTACAAGTAACTTCGCGCTGGTCAAGTCCATCGAGCCTGCCCTTAACTACAAAAGTACCGGGCTGAGCGTACGAATCGGGATGGACAGAATCCCAATTGATATGAACTGGCTGGGACTCATTTTGATCGAAAGTAACCATTGCCTGGTACGGAAGAGACGGCGACATCCCTACTGCCGTCATGCATTCAAATTCGGTTTGAACAGACTTGATTTCACGGACATTTACCGTGCAGCTCACCAAAGTTGAGGGCGAATGCGTCAAATGTCCCTCAACGACAAATGAACCAGGTTTTTGATAATCTTCCTCGGAGACCTCATCCCACTCAACATCGCAGGACGAGCCCGAGTTATCGGAATAGGACATATAGGCAGTCGAAGGAAGAGGCGGCGCAACACCGGGCGACGTAGTCACGCTTTGTATGTAATTCGAAGACCTGGGGACAAAAACCTTGAGCGTGGCGGTGACGGAATAGGGCTCGCTAAGCGAATAGCCCATGGAACCGATGTTGATATACGAAATGGAGCCCTGAATCGGCACTTCCGATTCATCGGAAGCAGTCTCGATGGTCTTCCTAGAGGCTTCGTCCCAATTGACCATGCCGGTAGCTTTAGTTCCATTTGTCAGCGTCAGATTGACTGAGGTGCCGTACTCTTCGCCAACATAGCCCTGTCCCACATATTTTTTTACAATTGGAGTGCTATCAACGGACGCAATCTTCAGGTCCTCGTTTGAGCTCACGGGTGCAACAGCATCAACTGCGGCCGGATCCGCCGCGGCTTCGATAATCACGCGCTGCTTGACGGTCTGCGTGGCGCCATCGACAGTGCCTTCGAACTCGTACGAGCCGGCAGGCAGCTGCGCCAGCGTTGCCGGAGCATCGGCGCCGTTCAGCTTCCAGGTGACGTTTTCCTGCTTGGTGGTACCGCTCTCGTAGGTCGCCGTTACTGTTTGGGGCAGCGTGGCATCGGAGCCCTCGGCAA
>CAVCKO010000024.1:32154-33798 GCA_963602825.1 Treponemataceae bacterium | reverse complement strand
GGCTGCGGGAACGGCCTATCAGCTCAATGTGTTCGGCTGAGATCGGAAATCAACCTTACTTACGGGTTTTCCTGGGACGGGGCTGAATTGACTGATTTTGACTTCGGCAAAATCAGTCAATTAACCCACCGTCCCGATAAAACCCTCACGTAACAGATACGCTATTGCGACGCCTTGGTGGACGTGGATCTTGGCCGTTTTCCTGACGACATTAGAGATGCCCGTGTCGGCCAAGAGGCCGAGGGGGCTGTGATCTAGCTCCCACTCTAGGCCGTGTTCGCTTATCTCTGTGTTGGGGGCTATGGCGATGATGGAGAAGGATTTGCCCTCGGCGCCATCAATGGTCCAGGTCTCGTCCTGGTGCAGGATTCTGGCCGTCACATCGTCTTCTTCGATCCAGACGGGAGCGTCCGCATAGCCTGCCAGTAGCCCTAACACAGACAGGGCCATGTCCGGGCGGCCGCCGGTGGCGCAAGTCGCAACCACTTCGGCTCCTGCCCAGCGACGGCGGACGGAATCGAGCGCCAACGCCAGATCGGTATAGTCCTTGTACGGGTCGTGGCGCTCAACTTCAAAGTCGGTGGCGGCATCGATCAGCGCGCGGCCCGCATCGCTCACCGTGTCGGCATCCCCTACATAAACGTCGCAGCCCAGGCCGGCGCCCAGCAGCGCATCGAGCCCGCGGTCCACGGCGACAACGTGATCGCACTCCCCCGCTAGCCTACTCAACAGGTCCGCGCTCGCCACCATGGGCGAGCCGCAGACCACTAATACCTTATAAGCCACAGCCCTCGCCTATCCCTCAAATGCAAGCACGCGGGCCAAATCCAGGTCCTCATAGCTGTCGATAAAGATATCGCAGTTGGCGCGTACGTCGTCGCGCTTCATGCGGCCGTGCGGATCATAAATACCCACACGCTTAAAGCCGGCGATCCCAGAGCTCTTAAGGCCAAAGACCGCGTCCTCAAACACCCACGTGCGCTCAAACTTGTGCCCATGGCGCTCCTCCAGGCGACGCAACGCCAACTCGTATACGTCGGGGAACTGCTTGGAGCGTCCCGCCTCGCCCGTCGTGGTAATAAACTCCATATAGCGATCAAGGCCAGCACCCGCAAGCGCGGACTGCACCAGCTCGGTTGGCGTGGACGTGGCAACGCACATGGCAATGCCCGCCGCCTTCGCCTGCTCCAAAAATGCCAGAAGCCCCTCGCGCGGCGGCACCTTGGAGTACCCATCAATCAGGATGTCGCTCAGCTCGCGATACAGCTCCTCGCCATTCTCGCCGATACCCCACGTGTCGTGGTAGGCCTGGCATTCGACCTCCAGCGAAAGATGCTCAAACTGGGCAAAATCGTCGACCGTCACGTCAACTCCGTGGCGGCGCAATAACTCGGGCTGGGCATAGGCCCAAACGGGGGTGCTATTAACCAACGTGCCGTCGCAATCGAAAATAAAAGCGACATTGGGAGCGGCGGTCTGGGACATAAACGTACCTTTCAATGTCAAATGGTAAACATCCTGCTAAAAACGTTTTACCAAACGTCAAACTAACAATCTTGAAACCCTAATTGGTAAAACTGTCAAGAGTTTTACCACGGCAATTCTGCCAGTGGTCCAAACATGGCGCTCGCCGATTAAACACCG
>CAVCKO010000024.1:9855-32144 GCA_963602825.1 Treponemataceae bacterium | reverse complement strand
AACGCCGCCCTAAAACCACTTTCCTTCATAAAAGTAACTTACAGGTGTTATCGTAGTTTCTGCCGAAAGTTCCACCGAGCACGCGAGGTGGAACGAATCATAGAACTATCGCCGTCCCTTCGATTCGTGCAGCCTTGGACCTTTCGCATCTAGTCACCAAGGCAACACGCTGCCGCGTCATGATGGGATCAAACGTGAGCGATACAAAGCTAAAGCCAACGGCTAAAAAGCCCGCAACCCGTAAAGCCGCCCCGCACGCACCGGAGCTCACCAAGGACGATGTCTATCTATTTGGCATCGGCACGTGGGAGCGCAGCTGGGAAAAGATGGGCGCGCACCCCGACACGCAGAACCGTACGCGCGGCTGGCGCTTTTGCGTTTGGGCGCCCGATGTAAAGAGCGTGCATGTCATTGGCGAATTTAACGACTGGGATGAGGAAGCCAACCCTCTGGTGCCCATGCATACGAGCGCTATATGGGAAGGCTTTATTCCTGGTGCCGAGCAGGGCCAGCTCTATAAATACCTCATCGAGACCAACGAGGGCGAAAAGCTCTACAAGGCCGATCCGTACGCCTTTAAGGCCGAGTGCCCTCCGGGTACGGCGAGCGTGCTGTGGACCCTCGACGGCTATAAGTGGAACGATGCCGCATGGCTCAAGCGCCGCGCCAACCACAACCACATGTCGCAGCCGCTTAACATCTACGAGGTGCATATTGGCTCGTGGAAGCGTCACGGCGACGCGCCGCAGGGCGAGCCGGACGAGTACGGCAACTACCCCGGCCCCATGGATCCCTTCCCCGCGCAGCGCGGCGAGTTCTACACCTACGACGACCTGTCGGTGGAGCTCGTGGACTACGTGCGCGACATGGGCTACACACATATCGAGGTCATGCCGCTCATGGAGCATCCCTTCGATGGCTCCTGGGGCTACCAGACGACCGGCTACTACGCCGCCACGTCGCGCTACGGCAACCCGCAGCAGCTCATGCACTTTATCGATGCGTGCCACGAGGCAGGCATCGGCGTGATCATGGACTGGGTGCCCGGCGGTTTTTGCGCCGACGCCCACGGACTTGCCACCTTTAACGGCCATATGCTGTTTGAGCACGAGATTCACCCCAACTGGGGCACGCATAAGTTTGACTTCGCCCGCGGTGAGGTCCGCTCCTTCCTGGTCTCCAACGTGCTGTACTGGCTCGAGAACTTCCACGTGGACGGCATTCGCATGGACGGCGTGTCCAGCATGCTGTACCTCAACTTTGGCATCGACGATCCCGGCCAAAAGAAGTTCAACAAGTACGGAACCGAGGAAGACCTGGACGCCAGCGCTTTTATCCGTCAGGTCAACTGCGCTGTGGAGGCACACTACCCCGACGTGATGATGATGGCCGAGGAGTCCACCGCGTGGCCGCTCGTGACCTATCCGCCGCAGGACGGCGGCCTGGGCTTCCACTACAAGTGGGACATGGGCTGGATGAACGACACCCTGCACTACATGCAGACCGATTTTCCGTGGCGCCCCGGCAACCACGGGCTGCTCACGTTCTCCATCATGTACGCCTTTACCGAGAACTTCATTTGCCCGCTGAGCCACGACGAGGTCGTGCACGGCAAGTGCTCGCTGATCGGCCGCATGCCGGGCGACTGGTGGCGCCAGTTTGCCGGCCTGCGCACGCTGGCCTTCTACCAAATGACGCACCCCGGTGCCAAGCTCAACTTTATGGGCAACGAGATCGGCCAGTTTATTGAGTGGCGCTACTACGAGTCCATCCAGTGGTTCCTGACCGAGGAGTACGAGACCCACCGTCATCATCAGGCGTTTATCAAGGCGCTCAACCACCTATACACCGCCGAGCCCGCCCTGTACGAGCGAGGCTACACCGACGACGGCTTTACCTGGATCGATGCGGACAACTCCAAGCAGTCCATCGTGAGCTTTGTGCGCCAGGGCGAGGACATCGACGACGACCTGGTGATTTTGATCAACTTTGATCCGGCGAGCTACGAGAGCTTCCGTGTGGGCGTGCCGCGCGAGGGTGACTGGGAGGTCATCTTTGATTCCGACCGTCCCGAGTTCGGTGGCAGCGGCTATGCCGGCAAGGAGCCCTACACCTGCTCGAGCGAGCCCTATCCCTGGAACGGGCAGATGGACTCCATCGAGATCAAGGTTCCCGGCCTGGCAGGTGTGGTGCTTAAGCGCCGCGGCCCCAGCAGCTACAAGCCGCCGGTGGTCGAGGAGCCCAAGAAGGCGACGCGTAAGCGCTCGTCCTCGGTAAAGCCCAAGGCCGCGGCTGCTAAGAAGGCTCCGGCTAAGGCGAAGGCTACCAAGCCCACTGCCAAGGCTTCGGCCAAGTCCACCACGGCCAAAAAGGCAGCCACCAAAAAGGCCGCTCCCAAGGCCAAGGCAGCAGCTGTTAAGGCTCCTGCCAAGAAAGCGTAACAAAGGCGTTACCACTGTAATTACCCGTCCCGCAGGGGCGTAGGATACATGTCATAACCGTTCCGGGAGAAACATCCCCGGGGGAAAGGAACGTATGAATAAGATCTTCGACAACAAGCAGGAGTTTACCGAGCTCTATCGCGATGCCGTCATGAGCATCAGCGGCAAGAGCGTCGAGGCCGCCAGCGACCTCGATCGCTTTAACGCCCTGGCCAAGCTCGTGGCCGAGAAGGCGCGCACCGTTGCCACCAAGAGTGACACCCGCGCCACGGCCGAGGGCAAAAAGCGCGTGTACTACTTCTCGATCGAGTTTTTGATCGGCCGCCTGCTCGACAACTACCTGCTCAATTTTGGCGTGCGCGATATGGTCGCCGAGGCGCTCGACGACATGGGCTTTGACCTGTCCGTCATTGAGAACCAGGAGCCCGATCCGGCTCTGGGCAACGGTGGCCTGGGCCGCCTGGCCGCATGCTTCCTGGATTCCATGGCAGCCGAGGGTATTGCCGGCTACGGCAACGGCATGCGCTACCGCTACGGCCTGTTTAAGCAGGAGATCGTCAACGGCAGCCAGGTCGAGGCCACCGACGAGTGGCTCACCCACGGCTATCCCTGGGAGGTCCGCCGTCAGGACAAGGCCGTGACCATTAAGTTTGGCGGCCACGTCGAGGGCTTTGAGGAGAACGGCCGCACGTTCTACCGCACGGTGGACACGCAGGACATCCTGGCCGTGCCTTATGACATCCCCGTGGTGGGCTATGCCGGCGAGACCGTCAACAAACTGCGCGTCTGGGCTGCCGAGCCGGTCGAGGAGCACTTTGACCTGGAGGCCTTCAACCGCGGCGACTATGCCCTGGCCGACGCCGAGCGCGCCGAGGCCGAGGCCATTAGCGCCATCCTCTACCCCAACGACGCCGGCGAGCACGGCCGTCTGCTGCGCCTGAAGCAAGAGTACCTGTTTGTTTCGGCCGGCATCTACAGCCTGCTCGACACCTTTGAGAAGGAGCATGGCGAGAACTGGGAGCTGCTGCCGCAGTTTGTGGCCATCCATACCAACGATACCCACCCCGCCATGTGCGGCCCCGAGCTCATGCGTATCCTCATCGACGAGAAGAAGCTCGAGTGGGACGACGCCTGGAACATCGTGACACAGGTCGTGAGCTACACCAACCACACCATCCTGCCCGAGGCCCTGGAGAAGTGGCCCATCGGCACGTTCTCCAAGCTCCTCCCCCGCGTGTACCAGATTATCGACGAGATCAGCCGTCGTTGGCACGAGTCGTTCGACACAACGCAGGAGGGCTGGCAGGAGCGTCTGCGCCAGACCGCCATTCTGTGGGACGGCGAGATTCGCATGGCCAACCTGTCCGTGATCTGCAGCCATAGCGTCAACGGCGTGGCCAAGATTCACTCCGACATCATCAAGAACATCGTGCTCAAGGACTTCTATGCCCTCACGCCCGAGAAGTTCAACAACAAGACCAACGGCATCTCGCACCGTCGCTTCTTTGCCGAGGCCAACCCCACCTATGCCAAGCTCGTGACCGAGGCCATTGGCGACGGTTGGCTCAAGGACGCCTTTGAGCTGGAGAAGCTCAAGGAGTTCCAGAACGACACCGAGTTCCTTAAGGCCGTGGGTGCCTCCAAGCGCGCCAACAAGGAGCGCCTGGCCGCCTACGTTAAGGCCGAGACCGGTCTGGTCATCGACCCCAATACCGTCTTCGATGTTCAGGTTAAGCGCTTCCACGCCTACAAGCGCCAGCTTATGAACATCATGAAGGTGATGGACATCTACAACCGTCGCATCGCCGATCCCAACTTCCACGTGACGCCGACGACCTTCATCTTTAGCGGTAAGGCTGCCTCGAGCTACACCTTTGCCAAGGAGACCATCCGCCTCATTAACTCCGTGGCCGACGTCATCAACAACGACGCCCGTGTCAACGAGGTCATGAAGGTCTGCTTTATCCCCAACTTCCGCGTGAGCAACGCCCAGCTCATCTACCCCGCTGCCGAGATCTCGGAGCAGATCTCCACGGCCGGCAAGGAGGCCTCGGGCACGTCCAACATGAAGCTCATGATGAACGGCGCCATTACGCTGGGCACCCTCGACGGCGCCAACATCGAGATCGCCGATCTGGCCGGCCGCGAGAACGAGGCCATCTTTGGCCTGACCGCCCCTGAGGTCGAGCAGCTCTGGGCGTCGAACAGCTACTTTGCGTGGGACACGCTCAACAACGACCGCGAGCGTCTGGGCCGCGTGATGGACGAGCTCAAGGACAACACGTTTGCGGGTCTTTCGGGCAACTTCGAGAGCATCTACAACGAGCTTATGAACAACAACGACCCCGACCTGGTCATGGCTGACTTCCGTAGCTACGTGGATGCATGGGAGAACCTCACGGGCAGCTACGGCGACCAGGAGACCTGGAACCGCAAGGCCCTGCTCAACACCGCCTCGAGTGGCTGGTTCTCGTCCGACCGCACCATTCGCGAGTATCGCGACGAGATCTGGCACGCATAAAGCGCGCGAGCTCCCTTTGCCGCACGGCATTACTCGACGGGCGTGACAGTGCGCCGCGCCCGTCGCTAATGGGTTAGGAACATCGATGACAGAAGGAGAAATCGATGAGTAAGAAAGAATGCATCGCGATGCTCCTCGCAGGAGGACAGGGCAGCCGATTGAGGGCACTCACCCAAAAGATCGCCAAGCCGGCGGTTAGCTTTGGTGGCAAGTTCCGCATTATCGACTTTTCGCTGTCCAACTGCTCCAACTCGGGCATCGACACGGTGGGCGTTCTGACGCAGTACCGTCCCTACCTGCTGCATGCCTACGTGGGCTCCGGCGAGGCGTGGGATCTGGACAGCCGCGACGGCGGCGTTTCGATCCTGCCGCCGTACGAGACGCAGACCGGCGGCGCCTGGTATGCGGGCACGGCCGACGCCATTACGCAGAACCTCGACTACATCAAGGCCAACGACCCCAAGTACGTCCTGATTCTTTCGGGCGATCACCTGTATCGCATGGACTACCGCAAGATGCTCAAGACGCACATTGAGAACAACGCCGACCTCACGGTGAGCGTTATGCCCGTGCCGTGGGAGGAGGCCAGCCGCTTTGGCATCCTGACCACCGACCCCGAAGACGGCCGCATCACCAAGTTTACCGAGAAGCCCGAGAAGCCCGATTCGAACCTCGCGTCCATGGGCATCTACATCTTCTCGGCCGACGTGCTGATCGAGGCGCTCGAGGAGGACGCTCTGGACCAGCGCTCGAGCCACGACTTTGGCAAGGACATCATCCCCAAGCTGCTCGGTGAGAACAAGCGCCTGTACAGCTACGAGTTCCACGGCTTCTGGAAGGACGTCGGCACCATCGCCAGCTTCCATGAGACCTCGATGGACCTGCTGGGTAACAACCCCGAGTTCGATCTGTTCGACAAGAACTTCCCCATCATGTCCAACATCACCACGCGTCCGCCGCACTACATTGGCCCGGACGGCCGCCTAGACGACTGCCTGGTCTCCAATGGCTGCAAGATCTACGGCACCGCTCGCCACTCGATCCTTTCGACCGATGTCATTATCGAGGAGCGCGCCGTGGTCGAGGACTCCGTGCTGCTGCCGGGTGCGCACGTTAAGAGCGGCGCGCACATCTGCCGCGCTATTTTGGGCGAGAACTCCACGGTCGAAGAGGGCGTGAAGCTCGGCTCTGTCGATACCACCAAGGATACGGCCGTCGTTGGAAATGACGTCGTTATCGGGAAGGGGGAATGATCCGATGATCAATCGCAAGGCCATCGGTTATATCACCGCTAACTACTCTTCGTCCTACGGCAGTGTCCTGCTCAAGGACCGCCCCATCGCGTCCGTTCCGTTTTTGGGCCGCTACCGCCTGATCGACTTTCCGCTGTCCAACATGATGAATGCCGGCATCAAGACCGTTGGAGTCGTCATGCCGGGTAACTACCGCTCGCTGATCGACCACGTGGGCTCGGGCAAGGACTGGGGCCTGGACCGCAAGAAGGGCGGCCTGTTCATGGTCCCCGGCAACGCGTATGGCACCACCAAGGGCGGCATGCGCTTCCTGCTGCGCGACATCATCTCCAACAAGACACTGTTCCAGCGCTCGCAGAAGCCCTATGTTGTGATGATGGGCACCAACATCATCTTTAACATGGACCTCAACACCATCATCGAGGCGCACGAGAACTCTGGCGCCCAGATGACCGTGGTGTACTGCAAGGCCACGCGCAATGTTGATGACGAGACCAAGCTCGAGATTAACGAGAACGGCCGCCTGACGGGCGTGAGCGCCGGCGTCGTGTACGGCGACAACGCGTCCATGGACTGCTGCATCGTCAACCGCGAGACGCTGCTCGAGATCATCGACCACTACCAGGCCGCCGACTATCTGGACCTGCTCGAGGCACTCCAGGGCGACTTTGGCAACATCGACGTGTGCAGCTACGAGTACAAGGGCGAGGTCGTGGGCGTGTTTAGCGAGAAGTCGCTATATCGCCGCAGCATGGACCTGCTCGACCAGACCGTAGCCGACCAGCTCTTCGATCCCGAGCGCCCGATTCTGACCAAGGCCCACGACGTGCCGCCTTCGCGCTATGCGACCGGCAGCCACGCGTGCAACTCGATCATCTCGGCCGGCTGCATCATCAAGGGCACCGTGCGCAACTCGATCCTGTCGCGCGGCGTCGTGGTCGAGGAGGGCGCTTCGGTGACCAACTCGATCATCAACCAGAGCTGCATCATCAAGAGCGGCGCCCGCGTTGAGAACGCCATTCTGGACAAGAACAACGTGGTCCCCACCAACACCGAGCTTCGCGGCACGCCCGAGAACATCCTGGTGCTGGGCAAGGCTCCGTTAACTTCCGACACCACCATCGTACGTTAACGTTGGCACCGCAACATCGCTCGTAACATGTAGAATAGCCGCCCGGTTAGCGCCAGGCGGCTATTCTCGAATTGCAACATGGGAGACAATATGGCAGATTCCAGCAAAAAGATGCAGATCGTGTTTGCCTCGGCCGAGTGTGCACCGTTTGTAAAGACCGGTGGCCTGGGCGACGTGGCGGGCTCGCTGCCCGCGGCGCTTGTGCGCGCCGGCGCCGAAGTTATCGTAATGGTGCCTAAGTACGCCACCATCAAGGATGAGTACAAGGCGCAGATGGAGCACTTTGCCGATTTCTACGTGAGCCTGGGCTGGCGCAACGAATACTGCGGGCTCGAGAAGCTCGAGAGCGACGGCGTCACCTATATGTTCATCGACAACGAGCGCTACTTTGCGCGCGACTATCCGTACGGCTTCTTTGATGACGGCGAGCGCTTCGCGTTTTTCTCCAAGGCCATCACCGAGAGTCTGCAGCACCTGCCGGCCGGTTTTGAGTGTGACATCCTGCACTGCAATGACTGGCAGACGGCACTGGCGCCCGTGTTCTTGCGCGAGTTCTACCAGGGCCTGCCGCTGTACGACCGCGTCAAGACCGTATTCTCGATCCACAACGTGGCGTTCCAAGGCCAGTTTAGCGACACCGTGATGGAGGACATCCTGGGCGTGGCGCACATTCCGGCGGCCGCCTCGCAGCTGCGTTGCGACGCCTGCAGCATCAACTACATGCTGGGTGCCCTGCGCTATGCCGATGCCATCACCACGGTGAGCCCCACCTATGCCAACGAGATCCAGACGCCCGAGTTTGGCGAGGGCCTGGATGGCGTGCTGCGCGAGCGTTCGTACGCGCTGCAGGGCATTTTGAATGGCATCGACGTCGCAGGCTTTGACCCGGCGACCGACAAGCGCATTGCCGCCAACTACACCGTGGAGGACCGTTCTGGTAAGGCCGTGTGCAAGGCCAAGCTGCAGGAAGAGCTGGGGCTCGAGGTTCGCGACGACCGTCCGCTTATGGTCATGGTCACGCGTCTGACGCGCCAGAAGGGCTTGGATCTGGTCATGTACGCGCTCGATCGCATTTTGGCAGGCGGCGTGCAGGTGGCCGTGCTTGGCACTGGCGACCGCGACTACGAGGACGGACTGCGATACTTCCAGGACAAGTACCCCGGCACCATGGCCGCACGCATCGAGTTCGATCCTGCGCTGTCGCAGCGTATGTATGCCGCAGCCGACATGTTCCTGATGCCTTCGAAGTTTGAGCCCTGCGGCCTGTCGCAGATCATCGCCATGCGCTACGGTACCCTGCCCATCGTGCGCGAGACCGGTGGCCTGAAGGACACTGTGATCCCGTACAACGAGTTTACCGGCGAGGGTACGGGCTTCTCGTTTAGCAACTTTAACGGCGACGAGATGGGCGACGCGGTGTTCCGCGCGGCGCGTCTGTTCTGGGATAACCGCGAGGCGTGGGATCAGCTGGTCACGCAGGCCATGAGCCAGGACTTTAGCTGGACGCGCTCGGCCGATAAATATCTGGACCTGTACTTCTTTATGCACCCGGAGATTGAGAGGCCGGCGGCTGTTGTCGACGAGCCTGAGGCTGTGGCTGAGCCGGTGGCCGCTGAGCCGGAGCCGGAGCCCAAGGCCGAGGAGAAGCCGGTTGAGGCTGAGACCGCAAAGGCCGAGCCTGAGGTGAAGGCTGAAGTTGCTCCTGGGGCAGAGGCAGAGGCCGAGGTCAAGCCTGCTGCAAAGCCTGCGGCAAAGAAGACCGCGACTCGTAAGACGACGGCGAAGAAGGCCGCTGCGAGCAAGACCGCGACCGCGAGCAAGACCACCGCTGCCAGGACAACGACCGCGCGCAAGCGCACCACCGCCGCTGCCAAGAAAGCCGCCGAGGCCGAGGCTGCTCCCGAGGTAAAGGCCGCGGTCGCAGAGGCCAAGCCGGCCGCCAAGGCTCCGGCAAAGACCGCTGCCAAGAAGACGACCACGACCGCCAAGAAGGCAACGACCGCCAAGAAGACCACGGCAACGAAGTCGACGGCCGTCAAGGCTACTGCGACCAAGGCCGCTCCGAAGGCCGCCGCAAATGCTACTGCGACCAAGGCCGAGGAGGCAGCCGCCGAGCCCAAGGCCGAGGCAGCTGTCGAGGCCAAGCCGACCGCCAAGACCACCACGCGCAAGCGCACTGCAACGACGGCCAAAAAGACCACGACCAAGGCTGCTGCTCCTAAGGCGGAAGCTAAGGCTGAGGCCAAACCCGCAGTAAAGGCCAAGCCTGCGCCGAAGGCCGCCGAGGTCAAGCCCGCTGCCGCCAAAGAGGAGCCCAAGGCCGAGGTAAAGGCCAAGCCCGAGCCCACAATGGAGACCCCGGTCTCCCCCGCCGCCGCAACCGAGAAAAAGGCGCCGTCGAAGAAGACTTCCGTCCGCAAGGCAACGGCCACCCGCAAGCGCCGCTAATCCAGACGATCCATAACCTCATCAAACCCTAAGCAAGGGGCGCTCCAACCGGGCGCCCCTTCTCTGTAGGTAGTGGTAAAACGATTTTCTAGGACAACCGTTCGCCGATGGTAAACGGATGTTGTTTATACACCCTGTGTACTACAGATATACTTACATCTTAGGCGTAAAACCCATGGCCCGCAGGCCATGATTCTATTGAACTGGACCGTACTATGAGATTGATACACAACAGCCGTCTACCGCAGTTTCGCACTCCGTTTGGCGCTGTGACCACTGGAACTTCCGTTGCACTCTCGGTGATTTTGGAGGATGCCGATCCCAACCAGGCAACGCTTACGCTGCGCACCTGGGTCGATGAAGTCGGCGAGACCCTGATCCCAATGGAGCACGAAGGCGATGGCATTTTTACCGGCGAGCTCAAATGCACTGAACCGTGTCTTGTGTGGTACAGCTTTATATGCAAAATCGAGGGCCAGCCCGAGGTCCGCTTGGGCGCACCGCAGGGTCGCACCGGCGGAGAGGGCGTAACTTACGACTACGCCGAGGTTCCGTCCTTCCAGATTACCGTCTATAAGCACCGAGAAGTGCGTCCCGAGTGGTACGAGCGTGGCATGGTCTACCAGATCTTCCCCGATCGCTACGCCCGAGATGAAAACTGGCGCGAGCGCACGCTGGCCGAGGTCGAAAAACCACGCAACGGAATCCAGCGCCGCATGGTCGAGGACTGGAACGAGCCGCCCGTGTACGAGCGCGCCGAAGACGGCTCCATCAAAACCTGGGACTTCTACGGCGGGTCGCTCAAGGGCATCCGGGAAGACCTGCCTCGCATCGCCGAGCTGGGCTTTACGGCCATCTACCTCAACCCCATTTTTGAAGCCGCGAGCAACCACCGCTACGACACGGCCGACTACACCAAGATCGACCCGATCCTGGGCACCGAGCAGGACTTTACCGAGCTGTGCCAGGCGGCCGAGAAGCTGGGCATCTCCATCATTCTGGACGGCGTCTTCAACCACACGGGCGATGACTCGATCTATTTCAACCGCTACGGCAACTACCCCGGCGTGGGCGCGTGGCAGAGCGAGGATTCGCCATGGCGCGATGCGTTTTATTTCCACGAGGACGGCTCATACGACTGCTGGTGGGGCGTGGGCAATATGCCCGCCATCAATGAGAGCTCTGAGCTGGTACGCGAGCGGCTCCTGGGCAAGGACGGCGTGATCCGTAAATGGCTACGTGCCGGCGCTCATGGCTGGCGCCTAGACGTGGCCGACGAGCTTTCCGATGACTTCCTGGCCGAGATCAAAAAGGCCGTGCTCGCCGAGAAGCCTGATGCACTGTTGCTCGGCGAAGTCTGGGAAGACGCCTCCAACAAGATCAGCTACGGCCATCTGCGTCGCTACCTACAGGGCTCCGAGTTGGACTCTGCTATGGATTACCCCTTCCGCGACATGGTCATCGGCTTTTTGATGGGCTACAAGAACGCCTACGAGGCCGCTGAGGATATCGAGACCCTGCGCGAGAACTACCCGAGCGAGGCATTGTCCTGCGCGCTCAACCTGCTGTCGAGCCACGACCGCCCGCGTATCATCTCGGTGCTCGGCGGCGGCCCCGACGAGTCGCAGCTGCCCGAGTGCGAGCGCAGCAAATGGCGCCTGGACGAGAACTCGATGGGCCTGGCCAAGAGCCGTTTTTGGCTCGCCACGCTCATGCAGATGACCTTCCCCGGCGTGCCTTCGATCTACTACGGCGACGAATACGGCCTGGAGGGTCTAACCGATCCGGGCAACCGCCGCACCCTGCCGACCAAGGACCAACTGCACGACTTCGACACGCTGGCTATTGTCAAAAACGCCTCCGCCGTACGCCGCGCACTGCCGTTTATGATCGACGGCGAGATCAGGGCCTTCGCGCTCAACGACGAGGTGCTGGCATACAACCGCACGGGCAAGGATGGCGAGTCCGCGACGGTTATCATCAACCGTAGTCTGCGCAATTCGCACCGCGTGACGATTCCGGCGCTCGCCGAATGCGCGAGTGACGTGATCAGCGGTCACGAGTGCGAGATCCACAACGGCACGGTCACGCTCGATTTGTATCCGCTGGGCTCGTCGATCATCTATCATCATGCCGAGCAGCGCCTGCAGGAGCCGCTCGATCACGGCGCAGGCGTTGTGTGCCATATCACCTCGGTACCGACCGATGACGGCAAGCCCGGCACGATCGGCGCACCAACGCGTCGCTTTATCGACCATCTGTCCGCTATGGGCATGCGCTACTGGCAGGTCCTGCCCGTCAACCCGACGGATTTCTTCCGCTCCCCCTATGCCGGGCCCTCGGCTTTTGCTGGCAATATCGACCTGCTGCCCGAGAGTCACAAGGAGCTAGCCGCCGACTTTGAGACCTGGAAGGCCCGTGGCGGCGAGGATGCCGATCCGCTGTACATCGCGTTTAAACATCGCAATGCCGATTGGCTCGAGAAGTACTGCGTCTATATGGCCGTCAAAAAATACTTTGAGGGCGAATCGCGCCACGATTGGCCGGCAGATGTTGCGCGCTACAACGAGCATCTGATCGACGATAAGCGTTTCCACGACGAGGCCGAGCTTCAGGCGTACATGCAGTACCGCTTTGACCTGGCTTGGTGCGAGCTTATGAACTATGCGCACAAGAAGGGCATCGAGGTCATCGGCGATATTCCTATGTACGTGTCCGACGATTCGGCAGATGCGTGGAGCGAACCCGAGAACTTCTGGCTGTCCGATACCGGTAAGGCAATCGAGATCTCCGGTGCGCCGCCCGACAACTTTGCGCCCGAGGGCCAGGTGTGGGGCAACCCGACGTTCCGCTGGGACCACATGAAGCAGAACGGCTACCGCTGGTGGATGGATCGCCTACGTCGTGCGTTCTCGCTCTACGACCGCGTGCGCCTGGATCACTTCCTGGGCTTCCACAGCTACTTTAGCATTCCCGCAGGTAAGGCCTGCGCCGACGGGCGTTGGCTGGCAGGCCCGGGCAAGGACCTTTTCCAGACCGCCTATGACGAGTTGGGGCCGCTCAACTTTATTGCCGAGGACCTGGGCTACCTGACGCCCGGTGTCCGTGCCATGGCCTCGACCTGCGGCTTCCCCGGCATGGACGTGCTGGAGTTTAGCAACTACGACGTTCGTTGCGGCGTGCATCCCACGCCTGGCAAGATCCTGTACACCTCGACGCACGATACGTCGACGCTCGCGGGTTGGTGCACACGCTCCTTTGCGGGCGGCGACGAGCCGAGCGGTGTTGAGGTGGCGTCCAAGCTGATGAGCGACGCGTTGGCAAGCGACGCTCCCCTGGTGATGATGCCGCTGCAGGATGTCCTGGGGCTTGGCGACGACGCGCGCATGAACGTACCGGGCGTGGCCACGGGCAACTGGACCTGGCAGGCCGATGAGGGAGATATTGAGGCGGCTGAGGATAAAACTGCACAGCTCCTGCGCAACACCCATAGATTCTGGGGCGAAGCGTGATAAAACCCCCGATATAGGGTACAGTTACAGACGTTTGAATTTTTGCGGGCAGAGCGATCTGCCCGCTTTGTGCTGAAAAGGAAGTATTATGGCGCGCTACGATTACAAGTGCTCGAGCTGCGGCAACGTGTTTGAGGTTGAGCATCCCATGTCCGAGAACCCCGAGGTCGTGTGCCCGAGCTGCGGCGCTCCGGCATCCAAGACGTTCTCGGCCAGCGGCATCAAGTTTGAGGGCAGCGGCTTCTACAATACCGACCAGCGCAGCGGTGGTTCCAGCACCAGCGCCACCAACGGCTGCTGCGCCAACTGCCCGCACAGCCACTAGAAACCAATCAGCCCCGCGACCGACACCAATCGCGGGGCTATTTCTTTGCGCTATGGGTAGCTAATTATCAGGCCAGGTTTCCTTATGAATTGCGGTGAAATAAGGACAGTTTGGCAGGTAGAAGCCGCTATTCAATCCCTATTTCACCGCACATTAGTAGTTAGTTGTGGATCAGGCGGGCGCAGAAGTGGCCGTCGTAGGAGTCGGCGTTTACCGGCACGCTTTGGAAGAGGCCTCGAACGTTTTGGCGTACGGAGACGAGCTTCTTGGCCTGGGCGAACTCAGGCAATTGAAGAATCTGCGCCTCGGAAAGCGGTGCAACGCTAAAGCCGGCACCCTCGGGAGAGCTCAGGAACGCTTCCACGACCTGCGTGTTCTCCTCGTCGAAAACCGAGCACGTCGCATAGATGAGCTCGCCGCCGGCAGCCACGCGCGCGGCTGCTTCCTTGAGCATCGTCAGCTGCAGTTTGGGCAGCTCAACCGTCACATCCTTTTCGGTCAGGCGCCACGGGATCTCGGGATGACGGCGCATGGTGCCGGTGCCCGAGCACGGCGCATCGATAAAGACCGTGTCGAACTTAACCGGCTCGCCAAGCATGGCATCAAACGATGTGAGCACCTCATTAAGCTCGCAGGCATCACCCGAAACCGTGCGAACACCCTGAATACCGGCCTTATGCAGACGAGCGAGATTCAGATCGCACTTGCGATCATGCAGATCGAGCGCCGTATGCTGACGCTCATAGCCCGCACGCTTGGCCTGGCACATCATCACATAGGTCTTGGTGCCACGGCCGGCACCAATCTCAAGGCAGCTACCAGGGCGAGTGGCAGCTGTGGCGATAAGCTGCGCGTTGAGATCGGATGCCACCGCGGCAGCACGCTCAAACACACCCGAAGCAACGGTAACCTGGGCATCAACCGGGGCATGGCAGCCCGGGAACACGGGTGCCACAAGCTGCGATAGGTACGGATCAGGTTTGGTTGCAAAGGCGTTCTCGTGCAAAGCGAGCGGCGCGGGCGCCAGATTGCCGGCAAAGTTAAGCGCACCCTCTGGCGTGTCAAACGACGCCATAATGCGAGCGCACAGCCAGCGCGGCAAGCCCATCAGGCGAGACAGACGAACCAAACGGCGCTCGGACTCATCGGCATCCACCGCGGCGGCAAAATCATCGACGTTGTCCGCAACCTTATGCAGAACGGCGTTCGCCAGACCGGCGGCGGACTTAGCACCGCAGCGAACCAGCTCAACACCCTGGCTCACGGCAACGCGGCCCGGCGTATGCAGGTAGAGCATCTCGAAGGCCGAGATACGAAGCGCCATGCGAACGCGCGGCGCAACCTTTTTGGGTTTATCGAGAAACTGATCGAGCAGCTCGTCCAAAATACCCTGCGTGGCGGCCACGCCCAGCGCCAAGCGGGCGGCAAAAGCGGAATCGCGCTGGTCAATAGCCTTGGCCGATGCGCGAGAGGACAGCACGTCGCGCGCATACATGCCGCGGCGATCGGCCTCCATCAGCACATCGAGCGCAAGCTTGCGCGCGGGAGACAGCTTGCTCATGACAAAACACCCCACGAAAGATCGGCACCCTGCAGGCCAGCAGCCCAAGCAGAAGCGGCCATAGCACGCTTGCCATCAGGCTTAACCTCGAGCAACTCAACCGAGCCATCGGAAAGGCCAAGGTAAACACGCTTAGCCTGAACGAGAACCTGACCCTCGCCAAGCGACACATCAGCCGCCGCAGCATCGAGCACACGCACGGTCTTGCCGGCAATCACGCAACGAGCAGGCGCGGTATCGGACGAGGCCAGCACATGACGCACGCAATCAAGCGCCGCCATGTGCGGATCCAAGCGCATCTCCTGCTTAGAAATCTTGGCAGCATGGGTAACGAGCGCCTCGTCCTGTTCGATCCACACGGCGGTGCCATCGGCAAGAGAAGGAAGCGTATCGGCAAGCAGTTTGCCGCCGAGCTCAGCGAGCTCCATGGTCAGCGCCTCGGCATGCTTACCGGCAACCGAGGTTGAGGCCTGCGCACAATAGGCGCCGGTATCCACGCCATGCCCAATGCGCATAATAGAAACGCCAGCAATCTCATCACCAGCAAGAATGGCACGCTGAATAGGAGCAGCCCCACGCCAACGAGGCAGCAGCGAAGCATGAACATTCACAATACCAAGCGGCGCCATATGCAGCACCTCATCGGGCAAAATGCAACCATAGGCAGCCACACAGAAAATATCAGCCTGGGCAGCCTGGAGCACCTCAACAACCTCAGGCGTCATACGATTCGCCTCAATGACCGGCAACCCCAGCTCCAGCGCCTTAGCCTTAACAGGAGACGGCTCCAGCTTCTTACCACGCCCACGAACAGCATCAGGACGAGTAACAACAAGCGCAATCTCATTCCCAGCCTCAACAAGCGAAGTCAAAGAAGGCACAGCAAAATCAGGCGTACCCATAAACACAATACGCATAAAAGTTAGTCTCCTCTCAATAACGAGCCGAGACGGCTACAAAAAAGCGTTCCTGGTCGCAAGCGCGCCCAGCCGCAAGAATAGTTCAACAGAAACAAATATACCCAAAAACAAAGAAAGAGCCGCATAAAAGCAGCCCTCCCAAGAAAGCACCTATCAGCGAAGACGCCCCTCCCTGGCCCGACGGCACCCGGGCGAAACGAAGAGCGACAACGTAGTCCCTGGGATGGGGCCCACACATATCGTCCCGCGCGCAGTTTCGCAGCAAAGCGAGAATGTTTGAGCACGGGATGATATGTGTGGGCCCCATCCCAGGGACGGACAATTAACCTACTCCGTCTCGCCCGGTCAAGCGCCGCGGGCCAGGGCGTCCTGGTACTCCTTGACGGCCTTGATCCTCTGCATCGGCTTCAGTCGCTCGAACATAGTTTTGCCGTGCAGGTGGTCGATCTCGTGCTGCAGGCACACGCAGAACAGATCGCCCGATGCCTCATAGCGAATCAAGTTGGCGTCCAGATCATACGCATCGACGACGACATGGTCGGGACGCTCGATCTCGCAGCTAATGCCAGGGATGGAAAGGCAGCCCTCGCTAAAGGGCACCAGATGGTCACTCTGCTCAACAATGACAGGGTTGATGAGCACGTAGGGGTCGTAGTCGTTCTTGTCGCTGTAGTCGCAGTCGATGGTGACGAGCTGAATAAGCTCGCCGATCTGCGGAGCAGCCAGGCCGCAGCCGCCGTTGTCGAACATCATCTTCTTCATCTTCTCGGCAAGCGCCTCGATCGCCGGGGTGATCTCCTCGATCACGGCGCACTCCTGACGCAGGCGAGGGTCGGGCGACAGTACGATTCCGTTGGCTTCCATGGCCATCCTTTCGGGTTGTTACATCAAATCATAGGCATCGACGTCAACGCTCACGCTCACGCCGCGCGCAGAGCCCACCTCTTTAAGGCAGGCGTCGATATCATCAGAGACATGGTACCCCACGGGCGACTTCACAAGCAGATGGAAGCGGTAACGGTCCTTGGCTCTCTCGATTACACACGAAGCCGGGCCTAGCACCTGCGGCACGGCACTCCCCGCCCGCAAAAAATCGGGCGCGGCGGCATGCCAGCGGCGCTTAAGAAGCTTTGCGATGCGCCCGATATAATCCTGCGCATCGTCGCGGTTTGCCGACCACACCAAAATGTTAACCAGGCGCACGAACGGCGGATACAGTGCGTCGCGGCGCTGGTCCAGGTCGTAGTCGGTAAAGATCGAGCGATCGTGCTCGGCGACGGCGCGGATGACCGGATCCTCGGGCAGATACGTCTGGATGATGACCTCGCCAGGGCGATCGCCGCGACCGGCGCGACCGGCGACCTGCTCCAGCAAATCGTAGGCGCGCTCCCCTGCGCGGAAATCCGGCAGCTTGAGGGCGAAGTCAGCATTGACCACACCCACGAGCGTGACCTCGGGAAAGTCGAGGCCTTTGGCGATCATCTGGGTACCCAGCAACACGGCGCAATCCGCCGCATCGAACTGCTCGAGCAGCTTTTTGTGCGCATCCTTGCCACGCGTGGAATCGGCATCCATGCGAATGATGGAAACGTCCTCGGGCAGCATCTGGTGCAGTGCGTCCTCGATCTGCTGCGTGCCCAGCCCCATTTTTGCCAGGTAGCGACTGCCACATTTGGGGCAACGACTCGTGGGCGCGGGATACGGCTGCACGTGCCAAGACGAACCGCAGGTGTGACATTGCAGCGTGTGCGTGCGCTCGTGATACGTAAGCGCGGTGGAGCAGTGGTTGCAGGTGGGGACGCAGCCGCACTCGCGGCACATCAAAAACGGCGCAAAGCCGCGGCGGTTATGCAGCAGCACGGCCTTTTCGCGACGCTCGACCACACGCTCCAGGCCTTCCATCAGCGGTTTTGAGAACATGGAGCGGCTGCCGTGTGCGAACTCGCGGCGCAGGTCGGCAATGCGAACCGTGGGCAGGACCGCGTGCCCCGGGCGTTCAGGCATCTCGACGCGCGTCCAGGTGGCGCCGCCGTACGTGCCGCGGCGGCAGCGGTCGAGGGCCTCGGCCGAGGGCGTTGCGGAGCCCAGCACGAGTGGGCAGCGATAGCGGCGCGCCATCTCGGCAGCCACCTCGCGCGCATGGTAACGCGGGCTGGAACCCTGCTTGTAGCTGGTCTCGTGCTCCTCGTCGATGATGATGAGGCCCAAGTCGCTGAGCGGGCAAAAGAGCGCCGAGCGGGCGCCCACGACCACGCGGGCGGCACCGCTGGCAACCATATCCCACTGGTCCAGGCGCTCGCCGGCCGAAAGGCGCGAATGGAACACAGCGACCGTCTCGCCAAAGCGCGAGCGGAAGCGGCCGACGGTCTGGGCCGTCAGCGAGATCTCGGGCACGAGCACGCAGGCAGAGCGGCCAGCCGCGAGCACGCGCTCGATGGCGGATAGATAGACCTCGGTTTTGCCAGAGCCTGTAACACCGTCCACAAGCACCACGTCGCCGTGCGCATCCAGGCGAGCGCGCTCAATCTGCGCGAGCGCTTGCTGCTGGCCGTTCGTAAGCGCGACCGGCGGTTTGCCGCTTGCAGAGGACAGCGTAGTCTGCTCGCTGCTACCGCGCCAGGCACGGCGCTCCTCCACCACCACGACGCCGCGTTTTTCGAGCGCCTTGATGGTCGCCGACATACTGTTATAGAGAAGGTTGAGGTCGCGCGTCGTGACAGGACCACACTGGAGCGCTTCGATGAGTTGGCGCTGGCGGACCGCGGTCTTGGGTGGCGTGTAGTCAAAGCCTTCGGGCGTAAGCATCACCCAGCGGTTTTGGATGGGTTTGACGGCTGGACGTTCAACCGTCCACACGCCGTCGTCGCCCTTGACCACACGCGGACTGCCACCCGGAGGCAAGAACAGACGCAGGCACTCGGAAAGCGTCGCGACATACTCGCGGCTCATCCAACGTGCGATGCGGGCGGCTTCGGCGGTAAAGAGCGGTTTGCTGAGGATGGCCTCGATGGGCTTGATGCGCACGGGGTCGAGGGCGTTGTTGCCCGGCAGATCGCCCAGATCAGGCGCAATGTCGACGACATAGCCCGCGGCGGCACGGTTACCAAAGTGGACCAGGACCGTGGATCCGATCTGGACCTCGTTGGCAAGGGACTCGGGGATGCCGTAAGCAAACGGTTCCGACAGCGCACGGGTGGGGATGTCGAGGACCACGCTCGCGTAGGCGGCAGGGGGCTCGGGCGCAGGCTTAGACTGAGCCGAGGCAGCGGCAGGCTTGGGCTTCACCGGAGCTTCCTCCGGTTCCGGCGAACCAAACAGCGACAGTTGTTGAGCCATACACCACCTCTAACGAACGGACCTGAAAGGGGTGGGACAAAATAATCAGTAGAGTTTGTCCCATGGCCGATACGAGTGTTGAGCTCGTTGCGTCACTCGAACATGGGACAAACACTACTGATTATTTTGTCCCAGCAACCCACTCATCGGTACAGAAACAAGAGCCCCGCTCGAGGGAACGGGGCTCGGATACATGCGTTTGCGCGTCTACTACAGCGCCATCGTGCGGGCGCGGTCGATGCGCGCCAGGCAGTCGTCGCGGCCGACGAGCGCCATGGTCTCGCCCAGCGGAGGGCTCACCATGTTGCCGCAGACGGCGACGCGCACGGCCTGGAACACCACGCGCTTCTTAAGGTCCATCTGCTCGGGCAGCGGCTCAAGCGCGGCGTCGACGGCCTCGGCAGTCCACTTGTCCACGCCCTCGAGCGCGGCCTTGGCGGCATCCAGAATGGCGCCCATGCCTTCCTTAGCCAGACCCTTGTTAACGGATTTCTCGTCATACTCGAGCGTCTCGGCCGTAGCGAAGATGGGAGCGGCGACGGTCACGGCGTCGGCCGGCATCTTGGTGCGCGGCTTGACGATGGCGGCAAGCGCATCAATCCAGTCCTCGCCGTACTCGACGTTGCCCTCGATGAGACCCGCCTCGTGCAGCTCGGGGACCATGATCTCATCGGCAAACTGAGCATCGGACATGCCGTTGATGTACTCGGCGTTGACCCAGTCGAGCTTCTTGGGATCGAAGGTCGCTGGGTTCTTGGAGATGCGGTCGAGCGAGAACTTGCTGGCCAGGACATCGCGTGGGATGATTGTGGTCTCGCCGTCGAGCGACCAGCCGAGCAGCGCCAGATAGTTGACGAAGGCGTCGGACAGGTAACCGGCGTCGCGGTACTCCTCCACCGAGGTGGCGCCATGGCGCTTGGAGAGCTTCTTGCCGTCGGCGCCCAGGATCATGGAGATGTGGGCGAACGTGGGCACGGGCGCGCCGAGGGCCTCGTAGACCATGACCTGACGCGGGGTGTTGGACAGGTGGTCGTCGCCGCGGATGACATGGGTGATCTTCATCATGGCGTCGTCGACGACGGTCGCGAAGTTGTACGTGGGCGTGCCATCGGAGCGGAAGATGACAAAGTCGTCGAGCTCCTTGGCGTCGAAGGTCACCTCGCCGTGAACGGCGTCGTGGATGACGACGTCGCCGCGGTCCTTGGGCACCTTGATGCGCAGGACGTAGGACTCGCCGGCCTCGATGCGGCGGCGGGCCTCCTCGGGATCAAGATCGCGGCAACGACGCTGATAGCCCTGGAAGGGGTCCTTGCGCTCCTGCGCGGCCTTGCGGTCGGCATCGAGCTGCTCCTTGGTGCAGAAGCAGGGATAGGCCTTGCCCTCATCCCAAAGCTTCTGGGCGGCCTGCTTGTACAGGTCCAGGCGCTCGGTCTGGGCATAGGGACCATAGTCGCCGCCCACCTCGGGGCCCTCGTCCCAGTCCAAGCCCAGCCAACGCATGGCGCGCAAAATGATCTGCGTGTTCTCGTCGGTGGAACGGGTGGGATCGGTGTCGTCGATGCGCAGGATGAACGTGCCGCCGTTTGCGCGGGCGAAAGCCCAGTTATAGATAGCGGTGCGGGCGCCGCCGATGTGCAGTTTGCCCGTCGGTGAGGGTGCAAAGCGGACGCGAACGTCTGATGCCATGGAAATCTCCTCGATTGCAGGATGGATGTCTAACCGCACCAGTATAAAGCAACAAAGCAACCTCCGCACAAAGGGCACCGACCCACTCATTGGGGACAGACTTAAATGAGTAGGTGCGGAAAGGGTGTGAATGTTTGATTTACGCGCTATGATGTGCCCTTGCATAGAGAGCCCGGCGGAATGGTAACGGTCGCCGGGACACGTTTTTGAAAGGACAATCATGTCAGAAGAACTTCGTTCCATTCCACCCCAACACGGGTCCTTTGTTTTTACGTCGGAGTCGGTGACCGAAGGTCATCCCGATAAGATCGCTGACCAGATCAGCGACGCCGTCCTCGACGCAATCCTCGCCAAAGAAATAGAGCTCCAGGAGCAGGGCTACATCGCCCCCAACGGCGTGCCTGCCAACGTGGAGAACGTCCGCTGCGCCTGCGAGACCCTCGTGACCACCGGCACCGTCATCGTTGCCGGCGAGATTCGCACCCAGGCCTACGTCGACGTACAGGAAATCGCCCGCGGCGTTATCCGCCGCATTGGCTACAACCGTGCCAAGTTCGGTTTTGACTGCGACACCTGCGGCGTTATGAGCCTCATCCACGAGCAGTCGCCCGATATCGCCCAGGGCGTTGACGAGTCCTTCGAAACCCAGACCGGCGCCACCACCGACCCGATCGACCTGATCGGCGCCGGCGACCAGGGCATGATGTTCGGTTATGCCTCCAACGAGACCAAGACCCTCATGCCCATGCCACACTACCTGGCAAGCCGCCTGGCCGAGCGCCTGGCTGCCGTGCGCCATGACGGAACCCTGCCCTACCTGCGCCCCGACGGCAAGACCCAGGTCACGGTGCGCTACGAGGAAGGCAAGCCCGTGGAGGTCACGACCATCGTCATCTCCACGCAGCACGCTGCCGAGATTGAGGACATGGGCAAGATCAAGGCCGACCTCATCGAGCATGTCATCGCGCCTGTCATGGCTGCCGAGAACATGCCTTGGGACGGCGCCGACATCTACGTAAACCCCACCGGTCGCTTTGTCGTGGGCGGCCCCATGGGCGACACGGGCCTGACCGGCCGCAAGATCATCGTCGACACCTACGGCGGCTACGGCCGTCACGGTGGCGGTGCCTTTAGCGGCAAGGACTGCACCAAGG
>CAVCKO010000024.1:8867-9845 GCA_963602825.1 Treponemataceae bacterium | reverse complement strand
AAGGTCGACCGTTCCGCCGCGTATGCCGCGCGCTGGGTCGCTAAGAACGTGGTCGCCGCCGGTCTGGCCGACCGCTGTGAAGTCGAGCTCGCCTACGCCATCGGCGTTTCCAAGCCCCTCTCAATCATGGTCGACACCTTCGGTACCGCTAAGGTCGACGAGGACAAGATCGTTGAGGCCGTAGAGAAGACCTTCGACCTGCGCCCGGGGGCTATCATCCGCGACCTAGACCTGCGTCGCCCCATCTACGAAAAGACGGCAGCCTACGGTCACTTCGGCCGAGAAGACGCCGACTTCACCTGGGAAAAAACCGACCGAGTCGAAGAACTCAAAGCAGCCTGCGGACTGTAATTGGGAACCACCAAGGTCACAACACGCACACGCTTTCAAAAGAAGTACCGCCCCCAAGCGGTACTTCTTTTTTATTTATCCGGTAGTGAAGATGTTTCGATATGAGCCTACGCTGCGTCACTAGCTAATGAATTTTGCAGCACGGGCACTCCAACCATGTATCCTTAGTCCAGAGGGGCGGGGCATAAGGTTGATCGCGAGTTCCGCACGAGCCGGAGAGCACTTAATGTGCTCTCCGTGCGAGCAGGACTGTCCGAGCAGGCGACCTTATGCCCCGCACCTCGGGACGACGGGATAAATTAAAGGAGCAGCCATGGCAGGCAAGCCACAAACACTAGCTACGACCTCGGCATTCGAGATCTTGGGCCCCGTCATGGTCGGCCCCAGCTCATCGCACACCGCCGGCGCCCTGCGGTGCGCCCAGGTTGCCGCCAGCCTGCTCGAGGGCCGCATCACCAAGGTTACCTTTGGCCTGTGGAACTCCTTCGCGCACACCTACCGTGGCCACGGCACCGACCGCGCGCTTGTCGCGGGCATCCTGGGCCTCGACACCGATGACGAGAATATCAAGCAGGCCTTCGACCTCGCGCGTAAGCAAGGCCTCGAATATCACTTTGACATTAAGGG
>CAVCKO010000024.1:1693-8857 GCA_963602825.1 Treponemataceae bacterium | reverse complement strand
GGGCGACGACGCCTCCATCCACCCCAACACCGTCGATATCGAGATGTTCGACGACAGGGGTGCCACGGCACAGGTCCGCGGCGAGAGCCTAGGCGGCGGCAAGATGCGCATCAGCCGCATCAACGGCGTCGGAGTCGACATCTCGGGCATGTATTCAACGCTCTTCGTGGCGCACCAGGATGTTCCCGGCGTGCTAGCCGCACTCACGAACCTACTCGCCTACGTACACGTGAACATCGCGTTTTGCCGTACCTACCGCACCGAGGTGGGCGGCCAGGCTTACTCTGTCTTTGAGACCGACGGCGTCCCCGACGATACCGTCATTCCCATGCTGCGAAAACTCGACAACGTCGACTACGCCACCTTTATTGAACTCCCGGGCTCGGCGTCATCGCTCTCCCCCGGCGTCTCGGCCAAGGAGATCTTCGATGACGGCGAACAGCTGCTCGACGCTTGCAAGGAGCTGGAACTCAGCATCGGCGCCGTCATGGCCGTGCGCGAAGCGCGTCTGACCGGCGAGGAGCACGCCGTCGCCGCGATGCGCCGCGTGCTCGACGTTATGCGCGAGGAGACCACGGCCCCCATCGCCAATCCGCAGCGCTCGCTTGGCGGGCTCATCGGCGGCGAGGCGAAGCTCGTCGATGCCACCGGCCGTAACGATTTGAGCACAAACCTGATGGGCACCGTTCAGACCGATGCCGTGGCCCGCGCGATGGCCGTGCTCGAGCGCTCTGCCACTATGGGCGTGATCGTCGCCGCCCCCACGGCAGGCTCCGCGGGCGTCGTACCCGGCTGCGTGCTGGCGCTTGCCGACCACCTGCAGCTCGATGACGAGCAGGTCATGGACGCCCTCTACTGTGCTGCCGCCATCGGCCTCAACCTCACCACGAGCGCCTGCGTCGCCGGCGCCGAGGGCGGCTGCCAGGCCGAGGTGGGAAGCGCCGCCGCCATGGCCGCCGCCGCGCTGGTGCAGATGCTCGGCGGCACCCCCGAGCAGGCACTCGACGCCAGTTCCATCGCGCTGAGCAATCTGCTGGGCCTCGTTTGCGACCCCGTGGGCGGACTTGTTGAGGTGCCGTGCCAAAACCGCAATGCCATCGGCGTGGCCGCGGCCTTCAGCTCGGCCCAGCTCGCGCTCGCCGGCATCAAGAGCCTGGTGCCGTTTGACCAGATGGCGCATGTGATGCTCTCGGTGGGCCACGCCCTGCCGGCAACCCTGCGCGAGACGGCCAAGGGCGGCATAGCTCAAGCCCCGGCCGCGCTTTCTGCCTGCGCCAAATGCGGCATATGCGGATAGGCAGACTTCTCCAAACTGATACTGTTTCCGCACCACAAACAACAGGCTAATCGCTATAATGCAAGCCCAGTTAAAACACGATGAGCCGCAAGTCGAAACTCGAAGGAAATATAAACGATGTCGCAAATCGACCGCAGCAACATGATTCCCGATCCGCAACAGCCCAGTAGGCATACTGGCGGCGTCCAATCGCCGCGCCCCATCGCGCCGGCTCACAGCCAACAACACGGCCCGGCCAATGCCTCTCAGCGCCCGAATCAGCGTCAATACCAGCCGCATCAACAATATCAGCAGCGTTCCGCACAAGGTGCCGCCCCCAAGCAGGGCCCTTCGCACGCTCGCGCGGCAAGCAATCGCGGACCCGCGGACAAGCACACCAACAAAAGCAGCAAGTCGGGCGGAAAGACGGCCCTCTTTGTCGTCCTCGGCCTCGTCGCGATCGTCTACATCGTAGGCGTCGTGGCGTTCTCGCAGGTCGCTTACCCCAACACCACCATCGCCGGCGTCGACATCTCGCTCTCTAACGCATCTTCGGCAGCCACCAAGGTCAACTCGGCATGGAAGCACTACAAGCTCACCGTGGCGGGCGATGACTTTAGCTGGACCTACCAGCCCGAGTCCGACGAGCCCATCGTCGATGGCGAGGAAGCCGCCCACGAGATTATCAGCAAAAACGAGCCGCTGCTGTGGCCATCGCGCCTCATCGCGTCGCTCGGCGGCAAAACCGTTAGCGCCACCAAGAACGGCTCGGTCGACTTGGACCAGGACGTCGACCTGTCCATGCTCTCCGATGCCTTTGACCAAAAGCAGTTTGAGGAGGACCTAGGCAGCGCCATCGACGAGTTCAACGAGGGCCGCTCGGGCACCTTCGAGGCCACCAGCTCCTATGACGAGAAGGCCGGCAAGTTCACCGTTGAGAAGGCCCGTTCCAACGAGAAGATCAACCGCGAGCATGTCATCAAATATGCCGAGATCGAGCTCGCGTCGCTCGCCGAGAACGTCGATATCACCAAGATCGGAAACGACGCCTACGAACCGCTCAACGGCACCCTCACCAACGACCAGATTCAGGCTGCATGCGATGCCGCCAACAACTTCCTGGGCGTCAACGTGACCCTTAAGCTCAACGGCAATGATGCCGGTAAAGTGGACGGCAGCTCGGTGCTGCAGTGGATCAGCTTTGCCGATCCGGCCAACCCTACGCTCGATACGTCGCAGATCGGCAGCTGGGCCGCCGAACTCGCTAACGGCTTTAACACCGTGGGATCCACCCGCTGGTGGACACGCGCCGACGGCAAGGAGTGCGCTGTCGAGGGCGGCGATTTTGGCTGGTCCATCGACAGCGACACGCTCGCCAAGCAGGTCGAGGACGCTATCAATAACAAGCAGACCGGCGATATCGAGATTTCGTACTCCAAGAAGGCCGACACGTTTACCGCCAAGGGCGAGCCCGATTGGAAGGCCTATATCGACGTCGACCTGTCCGAGCAGCACGCGCGCTACTACGACGAGAACGGCAATATCGTGTGGGAGGCCAACTTTATTTCCGGCAAACCGGGCGAAGACGCCACCCCGGAGGGCGTGTGGCAGATCAACAGCAACGACGGCGCAAGCAAGCTCATCGGTGCTAAAGACCCCGCGACCGGAAAGCCCAAATACGAGAGCCCGGTCAGCTATTGGATGCCGTTCGAGGGCAATATGATCGGTTTCCACGACGCCACCTGGCAAAACGACAAGAGCTTCGACAATGCCGAGTCCTATAAGTGGTGCGGAAGCCACGGCTGCATCAACCTGCGCCTGGCCGATGCCAAGGCGCTCCACGACTGCATCAGCGTCGGCCTGTGCGTGGTCGTGCACTCGTAGGGAAACACGCCTTCACACAACGGGGAACTGACGCTCCAATCTAACAGTTCCGAAAGATACCGCTATATGCGCCCGGCCATCGCGACGGGCGCATATAATTATCGAGGAAATTTCTATTAAGGAGACGCCATGTCGAATGTCCCCACCATTACCCCGGGACCGAATGATGCCGATCGAACGCCCGAGGGTGCCACCGAAACGCTTCCCCTCATAACAAACGTGCACGCCGCACAGCAAAACGGCAGCACAAGCGATACAACCGAGATTTCTGACGAAGAGGCCTACGCCAAACTCAAAGCGAAGCGTGCCGAGCGTCGGCGCAAAAAGCTCATCCGGCGCGGCATTGCGGCCGGCGTCGTGGCCGCCATTGTGCTCATCGCCGTTGTCGTGACCTCAGTCATCAACGCACGGCCCGCAGGAACCAACGGGCCGGTGACCGACATGGTCACCGAGGGCACGTTTACGACCACCGTCGAGGCTAAAGGCCAGCTCAAGCCCATCTCGGCTTCGGTGGTCTCCCCTTCTGTCGACGGAACGGTGGCATCAATCAACGTGCAAGCCGGCCAGTCCGTCAACGAGGGCGACGTGCTCATGACCATTAAAAACGACGAGCTCGATCGCAACGTTGCCGAGGCGCAGCGCGCGGTGACAGCGGCACAGGAAGACCTCGCCAACGCGAAGAAAGCCGCAGCTGCCGCGCAGTCCGCCCCAACGACGGATGTCGATGGAGCTTCCGCAGCGACTGGCGTCTCCGCCGCATCAGCGGACACGAACGCCGTATCGGCCGCGCAGCGCAGCCTCGCATCGGCCCAGGCAAACCTCGATCAGGCTAACGCCAAGGCCGCCAGCCGTACGGTAACGGCCCCGAGCTCGGGCAACATCGTGGAGCTCAACGCCAAGGTGGGCGCCACGGTAACAGGAGGCATGATCATGGGCGAAGGCGACACGAGCGGCGGCAAACAGTGCATGCAAATCGCCGACCTGTCCAAGATGAAGGTGACGGTTCAGGTGGGCGAAAAGGATATCGCCAAAATTGCCGTGGGCCAAAGCGCCAACGTGACCTATCCCGCGTTTCCCGATATCGTGAGCCAAGGCACCGTCACGGCTATCGCCTCGGTGGCAAACTCCGACTCCTCCTCCGGGAGCGGCGGCAGCGTGACCTTTAACGTCGACATCCTCATCGAAGCACCCGACAGTCGCCTTAAGCCGGGTATGACTGCCGAGGTCTCGGTAGTGACCGAGAAGCTCGACGACGTGGTGATGGTGCCGACCATGGCGCTGATGACCGAAGATGGCGAGCACTATTACGTCAATCTGGCCACCGATTCGGAAGGCAAAAAGACGCGCCGCGTGAAGGTGACCGTCGTGACGCAAAACGACAACGAGGCTGTAGTCGGCAAGACCCAGGTCACGCGCGACGACCAGGGCAACGAGATCAACCCAGACGTCCCGCTTACCAAGCTACGCGACGGCGACACCATCGTGACGGATACCGGCACAGGCATGACGGCAGACGGCGGCGACAACATGCCTGCCGACGAGGGCAAGTAATGCGTCCCGTCATCGACATCCGCAACGTGCACCGCATCTTTGAGAGCGAGGCCGGTTGCGCCCACATCCTGCATAACGTGAGCCTGGCAGTAGATCCCGGTGAGTTCGTCGCCATCACCGGCCCCTCGGGCTCGGGCAAGTCAACGCTCATGAACATCCTGGGCTGCCTGGACAAGCCGACGGCAGGCGATTACTACCTGCAGGGCCTCAACGCGGCGGAGCTCGACGATGACGAGCTCACCGAAGTCCGCGCCCTGAGCATCGGCTTTGTCTTTCAGAGCTTTAACCTGCTGCCGCGCCTATCGGTCATCGAAAACGTCATGCTGCCGCTTTCGTACACCAACGTGCCGCGGGCTCAGCGTGAGATGCGCGCCGTCCATGCGCTGCAAGCCGTCACGCTGCCGGTCGACCACTGGGACCACCGCATCTCCGAGCTCTCGGGCGGGCAGATGCAGCGCGTTGCCATCGCGCGCTCCCTCGTCAACGACCCGCCCATCATCCTGGCGGATGAGCCGACGGGAAACCTGGACTCCGCCACCGGAGCACTCGTGATGGAAGCCTTCCACAAACTTCAGGAACGCGGCAAGACCATCGTGCTCATCACGCATGATCCCGGTATCGCCGCCGAGGCCGACCGTGCCGTAACCATTCGCGACGGACGGATTCACGACGGCGCATATATCGCGCATACACCGAATACGCTACGCGGGGCCGTCAACAATCTGCGCGTGATTTCTACAACCACCAATCCGACGAAAGGAGTGAAGGCATGAGCACGCGCGACCTCATCCAAGAAGCCCTTCACTCCCTCGAGGCCAACAAGGGACGCAGCCTACTCACCATCCTGGGCATCGTCATTGGCATCGCCTCCGTCATTGCCATGACCTCGCTTATCGGCGGTATCCAAAACAGCCTGGTCAACAGCCTGGGCCTCAACGCAGCGCGTATGGTGCAGATCTATTCGTCGCAAGAGCTCACCGAATCGGACGTTGAGAAGCTTCGCAAAATGGTGCCGCAGATCGAGCAGATCGGCATCGTGGACAGCGCCTATACCGAGTACAAGGCCGGTGACAAAAGCTATACCGTCATGGCGCAGGGCGTCGATAGCGACATGCTCGACGCGGTGGGCGCCAGCAAGCTCGTCGCGGGGCGCACCTACACCCAGGCCGAGTCCCAATCGGGTGCACGCGTAGCGCTCATCAGCCGCGGCGGCGCGGATCAGCTGTACGGCAACGAACAGGACGCGGTGGGCAAGACCATCAAGGTGTCGAACGGCGAGGTGCAGATTGTCGGCGTGATTGATGGCGGTAACGACTCCATGGGCTCGCTCACGCTATACATGCCGCGCGAGACCATCTCGGGCCTGTTTGGCGACGAGAACCCCTCTTTTCCCAGCGTAACGGCGCTCGCCGCCGAGGGCACGGACATGGACGAGCTGTGCAAGACGATTGAATCCAAGGTGCGTAGCATGAAGGGCATCGCGGACGAGGACGAATATGACAGCGTATCGGTGACCTCAATGAAAAGCGCCATCGACGCCCTCAATTCCTTTATGGGCGCGTTTTCGCTCATCATGGGCGCCGTTGCCAGTATTTCGCTGCTCGTGGGCGGTATCGGCATCATGAATATGATGCTCACCAATGTGACCGAGCGTATCCGCGAGATCGGAATTCGTCGTGCCCTGGGGGCCAGTCGTCGCGATATCACCGCGCAGTTTTTGGCCGAGTCCTCGGCGCTATGCGTCACCGGTGGCCTGCTGGGTGTCCTGATTGGCTACCTGCTTGCCTGGGGTCTTACGATGTTCGCCGCGAGTTCCGGCGTGCTTAGCGAGCTCGGTGCCAGCGGTACCATTACGCCGAGTTTTTCGATCGCCACGGTGCTGCTGGCCTTTGCGGTCTCCGTCGGCATCGGCGTCATCTTCGGATTCTACCCCGCCCGCCGGGCAGCAAAACTCGACCCCGTGGAGTGCCTGCGCTACCAGTAAGCCTCAATCCTAAGTTGCGGTGAAATAGGGACCGTTTAGGCCGCTAGAAGGCCTATTCAGTCCCTATTTCACCGCAACTTAGGGTGGGAATGAGGTGTTGATGCTATTCGAAGCGCGATTCCAGACTCGATAGTCCGTTCAATGTCAGATTGTTAGCGACCTCCGAGATGCGCTCGATGGGCACCGAGCCATCGGAGAGCGCCCACGTGCGGTAAATGCCGATAATGCCCGAAAGTAAAAACGCCAGATAATAGTCGAACATCTCGTCCTTGAGGCCGTGGGGCAGCAGGTCGCGCGCGGCAATCTCATGCTCGAGCGGCACGCGCAAACGCGTCATAAAATCGTCGAGCGGGATGTTTTCAATCAACTGGCGATTGAGCACGAGGTTATTGCAAAGTGCCTCGTTGATGGTTTTAAAAAACGTTGCCGCCGCTCCGAGGGCACGCTCGTTCGTGTCGCCGTCCATGGA
>CAVCKO010000024.1:0-1659 GCA_963602825.1 Treponemataceae bacterium | reverse complement strand
ATCTCCACCACATCAACGGCGATGGCATCGAGCAGGCCGTCAATCGTGCCGAAGTGTACATAAAAGGTCTTGCGGTCGACATTTGCCTCACGCGCGATGGCACTCACCGTAATGTCGGCAAGCGGCTTATCCATCAGCAGGCGCTCAAACGCAGACAGGATGGCATTGCGGCTGCGAACGATGCGGCGGTCGAGGCGCGGTTTGCTGGTGGCCATGGACGTGTCCCTTCAGAATGCGAGTATTCATCAACAGATGAGAGTTAATCTACGTAAGAGGATTATCCCCCATCCGGTACAAAAATGCCCGGCAACATGAAGAACGCACGACCAACTATTACGCCTTAGGGTGTTTCTTTTTGTTCAAAGCAGCCGGGGACACACGGATGCCGTCACCCGTCTGGCGCACATAGGCCTTATGCGCCGGTTTGGCGGCTCCAGAAGCTTTCTGAGCATGCTGATTGGGATCCATGGTAACCGCATGCACAGGATGGGGCTTTGCAGGCTTAGAGGACGTCTGAGGCGTTCGTCCGAGCTTGCGCATCGCGCGATCCCAGCGTGCATGAATACTCTCGTTGTGAGCGCTCTTAAGGCCCAGCAGGGGCGCGGCTAAAATAGTCGGCGCGATAAACGTAATGAGGCGCCAAAGCAGATAACCGGCAGTCGACGCCGATCCAAAGAAATGACCCAGGAACAGCGCGAAGCCACCCTCGGCACCGCCGGTGCCACCGGGCAGGGGGACAGCAGAGCTCAGGAGCTGAACAAAGGCGCTCGCGGCCATAACCGAGAAAAAGTCGACTTCGTGGTGGCCAAAGGCAAGCATCAGGAAATACGGCACGAGGTAGAAAAACGCGAGCTGCAACATGGTGATGACCACCGTGAGTAGCATGGACGAAAAGTGGCCGGCCGAAAGCTTGAACTTCTCGGAGAACGAGTAGATTTCGCCGTCGACAAACGTACGCCAGCCCTCGATCTTGGTGGCCGAGACGCCCACGCGCTCGAGCCAATTGATGATGCAGTGCGCGACGCGTGTAACGGTCTTGGGCATGAGCGCGACGGCAAAGATGCCGAGCAGGATGCAGCAGTGACCGCCAAAGCTAAAGACGCACAGCAGCGTCATGTCGCCATAGCGCTCGGCGAAAAACGGCATGCGGGCAAGCAGCAGAATGGCGCCCCAGGCAACGAGGCCAAACTGATACACGATAAAGCGCGTGAACTGCGTGGCACCGGCCTCGCCGACGTTTTGGCCTGCCTTGGTCAGGCGGTAGATTTGGGCTGGCGTGGAACCCATCATCATGGGCGTCAGGTTGCCAAAGAAGATACCGCTCGCCTCGACCGAGATCAGGTCGCGAATGCCGACGGGCGAATTGGGATCGAGCCAGACGGCGATCGCATAGGCAACGATGCCAAAGAACAGGTACAGGAACATGCAAAAGCATGCAGCAACGAGCCACGGCGCTTGAACGCTCGACATGGCAGCCCAGAACTGTCCCATCTGACCGGTCACAATCAGATAAACGATATAGCCAACCAGCACGACGCCGATAAAAATGGCACCGCGACGTGCACCCTTGTTGTCATCGCCGCCCGAGGCCTCAACCTCGACCTGGGGCTTAGATGTATGCTGAGAGGACTCCGTCATGAGGCTCCTTCTGACCGTCCA
>CAVCKO010000023.1:0-43560 GCA_963602825.1 Treponemataceae bacterium | reverse complement strand
CGGATTTGAGGACGGCCGAAGAGGCGTCAGCAGGTCAGTGGGTCATCGTCCCGGCGTTCAGCATCAGGGTAGCGCTGCGACGCGGAAATCGCGCGCTGTTGACGCGCCCCCGCAGTGCCCGCTTCCCCCAAGGACAATTATCAGTGCAGGTCACAGACTTGTGGTTTGTCGGTGTGGTCGGGGATTCGGTAAAAGTCTACTCACTTAGTTTTGTGTGGTGCATATTGTCACAACGAGACCCTAGTCGGGGAGATTCCATCGCAAATTCCGGTACCGGGGGGCAGCTAATTAGGCGCCGTACGGGTTGCGGTCGCGTTCGATGCGTTGGCGGATGTGGGCGTACTCGATAATCAGCAGCACCAGCAGCAGGGCCATGATGGCTAGGTAGCTCACCACAGCGCCCATCAGACCCAGCAGCTTAATCAGGATTACTGGCAGCATCACGCTCACGGCAAAGCAAATCAGGTAGATCTTGGTGACGTCGCCGGCGTGGCGCAGCACCGTGATGATGGCGTAGATAAAGTCGATTGCCGCGGTGACGCCGCCGGCGACAACCATTAGCAGCGCCAGCGTGCGGTAGCGCTCAAAGTTAAGGCCGTACATAAAGCTCATGATGGGGATGCCGGGGCCTGCCATAAATGCGGCGCACGCTCCGGTGATGACCACGATCAGTGCCATAACGGCAACAATAATCAGGTCAAAGCGGCGACGCTTGCGCGGATTCGCCCAAATGCTCGACAGACGCAGGAGCTGCGGTTTATAGATGAATCCAATGCTCAACAAAATGGCCTGCGCCGGAAAGAACAGGGCATTAAAGTACAGCTGATACTTGTAGGCCAGCGTGCCTTCCATCACGAACTTGGGCATGCTCTCGATAAGGTTGAACAGGAACAGCGCACCAAAGAGCGGGGCGCACTGGATAAACAGGTGGCCAGCCTCGCGCAGGCTCATGCGGCGTGATTTTTCGGTTTCGAGCAGGGCGAGCGGGGCGGTGACCAGCACGAGCGAGGCGATGGCGGTGACACCCATGGCCATGGCCGCGATGGGCATGCTGCGCGTAAGGAACAGTGCCACGCTAAAGACCGCGATGACACCGGCGGAACGTAGCGTTTGGCTCATGCCGGCCAAATAGAGCTTGTCGGCCTGCTGCAGGCGGCCCTCGTACACGTCGGCGATGCCGTCGATCACCTTATAGAGGTAGACGCCCAGGCCAATCGTGGCCATCTGCGCATCGTAGCCGCGGGCGCTGCTGTACATGAGGCCGCAGCCTAGGGCGAGCGCTCCGCAAAGCCAGCGGTTGAGCTGGTAGGAGGCAAAGGACGTCGTTTCGTCGATGTCCGAGACCTGAAAGTTGCGCACGCCGTAGTTGCACGCGATCATGATGAGCGTGCCGGTGACAAAGGCGATGGAGAATTTGCCTGCTTCTTCGGCGCCCGCGAGCTGCGTGGACACGATGGTGAGCAGCGGAAACGCCAGGCCCCACACGGCGGTGCCGAGGGTGTTCCAAAGATAGTCGCGACTGGTGGCGTGCTCCTCGTATTCCGCTTCCTGCATGGAGAAGCCGCCGCCGTAGACGGCGCTGAGCAGACGGTTCCACCAGGCATTGACCATACGGCGGATGGGGCCGGGTTGGCGATCGCGCTCGCGGCGACGGCGTGTGGCCTGGCTGCTGTCGGGGCCGCCGGCGTTGCGCTGACTCAGCTCCTGGATGCGCGCGAGCTCTTCGGCCGTGTGGGAGGCAGGGAAGAGGCCGTTCTCGATGCGTCCGCCCTGTCCGTGCGCCCCGCCCGATACGGCGGGGTCGGCGAAGCCATTGCGGCGGGCGATGGCGCGGCGGATGCTATCGAGGGGCGTGATGCTCAAGGCGGTTCCTTTCTCTTACTGTGCTCTAGTATAGTCGCGGTGGTGTCCATTCGTGTTTTTGAACAGGTTGTTCAATAATTTCGGCGAGCGGCTGTAATTTGTCGGTAAACGTGCGGTATCCTGTTGAAGTTTTGTGACCCCCCGATGCCGCTTGCGCGGTACCAAGGAGTTTTTTACCCATGGATGTCGCTGCGTTTTTGCTGGCTCTTGTGCCGATCATCTGGCTCGTCGTGATGCTGCTGTGCTTTAAATGGCCGGCTTGGAAGGCCGCCATCGGTTCGTTTGTTCTTTCGTGCGTGCTTGCCTATGCGTGGTGGCATTTGCCGGCGGCGCAGATAGCCACGGCCTCGCTCGAGGGCTTTTTGATGGCCCTGTGGCCCATCGTGCTCGTGATTATCGCCGCGGTGTTTACGTATAACCTGTGCGTGCGCACGGGCGCCATGGACGTGATTGGCAGCATGATTACCTCCATCAGCAGCGACCGCCGTCTGCTGGCGCTGCTCGTGGCCTGGTGCTTCGGTGGCTTTATGGAGGGCATGGCCGGCTTTGGCACTGCCGTTGCCATTCCTGCCGGCATGCTCGCGGGCCTTGGTTTTGAGGCTGTGCCTGCCGTGCTGATCTGCCTGCTGGCCAACGGCGTGCCCACGCCCTACGGCTCCATTGGCATCCCCACGGTGTCCGTTGCCGACCTGGTGGGCCTGGATTCCCTGCACCTGGCGACCGTTCAGCTGGTGCAGCTGGCACCGTTCTTCGTGGTGATGCCGCTGCTTATCGTGCTGGTTGCGGGCCGTGTCGCCGATGACCAAGGTAACGTTGCGAGCGTGAGTGAGCGCCTGCACGGCGTTACCGGCGTGGCACTGCTTTCCGGTGTGTCCTTTGTAGGTGCGGCCCTGGTCGTTGCCATGTTTGTGGGTCCCGAGCTGGCCGTGGTCGTGGGCTCCATCGTGTCGCTCGCGCTGACTGCCGCGCTTGCCATGCGTGCCGAGAAGTTCGGCCACCTGGACGCGCGTTTCCATATGAATATCGAGGCCGGCGAACGGCTCACCCTTAAATCGGCGCTTTCGGCCTGGTCGTGCTTTATCTTGATTTTTGTATTGCTGCTGGGTACGTCCAACTTGGTGCCCGCCGTGCATGCTGCGCTTGCGCCGTTTGCGAGCCACGTGCAGGTGTATTGCGGCGAGAACCCCGGTACGCTTACGTTTTCGTGGATCAACACGCCGGGTGTTTGGATCTTCCTGGCCGCGTTTATCGGCGGTGCCATTCAGGGTGCTTCGCCGCGCCTGATGGGCGAGGTGCTGGCTGCGACCGTCAAGCAGATGATGCCGACGGTTATCACGATGCTTTCGGTGCTGGGTTGCGCCAAGGTGATGGGCTATGCGGGCATGATCTCTTCGATCAGCGCGTTCTGCATCGCCGTCGCCGGTGGTCTGTACCCGATTCTGGCCCCGTGGATTGGCGCCGTTGGCGCGTTCGTGACCGGTTCGGGCACGTCGTCGGGCATGCTGTTTGGTCCCATCCAGAGCCAGGCGGCTACGGCGCTGGGCGTGAGTGACTACTGGATGGTCGCGCTGAACGCCCTGGGTGTCGCCGCCGGCAAGATGATCTCGCCGCAGACGCTCGCCATTGGTCTTGCCGCCGTGCACGTGCGCGGCAAGGACGCCGAGCTCCTGGGCTCAGTGCTGCCCTATGCCGCCGGCATGCTGGTCCTTATGAGCGCCATCGCCATGCTCGGCCAAGGCCTGCCGCTATAGCCGGCACTTAGGGACGTTCCTTATGTGCCGACATCCGGGGACACTCCTTGGTTGTTGCCTGTTCAAGAGTGTCCCCAACGACTAGTCGTTTAAGAACGTCCCCAATGACTAGGCCGCTTGCGTGCGATTTTTGACCGTTGGGCGGGCGCTTCGCCCCTGCCGCAAAAACGTTTTTGCATATCGGGTACAACGGGCTTTACGTGAGTAAAGCGCGCGCCCTCGTGACGCGCTTTTAAAGGAGGCCCCATGCCTGGTGTTACCCCTGCAGAAGTACTGTCCAACTTTGGTCTTACGCTGGTCGAAGATCCCGCCGAGAATCAACCCCGCCTGCTGGTGGACCTGCCGGCGGCAGAGCTCGTCGAGCATGCCATTCGTCGCGAAGAAGGCCGCATGGCCTCCAACGGCGCACTGGTGATCGAGACGGGAGAGCGCACTGGCCGCTCGCCCAACGACCGCTTTATCGTCGACACGCCCGACGTGCACGACAAGATTGCCTGGGGTGCCGTCAACCGCCCGCTTTCTGTCGAGAGCTACGAGACCATCAAGGCCGGTATCGTCGACTATCTCAACGAGCGTGATGTGTTCGTCACCCGCGGCATGGCCGGCGCCGACCGCAACCACACGCGTCGCCTGCTCGTCGCCTGCGAGCGCGCCAGCCAGGCGCTCTTTATTAAGCAAATGCTCGCCCGTCCGCTCGCTCGCGAAATCGCGCGCACCGGTGAGCCGGACTTTTGCGTGCTCGCGGCGCCAGGTTACCAGTGTGACCCCGCCATCAAGGGCCTCAACTCCAGCGCCGCCGTGGTCATCAATTTCCAGGAGCGCGTGATTTTGGTCGCTGGCACTGGCTACTCCGGCGAGATCAAAAAGTCCATCTTCAGTGTCATGAATTACTTGCTGCCCGTCGAGGACGACGTGCTGCCTATGCATTGCTCGGCCAGTATGGACCCCGTCACGCATGAGACCGCCGTGTTCTTTGGCCTGTCCGGCACCGGCAAGACCACGCTTTCGGCCAACCCCACGCGTCTGCTGATTGGCGACGACGAGCACGGCTGGTCCGACATGGGCATCTTTAACGTCGAGGGCGGCTGCTACGCCAAGTGCGAAGGCCTGGACGCGTTCCATGAGCCCGAGATCTTCAACGCCGTTCGTTTTGGCGCCATCTGTGAAAACGTAGTACTCGATGAGAATCGCAAGCCTAACTACGACGACGTCTCGATCACGCACAACACGCGCGTGGCATATCCCGTCGAGCACATTCCCAACGCGTGGACCAAGGGCATGGGCACCACTCCGAGCGTCGTGCTGTTCCTGACCTGCGACGCCTTTGGCGTGTTGCCGCCCATCTCACGCCTGACGGCCGATGCCGCCATGTACCACTTTGTGACGGGCTTCACCGCCAAGATCCCCGGCACCGAGGTCGGCGTCACCGAGCCCACGCCCACGTTCTCCTCGCTGTTCGGAGAGCCATTTATGCCGCTCGACCCCATGGTCTACGCCAAGATGCTCGGCGAGCGCATCGCCGACGGCCGCACGCGCGTCTACCTGGTCAACACCGGCTGGATTGGCGGCGGCTACGGCGTGGGTCATCGCATCGAACTGGCCTACACGCGCTCACTGGTCGCTCGCGCCCTCGACGGCACCATCGAGGACAGCGAGTTCGTGCACGACGACATCTTTAACGTTGACATTCCCACGACGTGCCACGGCGTGCCCGATGGCATCCTGGTGCCGCGCCAATACTGGCAGAGCACCGCGCGCTACGACGAGGCCGCGCACAACCTGGCGGTGATGTTCGAGGAGAACTTCGAGAAGAAGTACTCGCACCTGCCCGAGTCCGTCAAAGCCGCCGGCCCGCACGCCCAGGTGTCCGCCGAGGCCCGTCATCGCGGCCACGGCTTGCTGGGACTCCGCCACTAGCGTCGCCTCAGACCCAAAACCACCATAAAGGGGCCAGTGCATCTTTGTGGTGGTTTTGCTCGCGTGGATGACTCGGGTTACAATACGCCTGACATATCGTCCCCTTCTCCGGATGGGGACAGCGCAAGCGTTCTTGTGACGGCACCGTAGGACTTTGAAGGTGGCCGTTGTAAGGGCGCTTTTTGTTTAGGCGCCCTCACTCGGGCGCGCACAATGAAGGGAGAGCGTATGAAGAGCTTTATTACCGAGGATTCATTCTGGGAGCTGTTTCCGCAGGCAGCGGTCGGTGTTGTGATCGTGGAGGGCATGAAGCCCACGGCTCAGATTCCTCAAGAGGACGTGGATGCGATTGCGGCGTTGCTCGACCGCGCCAATATCGATGCGGAGCGTCATCTGACCAGCGACACTATCAGCGAGAACGCACCGGTCAAGGCATGGCGCGAGGCCTATCGTCTGTTCAAGACCAAGAAAGGCGCGCGCTGCTCGATCGAGAACTTGCTCAAACGCGTGCTCAAAGGCAAGCCGGTGGGCCACATTACGCCCGCGGTGGATATTTACAACACGGTGTCGCTGACCTACGCGCTGCCCGTGGGAGGCGAGGATCTGCATGCGATCGAGGGAGACCTTCGCTTGAAGGTGACCGACGGCGGCGACGCGTTCTTGCCACTTGGCGAGGAGGCAGATGATCCGACGTTGCCTGGCGAGCTGGCCTACATCGACGATGCGGGCGCCGTGTGCCGTTGCTGGAACTGGCGCGATGGCGTTCGCACGGCGCTGTCCGCCGATTCGGCGGACGCATTTCTGGCGATTGAGTGCGTGGAGCCCGAGCGGATGGGGGATTGCCAGGCCGCCATCGATCGCTTGGCCGAGCTGCTTGAGCGCTATCTGGGAGCGACGGTTGTCGTTAAGACGCTTGTAACCCGCGACAATCCCTGCGTGGAGCTGTAGCGGCGCCTAGAACCTATTGATGCCCCAAACCACCACAAAGGTGCCTGTCCCTTTGTGGTGGTTTTTATGTTGATGGGTTAACAAATGGGATGTTTGGGTATGGGTGTTGCCTTCTGCGTCTAAGATGTTTACCCGTTAGCATCATGTAAGCGAAAGGCGGTCGTCACCATGCAGTGGAACGACGAGACACGTTTTGAGGACTTTGTCGGACTGATCAGCGGCCTCTACAAGGAGATTCAGCGCATCAAGACGTCCGAAGGTGCAAGGCTGGGCCTTAAGGGCTCCGACGTCATGTGCCTGTACTATCTTGAACGCAGCAAGGACGGCCTGACTGGCGCCGACCTCGCCCGCATGGCCGGCGTTACCCGAGCCGCCGTTTCGCGCACACTGGCACATCTGGAGGAGGGCGGCTACGTCGAGGTCGACGATTCGGGTGATGCGGCCGTCAAGTACCGTGCCCCGGTGCGCCTGACTGCCCTGGGCGGTGAGAGCATGAGCGAGGCCGATCGCATCATTCGCGAAGTGCTCGACACCACCGGCAAGGCCATGGGTGTGGAGCAGCGCGAGCAGATGTATGCGTCGCTGCGTACGATTCTCAACACCTTGCGCGAGATCTAAGGCCGCCAAGGCATCTGCTTCCAATTAACAACTGCATAGTCCCGTTTGAGCGCGTATACCGTGCCGGGGCATTGCTGTCAAAATTCCCCGCGCGAGGTCCGCGCAAGAAAGGATTCGCTATGTCCATTCGTATTATTACCGATTCCGCGAGCGATATGACGCCGGCTGAGCATCCCGCTCTGCGTGTTCTGCCGCTGTCCGTCACCTTTGGCACCGATGTGTACATGGATGGCGTCGACATCGATCACCAGCGCTTTTACGAGATGCTCGTGGAGCGCGACGAGCTGCCCAAGACCGGCCAGGTCAACCCGTACGCGTTTTCGCAGGCGATTGCCGAGGCGCGTGAGGCCGGCGACGAGGCGGTGATTATTACCGTGGGCGCCAAGCTTTCGGGCACCAACCAGAGTGCTCGTACGGCACTTGCCGAGGCGCCGGGCGGCGACGTGTTCGTCGTGGATAGCAATAACGTGACCTTGGGCGAGCGCGTGCTGGTCGAGTATGCGCTGCGTTTGGTGGACGAGGGCCGTAGTGCGGCCCAGATCGCGGCTGCGGTCGAGGCCGTGCGCGACCGCGTGGTGGTTATCGGCCTGCTCGAGACGCTGGAGTACCTGGTGCGCGGAGGCCGCTTGTCTGCTGCGGCCGGCGCCGTGGGTACGCTACTCAACGTGAAGCCTGTTGTGGCCGCCGAGGATGGCCTGATCGTGCAACTGGGTAAGGCGCGCGGTTCCAAGAACGGTCGTAACCTGCTCAACCAGAAGGTCGAAAAGGCGGGCGGCATCGACTTTTCCATGCCGCTGGCGCTCGGCTATACGGGCCTTTCGGACGCGGTGCTCAAGAAGTATATCGATGACAGTGCGGCGCTGTGGGCTGGCCACACCGAGGGCGAGCTGCCCGTCCACACTATCGGCGCCACCATCGGCACCCACGTAGGTCCCGGCGCCGTAGCCGTAGCCTTCTTCCAGCCCGCCAATTAACCGACTTGCCATAAACCACCACAAAGGGGACAGGCACCTTTGTGGTGGTTTATGCTTTTCCGGGTGGAAGGGAGTGAGCAATGGCGTCTGAGGGCTTTTTTGAGCGGGTGTACGAGGTGGTCGAGCAGATCCCTGAGGGGATGGTCGCCACGTATGGTCAGGTGGCGCTGCTTGCCGGTCGTCCACGAAGTGCGCGGTACGTGGGGTATGCCCTGCACGGCAATCCGCGCCCTGGTCAGATTCCCTGCCATCGTGTGGTGTTTGCCGATGCCCGTATTTGCGAGGGCTTTGCGTTTGGCGGTCTCGATGCTCAACGTGAGCTTTTGCTAGGGGAGGGTGTGGCGTTTATCGATCCCATGCATGTTGATCTGGGCGCCTGTCGCTGGCCTGCCGGGCTCTAGCGGCTCCACCGTGGCCAAAACCACCACAAAGGTGCCTGTCCCCTTTGTGGTGGTTTTCCGTTGCAGGTTTACCGGAGCTAACTTATGGAGAAGGTATGGCGGCGCATATTGACGCTAGAAAGTAAACCACGGTGAACTATATTGGTTTCAGCAACGGAGCAGGCAATAGGCGATGAAAAAGCCTGCCCTGTTGAGTTTGATTCGCATTCCTCCCCTCTGTGCGATTCAACGGTGTACTTCGGGAACAGGCCCGCTGGCAACTAACTGCCAGCGGGCCTGTTCCTGTTTGTCGGGGGAGTGCAATGGACAGAGCCGAACCGGTCGGGCACCAAAAAAGGCGGACGCCGTAGCGCCCGCCCAAAACAATCTAAAGCTCAAGCCAGCAGATCGGTCTAGTACACCATGCCCATGGCGTCCTGAACCTCGGCCAGGGTCTGCTCGGCGATCTCGTTGGCGCGACGATTGCCCTCGTGCAGCACGTCCTTGACGTAATCCAGGTCGTTCTCGTAGCGCTGGCGACGCTCACGAATCGGGGCGAAGTACTCGTTGACGGCCTCGGTCACGTACTTCTTGAGCTGGCCGGAGCCGCCCATGCCGATCTCCTCGGCAATCTCGACCTCGGTGCGGCCGGTGCAGATGGCAGCCGTTGAAAGCAGGCCGGATACGCCGGGGCGGTTCTCGGGATCAAACGTGATCATGCGCTCGGAGTCGGTCTGGCTCTTCTTGATGCGCTTCGCCGTCTCCTCGGCGGTCATCGAAATATTGATGGCGTTGCCGTAGCTCTTGCTCATCTTGCGACCGTCAAGGCCGGGCAGCAGCGGGGTCTCGGACAGCAGCGCCTCGACCTCGGGAAATACCTTGCCGTAGCGGTTGTTAAAGCGGCGTGCGATGGTGCGGGTGAGCTCGATGTGCGGCAGCTGATCGCGACCGACTGGCACCACGTTGCCCTTGCAGAACAGAATGTCGCAGGCCTGGTGCACCGGGTAGGTGAGCAGAAGGCCGGTAAGCTCGTGGCCCGAGGCCTCCATCTCGGCCTTGACCGTGGGGTTGCGCGCCAGCTCGGCCTCGGACACCAGCGACAGGAACGGCAGCATGAGCTGGTTTGCGGCGGGCACGGCGGAGTGCGCGTAGATCATGGTCTTGTCGGGGTCGATACCGCAGGCAAGGTAGTCCATGACCATGTTGTACACGTTGTCCTGGATGTGCTCGGTGGTGTCGCGGTCGGTGATGACCTGATAGTCGGCGATGAGCACGTTGGTCTTGGCGCCCATGTTCTGCAGCTCCACGCGGCCCTTGAGGGTGCCAAAGTAGTGGCCCAGGTGCAGACGGCCGGTGGGGCGGTCGCCGGTAAGCATGGTGAACTTCTCGGGCGTCTTGGCCAGGCCCTCGCGAATGGCGTTGCTCTTTTGCAGCGCGACTTCGTAGCTGTTCTCGTTTGGCATGATTGCTCCTAACGTATGCGTATTGGTCAAGATGATAACGCGTTTATTGAAAGGGGTGGGGCGTAAGTGGGCGAGGGGCGGGAGAGGGGCGGCTTGTGCAACGGGTGCGGCGCGGCTGCGCTTGGCCAGCGGCACCTGGGCGCATCCTCGGCAGCTTACCCTAGCGCCTGTGGTGGCGCTCTTCCCTACGTTCCTCGGCTGCCTGCTCCTCCTGCTTAAAGGCGGGGTCGTCGGGGGTTACCAGCTCGTCTTCGTGCGTCCGCTTGTTGTAATGGTGGCGCAGGACGGGCTCAAACAGGTGCAGATGCTTGGCGAAGGCAGCCGAGCCAATGGCGAGCACGACAAAGATGAGCACGCGCGTGGGCACCTCGACCTGATTGATCGCGGCGGCGCCGGCCGAAAGCATGATGCACCAGGCGTAGATGAGCAGCACGGCCTGCTTCTGGTTGTAACCCTCTTGGATCAGGCGGTGGTGGATGTGGCCCTTGTCGGCCTGTCCGATGCTAATGTGGGCGCGCTTGCGGCGCACGATGGCGCTGAACGTGTCGATGATGGGCACGCCGGCTACGATGAGCGGGATGATGAGTGAGGTGAGCGCGGCGGTGCGGCTCACGTTGAGCAGCGATATGGAGCCCAAAGCGAAACCCAACAGCAGCGACCCCGAGTCGCCCAAGAAGATGCTCGCGGGGTTGAAGTTGTAATGCAGAAAAGCCACGCACGAGCCAAAGAGCGCGATGGAGAGCGCGGCGGCGTCGATACGGCCCGAAAGCATGGCCATCGTGAACATGGTGAACGATGCGATGCCGCAAATGCCCGTGGCCAGGCCGTCGAGGCCGTCGATGAGGTTGATGATGTTGGTGAACGCCACCAGGTAGATCACGGTGATGGGGTAGGCGAGCCAGCCGAGCACGATCTCGCCAGGGGCAAACGGGTTGACGATGACGCCGATTTTAAGGCCGCCCACGCAGGCGATAAGCGCGGCGAGCACCTGACCGGCCAATTTTTGCTTGGGCTTGAGTTGGAAGACATCATCGATCGCGCCGGTCGCAAAGATCACGGTAAAGGAGAGTGCCAGCACGGGGTAGCTGATGTGCAGGCGCGGGTGCGGCACCAAAACGGGCGGCCAGCCCAGGTACCAGGTGCCCAGGATCTGCACGATGCAGGCGACGACGAGGCCCAAAAAGACCGCGGTGCCGCCCATGCGCGGGATGGGCTTAGTGTTGATACGGCGCTTGGAGGGATAGTCGACGGCGTCGAGCTTAATTGCCAGGCGCTTGACCAGGGGCACCGTGAGAAAGGTCGTGATAAAGGCAGCGGCCGCCACGCATAAGTACGGTATGAAGCTCGTGGATGAAGCCATGAATCGAAAACCGCCAAGCGTCGAAGGAAAAGGTCAAAGGGCGCTACGCGCAAAAGGGCATAGCTGACCCATGATACTCGACCGAGGGGGTGCGGGGGTTTGCGCCGTGCGATTATCACGCGCTTACCAGATATTGGGATGTTGGCGGAGGTTCTGCCGAGTGCCGTTGTTGGGTGTCATACGGGATCTGCGATGGCAATTCTTGGCAAAATCGGCAAAAGAAAACCACCCCCCACGTTACGAAAATGAACCCACCTAAAACAGGTGGGTGCCCTCATCGACCGTTCCAGCGTCCTTAACAACGAAGGATACCTGTACTAAGTACGACTGTGTGGGCTCCCTAAATAAACGCGACGGTTCACCCAGTTGCTCCGCGGGGGGCGGAATACCTACATCATAAAGCGGCACTTTGTTGATTCCAGTCTTGACATTACAAAAATCGTGTCGGACGATTACGGCGCCTTGGGCTTGGAGCCGTCTGTGCGGTCCGGGCCTTTGCGTTTGAGCTGCTGAATCGTTGTTTTGGAGCATGGTTTCATGTCGACGTCGTTGACCGAACTTTTTTCGCCCGCCTGTCATTTGTGTCCACGCCGTTGCGGCGCGGCGCGCGATGAGGGCGCGCGCGGCGTGTGCGGCGCCGATGACACGCTCAAGGTCGCACGCGCGGCGCTTCATATGTGGGAGGAGCCCCCCATCTCGGGCGAGGCAGGCTCGGGGACGATCTTCTTTAGCGGCTGTTCGCTCAAGTGTATCTACTGCCAAAACCACGAGATCTCGACGGGCAATTTCGGTCTTGAGATTACGCCCGAGCGTCTGGTCGAGATTATGCTGGAGCTACAAGATCAGGGCGCCAACAACATTAACCTGGTGACGGCGACGCATTATGCGCACCTGCTGCCGGCCGCGATTGCCGTGGCACGGTCGCGCGGGCTGACTATTCCCATTGTCTATAACACGAGTGGCTATGAGCGGGCGAGTGCCGTGGCCGCGTTGGGCGACCTGGTGGATGTGTGGCTCACTGACTTTAAGTATGCTGATGCGGGGCTTGCGCAGTCGCTCTCTCATATTAAGGACTACCCGCGCGTCGCCGTTTCGGGCCTGGCGCAGATGGCACGCGAGATTGAGCGCCGCGGGGGAGAGCTGGTGGACGACGACGGGCTCATGAAGCGCGGTATCATCGTGCGCCACCTGGTGCTGCCGGGGCATGCGGACGATTCGTGTCGCGTGCTGGACCTGGTGTGGCAGACGGTGGGCGACGTGCCGATCTCGGTCATGAACCAGTACACGCCCAATGCGCTCATGCGCGAGCAGGGCGGCGACCTGGCGCGCGCCGTGACGCACGAGGAGTACGAGCAGGTGCTCGACCATGCCGACGACCTGGGCTTTACGACGATGTTCTGGCAAGAGGGCGGCGCCGTGGACGAGAGCTTCACCCCAGCCTTCGACACCACCGGCGTCCTCACCAGTGCGCAAAGTAGCTAATTTAGCCGCGTCCCAAAAAGACTGGGTATTGGGCGTTGACAGTTGGCGTGCCGTAGGTAAAATATCAACTTGTCCTGGGGACGTAGCTCAGTTGGGAGAGCGCTGCCGTCGCATGGCAGAGGCCGAGGGTTCGACTCCCTTCGTCTCCACCCTTGGATTTGATAAGCCGCTGACATTGTGTCGGCGGCTTTTTTTGAAAGAAAGGGCTGCACCATGGCCGAGCTTGAGTCCCAACCACTGTCTGCCGAGGAGCGCGCCGAGTTGGAAGAGCTCCGCGCTGAGAAGGCCCGCCGCGAGGCCCAAGAAGAGGCCCGTCGCGAGCGTGAAGAGCTGGCTGCCCTGCGTGCCGAGCGCGCGAAGGCCGAGGAGGCCGCTGCGAAGGCCGCGCCCGCGCCTGCGCCCAAGCCCGCCGCCGCGAAGCCCGCGCCCACCGCACCCAAACCTCAGCCCAAAAATGCCGCTCACCCCAAGCCCGCCGAGCCCAAACCGAGCCGTGACGAGATGACCTTTGCCCAGCGCATGGTCACCTCCAAGGAGCCTACGGGCGAGAATGAGATCCCCGGCATGGCTCCGGCTCAAAAAATCATCATCGTGCTCGCCCTCATCGCGTTTATCGTCTTTATGGTTTACACGATCACGGGCAGCATGGGCCTGCACTAACCTGTTCGCGCCGGGCTCCATGCCCGCACGTCCGCCTCGCCCAACCCTCAACCTCTGCACAACACATCCGAAAGGTCGCCCCATGGCTTTGACCGACATCTCGCATCCCACCGACATTGCAATGCTCACCGATCTGTACGAACTCACTATGGCCCAGGGCCTGTGGGAGAGCGGCAAGGCCAATGAGCAGGGTTGTTTTACCGCGTTTTACCGCGACCATCCCTTTGGCAGCGCGTATGCCGTCATGTGCGGCACCGCCGAGCTGCCCGAGCTTGTCGAGAACCTGCGCTTTACGCCCGAGGACATCGACTACCTTGCGTCGCTTGAGGCCCCGGCCGGCGGCGCGATGTTTAAGCCTGCATTCCTCGACTACCTGCGCAACTTCCGTGCGCACGTGAATATCGACGCCGTGCCCGAGGGAGAGCTCGTGTTTCCGCGCGAGCCCATGGTGCGTGTCACCGGCCCGTCGCTTGAGTGTCAGCTGCTCGAGACCGCGCTGCTTAACATCGTCGGCTTCCAGACGCTCGTCGCCACCAAGACGGCGCGCGTGGTACTGGCGGCTGATGGTCGCCCCGTCGCCGAGTTTGGCCTGCGCCGTGCCCAGGGTCCCGATGGCGGCCTGGCTGTTGCGCGCGCGAGCTACGTTGCCGGCTGTTCCTCTACGTCTAATGTGCTCGCCGGTCGCCGCTACGGTATTCCCGTCTTTGGCACGCATGCGCATAGCTGGGTGATGAGCTTCGATTCCGAGCTCGAGGCATTCCGTGCGTTTGCCAAGTCGAGCCCCAAGAACTGCACGCTGCTTATCGACACGTACGACGTGCGCGAGGGCTGCGAACATGCCATTACGGTTGCCAAGGAGATGGAGGCGGCGGGCGAGCGCCTGTCGGCCATTCGCATCGACTCAGGCGACCTGGCTAAGTTGTCCAAGTATGTTCGCGGCCGTTTTGACGCCGAGGGCCTGCCCTATGTGGGGATTTCGGTCTCCAACGATCTGGACGAGTACACGATTCAGTCGCTGCTCGACCAGGGCGCACCTATCGATAGCTTTGGCGTGGGCACCAAGCTCGCGACCTGCTACGACCAGCCGGCGCTGGGCGGCGTGTACAAGCTTTCGGCCCGCCGCGCGAGCGAGACGGACCCGTGGACGCCGGTGGTGAAGCTTTCCGAGCAGCCCTACAAGCGCACGATCCCCGGCGTGCAGCGCGTGCGCCGTTATTACGACGGCTTTGGCGGCCCGGTCTGCGACATGATCTATGACGAGGACCATCTGGCAGGGGAGGGTGCCGCGCGCGGCAATACCCTTGTGGCCGTGAATGATGCCGCCTTGGTGACCGATGTGTCCGAGCTCGAGTATCGTGAGCTGCTGGTGCCGATCGTGCGCGACGGCAGCGCGGTGGCTCCTCGCGAGAGCATCGAGGACGCGCGCGGCCGCTGCGCCTGGGCGCTCGATCATCTGGACGCTGCCTACAAGCGCTTTCTGTATCCGCAGACCTACGTGGTGGGCATGGAGCAGGGCCTGGCTCGGGTACGCGACGAGCTCGTGCGCAAGAACATGGCCGCGGCATCCGCCTTCCCCTGGGCAAAATAATCCGAAGGGGACGGAGGAAAACGGATCATTTTCGTCCGTCCCGCCCCAGGTGCCCCGGCTGCCCCAGCTCGCCCGAACGCTCGACATTCGATTGGTTTGACGTATGACGACTTCTTATAAAACGATGGTGGTAAAGATCGGCTCGTCCACGGTGGTGGGTGCCGACGGTAAGGTCAACCGTGCGTTTATCGGTGGCCTGGCCGATCAGGCTGCTGCCCTGCGCAAACTCGGCTGGCGTCTGGTCGTGGTGAGTTCGGGTGCCATTGCCTGTGGCTATCCCGTGCTGGGCTTCGACCGCAAGCCGGTCGGTGACCTGCCGAGCCTGCAGGCCTGCGCCTCGGCCGGTCAGTGCATCATCTCGTCGGCCTACGACGAGGAGTTCCATGCACGGGATCTGCTTACCTCGCTCGTGCTGCTCACGCGCCACGACACGGCGCGCCGTACGTCCTACCTGCACGCGCGCGACGCTTTGCTGCGCCTGGTGGAGCTGGGCGTGGTGCCGGTTGTCAACGAAAACGACACCGTCACTGTCGACGAGATCAAGTTCGGCGACAACGACACGCTGGCGGCGCTCGTGAGCTGCTTGGTTTCGGCGGACCTGTGCGTGACGCTTTCGGACATCGACGGCCTCTACACCGCCAATCCGCATGAGGACCCTACGGCCGAGTTTATCCCGGTCGTGCGCAAAATCGATGCTAAGATCATCGCCTCGGCGGGCGATTCTTCAACGTCGGTGGGCACCGGCGGCATGATCACCAAGATCCGCGCGAGTCGCATTTTGATGACGGCTGGTATTCAGAGCGTGATTTGCTCGGGCGAGGAGCCCGATGCGCTCGTGCGTCTGGCCCGTGGCGAGAGCGTGGGCACCCTGTTCGATCCGCCGGCGGAGCGCCTGGACATTGCGCCGCGCAAGCTGTGGATTGCGCTGGGCGACAAGGCACATGGCTCGGTAACGGTTGACGACGGTGCCGCGAAAGCTCTGGTCAGCCGTGGCTCGTCCCTGCTCGCGGTGGGTATTCGCCAGGTCGATGGGGAGTTTGCCGAGGGCGATGTGCTCGATGTGTGCGACCCGAGTGGTATGGTTGTCGCTCGCGGAATCGCCGAGGCCGATTCAGACGTGCTGGAGCTTGCAGCCGGACGCCGTCAGGACCAGATTGCCAGCAACCGTCTGCTGGCAGACCTGGCCGAGAAGCCCGCGATTCATCGAGACAACTTAATTGTCTTCGCCTAACGGGTCGACGCTGCGCGCCGCCCAGAGCGACAATTTGTCATTCAAAAGGCGAGGCATGACCATCAGGTCTATGCCTCGCCTTTTTCATGCCAACTTGTTCGCTCTGGGCGGCGCTCGCTTCTTTTGTTCGACCTACGATACAAAGCCACTCGCTTAGGGGCGTTTTCGCTTTCCGTCCTCTTTCTGCAATGACTTCATGAACCTGGCACTTGGGGACGTTCCTATTGTGCCGGCAGGCGGGGACACTCCTTTGCTAGAAGATTCGGCGCAGGTCTCCGCGGTTGAGGGCTTCGTCGAAGAGGTGCTTGAATACCACGCTTCCGTGCAGGCCGTCGTGCTCGAACTCGTTCGTCACCCAGGCATGCGAGTTGCCCACGCGGCTGAGCGTGTCGAGCTGCATGCCCGAGTCCACGTACATGTCATCGAAGTACACCGCGGCCTGGAGCGGCACCTCGTTGCAGGCCAGGCGCTGCGGGTCGTAGATCTTGTCCCAGCTGGTGTCCTCCATCAGCAGGTCCATCGCCGGCTTGAAGGGCTTAAGTTCGGGCATCTGCTCAAACATCCACGGGAACATGGCCTCGCCGGTAAACATGAGCGGGCGCGCGAGCGTGCCGAACTCGGCACGATGGGCCTTCTCCTCGGCCGCGGCCCAACGAATCGGCATGGTATCGCCGTCGGCGTAGATGAACTCCTGCAGTGTCCAGTACAGCGGGTTCGTGCGCGTGTTGGTGCGCTCAAAGGCTCGCATCAAAAAACTGTCGGACACCGAGGCACCGCAGCTCAGCGTGCCATCGCCGTCAACAAAAGCGTGATCGATAATCCAGTGCATGCGCTCGAAGCTCGGCTTCATGCCAAAGTCGCTGCCCATGAGCTGCAGGCGCTCGACCGTCATCGGCGAGCCGTCGGGCAGCACGGGCTTTTGCTCTTCGAGCGCATCGGCAAGAGCCGCCACGCGCTCGACGTCGGCAGGGTAGCGGTCGTAGTACCGCTGTGTCTTGTCTGCCATGCGTGGGAATGTGTGCGCATAGACTTCGCTGGCGCTCGCCGGGACGTGGGGGATGCCGCCGCAGGTAAAGCTCGCCGCCACACCCTCGGGGAAGAGCGACAGGTAGCTCAGCGTCAAAAAGCCGCCGTAGCTCTGGCCGAGCGTGACCCACGGCTTTCCGCCAAAGCCCACTAGACGCAGGTACTCAAAATCGCGCACGATGGAGCTGGCGAGGTGGCGCTTGAGGAAGTCCGCCTGCGAGCGCACCGTGTCGGCGCCGGCTGCCGTCGCGCGCTCACCCAGAGCCGCGATCGTGCGCCCGTCCACGCAGCTGCTGCGCCCGGTGCCGCGCTGGTCGGGCAGGACCACGCGGAAATGCTTGACAGCCTCCTCGATCCATCCGTCGCTCGTGGGCGACAGCGGGCGCGGGCTCTCGCCGCCGGGGCCGCCCTGCAAAAACAGGAGCAGCGGCAGGTCGTCGTTGATGCGGTCGGGCGCGCAGACCACGCGGTAGAAGAGTTTGATGCTCTCGGGCGCGCCGGCGATGGGCGCCGGCATAGCGCCGCGGCGCATGGTGCTGCCGACGGCCAGCAGCATCGGCTCCAGGCCTCGCCAATCCAAGGGGACGTCGATGCTGTGATCCTCGACATACAGGCCGGGGACGTGGTACGAAGTGATGAGGGCCATACGGTACTTCCGTTCGTCGCGGTGTTTCGTGTTGACCAATTCTACCGCCGCGCGCGAGGGCATGCGCAAATCGGCTACCATGGTTGGCAAACTTCTAGGAGAAAGGGCCGTCCATGTCGGTCGATATAGCCACGTATGTCCACGATCTTGCTGTTGAGGCCAAGGCCGCCTCGGGCGCGCTTGCCACGGCGAGCGACGAGCAGCGCCAGGAGGCCGTGCGCGCCATGGCCGCAGCGCTGCGCGACGGTGTCGATTCCATCGTTGCCGCCAACGAGCTCGATATGTCCGCCGCGCGCGATGCGGGGACCTCGGCGGGGCTCCTCGATCGCCTGTTGCTGACGCCCGAGCGCGTCGAGGGCATGGCCGCCGGCCTGGAGAAGCTCGCCGAGCTGCCCGATCCTGTCGGCCGCGTGCTCGACCACCGCGTGCTTGCAAGCGGCGTGGACCTCACCCGCGTGAGCGTGCCGCTGGGCCTGGTCGCCATGGTCTATGAGGCGCGCCCCAACGTGACGGCCGATGCCGCGGGCATCTGCATCCGCACCGGCAACGCCTGCATTCTGCGCGGCGGTTCGCTGGCCTATCACTCGTGCGCCATGATTTCCGAGTTGCTGGCCGATGCGCTCGAGGCCAAGGGTTTCCCGCGCGAGGCTATCTCGATGATCGAGTCCACCGACCGCGAGGCCACCGGCGAGCTCATGAAGCTCCGCGGCATCGTCGACGTGCTCATTCCGCGCGGCGGTGCGGGCCTGATCCAGCGCTGCGTGCGCGAGTCGCTTGTGCCGGTGATCGAGACGGGCACGGGCAACTGCCATATCTACGTGCATGAATCCGCCGACTTTGACAAGGCGCTCAACATTATCGTCAATGCCAAGACCCAGCGCGTGGGCGTGTGCAATGCCGCCGAGTCGCTGCTGGTCGACCGTGCCGTGGCCGACGCGTTTTTGCCCGCAGTCGTGGCCGTGCTGCACGACCACGGCGTGCTGATTCACGGCGACGAGGCCACGTGCGCCGCATGCGCCGACGCTGGGCTTGCCGAGGGCGACAACTATGTTGCCGCGACTGAGGAGGACTGGGGCCGTGAGTACCTGGCGCTCGAGATGAGCGTGAAGGTCGTGGCGAACGAGGACGAGGCCATCGCACACATCAACCGCTACGGCACCATGCACTCCGAGGCCATCGTTGCCGAGGACGAGGATGCCTGTGAGCGCTTCCTGGATGCGGTCGATGCCTCGGCCGTGTACGCCAACGCCAGCACGCGTTTCACTGACGGCGGTGAGTTTGGGCTGGGTGCCGAGATCGGTATCTCGACCCAAAAGCTCCACGCCCGCGGCCCCTTTGCCGCCGAGGCCCTCACCACCTACAAATACAAGCTCCGCGGCACCGGCCAGGTTCGCCCCTAAACCCCTCGCAAACGAAAAACCACCGCAAAGGGGACAAGCATCTTTGCGGTGGTATTGCGCTTTGGGCGAAGCGGATTAGGCCTGGAAGGTGTCGCGGTCGGGGGCGAAGGACTGCATTGCTGCGATGGTGCGGTCGAAGAGCTCGGGAAGCTCCCAGCCCAGCATCTCGGCGCCCTGCGAAATTACATCGCGCGAGCAGCCGGCGGCAAAGCGCTTGTCCTTGAATTTCTTTTTGAGCGATTTGGTCGTAAAGTCCATGACGCTTTTGCTCGGGCGCATGATGACGGCGGCGCCGATCAGGCCGGTGAGCTCGTCGCACGCAAACAGGATCTTCTCCATCTGCAGCTCGGGTTTGGGCAGCGAGGAGTTGAAGTCGGACGTGTGCGTCTGGATGGCGCGGATAAGCTCGGGCGATGCGCCCTCGCCCTCGAGGATCTCGGCCGCATAGATGGTGTGGTTCATGGGGTCGTCCTCATGCTCCTCCCAATCCAAGTCATGCAGCAGGCCGACGATGCCCCAAAACTCCTCGTTCTCGGGGTCGAACTCGCGCGCAAAGTAGCGCATGGTGCCCTCGACGGTCTCGCCGTGCGTGATGTGGAACGGATCCTTGTTGTGCTCATTGAGCAGTTCGAACGCGCGGTCGCGGGTGATTCCGGCGGTAAGCGGCTCTGCCATAAGAGACTCCTTGTGTTCGTGGGTATTGCTAAGATTGAATACTACTAGAACAAGAAAACCGCCACAAAGGTGCCTGTCCCCTTTGTGGCGGTTTTTGGCGGGTTAGTTGAGGGCGGCTTGGGCTAGGCGGGCTTCGGCGTCCTCCTCGGTGACGCCCAGGGCCACAGCGAACTCCTCGATGGAGCGGCGCTTGGCTTCCTTGAGTACGCGCATGTAGTAGGAGCTGGGCTTTTTATCTGCTTCCTCGGCCTGGCGAATACGGTGCATCATGGTTTTTGCCACGCGGACCGTCTCGGGCGCACCCAGCTTGAGCTGCTGCTTAAAGTGCGTTTCCTCGAGCGAGCTGTTGCGCTCGGTAAAGGTGTCACACTCTAGCTCGTCATAGTGGCTCAGCAGGTGCTCGGCATCTTGCTGCGAGATAGCGGCGTGCAAACGGTCGGCCTGCGCCACGGGGTACATAAGGATTGTCTGCGCATGTCCCTGTTTGGTCTCGAGCAACAACATGGGCTGCGGTGTGTCGTCCCTAAAACCGACGACGGTGCAGACTCCCTGGCCCGGATGAATGACGTGTTGACCGATTGAGAACATGCTACCTCCAACTTATACGAATTTACGTATGTTAAGAATACCACGCTGACGTGCGCAAACCATTACTTTATGCAGGAAAAGCACACAACTCCGATAGGTAAAAGTATTCGATAAACCGCACCGCTCATTCACGTGTTTATGCAGTTCCAACGCGTGCATAATCTGCAGGCAGACCGGCATCTTTGAGTGACTCCATACAAGCTGTAGTCAATTTTGTGCATATGCAATTTCGATTGGCTTTACCCTGCGACAGTGTGCGTCGCTTGTGATAGAGTGCTACAAACTCTGGCTTTTGCCCTACGAGTGACCAAGAGCTCGGGGGCTTTAACACAAGGAGGATCTATGCCCGAGAAGATTGAAGAGCTGGTACGCGCTGCGCTTGCTGCGGCCCAGGAGGCCGGCGACCTTTCCGCATTTGAACTTGACGATTGCGCCATCGAGCGACCGGCTGACACTTCTCATGGCGAGTGGACCTCCACCATGGCCCTGAAGTCTGCCAAGCTGGCTCACTGCGCCCCGCGCAAGATTGCTGAGGCCGTCGTTGCCCATATGCCCGAGGACCCCGCGATCGAGAAGGTCGAGATTGCCGGCCCCGGTTTCATCAACTTCTACCTCTCCGTCGCCGTCAAGAACGCCATCTTCGGCGAGGCCCGCGAGAAGGGCATGGACTTCGCTAAGTCCAACGTCGGCGGCGGCCTGAAGACTCAGGTTGAGTTCGTTTCCGCCAACCCCGTCGGACCCATGCACATCGGCCACGGTCGCTGGGCCGCGCTGGGCGATTCTCTCTGCCGCGTCATGGACCACGCCGGCTACGAGATTCAGCGTGAGTTCTACATCAACGACCACGGCTCGCAGATGAACACCTTCGGCAACTCCATCAGCACGCGCTATATGCAGCTTGCCGACATCATTGCCAAGCAGGGCGTGGATATCGACGAGGCTCACAAGCTGCTGATCGCCGACCGCGACGCCTTTGTTGCCGACGAGAACGACGAGCATCCCGAGACCCATCCCTACCAGGACAACTTTGCCGAGACCCTGGGCAAGGATTCCTATGGCGGCGACTACATCATCGACGAGGCTGCCGAGTTCTGGCGCACCGACGGCGACAAGTGGGTCGACGCCGATCCGCAGGAGCGCATGGAGAGCTTCCGTGAGCGTGGCTATGTGAAGATGGTCGACAACATGCGCGACCTCTGCCACGCCGTCAACTGCGACTTCGACCGCTGGTACTCCGAGCGCTCGCTGTACGTGAAGGACACCGAGGGCGAGACCGCCGGTACTTCTGCCGTCGACCGCGCTTTTGAGAAGCTCGACAAGATGGGCTACCTCTACACCAAGGACGGCGCCCTGTGGTTCCGCTCCACCGATTTGGGCGACGACAAGGACCGCGTCCTGATCAAGTCCGACGGCGAGTACACCTACTTCGCCTCCGACGTTGCCTATCACTGGGACAAGTTCCAACGCGTCGACCACGTCATTGACATCTGGGGCGCCGACCACCACGGCTACATCGAGCGCGTCCGCTGCGTCTGCGACGCTCTCGGTTACCCCGGCAAGTTCGAGGTTCTGCTGGGCCAGCTCGTCAACCTGCTGCGTAATGGCAAGCCCGTCCGTATGTCCAAGCGCAAGGGCACCATGGTGACCCTGCAGGAGCTCGTCGACGAGGTCGGCTCTGACGCCGCTCGTTACACGCTCATCTCCAAGAGCTCCAACCAGATGGTCGACTTCGACATCGAGGCCGTCAAGAAGCGCGACAACTCCAACCCGGTGTATTACGTGCAGTACGCTCACGCCCGCGTGTGCTCCATCCTGCGTCGCGCCGCCGACGTTACCGCCGAGCAGGCCGCCGAGATGGGCATGAAGGCCGTCGCCGAGAAGGCCATTGGCGAGAACGTCGATTACTCGCTGCTGACCGACCCGACCGAGCTTGCCCTTTCGCGCAAGCTCAACGAGCTCACCGACCTTATCGGTAGCTGCGCTCGCGACCGCGCCCCGTTCCGTCTGACTCACTTTGCCGAGGAGCTCGCCGGCGACTTCCACAGCTTCTACGCTGCCTGCCAGGTTCTGCCGAGCGAGGGCCGTCCCGTCGACCCCGAGCTTTCGCGCGCCCGTCTGGCCGCTTGCGACGCTGTCCGCGTGACGCTCGCCCTGGTGCTTACCCTCGTTGGCGTGACTGCCCCCGAGCAGATGTAATCTACGGGTCGTTTGACCGTGTAGGTTCGGCTTTGCTGAGCTCTATATGCCCGATCTCCCATGCGGAGGTCGGGCTTTTTGCGTTTGGCGGGGCTTTTTGGCGTGTTGGAAAATGCTACAAAAACGAAACTACACCACTTTACGGGGCTGAATCGCCGCCTGGCCATCATAGCGACAGCAGTGAAAATAAAACAGCAGGTAGACGGCTTGCCGAATATTAAAAACGCAGGGTATGGTTGGCTTGCGCCGTTCTTGCACCGTAATCCGCCATAGTATTGAAAATGACCCCTAGGGGACGGAGGAAAACGGACCATTTTTGTCCCGGGGGAGAGCAGCGCGAAACCGTCCGCCACGAATCGGGCCTATCTACTACGTTTAGTCGCATACCCCGAACCGTGCCGAAAGGTGTGATATTAAAACCGCAGGTAGCGGGCTTGCGATTATAGGAAGATCAAGGGAATGGTCAGGGGTCGCGGGTCAAACGTAGTAGATGGGCGCGTTTCGTGGCGCGGCTATTCCGGATGCCACGGCTTCACTCCTCTAGCGCGACATTTCAAGGCGCTTTTGATTAAGACACTTTTGAGGAGGAGTGTCCCTGATGACTGATGACTAGGCGTTTAAGAACGTCCGATGACTAAGTTGCAGGTGGTTGCGGTTGTGTTACACTAACGCTGCGTATATGACGCAATCATCTCGATACAGATCAATGATGTCCGTCGTTTTTGTACGGAGCTAGACTGTTTAGCCGCCTTGAAGGTATATGCAGGGAGCATGTGATCACAGGGCTTGAAAAGAAAGTTGAGCAAACACTGTGTCTGATCAACAGCAAGAAAACGAAATAACGACGGCGCAAACCGCTCCCGCTGCACCGGTTGCGTCGGACCAGGTCGTGATGCCTGCGCCGGTGCAGGCCTCGGTTCCTGAGGCCTCCAAGGCCGCTTCGACGCCTGCGCCCGCATCGGCTGAGAAGGTCGCGCCTGCTGCTGGCGAGGGAGTTGCCCCTGCGGCCGAAGAGGATGCCGCGCCCGTAAAGCCCAAGCGCACACGCCGTGCGCCTAAGCCCGCCGCTGACGGCGAGGAGGCTGCCAAGCCCAAGCGCCGTGCCACGCGCGTGACGCGGACCAAGCGCACCGTCGCCGATCCTTCCGCGCCGATTTCCGATGAGGTCGCGCAGGCCCGCGCGCTGGCACAAATCAGCGAGGCTCAGGTTGTGCGCGCCCGTCGCCGTGCCGCCGAGCGCGAGGCCGCGGCACTGACCGAGCTTGCAGCGCCGGTCGTCTTTGAGGCGCCTGCGGCCACCGAGGCCCCTGACGCGGGGCAGCCGACCGAGAAGCCGGCTCCGCGCACGCGTCGTCGTGCGGCCAAGTCTCAGCTGGATGCTGAGCAGGCGGCTCAAGAGTCCGGTGAAGCTCCGGCTTGTTCTGCGGTAGGGGAGGGTGTGCAGCCTTCTGAGTCTGCAACACCCGCCGAGGCCAACGAGGTTCCCGTCGTCGATCCCGCTCTTCGCCCGCATCGCCGCGGCCGCAAGCCCAAGGCCTTCGTCGAGGCCGAGAGGGCTGCCGCCGCCGCTGCAGCAGCCGCAGCTCAGGACGCTGCGATGACCGCCGCGCCCGCGCCCGTCGCCGATGCTCCTGCCCAGGGAGCCACTGCCACCGAAGCCGGAGCACCCGCAGAGGGCGAGCCCGCCGATGTTCGCCCCGGTCGCAGCCGTCGCACGGCCGCTAAGCGCTCGTCCAAGGTCAAGGGTTCGAAAAAGGACGCGTTCGAGGATTCTGGCAACGAGGTCGCCGAGGCAACCGTCGACTCCGCTTCCGATGCCGAGAACGCCGGTCAGCCGGCAGCCGAGAAGCCCAAGCGTACGCGCAAGAAGTCTGCAAAGGCTAAGGCCGTCGAGCAGCAGGCCGATGCTGAGCCCAATGCCGATGCCGATACCAAGGCCGATAACGAAGTCCCGGCCGGCACCGACGCCGCAACTCCGGCGGCCGAGGGCGCCACGACCGCCGAGGCCGACGAGAACGTCCGCCCCAACCGTCGTCAGCACAAGCGCAACGACGAGCGCAACGAGCGCAAAGATGAGCGCAACAACGACCGCCGCAACCGTCAGCGCGATCGCAAGCAGCGCAACAAGGAGCGCAACGCCGCCCCGACCGAGCCTACGCTTTCGCGCGAGGAACTCGCGGCCATGAAGGTCGCCGAGCTGCGCGAAAAGGCCAAGGAGTTCGAGATCGAGACGACCGGCAAGAAGAAGGCCGAGCTCGTCGAGGAAATTTACACCACCGCTGCGAAGGCCGAGGGCTTCCGTGACATCAAGGGCATTCTGCAGATTCGCCCGGATAGCTCCGGCATCATCCATGCCCACGGCTACATGAAGTCCAGCGACGACGCCTTTGTTCCTGCATATCTCATCCGCTCCGCACGCCTGCGTACGGGTGATGTGATCGAGGGCTCGCTGCGCCCCTCACGCGGCGGCGACAAGCGCGCCGGCCTTGCCAAGATCACGACCGTCAACGGTCTTGATCCCGAGCAGGCCCGTAACCGCCCCAAGTTTGGCGACCTGACCCCGGTCTATCCCAATGAGCCGCTGCGCATGGAGCACGGTAAGGATTCCATCACCGGTCGCGCTATCGATATCGTGTCGCCGATCGGCAAGGGCCAGCGTGGCCTGATCGTGTCGCCGCCCAAGGCCGGCAAGACCACGATCCTCAAGAAGATCTGCCAGTCTATCTCGATTAACAATCCCGAGGTGCACCTCATCTGCCTGCTCGTCGACGAGCGCCCCGAAGAGGTCACTGACATGCAGCGCTCCATCAAGGGCGAGGTCGTGGCCTCTACCTTCGATATGCCCGCCGACAACCATACTCGCGTGGCGGAGCTCGTGATCGAGCGTGCCAAACGCATCGTGGAGCTGGGTGGCGACGTCGTGGTGGTGCTCGACTCCATCACGCGCCTTGCCCGTGCCTACAATCTGGCCGCTCCCGCCTCGGGTCGTATCTTGTCGGGCGGCGTCGATTCGGCTGCCCTGTATCCGCCCAAGCGTTTCTTGGGCGCAGCCCGCAACATCGAGAACGGCGGCTCGCTCACCATCTTGGCTTCCGCCCTCATCGATACCGGCTCCAAGATGGACGAGGTCATCTTTGAGGAGTTCAAGGGTACCGGCAACATGGAGCTCAAGCTCGACCGCGACCTGGCCGACCGCCGTATCTTCCCGGCCATCGATCCCGTTGCCTCGGGCACGCGCAACGAGGACCTGCTGGTCGACGAGCAGATGCGCCCGTTTGTCTTTGGCCTGCGCCGTATCCTCGCCGGCATGAACAATACCGAGCGCGCGGCCGCGTCGTTTATCAAGGGCCTCAAGGGCACCAATACCAACCAGGAGTTCCTGGTGCGTTCGGCAAAAAAGCATAGCGATTACGAGCAGACGTTCTAAGTCGCTCGCCGCACGCGACAACAGCCATAGACATGCCAGAAGGGCCGGGGTTTAGATCCTGGCCCTTTTCGTATAGCCGCTCGCCAACGATTATTGACCTCACGACCGGCAAGCAGCGATTTTCCCGTTTCAATCCCGCTTCGTCGCTTGCAATCCCCAAGGGGGTTTCGCATAATAGCTGTTAAGCTTCGCGACGGAAAACGCAGATGAAACGAACCATATACCGTTGCTTTGGGGCATAGCCCCGCTTCATCTTCTCTCGCGCAGCCAACTGAATGATGCGATTTGGGTGCTGGAAGATGGGGAGAGCTCATGGCTTCTTCTGATGCAACACAACGAGCAGTCCTTGCTGGACTTTCCTGCGGAATCGGCCTTGCCGCTCCCGTGGTGATGTATGCTGCCACGCTGCCGTTTTCGTCGGTGAACGAGACGGTCGTCGCGGGCGCTGTTCCCTTTGCCGTGGGTGCGGTTGCGGGCGTGGGTATCTATGCCGCCTCGCTCGGTATTTCTGAATATCGCGCGCAGCATGCCGAGCGCCTGTTCGAGCCCGACGCCATGGGTGGCGCTGCGAACGTCAACCAGCATCAAGATGAGTTCCAGACCGCTTCGATGCCTGCCCAACAGCAGTGGGCTGCCCCTCAGGGCGTTGCTACTGCGGCTCCTGCCGTTCAGGCAAACGCCGCGCAGCCCTCTTCGGTTTTCTCCGGCCTGACCGGTGCCTTCCAGCGCCGTCGTGCCGACGATGGCGTCCCCACCATCGCTCGCGCCGCAGACGCCATGAGCGAGGCCGATGCCTGGTCCATGATCGACAGCATGCTCGACGATGACTCGCCGGTCAGCTGCGATCCTGCGCGCTCACGCGACGTTTACCAGGTCGCTATCGACGAACTCACCTACGGCGGGCAGACCGGCTCCTATAACCGCGATGACATCGCTGCCGCTGCGCGCGCCGTCTCGGGCTCTCATGCCGCCCCTGCGGGCAGCACGGCCGCCTTTGTGGCGCTCGTGGCTAACGCCGCCAACAACGCCGCCACGGCTCAATCCGTTACGTATGACACTGCCGTGCCCGTGACTTCGGCTGCCGCCACCGCCGTTGACCCCTACGCCGATGAGCCGCTGGCCGTCGACGAGGAGACTATTGCCGCCCGCCGCGCTGCCGAAAGCTCGCTGTGGGGCGCCCCTGCACAGCAGCAGGCGGCGGAGGCGGCGCCGTTCAACGCGAACCTTGCCAACATGCCGATCATCAGCGACGCCTCTGCTGCGGCTATCGACCTCGATGACCTTGACGAGCCGGTCATCTCGAACGACATGCCGTATGTGGTCGCTGCCCCGGTCGATGTCCCGGCCTCCGCGTCCCAGTCCGTCGCTGTCGACGAGCCTGTCGATGCGACTTCCGAGGAAGACGTCCCCATGGCCGATTATTCGGGCCACGAGGGCATGTGGGCAGCCGCTGCCGCAATTTTGGACGAGGTCGTCGAGCCTGCTCCCGTTGCCGCTCCGGTGTTTACGCCTGCTCCTCAGCCCGCTGCCCCCGCTTACGTTGGTCGCCACAGCGCCGTGTTCCCCGAGGATACCGCCCGCATCTCGCGCGAAGGTATCGAGCGTGCCGAGGCCATCGCTGCCGGCATCATGGAGAACCGTCGTCACGAGCGCGTCAATCAGATTCTCGAGGAAGAGATCAATCGCGTTCAGTCTGCGGCGGTAAGGCGCACGGGCCGTGCGTATCTGAGCGTTATCGAGGGTGGCACCGCCAGCTTTGAGCCGCTCTGTGCGGAGGCATAACTTCTGCATGCTTAAACTCGATCGAAAATGGGCGGTCGCGACCTGCCTGATGGTGCTGCTCATCTGGGGCAATTCGATGGTTCCCGGCACGGGGTCCGGTTCATTGAGTCTGTCGATTATGGAGGCCGTTCGCGGCTTTCTGCACGGCATGGGTCTTCCGTATGAGTGGGTGACCAACTTCGTCGTTCGCAAGTGCGCGCATTTTACCGAGTACATGGTGCTCGGCATTCTGGCGACGCACGCTTTTGATATCGAGGGCCGTCGCACCTTTGACGTATTGCTTCCCACGGCGGTTTTCCTACTGCTGATCCCCTCGATTGACGAGACGATTCAGCTCTTTGTGCCCGGTCGCGCCGGTATGATCACCGACGTGATGATCGACTGCTGCGGAGCGATGACGGGCGTTGTGCTTCGATATCTTCTACGATCGCTCACATATGCTAAAAAAGCCGCCTAGGACACATTGCTTGGTCCTAGGCGGCCTTTCTTTGTTTGGGGGCTTATACAGGGCGTGGCGGCGTTAATCCGTAGGATGGGATTGCTGGACGAGGTGGCGCCCCTTTGGCGCGCCTACTGCTGAAGCGCGGCGGCACCCAGGGCCAGGCAGCCCATGATGCCCTGCTTGCCCTCAAGGCTATTGTTGACGATGTAGGTGTCGATATCGTTGACCTCGGGCGTGACGATATAGCCGTTGAGCATCTCGGCGCACTTTTTGCGTGCGAGCGGCACGATGGGGCTGTGGTCGGCCACGCCGCCGCCGATGATGATCTTTTGCGGCGCGTAGCACAGCGTGTAGGTCATGAGCGCCTGTGCCAGATAGCCCGCGAGCAGATCCATGGCCTCCGGGTCATCGGCCATGTCTCCGGCGCTCTTGCCATCCCAGCGCTTTTTGACGCCGGGACCGGCGATGAGGCCCTCGAGGCAGTTGTCATGGAAGGGGCAGGCACTGTGCTCGCCGATGGTGTCACGCGGGTCGCGTGTGACCAGGATGTGACCGGCCTCGGGGTGCATCATGCCGTGGACGAGCTGACCGCCCGAGAGCACGCCGGCGCCCACACCGGTGCCGATGGTCAGGTAGACAACGTCGCTGAGGCCCTGAGCGCAACCAAAGGTGACCTCGCCCAAGCAGGCGACGTTGACGTCGGTATCGTAGCCACAGGGGATATTGAGCTCGTTTTGGATGGTGCCCAGCAGGTCGAAGTAGCGCCATGCGGTCTTGGGCGTCTCTAAGATCTTGCCGTACTGGGGCGAGGCGGGGTTGACCGCGGTGGGGCCAAAGGCGCCGATGCCCATGGCGGCGATGCCCTTGTCGGCAAACCATGCGTTGACGGCCTCAACGGTCTCCTGCGGGGTCGTGGTCGCGATCTGCTCACGCTCCAGGACCGTACCGTCTGCGTAGCCCGTGGCGCACACCATCTTGGTGCCGCCGGCCTCGAGCGCTCCGATAAGCTGTTGCTCTGCCATAGCGTCCCTCTCTCTTGGGCGAGTTGCTCCGTGACTAAAATATAGTGCTCTAAATAAATTAAAAAAGCGCTATAAAAAGAAGCCCTGCAACGCGGTGGGCGATACGGGGCTTCTTTGGTTGCTTTAGTTGCCGGGCCGCCCTTACCCGCGCGGCTTGATTTTATCACGTAGCGACTTGAGGTTCTCCAGCGCCGCGTTAAGCGTTTCGTCTCGCTTGGCAAAGTGGAAGCGAATCAGATGGTTAACGGGCTCGCGGAAGAAGCTCGAGCCGGGCACGGCGCCCACGCCAACCTTGGAGGCGAGATCCTCGCAGAAGTCGAGGTCACTGTCATAGCCAAACTCAGAGATGTCCATCATGACGTAGTAAGCGCCCTGCGGCACGTTATGCTCAAGACCGATACTGTCGAGCCCTTGGCAGAACAGGTCGCGCTTGGCGGTGTAGAGGTCGAGGACCTCATCGTAATAGCTGTCGTCGAAGTTGAGGGCGGTGACGACGGCCTCCTGCAGGGGAGCGGCGGCGCCCACCGTGAGGAAGTCGTGGACCTTTTTGATGCGCTCGGTGATCTGGGCCGGGGCAATGGTGTAGCCCAGACGCCAACCGGTGATGGAGTAGGTCTTGGACAGCGAGCTGCAGCTAATGGTGCGCTCGAACATGCCAGGCAGCGTGGCCATATAGACATGCTCGTGGGGCGCATAGACGATGTGTTCGTAGACCTCGTCGGTGATGCAGTAGGCGTCGTACTTCTTGCACAGGTCGGCAATAAAAGTGAGCTCCTCGCGCGTAAAGACCTTGCCGCAGGGGTTGGACGGGTTGCACAGGACGATGGCCTTGGGGTCGTTGTCGCGGAAGGCCGCCTCGAGGACCTCTCGATCGAAGTCGAACGTGGGCGGGTTGAGCGGCACATAGATGGGCTCAGCGCCCGAGAGAATCGTGTCGGCACCGTAGTTCTCGTAGAACGGCGAGAAGATGACGACCTTGTCTCCGGGGTTCGTAACCGTCATCATGGCGGCCATCATGGCCTCGGTGGAGCCGCATGTGACTACGATGTTCTCGTTGGGGTTGATCGGCATGCCCATAAAGTGCTCCTGCTTGGTCGCGAGCGCCTCGCGCATGGCCTGGGAACCCCAAGTGATGGAGTACTGGTGATAGAGCGGCTCGGGGTCGGTCGCGATAGTGCCGAGGCTCTCGAGCAACTGCACCGGGGGATCGAAGTCGGGGAAGCCCTGCGAGAGGTTGACGGCACCGTACTTATTGGAGATGCGCGTCATGCGGCGGATGACCGAATCGGTAAATGTCGCCGTGCGGTTGGAGAGTTCTTTCATGCTTGTCCTTTCGAGCATTTGCAGTGGGGCAAGTTTACTCCTATGAAACCGGTGGGAATTGCTCGAAACGCGCTCGAAAAACTCTTTTCAAAATTCTTGAAAAATGGGGCTTGCATCGCGTGGCGTTCCTTGCAATAATAGTCGAGCGCGAAGCGCACAGGACACGGTGGGTGTAGCTCAGTTGGCTAGAGCGACGGGTTGTGGTCCCGTAGGTCGAGGGTTCGAGTCCCTTTACCCACCCCAGTTCTTGCTTCGTGTTGATATCGGGTCGTTAGCTCAGTTGGTAGAGCAGGGGACTCTTAATCCCAAGGTCCAGGGTTCGACCCCCTGACGGCCCACCAAAGCATGTTAAGACGGTCAGCGTAAGTTGGCCGTCTTTTTTGTTGACCACGCATGGGGTCGAACCCGAAAGGGAATAGCCGCTTTCACAGATCGAGTCTACCCTGGGGATCGGTAAAACCGGCGCGTCTGCACGGCAAAGTATGCCTGGGCGAGCGCTATCTCTGGCTTGCTTGAATCTCCGTTTTGGGCGATTAAATAGCATGCATAGCGCGTAAGCTTGTAGTCTTTAACCGCGCGAGCGGCGACACCGGCAGTTACCATTTTCGTGGTGTCACGAAAATGGGAATCAACTGGAGTTTTATTTGTTTCGCACGAGACTTTTGCCCTCTTAACAACTTCGGCGAAGTTCTCCCATCGAGTGTATCCCATGGGTTCCATTAAATCGCGTGCGAGCCAATACTCAACGCCGTCTTCCACATTGGCGTAGCTATCAAGTTTGACACGCCACTTCTCGATATCTCTACTGTCCATATCTCCCCCTCGCTGATCTATTGTCTATGCGGGCTTTGCCCGCTCTGTATTCGGAATAAGGATACGCTGCCGTGCGGACACGTATGGGCCCCGTGCCACTTCGAGTTCACGGGGCCCATAGATATCGATTAGTTGTGTTCTGCTTTAGATAGGTGTCCAGTTTAGTCTGCTCGATAATGGGAACCGAGACTTTCGGTTCGGTTGCGCATGGCTTTGACCATTTCCTGTGCCAGCTGAATCTGCGATTGCAGGCGGGCGAGGGCTGCGATTTCGCTGTCATTGGCGTGTGGCTTGCTCGGGGCCGTTGCCTCGTCTTGCAGGCTTTCAAGCTGTTGCAGAGCCTTGGATAGACCTGCATCGGTCCTGTTGATCATGCAGTAGGTGCTCATCGTGTGTTTGAGGTTGCGGGTCAGGCGCTCGGCGTCTGTTGCGGCAATGCCATGCTGGGGGAGGGCGATATCCGCCTTCAGGGCTGCCTCAGGTGCATTCTGTGCTGCCTGGGCTGCCGATGCGCCCGCGATGCGCCCGAATACGATGCCATTGGCACTCGATAAGCCGCCGATGCGGTCGCCCCCGTGCATGCCGCCTGTTGCCTCACCGCAGGCGTAGAGGCCATCAACGCCCGTGTACGCGGTCTTGTCGATTTTGATACCGCCGTTGGCGGCGTGGGCATACATCGCTACGCGCATCTCGTCGGTCGGCGCGATGCCGTGCTCGTCTTGTAGCCAGGTGGCAAAGGTCTGCACAAACTCAGGGACGTCCTTGCGGGGGAAGTCGTAGTGGAGCGCCAGGCCTTCGGCGCCTGCTTGATCGATGGCAAGATCGATGGCGCGGGAAGCCAGGCGCGAAGTGAAGGGGCCATATCCGGAGCGTTGCTCAAGCAGATCGTCCAACTTGTCGTCGGCAATATCGACCGGTTGGTCGAACTTGACGTAACGCCAGGTCTTCTCGTTAAAGACAAGGTTTTGTTTGGGCTCGATAAAGCCGGGCATCATCTGCATGAACTCTATATTAGTAAGGGACGCACCGTGCGACAGCGCGATGGCCTGTGATGAGCTGAGCACGTCGGCGGAAGTGAGGCTGCGCTCGAATAGGCCACCCGTACCGCCCGCGGCGATGATAATGGCCTTGGCTGCCATAGGCACGAGTTGCTCGCTTGTGCGGTCGTAGAGCACGGCACCGACAATCTTTCCATTCGTATCTTCAACAAGGTCTATAAGCACGTGGCGGGGGAGCAGGCGAATGCCGAGAGACTCGATCTGGGCCGTACACGCGTCCTCAAGGGGCTTGCGGGTGAGGCCGCGCCACATTCGCGTCTTGTGGTCGAAGCAGGGGATAAATTGCTTTTGCTGGGCGCTCTCGGCGCTTTGCGGACGCTGGAGCTCAACACCTAAATCCTGCTCGAGCCATTGGATGGCCTTAGGAATACCGTGGACAAACGTCTGGACGAGCTCGGGGTCGGCAACGCCGCCGCCGACGGTCTGGATGGTGTCGATGAGGTCCTGTTCGTCGTTTTCGTCGACGGGGCCAATAAGGCCGAGACCCCAGGTTCCCGGGAAAAAGCTCGATCCGCTCATAGTCTTGCCGGCGCTTGCCACAGTGACGGTCGCGCCCGCGCGCGCCGCTTCGATGGCGGCGCAAAGGCCCGCAATGCCAGATCCAATTACCAGTACATCAGTCGATTCCATCGGATTCCTTTCTCGTCCGGCGCATTGTCGCATGGGTGATCGGCAATGGGGCCGCAAAGACTCGGCAAATCGGTAAAGGGCAAATATGGCTGGTGGACGTCATGGGCGCTCTGACGCTCCATCTCATCACATCTCGTATTTCGCCCCAACTGATATATCGGCATATGTTACCCTGCGACAGCGCAAACAAAAAGAGCCGCTACCCGGGTGGATAGCGGCTCCAAAGCTCAACTATATGAGCATCGCGTGGGCGCGATTAGGCCTTGAGGGCCTCCTCGACGGCGACAGCGCAGGCGACGGTGGCACCGACCATGGGGTTGTTGCCCATGCCGATGAGACCCATCATGTCAACGTGCGCAGGCACGGAGGAAGAACCGGCGAACTGGGCGTCGGAGTGCATACGGCCCATGGTGTCGGTCATGCCGTAAGAGGCAGGGCCGGCGCCCATGTTGTCCGGGTGCAGGGTACGGCCAGTGCCGCCACCAGAAGCGACCGAGAAGTACTTCTTGCCAGCCTCGATGCGCTCCTTCTTGTAGGTGCCAGCGACGGGGTGCTGGAAGCGCGTGGGGTTGGTGGAGTTACCGGTGATCGAGATGTCGACGTTCTCGTGCCACATGATGGCAACGCCCTCGCGGACGTCGTCGGAGCCGTAGCAGTTAACGGCAGCGCGGGGACCATCGGAGTAGGGGATGGTCTCGACGACCTTGAGCTCGCCCGTGTAGTAGTCGAACTGAGTCTTCACATAGGTGAAGCCGTTGATGCGTGCGATGATCTGAGCAGCGTCCTTGCCCAGACCGTTGAGGATAACGCGCAGCGGCTTCTTACGAGCCTTGTTGGCGTTCAGAGCCAGGCCGATAGCGCCCTCAGCGGCAGCGAAGGACTCGTGGCCGGCCAGGAAGGCGAAGCACTCGGTGTCGTCGGAGAGCAGCATGGCGCCCAGGTTGCCGTGGCCCAGACCGACCTTGCGGTCCTCGGCGACGGAGCCGGGAACGGTGAAGGCCTGGATGCCCTCGCCGATGATGGCGGCAGCCTCAGAAGCGGTCTTGGCCTCGCGCTTGACGGCGAGAGCGCAGCCGAGGGTGTAGGCCCACTCGGCGTTCTGGAAGGCGATGGACTGGGTGTTGTTGACGATCTCACGCGGGTTGAAGCCCTTGTCGGTGCAGATCTGCAGAGCTTCCTCGAGGGAGGCGATGCCGTTGTCGGCGAGGCACTTGTTGATCTTGTCAGCGCGGCGCTCGTAACCTTCGAACGTAACAGTCATAGTTATTTCCCTCCCTTTCTACTCGTGAACCGGGAACACGCTGGCGACAGAGTGAGTCTCCTCGTCGGTGCGCGGGTCGATGTACTTGGCAGCGTTCTCCCACTGACCATAGTGGCCCATAGCGCCAGCGATGGCCTCCTCGGGGGTCTTGCCGGCCTTGACGGCGTCGGTGAACTTACCGAGGTTCAGGAACTCGAACGCGATGATCTCGTTCTTGTCGTTGAGAGCCATGCGGGTGACGTAGCCCTGAGCGAGCTCGAGGTAACGAGCGCCCTTGGCCTTGGTGCCGAACATGGTGCCGACCTGAGAGCGAAGGCCCTTGCCGAGGTCGTCGAGGGAGGCGCCCACGGGCAGGCCGCCCTCGGAGAACGCGGTCTGGCTGCGGCCGTAAACGATCTGCAGGAAGATCTCGCGCATAGCAACGTTGATGGCGTCGCAGACGAGGTCGGTGTTGAGGGCCTCGAGGATGGTCTTGCCGGGAAGGATCTCGGAAGCCATGGCGGCGGAGTGCGTCATGCCGGAGCAGCCGATGGTCTCGACCAGGGCCTCCTCGATGATGCCGTCCTTGACGTTCAGCGTGAGCTTGCAGGCGCCCTGCTGAGGTGCGCACCAACCCACACCGTGCGTAAGACCGGAGATGTCGGAAATCTCCTTAGCCTGGACCCACTTGCCCTCCTCGGGGATGGGTGCGGGGCCGTGGTATGCACCCTTGGCAACGGGGCACATGTTCTCCACTTCCTGTGAGTACTGCATGCCTCTCCTCTCTATCGTGTTGGCGTCCCGTCTGGGGGTCGTGGCTGGCGATTGCCGGGCGACCCTTCGAAAGGGACATGACATGCAGCCCCTATAATACCGCGAAATGCACGGAATATTCGGCGAACGGCTCAGTTTTCGTAGCGAGAAGCGCGGAACTTTCAATTGAAGCGATTTAACAAAGCTGTTTGCGGCTGTGCGGTTCGCTGAAGGGGGTCGGTTCTGTTCAAGCTTTTGACTATGTCGCGTTGTCTGACCTGTAGCTATGATGCCGTTCGCCGCCTGTATACTGCCTTTTGCCGTGTGGCGTAGTTGTTTTGCGTGAATGTTTTGATGGCACGCTTCAATCGTGCTGTATTGGATGGCAAGCAGATCCCGGCGAGGGGAGCGTCATGCAGCGCGTTTGGAGAACGGTCACCGGCTTTTACCATGTCTGCGCCCGCGGTACAGGCAAGCAACTGATCTTTGAGACCGATGACGACCGCTGGGAGTTTCTGGAGCTGATGCGCGACTGCTGCCGCGATGCCCAGGTGACGATTGTGGCGTGGTGTCTCATGAGCGACTACGTGGATCTGGTGCTTTTGGATTACGAGGACAAAATGAGCGCAGCCATGCAGCGGCTTCTGCTGACGTATGCTCGTCGGTTCAATAAGCGTACCGGGCGCGCGGGCTGCCTATTTCGTGAGCGTTTTGAGCGCCGCTCGCTCGATACCGACTGGCAGGTGATGGAGGCTATTCGCTCTGTACACGCCGATCCGCAGGAGGCGGGCGTTAGCCTAATCGAGCGTTATCCCTGGAGCAGCTTTGCGGAGCATCTGCGCGCTTACGACAGCGATGCGGCAGATGCCACGAGGGGATTTTCCGATCCTTCTTGTGTGCTTGAGCTTTTTAGTTCTGCCGAGGCCTTTGCTGCCTATTCGCTTTCGACGCCCGAGGGCGGCGAGCCAACGCTGTGCGATATGAAAGAGACGGAGTGGGAACGCCACGCCTTTGCCGAAAAGTTGGCGAAGGGGCTCGGGGTTCCGCTCCACGTGGTTAAAGCCGCATCGTCGGCGCAACGCAATGTCGTTATTCTTGGATTGCACGATGCTGGTTTTACGGTGCGTCAGATTGAGCGGTATACGGGGATTGGCAAAAGTACCGTTTCTCGTATTGTGCGCGCCCGTGCGCGAGCGGCGGTGCGGACTGGCGGAAACGTGGTGTAGGGCCGCCTGTGCACCGCAGCTAGGGTCGCCCATACGCCACAGCTATTGTTCTAAAAGCTCGGGTACGGTAACTGCACTTCTTAATTTGCATAGAACAGACGCCGTTATGCATAAAATAACGCCTCAGCTCGGTTTTGCCCGTACCTACCCCCGTCTGCGCCGTGCAAAAAGCGGAGTTTTCTGCATCGTGGTACTGTCGGCACCGCCGCAATTTTGCAACATACGGGCCCCGAAGCTATTTATGCCTGCCGATGTGCCCCCGAAGCTCATGTTTGCGCCCCCCTGAGGCCGCGATACTTGTTCTAAAACGCAATATAAAGGCGACCGGAGATGTTGATTAACGCTTCCGACGCGTATACACACGACTTGGCGTGCAGAATACTCGAAAAAATGCACGCCGTACCCTATGGGACCCGTCTGCGGCAGGCGCGAGGCGAGCCGGAGCCCAGTAGGACGGGGCTTGGCACATTGCTTGGCGGGTCCGTGGCCCTGCCGCAAGCCTTTGGTACGGTGGAAAACGCTCGTGTTCGTGGTTGGCCGTGCGATAAATGACAGACGGGGCGTCGGACGCATGGGCTGCGTGTGCACTTGTTATGAAAAAAGCCGAGCCGCCCGTATCGGGCGGCTCGGCATCAAAATCCTTGGATTTGGGGCATCCGCTATTGGTTAGCTTGCTCCTCGAGCATGCCGTCGAGGGTGCGCCAGGCGAGCTCGGCGCACTTGACGCGGGCGGGCATGTGCGAGATGTCCTGGAGCTGGGCGGCTTCGTCCAGGTCTTCCAGGTCCTCCTCGGAGAGTTTCTCGCCACGGATCATGGCGAGGAAAAGCCCTGCCAGACGACGCGCCTCCTCGACCGTCTCGCCGGTGATGAGGTCGGCCATGATGTCGGCGCTGGCCTGGCTGATGGCGCAGCCGTGTCCGGTAAACGAGGCCTCCTCGATTACATCGTTCTCGACACGTAGCTGCAGGGTGAGTTCGTCACCGCAGCTGGGGTTGATGCCCTCGTGCTCGTGCGTGGGGGTATCCATCTCGTATTTATAGTCGGGGTGCGAGTTGTGCTCCATAAACGTGGTGGAGGTGTATAAATTACCCATTGAACGTGCTCCAAACGTGATGCAGACCGGCGATGAACTTGTCGATGTCGGCCTTGTCGTTGTAGAAAGCCACGCTGGCGCGGCAGCAGGCAAGGTTCTCGACGCCCAGCCAGGTGAGCAGCGGCTGCGCGCAGTGGTGACCGGCGCGGATGCAGACGCCGTCCATGTCCATGATGCTCGCGACATCGTGCGGATGGATGCCCTTGACATTAAAGCTCGCGACGCCGTGGTGGTTGTCCCAATAGATGGAGCCGATGATCTGGACAAAGTCGAGCTGCATGAGCTCGCCCATCAGGTAGTGGACGAGTGCCTGCTCGCGGGCCTGGATGTTTTCGTAGCCCACGGTGTTAACCAGGTAATCAAGCGCCGCGCCCGTGGCAAAGATGCCGGCGGCGTCCTGCGTGCCGGCCTCGAACTTCTCGGGGACGGGCGCCCAGACGGCGTCCTGCTCGGTCACGGAGTCGATCATCTCGCCACCGGTGAGCATGGGCGGCATGGCGTTGAGCAGGTCCATCTTGCCCCACAGCACGCCGATGCCCATGGGGCCCATGGCCTTGTGTGCGCTAAAGGCAAAGAAGTCGGCGCCCAGATCGGCCACGTTGACCGGCATGTGCGGCAGCGACTGCGCGCCGTCGACGACCAGATAGCCGCCATACTTGTGCACGAGCTTGCCGAGGTTCTTGACCGGGTTCTCAACGCCCAGAACGTTAGAGACCTGGCCCACAGCCAAGATCTTGGTCTTGGGGCCCACCTTGGACAGAACCTCCTCGGTCGTGAGCTGGCCGGTCTTGGTGGGATAGAGGTAGACAAGCTTGGCACCGGTCTCGCGGCAGACCTGCTGCCACGGAATCAGGTTGGAGTGGTGCTCCATGATGGTGATGACGACCTCGTCGCCGGGTTCGAGCACCGTGGGCGCAAAGCTCTTGGCGACCAGGTTGATCGACTCGCTCGTGTTGCGGGTGAAGACGACTTCGTTGGCCTGGGCGGCGCCGATGACGTCGGCGATCTGCTGGCGGACCTTTGCGATGGCGTCGGTGGCCTCGACGGACAGCGAGTACAGACCGCGCAGGGGGTTGGCGTTCATGCGCTGGTAGAAGTCGCGCTCGGCGTCGAGCACGCAGGCGGGGCGCTGCGCGGTGGCGGCGCTATCGAGGAAGGCGATCTCGGGGTGCTGCTGGAACAGCGGGAACTGGCCCTTGTAGGGGTTGGTCTCGATGTCCACGGTAGGCCAGCCGCGCGAAGCCTCGTCGCTGGCGTCGAGCTCCATGGGCTCGGGGGCGGTGCAGGTATCGCATTTAACGTGCTCGGTGTCGATCATGCGAGCTCCTCTTCAAAGTTATCGATCAGGTTGTTGCCCAGGCGGACGACGGCGGCGCGGGTGCGCTCGTCGGCGGCGGAAAGTGCGGCGTCCTCAAGCTTGGCGCGAATGAACAGGTCCTCGGCGGCGTTTTGGTTAAGGCCGCGGCAGGCGAGGTAGAACAGCTGCTCGTCGCGGACGTGGCCGATGGTGGCGCCGTGGTTGCCGGCGACATCGTCCTCGTCGCACAGGATGACGGGGACGGTCTTGTTGTCGACGCCCTTGTTGGCCAAGAGCACCGTCTCGCGCTCGGTGCCGGTTGCGCCCTTGCAGCCGTGCACGAGGTCGATGGTGCCGCGGTAGACCTTCTTGGACGTGCCAGTCAGCACGCCGTTGGCGTCGATCTCGCACTCGGTCTTGCGGCCGCGGTGGCGCAGCTCGTAGTTAAAGTCGCGCACCTGCTCGCGGGCGCCCAGGTAATCGGTATCGATCGTCACCTTGGCGGTGTCGCCCAGCAGGTCTCCGGCAAGTCCGGTGGCGCTGGCGCCGGCACCCAGGACGGTGTGCTGTACGTTGACGCGCGCGCCCTCGTCCAGGAACAGGCCGGTGTCGTCGAGCGCGATCCAGCTGTCGTCGAGCGTCTGCGTGCAGGTCACGTTGACGGTGGCGTACTCGTGGGCGCACACGCGCAGCACGGAGCCCACGACGCCCTCGCCGGCAACGGGGGAGTCCAGGGCGATCTGCAGGTCGAGCGTTGCCTGCGGGTGGGCGACGACGTCGATGGCGGCAATCGCAGCCGCTGCGTCGACGCCACTCACGCGCACGGTAACCGTAGCATGCTGATAGGCGGGCACATCGATAACGATGCGCTTGACGGCGCGCTCGGCCAGGTAGGTGTAGGCTGCTTCACCCATGCCGGTCTCGAAGGCCTCGGCGGGGGAGAGTTCCTCTTCGAGTTTGATGGCGCCGGCCTGGTAGACGGAGGTGGCGGGCACGTCGAGCTCGGTCTCGGGCGTGATGCGGGCGCGATCGGCGGCATCACCGGGGGCGGCGGCACGGCGCTCGGGGAAGCGCTCGGCCATGGCTTCCATGGCGGCGTCGAAGGCGTCGGCCGAGCCGGCGAACTGCTCGTCCAGGCCCTCGACCTCAACGGCCTCGGCGGGAGCGGTGGTAAGCTCGTCGGAAAGCTCGAGCTTGGTCTGGTTCATCTTGAGCCAACCCCAAGTTGCTGCGGGCATCGCGTTAACCTGCTCGAGCGTGGTTGCAGCGGTGTTGGTTTCCTGTTTCATTATCCGATCGCTCCTTCCATCTCGAGCTTGATCAGGTTGTTCATCTCGACGGCGTACTCAAGCGGCAGCTCCTTGGAGACCGGGTTGGCAAAGCCGTTGACGATCATGGTGCGGGCATCTTCCTCCGAGATACCGCGGCTCATCAGGTAGAACACCTTATCGTCGCCGATGCGGCCGATAGTTGCCTCGTGGCCGATGTCGACGTTCTTGGCGCGGATGTCCATGGCGGGGATGGTATCGGAGCGGCTCTGGTCGTCGAGCATGAGCGACTGGCAGCTCACGGTTGCCTTGGAGCCCTCGGCCTTGGGCGTGGCCACGATGGAGCTGCGGAAGGTCTGGATGCCTCCGCTCTTGGAGATGCCCTTGGTCTCGACGGTCGCCGAGGTCTCGGGCGCGTTGAGCACGACCTTGCAGCCGGTATCGAGGTTTTGGCCGGCGCCGGCAAAGGTAATGCCGGTAAAGCTCGAGCGGGCGCGGCGGCCGTTGAGCACGCTCATGGGGTAGAGGTAGCCCACGTGGCTGCCGAAGGAGCCGCTGATCCACTCGATGTCGCCGTCCTCGTCCACGCGCGCACGCTTGGTGTTGAGGTTATACATGTTCTTGGACCAGTTCTCGATGGTCGAGTAGCGCAGATGCGCGCGCTTGCCCACAAAGAGCTCGACAGCGCCGGCGTGGAGGTTGGCCACGTTGTACTTGGGCGCGGAGCAGCCCTCGATAAAGTGCAGGTCGGCGTCATCCTCGACGATGATGAGCGTGTGCTCAAACTGGCCGGCGCCCTTGGCGTTGAGGCGGAAGTAGCTCTGCAGCGGGAAGTCGAGCTTGGTGCCCTTGGGCACGTAGACAAACGAGCCGCCCGACCACACGGCGCCGTGCAGGGCTGCAAACTTGTGGTCGGTGGGCGGGATGAGCGTCATGAACTTCTCGTGGATGAGCGGCTCCCACTGCGGGTCGTGCAGGGCCTCCTCAATGCCGGAGTAGACGATACCCATCTTGGACGCGGTGTCCTGCATGTTGTGGTAGACGAGCTCGGAGTCGTACTGCGCGCCGACGCCTGCCAGATAGCTGCGTTCGGCCTCGGGAATGCCCAGGCGCTCAAAGGTGTTCTTGATGTCGTCGGGCACCGACTCCCAGTCGTGCTTTTGGTCGGTGTTGGGCTTGACGTAGGTGACGATGTTGTCCATGTCCAGGCCCTCGATGGATGGGCCCCACGTCGGATCCGGGAAACGATTGAAGATCTCGAGGGACTTGAGGCGCAGGTCGAGCATCCATTGCGGCTCGTCCTTCTTGGCGCTGATCTCGCGCACGATGTCGGGCGTGATGCCGGCGTCGAGTCGCTCGAAACCCTCCTCGCCATAGGTGAAGTCGTAGAGGCTGCGGTCGATGTCCGCGACCTCGGTGCGGTTCTTGGTCATTGCGTCGCCCCTTTACGCCTGCTGCTCGGCAGCGGCGGTCTCGGCCTGGGCGCGCTGCTCGGCGGCCTCGCGCTCGAAGGTCTCAAAACCGTTCTTATCGATCCAGGGGATGAGCGAGGCGTCGTCCTCGCGCACGATGTGGCCCTTGACCATAACGTGGACGCGGTCGACATCCAGGTGCTCCAGGATGCGCGTGTTGTGCGTGATGATGAGCATGGAGCCGTCGCAGCTCTTGCGGTAGGCGTCCATGCCGTGGCTGACGGTGGAAAGCGCGTCGACGTCCAGGCCGGAGTCGGTTTCGTCCAGGATGGCGAGCTTGGGCTGCAGCAGCAGGAGCTGGAGCATCTCGACCTTCTTCTTCTCGCCACCCGAGAAGCCAACGCCCAGCTCGCGGTTGAGGTAGGCGGTATCCATGTTGAGCTCGGCCGCGAGCTCCTTGACGCGACGGCGGAACTCCTTGCCCTTCATCTCCAGGCCGGGGCGGCCGGCGATGCTGGCGCGCAAAAAGCTCGACAGCGGCACGCCCGGGATCTCGACCGGGGCCTGGAAGCTCAGGAACAGGCCGGCGCGCGAACGCTTGTCGGTGGTGAGCTCGGTGATGTCCTGGCCGTCAAAGACGATGCGGCCGTCCTGCACGGTGTAGACTGGGTCGCCCATGACCAGGTGGCCGAGGGTGGATTTGCCGGCGCCGTTGGGGCCCATCAGCACGTGGGTCTCGCCGGCGGCGACGTTGAGGTTGACGTTGTGGAGGATGGTCTTCTCGTCCACGGAGGCGGTGAGACCTTCGATGGAAAGCAGCGGATTTGCACTCATGCTGTCCCTCTCTGTATATGATGTACTCATAGGTGTACTAAACCCTAGGAATCTTCTCGGAATAAAGTTACTATGGGTTCGGCGTTAGTCAAGGGAAAACCCGACTAATCCACTCGACTTTTCAGATTGTGGGACAAATTCATCGGCAGTGCTTGTCCCCAGCGTTATGGAAGGGTAGGTATGCTCATTTCTTCCAAGGGCCGCTATGCCCTCCGTTTGATGATTTATATCGCAGCGCTTGGTGACGCCGAGGGCAAGATTGCCCTGCGCGAGGTCGCCGACCGCGAGCATATCTCGCAAAAGTATCTGGAGCAGCTGGTTCGTCCGCTTATGAAGGCTGACCTGCTTAAGAGCGTGCGCGGCAAGGGCGGCGGCTACATGATGGCCAAGGACCCGGCCGAGGTGCGCGCCGGCGACATCCTTCGCGCCGTCGAGGGCAGTACGGCCCCGGTGGCGTGCGATGGCATCGACAACAGCTGCACCCGTAGTGATCTGTGCTCAACGGTCAAGTTCTGGCGCGGCCTGGACGACGTGATCGAAAAGTACGTCGACGGCGTGACGTTGGCCGATCTAGCCGCCGTCCCCGAGATCAATTTCGATATCAAACTGTAGCTCGAGCGCAATTCCTTAAGATTTCGCGGAGGGTTGTTGCCGTTTACCGATGGGTTGTTGTGCAACAAACGGGGAGCTGTAATACTGAATCCATCTTTGCAAACTGCACTTTAACCACACCGATGCAGGGAGGACGTATGCAACCCAAGCATTCTGCGATTGTTGCGGGCCTGACGCTGGCGCTTTCGTTTGGCGCCGTTGCCGCACCCGCAACCGCTATAGCCGAGGAGCCCACGCCGGGCGTTGCCTCGGATGCCACCGATATCGATAAGGGCCTCTACACCCAGCAGTCTTTCTCGGGCGTGCTGAGGTCGGTTCAGAGTGTTTCGTTTGTCAACGTGACCGACGAGATGAAGTACTTTACCAAGTACGAGAGCCACGGCAATTACAACCAGGGCTTTTCGTATGGCGACGGATACAACGCGCTGGGTTATTACCAGTTCGACCGTCGATGGTCGCTTATTCCGTTTATGAAGCAGGCCTATAACTACGACTCTGCTAAGTACGGCATGCTTAAGGACGCGATTGACCGCGGTGGCGAGATTTCCAACGGAAGTAACC
>CAVCKO010000022.1:28757-46100 GCA_963602825.1 Treponemataceae bacterium | reverse complement strand
GTCGAGCGTGGTCACGCGGAACATCTCGCCGGCACCCTCGGCGTCGGAGGCTATGATGATCGGCGTGTTGACGTACACAAAGCCGCGCTCCTGGAAGAACTGGTGGATGGCGAAGGCGGCCACACTGCGCACGCGGAAGACGGCGCGGAAGAGGTTGGTGCGGCTGCGCAGGTGCTGCTGGGTGCGCAGGAACTCGCGGGTCTGACGCTTCTTCTGCATGGGGTAGTCGGGGGCGGAGGCGCCCTCCACCACGTAGGACTTGGCCTGCAGCTCAAACGGCTGCGGACGGTCGGGGGTGAGCTCGAGCACGCCCTCGAAGGAGAGCGCCGCTCCCACGGACTGCGCGATGACGTCGTCGTAGACGGCGTCGCCGAGGTTCTCGCGGTTGACGACTACCTGCAGGTCCTTGAAGCAGCTGCCGTCGTTGAGCGTGACGAAGCCGAAGTTCTTCATGTCGCGGATGGAACGAACCCATCCGGCGACGGTGACGGTCTGGCCGCCGAGCTCGGCGGCGTCGGCATACAGGCTGGCGATGGTCTTGCGGTCCATGGGACTTCTCCCTTGCAGACAAACGGCCGCCCACCCGCGCAAAGCGCGCGTCCGCGCGGCCAAACCCACTGTTCAACCTGTTAACTGTACCGCAAGCGGCAACACGCGGCCAAACCCGGTCGTGACCAACTGGCAAACGGTCGGGCATCGCACCGCGGAAGCCCCAGCCAACCCGCTAGAATTGCCTCGACACAGGCACGCGACAGATCGTGCGGTGGCAACCACGCGCCCCCGCGCCTCGAAAGGAGCCCCATGGAAGACTACAAGCGCGAGTTCATTGACTTCATGGTCGAGAGCAACGTCCTCAAGTTTGGCGAGTTCACGCTCAAGAGCGGCCGCAAGTCCCCGTTCTTCATGAACGCTGGCGCCTACGTCACCGGCTACCAGCTCAAGAAGCTCGGCGAGTTCTACGCCCGCGCCATCCACGACAACTTTGGCACGGACTTCGACGTCCTGTTCGGGCCGGCCTACAAGGGCATCCCCCTGTCCGTGGTCACCGCCGTCGCCTTCCACGACCTCTACGGCAAGGAGGTCAAGTACTGCTGCGACCGCAAGGAGGCCAAGGACCACGGCGCCGACAAGGGCAACCTGCTGGGCTACGAGCCCCAGGACGGCGACCGCGTGATTATGGTCGAGGACGTCACCACCAGCGGTAAGTCCATCGACGAGACCTATCCCAAGGTCAAGGCGGCTGCCGATGTCGAGATTAAGGGCCTGATCGTGTCCCTCAACCGCATGGAGGTCGGCAAGGGTGGCGTGACCACCGCGCAGAAGGAGATCGAGGCCAAGTACGGTTTCCCCGTCGCGAGTATCGTTTCCATGGCCGAGGTCGTCGAGACTCTCTACAACCACGAGGTTGACGGCAAGGTCGTCATCGATGACGAGCTCAAGACCGCCATCGACGCCTACTACGAGCAGTACGGAGCTCGGGAGTAGGTAGTTACGCGGTTTTACAAACCGCGTAACGGCTTGACGCTGCAAGCCCGCCAGAGCGGCAATCTGCCTTTCAACTTCGGCGGCATGACCAAAAGGTCTATGCCGCCTTGTTTCAAGGCACCTTGCTCGCTCTGGCGGGCTTTCGCTGTCGTTGCCAAAACATCGGCGTTGCCTTGGTCGGCACTTGGGGACGTTCCTTTTGTGCCGGCGCCTTGGGACACTCCATGTCAAGGCTTTGGTGCAAGGGGGGACAGGTTACTTTGCACCAACATGGTGCAGATCAACCTGTCCCCCTTGCACCAGATTCTAATAACGAGTTTAAGGCGTAAATAGTTATTAGAATTGGTATGAGTAATCTAATGACGAGAAGTCGTGCTTACAGGAGCTACAGGGGCGCCGGAAAAACGTGCCGTCCAAAACGAGAGTGGATAATCTCCCGTTTTTGGCCTATGTGTGGGCTCAAAGTGGGAGATTATCCACGCTCGTGGTTTAGGTGTCCAAAAATCCACGCTCATTCGGTTGGTGCATGTCTACGCAGCGTAGGTTGTCGAGGGCAATCTTCAAATGGATACTGGCTTTTGAACCGGTTCGCTCCATTCCTTCAATCTGATTGGACATCCCATGAACCAGACACCGCAAAGCAATGTCCCCCAAACTTTTTTGGCCGCGTCTGCCATCAAGCGGCTGCGTGAAGAGCGTGGCCTCACTCAGCGCGCCTTGGCGGAAAGCCTTGGCGTGACCGATAAAGCTGTCAGCAAGTGGGAGTCCGGCCGTGGTCTTCCAGACATTTCCCTCGTTGAGCCTCTGGCCCAGAGGCTCGGCGTAAGCGTGGCCGAGCTTTTGGCTGGTGACATTCGGACTAATGCCAATCGCGCGGGCAACATGCTCAAAGGCGTGTTTTATGTTTGTCCTATCTGCGGAAACGTGGTGCATGCGCTCGGGGAAGGCAGCTTTAGCTGCTGCGGTTCCACGATGTTTCCTCAGGAGGCCGAAGAGCCGGATGCGGACCACGCCTTTTCCATTGAGCGCGTCGAGGACGATTGGTACGTCACGCTCGATCATCCCATGACCAAGGACCACTACATTAGCTTTGTAGCCTATACGACCATGGACGGCATCTGCCTCAAAAAGCTCTATCCCGAGCAATTGGTGCAGCCGCGATTTCATATCACAGGGCGCGGCAGAATGCATCTCTACTGCAACCAGCACGGACTCTTTGTTTTGCCGACGCCTCGCAAGTAAAAGCCCGCCGTCCGCCCGATGCCCCTGTGCCAACGAGTTGCGGTGGAATAGTTCCTGAAAGTGCTGGTCTAGGGCCTAAACAAGAACTATTTCACCGCAACTTAGGAGGGCGATTGGAGACGCGGTGGGGCCGGATTGTTATTTGAGTCCGGGGAGGCGGGTGTAGGGGAATGAGCGCTCTAGGAACTCGGCGCAGCGGGCGTAGTCTTTGGCGAAGTAGCTGCTGTAGAGCGAATCGAGCACGTATTGCACGGCGATGTGGCTCGCGAACTGCGTGATGCGGTGCGTCATGCTCTCGTGATCGCTCACCGTAAGGTAGGCGGAGAATCCGGGGTGAATGCGCGCGCAGTATGGCGTGCCGATGACAATGACGGGAACATGCCGGCTGCTGAGGATCGGCAAGATTTCCTTGAGGTTGGGCGCGAGGCCGCTGTAGGAGATGACGATTGCCACATGGTCGGGGCCCGAGGCGAGCGCCGTGCGTACCTGGGCTTCGACGCCGTCGTAGCATGTGGCGCTCTTGCCGGCCGAAAGCAAGCGGTCGTGGAACATCCCCGCTGGGTAGAGGTTGTGCGAGCCCGTGTAGATGTCGACCTGTCGGGCGTTGGCGATAAGCTTGGCAGCATGGTCGAGCTGCATGGGGTCGAGCATCTCCTGTGTCTCGGCCAGCGTGGTCTGGTAGAGCCCTTCCATGCGCTCCATGATCTGTGCGGGCGTGGATGTGGCATCGAAGGGAAAGTTGATATCCACGTCGCGGCGGTTGCCCGCCTCGGTTGCCAGGCGCATGAGCTCGACCTTGAGGTCCTTAAAGCCCTCGAGGCCGAGCTTTTTGCAAAAGCGGTGCACGCTCGCGACCGAAACGTTGGTGCGTGCGGCGAACTCCTTAATGGACAGCCCGCGGATGTCTTCGCCCATGGCAAGGGCCGAGATGCCGAGCTGCTGCTCGGTAGGGGTAAGGCCCTGCGCCTCGGAAATCTTGCGTTTGATATCCATGCGAACTCCCGCACTCACTAAACCGACCAAAAAGGGACAGGTTTATTTTGACACTATTTGGCAGGTATCAGGAAGTGTCAGGGGCGGGGCGGCGGCGCGCAGCCGGCGCGAAAAGAAGTGTCGGGTTTGGCGCGCCCGCCCCCGCATGTCCCCCGCGTGGGCGATACTCGGCTTATCGACCCACGATGCAAAGGAGATGCTCATGGCAAACATCAAGTTCCCCGAGGGTTTCTATTGGGGTGGCGCCACCGCCGCCAACCAGTTTGAGGGCGCTTGGAACGTGGACGGCCGCGGCGCTTCCGTCGACGACCACTTCCTGGGCGGCAGCTATAAGGAGCCGCGCCAGATCACGATCGATATCGACCCCAACCGCTTCTATCCCAACCATGACGGCATCGATTTCTACCATCACTACGAGGAGGACATTGCGCTGTTCGCCGAGATGGGCTTCAACATGTTCCGCATGTCCATCTCCTGGAGCCGTATCTTCCCCAACGGCGACGACGCCGAGCCCAACGAGGCCGGCCTCGCCTTCTACGACCGCGTTTTCGACTGCCTGCGCGCTCACAACATCGAGCCGCTCGTGACCCTCTCGCACTACGAGATGCCCTATCACCTGGTCGAGAAGTACAACGGCTGGGCGAGCCGCGAGCTCATCGGCTTCTTCGAGAAATACTGCCAGACCGTCTTTGACCGCTACCAGGACAAGGTTAAGTTCTGGCTCACCTTCAACGAGATTAACTGCGGCACCATGGACATGGGCGCCATGATGGAGACCGGTCTGATCCAGGGCTTCGAGGGTCCGGCAAGCGCCATCAAGACCACCGCTCAGCAGCGCTATCAGGCCCTGCACCATCAGTTCGTGGCCAGCGGCCGCGTCGTGCGCTACGCCCACGAGCACTACCCGCAGTTCAAGATGGGCAACATGGATTGCTTCATCCTCTCCTACGCCGCCACGTGCGATCCGGTCGACGTGTTCGCCACGCAGCAGCAGATGAACTCTATGAACTGGTACTGCTCCGACGTGCAGGTGCGCGGCAAGTACCCGTTCTACGCCAAACGCTTCTGGGCCGAGAACGGCGTCGAGCTCGCGATGGAGGACGGCGACCTGCAGGATATCGCCGACGGCAAGGTCGACTTCTACACCTTTAGCTACTACATGTCCGGCACCGTGGGCACCCACAAGGACCACGAGATGACCGAGGGCAACATGACCTTTGGCGGCAAGAACCCCTACCTGGAGTCCACCGACTGGGGTTGGCAAATCGACCCGCTGGGCCTGCGCATCGCCCTCAACGAGATTTACGCCCGCTACGAGATTCCGCTGATGGTGGTCGAGAACGGCATGGGCGCCTACGACGAGGTCGAGGAGGACGGCTCTATCCACGATCCGTACCGCATCGCCTATCTGCAGAGCCACATCAAGGCCATGGGCGAGGCCGTCGCCGACGGCGTCGACCTGATCGCCTACACCTGGTGGGGCCCCATCGACCTGGTGTCCGCCGGCACCGGCGAGATGCGTAAGCGCTACGGCTTCATCCATGTCGATAAGTACGACGACGGCACCGGTACCTACGAGCGTCGCCGCAAGGACAGCTTCTTCGCATACCAGAAGATCATCAAGTCCAACGGTCTTTAGGTTCCGGCGTTCTACCGAACGCCGGACCGGTCGACGCTGCGCCGGCTCCAAGCACCCCATCTCGCCACTCAAACCGTCGCTCGCGTACGGAAGTACGCGTCGCTCCTCTTTCGCGGCGACCTGGGGCACTTGGAGCCGGCTCGCTGACGCCTGCTCAACCTGTGGGCTTATCACTGCTGTCGCGCTTCGCCTCCCAATCCAGAAAGGGCCGCTCTATGTCCTCCCGCAAAATACTGTTCCTTGATGTCGATGGCACGATCACCGACTACGAGGGCAACATTCCCGCGTCCTGCGTGGCGGCCATTCAGGCCGCCCGCGCCAATGGGCACCTGGCCTATATGTGCACGGGCCGCAGCAAGGCCGAGGTGCCGCCCGAGCTCGAGGCCATCGGCTTTGACGGCATGATCGGCGGCAACGGTTCTTATGTCGAGTCGGCGGGCGAGGTTGTCATGCACCAGCTCATCACCGCCGACCAGTGTCGTCATATCGTCGACTGGCTGCACGGTCGCGGCCTCGAGTTCTATCTCGAGAGCAACAACGGCCTGTTCGCGAGCGAGCATTTCCGCGAGGCGGCGCGCCCGGTGCTGAGGATCTATGCCGGTCGCAAGGGCGTGGAAGGTGCCGATACACTCGAGACCGACGACGTCATGCACGGCATGGTCTACGGCGCGCCGCTCTACCGCGACGACCTCAACAAGGTGAGCTTTATCCTGTCGAGCTATCAGGACCACCTAGATAGCATCGAGGAGTTCCCCGACCTTGAGTGTCACACCTGGGGCGGCGCGGGCGAGACGGCGCTCTTTGGCGACATGGGCGTGCGCGGTATCACCAAGGCGCATGCCGTCGACACGCTGCTCGAGCACCTGGGTACCGACCGCGCCGATACCGTGGCCTTTGGCGACGCCAAGATCGACATTCCCATGTTCGAGGCGTGCGCCACGGGTGTGGCCATGGGGTCGGGCGGCGACGAGTGCAAGGCCGCGGCCGATTTCGTGACCAGCGATGTTGACGACGATGGCATCTGGAATGCCTTTGTGCACCTGGGGCTCATCGAGGGCTAATCAACAAAACGGGTATCGATGGGACAAAGACGTCGGCGGGGTTTTCGATTCGACTCCCCACCTTAGTTTTTGGTCCATTTGGCACTATAATCATCATAGGCATGCGCATAACGTTGCGCTTAATCAAGAGGAGAAAACGTATGGGTCTGTTTGATATGTTCAAGAAGAAGGCTGAGCCCGCGGCTGCCGCTGCTCCTGCCTCCATCTCTGCTTCTGCCGGCGCCGACGTGCTGTGCTCGCCCGTCAAGGGCAAGGTCATCAAGATGGCCGACGTGCCCGATCCCGTCTTTGGTGGCGAGGTCCTGGGCAAGGGCTGCGCCGTGTGGCCCGAGGACGATCTGGTTTACGCCCCCTGCGACGGCAAGGTGACCGTCACCATGGGTCACGCTGTGGGCCTACAGTCCGATAGCGGCATCGAGGTCCTGGTGCACGTTGGCGTCGATACCGTCAACATGAACGGCGACGGCTTCGAGGGCTTCGTCAAGGCCGATGACGTCGTCAAGGCCGGCCAGCCCATGCTCAAGATCGACCGCGCCAAGATCGCCGCTGCTGGTTACAAGGACTGCGTTGTCGTGGCCGTGTCCAACACCGCCGAGTTCGCCGATGTCGAGCTCGCCGTCGAGGCTGATTCCGCCGTCGCCGCCGGCGACGCCATCGTTAAGGTCGTCCGCAAGTAAGTTGCGACATCCATAGGGTGTTTTGGGGTGGTCGGATTGTCCGGCCGCCCTTTTTTATTGCACGGTCCGGATGCGTTTTATTGCACGTTGGGCGGACCGGTAAACCGTTCGGACGTTAAATTGAGCCGACTGCGCTTTTGCTTTGCCGGGGGTGTTCGTTAGCGGCTAGTATGGCCTTATTGTTACGACGTGCACCGTGTTGGGAAGCGCGGTGCCGCTTGTTGGGAGGAATGTCATGAAGAAGAAGCTGCTGCTTGCGCCCCTGATGGCTGCTCTGGTCGCGTGTGTGGTTGTGCTTTTCGGCTGCGGAGGCCCTTCGGTTGAGGAGCTCATCACCGAGGATCTTACGACGCAGTTTGACGAGGTCAAGAACGGTGGCGACGACTTCCTCGCCGGCCTGGAAGAGGCCTCGGGCGATGAGTTCGAGCAGCTGGGCATCGATCCCAAGGAGTACGCCAAGAGCTATCTCGAGGGCTTCGACTACAAGATCGGCGACGTGACGGTCGACGAGGACAAGGGCACCGCAACTGCCGAGGTCACCATCACCTGCAAGTCCATGAACCAGATCGTTGAGGATTTTGCCACCCAGTATCAGGAGAAGGTCACCGCACTCGATTCGATGCCTTCCGATGACGAGCTGTACAAGATGGCCGGTCAGGTTATGGTCGATGTGACCAAGGCTGCTAAGACCAAGGACACCACGGTCACCTTCAAGTACACCTGCAATGACGACGGTGAGTGGTCTGCCGACGATTCCGCAACCAACGAGATGATGAATGCCATGATGAGCTAACTAGTTACGCGGTTCTACGAACCGCGTAACGGCTCGACGCTGCAAACCCGCCAGAGCGGCAATCTGCCTTTCAATCGTCGGGCATGGCCAGAAGGTCAATGCCCTCCTCTTTCAAGGCACCTTGCTCACTCTGGCGGGTTTTCGCTGACTTTTTCTCAACCTATGGCGTTGCCGATGTTGGAAGGTGGCACTTGGGGACGTTCCTTTTCTGCCGGCAGTTGGGGACACTCCTTGGGAGGTTGGTGCATCGCGGACACTCGGGAAAATGCGACCCGGTTTTTGGCTGAATAGTGGGTCGCGGTTTCCGGATGGGGTGGGCTGCGGAAAGTGCGACCCGGAATATTGTTCCAAAACGGGATGCCGTTTCCCCAACGGGGCTCAATCGGAAAGTGCGTCCCAGTTTGAGGCGTCAAAACGGGACGCAGTTTCCGCACGGCAAAATCGCCGCGACTGTGTAGCGCGTCGGCTTCGTTACTCGCCCAAGATCAGCGCGGTGAGCTCGTCCTGGGTGTCCACCACGTAGTCGGCGCCGGCGGCTTCGAGTTCTGCACGACCGCGGAAGCCCCAGGTGACGCCGGCGCTCTTAAGGCCGGCATTGTGGCCGGTCAGGACATCGACATTCGAATCGCCCACGTAGAGCGTGGTCGCCGGGTCGGCCCCCAGCTCTTCCATCACATGCAGCGTGACGGGCGACTCGGGCTTGGGCGGAAATGCGTCCACGCGGCCCTGTACCAGCGCAAAGCGCTCGGGGCCAAAGTACTTCTCGATAAGCGGAGCTGCCGAAATGTGATCCTTGTTGGTGAGCACGGCAAGCTGAACGCCCGCGGCGCGCAGGCGGTCGAGCATCTCGATCGTACCGGCGTAGGGGGCAGTGTGGTCCTCCTTGTGCTTACCGTAATAAGCCCTAAACTCGGCAAGCGCCTGCTCAAACATGCGGCCGTCGCCCGCATACTCGGCGGGCATAAAGCGCTCGACCAGCTTGAGCATGCCGTTGCCCACCTTGTAGCGGTACTCGTCCACGGCAAACGTGGACCAGCCGTGCACCTCGCAGGTATGGTTGCCGGCAGCCGCCAGGTCCTCGAGCGTGTTGAGGATGGTGCCGTCCAAATCAAAGATCACATGGGAATAAGCTGCTGCCATGGGTGCTCCCGTCATTGGGTTTCAAAACGCACCTCATAATACTGGGCTTCCGCGTTGGGCGTGTTTGGAATCTGAACATCTTCAGGGATATCAAACCGCATCGCGCCGACCGTGCGATTCCGCCCTAGCAAATTCTCGGCAGCTGCTCTCCCACGAGCATGTCGAGGATGCGGGTCGATCCCCAGCCGGTGCGTACACGCACGGCGGGACGGGCGCCCTCGGCAAGCGGCAGCACGCGACCGATAATGGCGGCGTTCTCGCCGTAGTGGGCGACGCGCATGGCCGCCAGCGCGGCATCGGCCTGCTCGGCCGGCACTACGGCGACCATCTTGCCCTCGTTGGCAACCTGCAACACATCGTAGCCGAGCATCTCACATGCCGCCTGCACGTCGGGGCGCACGGGCACGGCATCCTCGTCGATTTCCATGGCAACGCCGCTGGCCTGGGCAAACTCGTTGAGCGTGGATGCCAGGCCGCCGCGCGTGGGGTCGCGGAAGCAGCGCGTGCCGGGGGCGGCGGCCAGCACGTCGGCAATCAGGTGGTTGAGCGGCGCAGCGTCGCTTTCGATGTTGCTCGAAAACGCCAAACCCTCGCGCTGGCTCATGATGGCGATGCCGTGGTCGCCCAGCGTACCCGATACCAGGATGGCGTCGCCGGGCCGACAGTTTGCACCGCTGAGCACTACGCCCGCGGGCACTTCGCCCACGCCGGCGGTATTGATGTAGACGCCGTCGGCACCGCCACGCTCGACCACCTTGGTGTCGCCGGTGATAATCTTCACACCTGCCTCATGTGCCGTTTCGGCCATGGTCTGCACAATCTGGCACAGCTTGTCCATGGGGTAGCCCTCTTCGAGGATAAAGCCGCACGATAGGTAGCGCACGTTGGCGCCCGAGGTCGCGACGTCGTTGACGGTTCCGCACACGGCGAGGCGGCCGATGTTGCCACCGGGGAAGAACTGCGGCGTTACCACAAAGCTGTCGGTTGACATGGCGATTCGCCCGCTTGCGGGCAGCGCGGCGACACCGGCATCGTTGCCCGCAAGCAGCTCGGGCGACCCAAAGGCATCCAGAAAGACCTCATCGATAATGCGCTTCATCATCTGACCGCCGGAGCCGTGGCCCAACAGGACGGTGCTATCGGTGATGCTATGGGACATATCCAAAACTCCAATCGTGGGTGGTGCCAGCGTGCGGGTGCGTCCGGGCTAGCCGTGGTATCTAAAGTACGCCGCGCAGCTGCCTTCGGAGCTCACCATGCAGGGGCCGACGGGGTGTTCGGGCGTGCAGGTGCGGCCAAACAACGGGCAGTCGCTCGGCGTGATGGCACCGCGCAGCACGTCGCCGCAGCGGCACCCGCGTGGCTCGACCGTCGGTTCAATGGGCACGTCAAAGCGGGCGCCGGCATCAAAGCGCGCGAATTCGGGTCGGATGGAAAGACCCGAGTTGGCAATTGGTCCCAGCCCGCGCCACGTGGTGTCGCACGGCTCAAATACCTGCCCGACCAGCTGGCGCGCCACGGGGTTGCCGTCAGCGTTGACGCCACGGCGGTAGGCGTTGTCGATTGCGGGTCTGTCCTCGACAACCATCTGGACCAGCATGCAGATGCCCTGCAGAATATCGACCGGCTCAAACCCGGTGACTACGCCGGGGGTCTCGAACTCATCGACCAAAAACCCAAAGGGTGCCAGGCCTGTGATGGTAGCGACGTGGCCCGGCAGGATAAAACCGTCGATGGTGGTCTCGGGGTCGTTGGCGATCGCGCGCAGCGCCGGCGGCGTGGTCTTGTGAGCGCAGTAGACCGAGAAGTTCTGGAGCTCGCGTGCATCGGCCTCCAGAATGGCGGCGGCGATGGTGGGCGTTGTGGTCTCAAAGCCGACGCCCATAAAGATGACCGGGCGTTCGGGATTTTGCTCGGCAATGTCGAGTGCGTCGAGCGGAGAGTAGACGATGCGGATATCGCGCCCCGCCGCCTTTTGCGCGGCAAGCGAGGTGGACGATCCGGGCACGCGCATCATGTCGCCAAAGGTGGTAATGATAGCGCCGTCCATGTTGGAAAGCGCGATTGCGTGATCGATGTCGCGGTTGGCGGTGACGCAAACGGGGCACCCCGGGCCGCTTAGCAGTTTGAGTCCCGTCGGCATAATGGAGCGAAAGCCATAACGGCCAATGCTCACGGTATGAGTACCGCAGACTTCCATAAGGTTGATGCTGCGGTTGCCGACAAGCTCATGAATACGATCAATGAGCTCGCGAGCCAGCTTGGGATCGCGAAATGCCGAAAAGTCGATACCGGAGCGAACCGGCTGCGCCGCCGCCACTAGTATGCCTCGGCCGGGTTGGTGGCGAGCTGGTCCTCTTCGGCCAGCTCGGCCATGGTATTGACGAGCTCGAGTGTCTCTTGGGCTTCCTGCTCGTCGACAATTTGAATGCCAAAGCCGGCGTGCACGAGAATATAGTCGCCTACCTGTGCCGTCGGCACGAGGCGCAGCGAAACGGGGCGCTCGATGCCCATCATGTCGACGGTCGCCTTAAGGTCGTCGTCGCGTTTGACCACTTTACCGGGAACGGCAAGGCACATAATGTTCCCCTTTTATACGTTTTGCGCTGGACAGGCGCCTAATTACCCATCAGTTGATGGTAGCGCTCGCGGGAGTCGCGAGCAAACGCGTTACACCTGTGAGACGGTTGAGCGCAGGCCGGCAAAAAGCCTATCGTGACGCCGTCTGCGCGAGGCGAGCGCGAGCGATGGCGGCCTGACCGTAGGCGATGCAGCCGTCGTTGACGGGCACAGCGTGGGGGACCAAGACGGCAAGACCGGCGTCTTTGAGTTCGTGGGTAAGGAGCTGAAGCAAAAGCCGGTTCATGAACACACCGCCCGAGAGCGCGACGGTATCGAGGCCTTCGCGCTCACAGATCTCGCTTGCGATGCGGGCCGACGCGCATGCGATGGCGACGTGGAAGTCGAGCGCGAGCCTGTCGGCCGGCGCGCCTGCCTCGATTCCATTCAGAAGAGCTTCGATGAGCGGTTGGGGGTCCAAGATGGGGGAGTCGTCGGCAGACGTGGATACGCCTGTATGATTGCCGTCGAGGCGAACGGTCTTACCGCCGAGCGCGCGCCAGGCGGCGGCTTCGAGTTCGATGGCAGGCTCGCCTTCGTAGGTTGCCTTGTCGCAGATGCCCAGAATCGCTGCCGCGGCATCAAAGAGACGCCCCATACTGCTCGTGCGTGGGCTGTTGATGCCGCGCTCGATCATCGTAGCCGTGATGCTGCGTGTCTGCTCGTCGAGGGTGCTCAATAGCCCTGCGGCACCTGGGTGCTCGAGCAGGCCGAGCTCACTGAGCAGGGCAAAGGCGTTGCGCCGGGCATCGCGCACGGATGCGGCACCGCCTGGCAGCGCCCAGGTGCGCAGGTGCGCGGCGCGTTCAAAATCGGCAAGGCCGGCGACAAGGAACTCGCCGCCCCAAATGGTTCCGTCGGTGCCCGCTCCCGTACCGTCAAAGGCGATGCCAAGGACGCGCGCGTCGGTTGTAAGCTGGCCCGTGGCGATAGCCTCGGCCATTACGCTCGCGATATGCGCATGATGGTGCTGCACCTCGACGAGCGGCATGCCCTGTTCCTGCGCCTGCTCGCGCGCCCACTGGCTCGATAGATAGCTGGGGTGCAAATCGCAGGCCAAGGCGGCGGGCGCCAAGTCAAAGAGATCTTCCAAGCGCGTGCGCGCGGCGTTCCAGGCATCGAAGGTCTCACCGTTTTCAACATCGCCGATATGCTGCGACACAAAACAGGTTGCCTCGCCGTTCGTCCCTTCACGCGTGAGCGCAATCGTGGCCTTTTGTTGTGGCCCGCAGGCGAGCACGCAGGACGGAGCGCCGTCGAGCGCCGGCAACGGCAGCGGCTGGGGTGCATATCCGCGAGCGCGGCGCACGGGCATAACGGCGCCGTCGACCACGCGCACCACGGAGTCGTCGTAGCGCGAGAGAATCGCGCGGTCGTTGCCGAGCAGCGCGTCGGCAATGCCGGCGGCAACGAGGCGCTCCCAGGCAAGATCGTCATCGGTCTCGATGGGCTCTTCGCTCAGGTTTCCGCTGGTCATGACGAGCGCGTGCATACCGCGGGCTTCTGCCGCGGCAAGCAACAGATGCTGAAGCGGGGTGTAGGGGAGCATAACACCGAGCTCTGGAAGGTCGTGCGCGACGGACGGCGCGAGCGCGAGGGCGTCGGGGGAGCCGCCGCTCTCGCAAGCAGCACGTCGGCGCAGCAGCACAATGGGGCGAATGCTGCCGGCCAGCAAGCCGCGTGCAACGTCGTTGACATGGCACAGGCGTTCAGCGTCGGCAAGGTCGCGTACCATAACGGCAAGCGGTTTGTTGCTGCGGCGTTTGCGGCGGCGAAGCTCGGCTACCGCCTGCTCGTTGGAGGCGTCGCATGCCAAGTGAAATCCGCCCAGACCCTTGATGGCGACGATACCGCCACCGGCCAGCAGCTCAACACAGCGGTCGATAATGGCGTCGCTGGTCTCGCGCGTGGTGCCGACGGCCGGCAACGCGGCGGCTTCGCCCGGCTCACCGCCCACGCTCGCTTCGCGCCACGTGATATGCGGCCCGCAATCAAAGCAGGCATCGGGCTGCGCGTGAAAACGCCGGTCGAGTGGGTCGGCATACTCCGCGGCGCACTTGGGACACATGGGAAAACAATCCATCGACGTGGCCGCTCGGTCATAAGGCAGCGATCGGATGATGGTAAAGCGTGGGCCGCAGTTAGTGCAGTTGATAAAGGGGTAGTGATAGCGCCGATCGGCGGGGTTGAACAACTCGCGCAGACAATCATCGCAGGTGGCGATATCGGGCGAGACGAGCGTCGTGTGCGCGGTCTGGTCCTGCGATGCCACAATACGAAAGCCCTGCTCATCGGTAGCGCTCCAGCCGCCAGACTTCAAATCCGCAATATCGACTCGCTCAACGCGAGCCGCCGCGGGCGCATGCTCAGAAAGAGCAGCGACAAATCCGTCAACCGCCTCGGCACGGGCGTGCGCCTCGATATGCACGCCGTCGCCCGCGTTGAGCACCCATCCGCAAATGCCATGCGCCATGGCCTCGCGATACACAAACGGCCGCATGCCAACGCCCTGCACAATGCCCGTTACATGAATATGCACATGTCGCATGCGACACCCCTCATCAAAACCGACCAAATAGGGACAGGTGCGCTACAGCCCCAGGCTCTGCTTGGTGGCGGCACACGTGAGCTCGCCGTGCTTAACGCCGCGCAGGCCCAGCAATCGGTCTGCCAGCTCGTAGACGCGTTCGCCGCGACCCTTGAGCGCCAGAATCTCCAGACAGTTGTGGTGGTCCAGATGCACGTGCATGGTCGAGACAATCTCGTCGGTATAGTCGTGCTGCACCTCGTCCAGACGGCGCGTCAGATCGCCGGTATGGTGGTCATAGATCATGGTGAGCGAACCGATGACCTGCTCGTCGGGCGTACGCATCTGCTCCTTGGCGATCGAGGCGCGAATCAGATCGCGTACGGCCTCGGAGCGGTTGGCCACGTCACCGCGGCGCGCAATCTGCTCGTCAAAACGGCGCAGCAGGTCGTCGGGCGCGGTAACCGAAAAGCGGACCAGCTCGGAGCTGGAGCCACTGCAGCGACAGCTCGCTTCGGCGTCCGCGCCGTGACTGTGCGCGTGCTCGTGTTCGGCCACGTTACACCAGTTTCACAGAGCCGACGGAGTTGTGATCGGCCTCGATGGCCTCCTCGTAGCCCTCGAGCGCGTCATGGGCCTCGTGCAGCGCGGCCATGGCGGCCTCGAGCTTGGCGCCAATACGCTCCATGTCAAAGTTCTCGGTCGCATGCAGCAGCTGATGGCTCCACTCGTGAGCGAGCTCGATGGTGTCGTCGACCTGCTTGACGCTCATGGCAAGCTGGCTCATGTTCATTCCAACGTCATGCATGGGAATCTCCTTTTGTACGGGGCAGTCCAGTGGTTCAGATTCTACTACGGAGGGCTCCCATGCCCGGCGTTGTATGCCAGTTGTCCTACGGTGCCAGTGAGGCTAGCGGCGCGACTATGACGCCGTCTTCCCGTCGATAAGCAGTTGCGGTTCCAGTTAGGACGAGTAAGAAGGACGCTTCGCCTTGGTGGGTGGAATCGATTTTCGATGCAAGCTTCTTGAGATTGGCGGCCGCGGCGTCTATGGGCTTTGAGCCCAGTTTGACCTCGACCAGAGCATACCTTCCGTCATTCAGAACGAGTACGGCATCGGCTTCAAGGTCTGTCTTATCCCGATAGTGGTAAACCTTGCCGCCAAGCAGATCCATATAGGTGCGCAGGTCGCGGATGCACATAGATTCAAACAGAAGCCCAAATGTTTCAAAATCTTCCAGGAGCTTTTGAGGGGTTGCCCCAAGGGCTGCGACCGCAAGAGACGGGTCGCAAAAATGGCGTGTTGGACTCGTTCGTACAGCAGTTTTCGAGCGAAGTCGCGGGGCCCATGCTTCGAGATCTTCGAAAACACAAGCGCGCGTCAAGGCGTCGACGTATTCAGATACAGTATTTCGCGAGGGAGGTTCTCCTTGCATGTCAGCGGCGATTGTTGCGAGCGATGCCTCCGTTGAGATATTGCGAGCGTAGCTTCGAATAATCTGGGTCATCCAAGTCTTATTTCTTCTCAACCCGTCAATCTCTTCGATATCGGAATCAAGCAGCTCCGAGATATAATCAGGGGCCATGGATAGCGCAACCCCATGGCTTGGCTCGATGACCGCTTCCGGCCAGCCTCCTCGGCAAAGCGAATAAGCGATACGCTCAATATCGAAATTGACCATATCGGCAACATCAGTGTTTCCATCAAACAGACTTGCCAGCGAAACCGATCCTGTTGACTCGCGTGATTCAAAAAGTGACATCGGACGCATGTTCATGCGCGCTATGCGCCCGACTCCGGAGTGTGCCGGCATTTCACTTGCCCGAGGCGTTGCGGAGCCGGTGAGGATAAACCTGCCTCGCCCTTGACCACGGTCAATCGCGAACCTTACGGCATCCCAAAGCTGCGGAGCCATTTGCCACTCATCGATTAGGCGCGGCTCGTCTCCTTTGAGCAGAAGAGAAGGTTTCGAATCGGCAAGCTGGATGTAGCTCGGGCCGTTATCGGGGTCTTGCATGTAGATGCTGCTCGCGGCGGCTTGTTCGGCCGTTGCGGTCTTACCGCACCATTTTGGCCCTTTGATTTGGACAGCTCCAGAAGATTTAAGTTTTCTGGCAAGTACTTTGTCCGCGACCCGTGGTAGATAACCGTGTTCAATTGAATTCATATAGCCCTCCCTGCTAATAGAGTATTATACCGTTGATTTGTGCAAGTTGGACAATTTCTATTGTGCAAGATGGATGATTCTAATTGTGCTAGTTGGACAATTTCTATTGTGCAAGTTGGACATGATATCTAATGCATATTCTTGATGCCAAAAGAGAAGCTCTAGAGTCTCCAGCCCTTTGTCGTATAACGCATGATGTCAAGAATATCGGCCTTGATGTTTGGCGGCAGGGCTTTGAAGAGTGATAGATATTCGTCTTCCTGAGCAGTAAAAAACGCAGGGCTTCCGTCTGAATCTTTGGTATAGCCAAGGATATCGTTGGGCGTGCATCCAAAGAGATCGCACAGTGCAACAATGCGGTCCTCTCCTAGTTTTGCTCGACCTGTTTCCCATGCACTATATGTCGCCTTGCTAACGCCAAGACTGTCCGCAATTTGAAGCTGAGTAAGCCCTGACTTTTTGCGGATTCTGGCGAGTGCGGTATGTTTATTGGTCACATCCATGTCGCTCCCGTCTGATATCAAGAGCAACTTTGCATTTCGGTGCCGGTCAAATGTCTAACTGGATTGTCCTTAGGTGCAATAATTGACATAAAGTCTAATTTGAATAAACTCAAAACCAATATAAATAGACATCGAGGAATGGTGGCTATGGGGAGAGTTGTTGGAATCGATCTTGGGACGACCTATTCGGCCGTCGCTGTGTTGGGAGACGATGGGCTTCCCGAAATACTGAAGAATGCGGACGGAGAACCGACCACACCTTCGGTTGTTTTATTTCAATCATTTGACGGAAAAGACGAGCCGCTTGTTGGAACGATGGCTAAGCATTCGGCGGCAAGTGATCCCGATAATGTTGTTCAGTTCGTTAAACGGCAGATGGGAAATCCTGATTGGAGATTCGACTCCGACTCGGGCGTCTCCTACTCTGCAGAAGAGGTTTCCTCCCTTATCATCAAGAAATTATTGCAAGATGCCGAGCAGTCACTTGGAGAAGAAA
>CAVCKO010000022.1:22963-28747 GCA_963602825.1 Treponemataceae bacterium | reverse complement strand
TTGATGATGCAAGAAGAACCGCGACAAAGCAGGCGGGTGTAATTGCGGGCACCAAAGTGCTTCGCGTGTTGAATGAGCCGACGGCTGCAGCCCTTTCCTTTGGTCTCGATACCGAGAAGAACGGCGTCACGCTTGTCTATGATCTGGGCGGCGGAACGTTCGACGTGACGCTTCTTAAGATAGAGGACGGTTGCTTTACGGTTATCGGAACCGATGGCGATAGAAACTTGGGTGGATTCGATTTCGATAACGCCCTCATGTCGTTTGCAGCGGAAGAGCTTTCGAAGCAGGGGGCGGGTAATGTTCTTGAGGATTATCTGATAAGCGCTGAGCTTCGCGAGAAGTGCGAAATAGTGAAGCGCACTCTCTCGAACGTGGCAAAAGCCAACCTTCACATTTCGAAAGACGGAAAGCCCTATCGCGTAACTATTACGCGCGAAGATTTCGAACGCGTAAGCAAGTCGCTTCTAACTCGAACAAAAGAACTGGTTGAGGATGTGCTCGAAGACACTGGCTATTCATGGTCGCAGATCGACCATGTGGTTCTTGTGGGCGGTTCGACGCGTATGCCGATGGTGCACAAACTGATTGAAGAAATATCGGGAATGAAGCCTGAACTCGGGGTAAATCCTGATGAGGCCGTTGCCATGGGAGCCGCCGTTCAGGCAGCGATAGAGATGGAGTCTAGTCTTGATGAGGCGGGTTTACCGAAGGATGGTTTGCCTGACATGCCCATCTTCGAGACCCCGAGCGTTGTCATCACCGATGTGACATCGCAGCCTTTGGGGGTTGTGATGCTCGATAAGGATGGCAAGGATTACAACGAGGTCGTGATTCCGAGGAATTCGCCCGTGCCGGGAAGTTACTCACAAGATGCAGCGACGGTCTGTGAAAACCAATCATGCGTCGACGTCCAGGTGACGCAGGGCGATGACCCTGATTTGAACTATGTGGTAATCATCGGATCTAAAGAGATACCGCTTCCCGCTGGCCTGCCCAAGAGTTCTCCCATCCGCATCGTCTATGAATACGACAAAGAACAGACAGTGCATATCCGTCTATATGACGGGGAGAACGGACGACTGTACGGTGAGTTCGAAATCGACCGCGTGGCGAATATGGACGAGCGGCAACTTGATGCTGCCGTTAACAAGATGAAGAACATCGAGATCGGATAGGAAATCAGATGGAAGAATTTGTCGACTACTACGGAATCCTTGAACTGCAAAAGGACGCCTCGATTGAGGATATCGAAGAGGCGATCAAGAAAACCAGAAAGCGCTTCAGGCGCCTCGAGGGCTCGCCCGATGCGGAGCAAAGAACGAACGCTGAGAAAATGATGCAGCGCTTGAACGAAGCGGATGAACTGTTCCACGATGAGGTGCGTCGTGGTAAGTACGATGCGTCGTATGACGCAAACAAGAGGGAAGTCGGGCGAGAGCCCCATGGCGAGAGCCCAATGTCGAGAACCTCGGGAAGAGATTGGGTCGCAGACGCAAAAGCGTATTATGAGGCGGGCCAATATACAAATGCGTTCCATTCGGCTTGCGAAGCTGTTCGAGCTGACGCGTCTGATGGGTCGGCTTGGTTGTGGCGCGCGCGTGCTTCCCAATTGCTTGATAAATATGACGATGTCATTTTCTCAACATCCGAGCTGCTTAAGTTGGATTCGGACGACGTGTATGCTCGAAAGCTACTGGCATTTGCCTACTACATGACCGATGAATATGAGAAAGCTGAATCTCAGCTTCTTGTTGCTCAAAAGATTGACCCGTCGGATTACTTGATTTTGGCGCTGCTCGCCGATGTGAGGTACTACAGAGGTCAGTATGACGTGGCCCTGCAAATGTGCCGCAACCTTTACGAGGCCCATCCGGATTCCGAAATCGTTAGAAATTCGTTGTGCCGTTGCCTCCGACATGATGCGGAAGACAAGATGAGTTCGCAAGGGAGCAAAGTTTGCTTCGTCAATTTGAAGCAGATTGAATATGTAGAAAAAGTAATAGCGGAACTAGATTCGATGGGGAAAGTAAATAGCGAAACAGCAAAATGGGTTGTGCAAATGCGCGGAATGACCGAGTGGGCACGCAAAAGGCATTATATTGCGCCGGGCCGATGGTTTTGGGGCCTGTGTGTCTTAACATTCCTGTTCATGATAACCGGCTCAAGCGCCGCTCCTCTGACTATCGTCCTTTTCTTCGGGCTGCTTTTTTATGCGTTCTTCTACGTTGTGCCGGCAGGATGGATGATTAACGCTCGTCAGCTTGGGGGGCTTGCAAAGAAAACAGGACTCCAATAATGGACGCGCAATGGGACCAGGCGCTGAGCAGTCTAGAGAATGATCGACAGGAAATCATCAATTGCGCCGCGCAGTTTAAGGCGTCCCTCGCATCTCTCAAGTCAGATTCAAGAAAAGTAGCCGAATTGGCTACCGGTGAGGCCTATGCGGCGTTGTTCGCTGAGTTGGTACTAACGGTCGATAGGTTTAAGGGCGAGCCGCTCTCAGAGGACCTGAGATCTTCGATTGTGGACGAGATCGTTGAGGTTTGCGGTCATTACGGGCTCAAGCCGGTTTTATGTTCTGGAAAGGTCAATCTCCGTGAGCAAGAAGTCGTTGGCTTGATCAAGACAGGTGATGCCTCCAGGGACGGGGAAGTTGCTCGGGTTGAACGGGACGGATATCGGCTTGGGGAGAGGCTTCTTCGCCCGGCGCGAGTAGTTGCCTTTCGGTATGAAGAGGACTGATGGCCAATATGTCGCTGGAAGAGACCTATGCCGAAATGAGGCAAGCGCTCAGCGAGGTCAAGGAATGCCAGGCTCATCTGCTGGGAGCTTGTGAATCCCAATCTGCCTCCGTTGACACGTGGTTGAAGATGACGCTGAAGGAGAGACAGGAGGCAAAAACACGAGCGCTCAATAAACTCAGCAGCAGGGAGAAGCGCCGCAACGCCCTTTCGAAAAAGCGCGTGCAGGATACCGTTGACGAGTTACTGGCGAACGAGGAAGGCTCGGCCCTCAATGCGGCCGAGTATATTCAGATTGGATCGATGTCGAAAACTTCAAAATGTGACGATTTGTTTACGGTGCCCTTTATCGTCCCGTTGCTTGGTCACGGCAATATCGTGATGTCGGTTTCAGGCGAGGGCTGCATTTCAGACGGGGTGGTGCGCGAGGTAGAGGCCAAGACGCTTTTATCGACCTCAGCATCGCAAGTTGAAATCATTAGTTTTGACCCGGCACTCAAAAACATCGAGGCTCCTTTTTCGACGATTGGCCGGAACGGGCAAGGCGAGGCGGCGGTCAGGTATTTGCATTCGAGAGGCGAACTCGATGCCTTACTTAACGAGCTGACCGAGCGTGTGACGCGAATCAACAACGAGTTGCTGACAGACGATGAGTGCCTGGCGGTATATCACCAACGGGTCGGGATGCCGGTCGAGAAGTACCAGCTCGTTGTGATTCACGATATGCCGATGGGAATGGCTGCCGAGCAATACGACCGTGTATGCTCGCTGATGAAGGCGGCCCCAAAGGCAGGCATTTCTTTCCTAATGATACAGCCTAAGATGGACGACTTGCCCAAATGGTATTGCGAGAAGAAACATTCCTATCCTGTTTCGGAGCGTCTCGAACTATTCTCGGGCAGTCATGCCCGATGGCTGGGTCACGATGGCTACGATGTTGAGCTCTATGAGCTTGACACGATTGAATCGACGCAAGCCGCCGAGCGGATGGCCCGATCAGCGGCAGAGCTGCGGTTGCCCGAAGTAAAGATCGAGTCGGTGCTTCCCGCGGAGTATTGGATGGAGACGAGCGAGGACGGAGTCACGTTCTCGCTGGGTCTGCGTGGAACCCAGACGGTTGATGTCACGATTGGCTCGAATGAGACTCAAAGACATAATGCATTGATAACCGGCGCGGTCGGACAGGGTAAGTCGAATCTGTTGAAAGATATCATCTACGGTTTGTGCGCCAGGTATTCTCCCGACGAGTTGGAGCTCTATCTGTTTGATTTCAAAGAGGGCGTTACCCTGTTTCCCATGGCTCCCACGCTGGATTCCCCCGAGTATCTACCGCAGGTAAAGGCATTTGGGCTTGAGGCCGATGAAGACTTTGCCATGGATGTGCTGAATTCCATAGCCGCAGAGGCCAAGCGGAGGGCCGCTGCGATCAAGCCTTACGGAGATAATCTGCTCAAATATCGGCGCAATAGCGGGAATAAGATGCCGCGTATCGTTGTGGTCATTGATGAGTTCCAGCTATTTCTAGAAGGCTCGAGAGGCAAGGAAGCCTGTGAACTTTTGGAACGCATCGTTCGCCTCTATCGTGCATACGGTATTCACGTGATACTGGCGTCACAAAGTATCGGTGGGATAACCAATCTTGCAATTTCCCAGGGCAAGTTCTTCGCACAGTTTCCTATCCGTATCGGACTGAAAAACTCGCCGGCGGAGTCACGGGCGACTTTCGGACCCTTTAACGAGGCGGCCGCTAGTCTAAGGTTCAGGGGGCAGGCGATTCTGAACGAAGATTACGGAAATCCGAGCGCGAATGTGACGGTGCTTACACCGTTTGCTGAGGATGCCACGTTGGACAGTCTCAGGAACAAGTTCTATGCAATGTCAAAAGAGCACCTTGACGAGCCGGTGGTTTTCGACGGAAGCACTCTACCGGAGTTGACTGAGGCCCTCATTGAGCAGAGCGACATAGATTCAGGTAACGTGCCGAGCGCCTTGCTTGGCCGGGGTGTTTCTGCTGGGTTGGCACCGATATATTTCTCGTTTGAAAGGGCTGCGGGAAGCAATATCGCTCTTGTGGGCAGAGGAACGCTGCCAGGGCTCGGTGATCTTCCGAATTCTGTCGATCTTGCGGCGTGCGTTATGGAAACGCTTGTTTTATCGCTTGCACGCTATGAGCGAGGCACTGAGTTTGCTGTAGTGGAGGATGGCGCGCGCCATATTTCTGATTCGACTCTGGAGATATGCGCTCGTGCGGGGGTTTCTCCGGAGGTTGTGCCTTCGGACGAAGCGGCTGCGTGGATTGCCGATTGTCTTCAGAGAAATGATGCCGGGGAAGAATGTAGGCGGGAGCGGTTTGTGTTGGTGCCGAATGCGGACTCACTAGGATCTTTCGACTTTGGCGCTCAGCAGAAGATTCAAAAGGTATTTCGCGAAGCTCCTATGTACGGAATCCACTTTGTCTGCCATTGGCAAACCCCCGTAGCGCTTTCAGCGCAGTTGGGTTCATCGGGACTGTCGTCTTTTGACGGCGTGGCGTGTCTGTTTGGCTCGAACGTCGCAGCGAAACAGTTGGATGGCCCGCTGTGCCGGTGGAACGGGCAAGAGAACCGGGTCCTTTACAAGGAGGCTTCCTCGGGGCGTCCCTCAATGAAGCTAATGCCCTTTGTCACAACGCGATTATGGAGGAGGGGCGACGATGAGCAGGGATGATTTGTACGAAAGGTATCTGTTCGAAGCAGAACGATTTCTGAAATCGGAGGCGTCGAGCGCCCAGCTTGTTAAGCAGGAGTGCGATCGTTGGGATCGGGAGTCGAACTCTGCGAAGAGCACGGCGGGCAAAAAGAAAACGGAGATTGATCGCCTGGCGCATCAAGCACAGGAGGTTTTTTCGCAATTGTCTAAACGACTTGAGGGGAGTCGCGCGAAGGACGTCGGCATTGCGCTTCCGAACATGGTAAGACCGATTGCGTCGAATGAAGACGCTGCCGAGCTTGCCTCTTCGTTATCAGGGCTTATCAAGAAAATCGATTGCTATATCGAGATG
>CAVCKO010000022.1:0-22953 GCA_963602825.1 Treponemataceae bacterium | reverse complement strand
AGATACGTCTGTGAACGAGTTGAGTCAGCGATCTTCAAATGCACTGGATGCTCGACGGGCGGCTCTTGACCGGAAGCGTCTTCTGGCGGAAGAAGAGAAGGCGATGCCGGATCTTCTTCCCGTTAAAGCCGAGGAGTCGAAAGGCGGCTGCTTTTCTCAGGCGGCGGTTCTATGCGTGTGCTGTATTGGGGCAATTTCGCTTATTGCGAATGTGCTATTTGGTTTGTTGTGACAACGGAAAGGAACAGAAATGAGTCAGAACATCGGCCAGCTCGTTGCAGAGCTGAATGCGTTGGTGTCGAAGATGGAGACGCAGCGAGGTGTGTGCGCCACGGTGGCGGACGATCTCGATTCGCTGCACGACATGCTTAACGCGGCAATGGATGGAACAAATTCGACCGCTCAAAATGAGGCGGTTGGGCAGCTTGGAGCGGCAGCGGCAAAGCTGCTCGAGGCGGGTGGTCTTATCAGTACGGCATGCGATGTGGTCAGCACGTATGCAAGCTCGCTCTAGGCGTTTATGGGTGGCGCGGGGGCTCGCCTCCGCGCTTGCCGTTTTCTTGTTCGGCTTGGGAATTGTTCTGGCCGGTCGTATTGGCGTGAGAAAGGTCGTGAAACCCAGCGGAGGCAATTGCGTGCTGGTGGCTTGTGCAGATGGTGTTGGAGATGTGCTTGATATCTGCAATGCGAGAGTTACTGACACGGTTTCAGGGGCTGTAGAGCAAGACGAATCTCGCTCTTTGTCCATCGACGGGAGCTCGGAATTTCAGCTAAGCATTCAAGAACGGTACTACGCCGACTTGGCGCATGGGCCTAAGGTTCCCGAGTATCAGAAGTACATCGTTTTGCACGATACGGAGGGCGATTCTTCCCCTGAAAGTGTCATCGATTGGTGGGAGTCCAACGGCAATAAGGTAGCGGCTCATTTTGTTGTTGGAAAAGATGGGTCGATCGTTCAATGTGTGCCTCTCGATCAAATCGCGCACCATGCCGGTTTTGGCGATACTGGGAAGAACGAGCAGTATGGAACAATCGATGAGTCGAGAGATGACAAGGTCGGAACGTTACCGATAGGGGGAAATTGCCCCGATTACGGCATGAACTCATATTCCGTTGGGATTGAGATGGTCCATGTTGGAGGGTCGGGTGATTATCCCGAAGAGCAGCTTATTGCTGTCGACGGTCTAATCGCGTATATCGATGAATATTACGGGTTCAAGAGTCAGATTATCGACCACAAGGCGTGGCGGACGGGAAATTCGGATACATCGGCGGAATTCTCATCATATCTGTCGAACTATCAAGAATATCGACGTCATGTTGATGGATAAAAAGGCAGATTGAAAGGGGAGACAGTGAAGTGTCCCAAATGTAACGCAGAGATAGAAGAAGGGACGGTTTACTGTCCCTTTTGTGCTGCGAAAGTATCTTCTGATGCAGGTCGGCCGACCGCAGAGAATGAGCGGATGTCATTCGATGTCCAAGAAAATGCGAAGGGGAGAGCAGGGGCAGAGGATTCCGGCAACGAGCTCGGTAAAAGGGCAATTGGGTTAATTGACGGATTCGATTCAAATAAAATAGTGATAATTGGCCTGGTGGCCGTCATCGTCGTTGGCGGCTATTTCGTCTGGAGTCGATCCGGGAGCAGTCATCTTTCATCGGAATCAGCTCAAAGCCATCAAAGCACGATATATGAAACGGATGCCGATGAAGCCGAGCCGGAAAATTCATATGAAGAAGATGCGGCTGACGGTGAAGGCGAGGCAGAGTTGACGGTGATGTCTAGTAATTCAGCCGCCTTTCCCGAGATGATGGTGAGTGTCAAGGTAACAGGATCTTCAAAAGGGATGCTGTCAAAACCAGAGAATTGGGTCGTAAAAGAAACAGGGGCGAGCGGTGGCCAGGCTTCGATCAGCCCTCGGAGCGTCGCAGTCGGCTCGGACGGGGTTTGCAAGCTCGCATATCGATCAACACTCGGTAGTGATTCGGGCGATAGCCGTACGGTTGTCGTTTCATATAGTGATGGTCAATCACATAAGGTTATGGATAGCTTTTCCTATTACTGTGATGCGAAGAGTTCGACAGTAGACGGATACTTACTTTCTGAAAGCGATTCGCGGCGTTATACCGAGGCGGAGATCAGAGAAATGGGCATGAGCACATGGGAGCTTTGCTTGGCAAGAAACGAAATATATGCACGCCATGGTCGTAAGTTCAAGAATGAGAAGATTCAAGAGTATTTCGACAATAAAGATTGGTATGAAGGCATATACACGCCTGAGGAATTTGATGCGATGACATCACCGCTTAATGATATCGAGAGGGCAAATGCCGAAACGATCCAGTCTTACGAACGTGCTATCGGATCTGAATTTTTAAATCCATAACAAATCTTGTGGCAAAGACTAGGCAAATGAAGAAAACGGGTGCGAGTCCGTCTGACCCGCACCCGTTCACTGGGGGCTGTTTGTGTCTACCATACTATCCGTGGTCGCATGCCTTGCGTTTGGCACTCCGGCGAGCGGTGCGAAACCGCTCATGGACGGCAGACAGGTAACAAGCGTATTACAGATGTTTCTCCAGCAGTGCCTGAAGCCTTGCCTTGGGTAAGGCGCCGACCGAGCGGTCGACCTCCTCGCCGTTCTTAAAGACGATCAGCGTGGGGATGCTCATGACGCCAAACTTCATGGCCAGGTCCTGGTTGTCGTCGACGTTGCACTTGGCCACAGCCAGCTTGCCGGCCTGCTCGTCGGCAACCTCGTCTACGATGGGCGAGAGCGAGCGGCAGGGGCCGCACCACGGGGCCCAAAAATCAACCAGTACGGGCAGGCTATCGTTGACGACAGCGTCGAAGTTCTCGGGGGTAATCTGCTTGATGTCAGCCATGGTGACCTCCATAATGCGACGCGGCTCGGCCGCGTAAAACTCAGTACGACCGTGCTTATACCCAGCGGCTCGTAAAGCAACCACTCGCGGGCGGCTCTTTTATATAATGGTGGGCACGCAAACGATTGGAGAGCGCATGCCCACGTCACAAAGCCAGAAAAAAGAAGCCATCGCTCAGGCGACCGAGCAGGAGCTCGCGTCGCTTGCAGATCGCGGCGTGCGTATCGCGGGCAACGCGTGCTCGCCGATTGTGCTGGTCAAAGGCGATTTGGATGAAGCCGAGTGCTCGGGCGGCGAGCTGGCTGCCGGCGCGGATGGCGCCGCACTGCGCAAGGCGCTTGGGGCTATCGGGTATGCGCCCGAGGACTTCTGCGTGCTGGCAAGCGTTGCCGGCGCGGGCGACGGAGCGGTCGCGGCGGGCGAGGCCCTGACGTGCGATCTGTTCCGCGAGGCGCTGGAGACCTTGGACCCCGAGGCGGTGCTGCTGCTGGACAACAGTGCGGCCGATGTCATGCGCGAGACCTATGCCGATATGCTTGTGGCAATTGATGACTTTGACACCGCTATGCTCAAGCCCGGCCTGGTCGCCCATGTGCAGGGGCGCCGCGTGCTGGCGCTCGACGGTTTTGAGGCGGCGCTCACCGACAAGGCCGCCAAGCAGCGCATGTGGGCCTACATTAAGCAGCTGACCCCGGCGGCTGCACCGCTGTAGCGAGGCTGGTGGCAGCCCCTACATCACGGCGCGCAGCTCAAACCGGTCGCCGTTAATGCGGAACTGGCAGTTGCCGTTCATGCGCTCGACGGCAATCATAATGCTCTTGGTGCCAAAGCCGTGCCCAGTGTGTTGAGCCACGGGCATGCCGTCGACCATGTGCGGCGCACGGGCAAACGTGTTGGAAACCAGCAATAGAAGCTGACCGTCTTCGTAGCGAAGGTCCAGGTCGACAAACCGCTTGCCTTCGGGGGCGGCGCTCGCCGCGGCGATGGCATTGTCCAGGGCGTTCGATACCACACTGAACAGATCGACATCGCCCACGTGGACGGTTTCGGGCACGGCGGCGCGCAGGTCGGCGGTGATGCCGTGCGCGTTGATGTCCGCGGAAAGCGACGAGAGCGCAATGTTGACCGTTTCGTTGGCGCAGTAGCGGCGCACGGCGGTGCGGTCGTTGGTCTCGCAGAGCGCGTCGATGCGCTCGAGCGCCTCATCGGTGTGACCCTCTTCGATCAGGGCCGCTAGACCGCGCAGGTAGTGGCGCATGTCGTGACGGAGAACCGAGAGCTCGCGTCCGGACTGGCGCCAGGCTTCGAGCTCTTTGATGGCCGCGCTGTCGCGGGTCGCGAGCATCCAGCGCTCACGCTCGGCGATTTCCTTTGCCTCGTATTCGCGAAGGTAGACGGCAAGAAACATAAGGTAGAAGGCGCAGAGGGCGAACGCCAAAAACTCAACGGTTACCACCGAGCCCGAGTGGAAGAGCGTGGTATAGACGTTGGTGGCGTAGTCGAAGATGTAGTAGACGAGCGGCAGGATGAGCAGAATCTCCAGCTCGGTGGGGCTTTTGATCGCCAGGCGGGGGCCAATCTCGCTTGCCCAATGCAACAAGACGGCAAAGACGCCGAGCGTGGTGATGATGCGCGCCGCGTAGTACGCGACCTGCGAATCGGTGGCGGCGAATGCGGCGATGCCCATCCAGTTGCTAAACTGGCAGCTCAGGTAGGCACTGGTAACGCCCAACAGGGTGAGCAACGGGCTCAGACGATAACGCACGCACAGGTAGACGACAAGCGGCAGATGCACGACGAGTGGATAGGCCTGTCGCGCAAACAGCTCGCCACCGACGAGGTTGGCAATCGTAAAGGCAGTGCCGGTTACGGCGCCGACCCCCACCAGCTCGAGCGCATGGCGGCGGTTGATCTCGACGCCGCACAGCGCCGCCGAGTCAAAGACGCCAAAGAGCAGCGTCGTTGTGTGGTGGATTGCCCAGAGCACCAGTTCTGCCGAGAGGAACATCAGCGTCTCCCGCCCTCGAACCGCGCCGCAAAGTAGGCGTCTTGGAACCCCTGCTTGCAGCTGCGCGCGAGCGGTATGCACGCGCCCGAGCGCATGACGATTTCCGTGCGGTTAAAGTGGTCGATGTTGCGCAGATTGACCTGGTAGCTGCGGTGGCACTTAAAGAAGGTCGCGTTTTGGGCCAGTCGGTCCTCGATGCTGCGGAACGGCTCGAGCGCCTCGATATCGCGGCCGTCGCGCAGGTGGAAGACCACGTGCTTGTTGCGAGCCTCGGCATATTCGATATCGGATAGGCGCAGGGCATGGTAGCCAAAGGACGTCTTGATGACGAGCTCGTCGATCGTTGCCGGACGCAGGCTCGACAGCTCGTCAAGCAGTTGCGCCACGCGCTCGTAGGTCACGGGTTTGAGCAGGTAGTCGAAGGCACGGACCTCGTAGGACTCAAGCGCGAACTCGGGCGATGAGGTCAGAAAAACCAAGCGCACGGCGGTATCGGATTGGCGCAGCTCGCGGGCGGTGTCCATGCCGTTGACGAGCGGCATGATCATGTCGAGCATGATGATGTCGGCGCGCGATGCGGCATGGCGTGCCAGCAGGTCCTCGCCGCGCGTAACGAGTGCAACATCGACCGCCGTGCCCGTCTCGGCCGACCAGCGGTTGATCATGCGGTGCAGGTTATCTAGAAAGGCGACGTCGTCGTCGCAGGCGATGATTTTGAGCATATTGGGCCCCCTTAGTACCTCGATTTTGCCACATCGCGCACGCGCCACCCGCGGGGGTGCGTTCCGTTTGCGCCCCACGGTACGCAACTCGCGCCGAGCGGCAGGGTGTCAAAACATGCGGTTGCACAATACCAGGTGGATATATATGTCAATTTGAGCCGGCGGCTGGCGAGGGACCACGCCAACCGCCGGCGCCAAGCGACGCGAAAGCATAGGGGTAAGGGAGCCATGATGAGGGAGAAGAAGATGGGGATGCGCGCCGTGTTGACGCGTCTGCTGGGCATCGCCACCGTGGCATGCGCACTCGTGGCAACGCCGACGGTGGCAACCGCCGAGACGCAGGTCATGCCCGACGGGGTGAAGGCGGAGGTGCTGTCGCTTAAGCAGGACGGCGCAAAGTCCGTCCAAATCACCGAGCCGGGTAGCTATGTGCTTAAGACGGCCGAGGGCGAGGTCACGCCCAAATCGGGCTACACCATTGACGCGCCGAATGCGTCTCGGATTAATCCTGTGAGGATTTACATCGATGGCACGGTCTACGTGAACGATTATACGACCGCGTCGCTCAGTCAAAAGCGATGGCTGTTCAACATCAAGCAGGGCAGCAATATCGAGTTCATCGGTATCAACAATCCGTGCGTCAGCTTCCATGATAAGAGTGAAGTGCGTCAGTCCGTAAGCGGGTTTTTGACCGATCGTTATTACGACGGGGGCTACAAGAATGCATTGGGGAATATCTCAGTTAGCCTGTGGGTTGGCGACGGCTCGAAGAACTTCTCCCTTTCGTACAGCAGTGGGGCAGACCAAAAGGTGCCCGCGATTTCTCTGGGCAGCACCGAGGGCGAGCTGACCGCCAAGTTCGAAAAGCTGAAGATCCAAGACTATGCCGGCAATTCGCACGCAGTGGCGGGCAATGCCCAAGAATATGCCGTCCCCGTACACCTCTTCCGCGAGGGCCGGAGTACGACTGGCGGCAACACCAACTCCTTCACGGCGACTTTTACCGGCTGCGAATTCTACGATACGTCCGGAGACTTCAATGGTGCTGTTTCCGTCGATGGCAACGGCAGCTTTAAGATGCCCAAAGATGGAAGCGCTGCCGAAAAGTTGACAGCAACGTTCAACAACTGCAGCTTCAGTGGCCACAATGGCGGCGGCAATGGAGAGAACTTGGGCGTCAGGCAGACGAACAAGAGCTATAAGTCGGTCGAAGCGTCTTGTTATTATGAGAATTCCTCTATCCTTAATACCTATGCTGTCGCGGGCGTGATGGGCGTCACCAACGCTACGGTCAACCTCAACGGTTGCACGATGAGCAATTTCCACAGCACGCGCTCGAGCTCGTCTGACAACACTTTGACGGTTGACGCTCTTAATGTTGCCCGAAGCGCACGTTGCAACATAAACGGTGGCAAGATTTCTCGCAACGCTGCTAGAGGCAATACGTGCGTGGTGTACGCTGCTGGAACCCTTACCCTCGGCGGGTCGCCGACCATTGCGAGCTTCTGGAAGAACAGCCATGCAGGAGACGTAACGGCGGGCGACGGATATACCGAGGCTGATATCGCTACGGGAACCGCCAAGAGCCTGTATATCCCTAAGAAAAATAGCTCCGATGCTACAGCGCCGGCGCTGAACCTTGCTTCTGACTTCTCCGTGCGCGGAGGCGATTATCATGTTTGGATTTCGATTGAGGAGACTGCGGGCAGCAACGGCGTAAAGTCGCGTGTTCTTGGCACCTGCGAATCCGACGAGATCGAAGGCGTTGTGCCAGACGGCTCATCTAAGACCGATGATAACTCCGATAAATACGAGATCGTGAACCGCAACGGCGAGCTTGTCTTCCGCGAGACCATCCACCAGCACAAGTGGAACGTTGAAGCTGACGGTTTGGGCGCTCGCGCATCGTGCGTGGGCCCGTTCCGCAACAGCGAGTGCGAATATGGCAAGGACGAGAACGGTGAGGTCAAAAAGTACCTGAGGGCCACGTACAAGCTTTCCATGTCCAAGGCGACGAGCTCTCAGAGCACTGAGCTTGTCTATGATGGCTGCCCGGTCAAGATCGCTTTGGATAAGGACGGCGCGTGGAACCTGGAGCAGATGGGCGCGACGGCCAGCGACGAGTTCACGTGGTATCAGTGCAAGTCTCAGGCGGATGCCGAGGCGTATCAAAACGGCACCAAGCTCAAGGACGCTCCGACGGACGCCGGCTACTACTATGTCGTTACGACATTTGAGACTGCCTCTGGCCAGACGCTCGAGGGCAAAAAAGCCTTCGCGATTTCGCAGCGTCGCCTGGTTAGGGGTCAATCTTACCGGTTCACCCTTAAAGACGGCGGCAAGGGCGCCGGCAAGTATGCCTATGACGGCAAGGAGCATCAGCCTGTCGTTGAAAGTGCAAAGTTCAAGAACGGTGCCGGCGAGTGGGTCGATCTCGTTGAGGGCAAGGATTACGAGCTCAGCGCTCGAAGCGAATCCGGACTGAAGCAGACTGAGCCGGGGCAATACGAGTGCATTGTCATCGGTAAGGGCAACTTTACGACCGATGGCGGCACCACAAGTGTTTTGACGCTCAAATGGGAGATCGTTGACGTTGCGCGCTTTGACCTTGAGGTTACTGGCTTCGATGGCACCTATGACGGCGAAAAGCACGGCATTACGGTCAACGTTAAGAATGACCCCGTTCCGGCGGATCTGAAGATCGAGTACCGCGAAGACGGTGGCGATTGGACGACGGAAAAGCCGACGTATCGCAATGCGGCTGAGTACACGACCTACTACCAAGTTACGGCTTCTGGCTATCTGACCGTCAAGGGCCAAGCGACGGTGAAGATTTCCAAGGCCGATCAGGAAGCGCCGACTGGGCTCGTGGGCAACAATTGGACCACGTGCAGCAGCAAGGATGGCTCCATCTCGGGCGTGACCAAGGCGATGGAATACCGCAACGAGTTGAGCAAGAACTACCAGAAGATAACGTCTGACGATAAGCTGACCGGTCTTGCGAAGTCGGGAACGTACTTCGTCCGCTATGCCGAGGATAACAACCACAATGCGTCGGCCGATGCCGAGGTTAAGATTGAGCCCGGCCCCCATGCTGTTGCTGGCAACGCTGTCTGGAAGCCGAATGGCGAGGGTAGCCACGTTAAGCTCTGCAAGTATTGTAAGACGGCACAGGAGAAACAGCCCTGCAGGTGGAAATACGAGATCATTACGCCCGCCACGCCTGAGGCCGATGGTATTCGTCAAAAGGTCTGCAGGGTTTGCAACGGCAAGTGGGATGAAGAACGTTACACCTACGTGGACACCTATAAGCCCGTCATTTATGACCTGTGGGTCGATAAGGCCTACTGCGAGAGCGTTTCGTTTGACGTGTTCGATGACCGCGACGAGACGGTGACGGTTACCGATAACGGCAAAGAGCTCAAGGCCGACAAGAGCGGTAAGTACACGGCTAAGGCCGCCGAGGGCGATGCCGGTGCCGAGCATGTAATTGCGGCTACGGATGCTGCCGGCAATGCGGAGACCCGCAAAATTAAGATGTACGCCGAGCATGCGTACAACTGGACGACCGACAAACAGCCGACGGTTACCGAGGCTGGCTCCAAGCACGGGACGTGCTCCGTGTGCGGCCATGAGTCGGGCGCGGTAGAGATTCCGGCTCTGGCTGTTAAGGGTTACTCAGATAAATATGACGGCAAGGATCACTCTGTCGATGCTTCGGCGCTGCCCGAAGGTGCCGTCGTTGAGTACAAGATTGCTGACGGCGGCTGGACGAGCGTTGCGCCCAGCATTAAGGACGCCGGCAGTGTGACGGTCGACTATCGCGTCACGATCGACGGCGCGGTGGTTGAGGGTCAGGTGACGCTCAAGGTCACTCCGCTCGCGATCACGGTTTCCGCTCTGGACGCCTCCAAGACCTACGGCGACAGTGATCCCGCTCTGGGCTCAGAGGTCACCGAGGGCAAGCTCGTCGAGGGCGAGAGCCTCCAGGACATCACCGTTTCCCGCGAGGCCGGCGAGACAGTGCGCAAGGGCGGCTACGCCGTGACGGCGACGCAGCCTGAGGGCGCCAACCCCAACTACAAGATTACGTTCAAGCCTGGTGCGTTCACCATCGACAAGCGCGAGCTCACCGTGGAGTGGGATGCCACCACCGAGTTCACCTACGACGGCGAGGAGCACTGTCCCCAAGCGAAGCTCCACAACGTCGTCGGCGACGACGATCTCTCGGCGTGCGTTGACGGCGCCAAGGTCAAGGCCGGCACCTACACAGCGGAAATCACCGAGCTGACGGGTGATGACGCGGGTAACTATAAGCTTCCCGCCGAAGGCCTGACGTGCAAGTTCTCCATCAAGAAGGCACCCCAGGGCGCGCCGAAGGTCCAGGCCACGGCCGAGACTGTGAGTGGCAAGTCCGATGGTAAGATCACGGGTGTCGACGCGAAGATGGAGTGGCGCGCCAAGGACTCTGGCGAGTATCAGAGCGTGCCCGAAGGCGTGACTGAGATTACGGATTGTGTCGTCGGCACTTACGAGGTGCGCTACCGCGCCGATAGCGACCATGACGCCTCCTCCGCCACCGAGGTTGCCGTTAATGCCGGCGGCAAGCTCGTCGTGACGCTGCCTGCCAAGCAGGTCGGCTATACGATTACGGCGAACCCGGACAAGCTTGACTGGCACGGTTCAACCACCCTCACTGTCAGCATCGAGAGCGGCTACTTTACTGACAACGACTCCTACGCCGTCAAGGTCAACAATGCCGTTGTGGCACCCGACGCGCGTGGTGAGTTCACCGTTCAGAACGCCGAGAGCGACCTCGTTGTCACGGTCGAGGGCGTGCGCAAGCACGAGGCCGTGAACGGCAAGTGGGTCTCCGATGACAACACGCATTGGCACGAGTGCACCTGTGGCGACAAGATCGACGAGGCCAAGCACGACTTTAAGTGGGTCGTCGATAAGGCTCCTACGGCAACCGAGGTGGGTTCCAAGCATCAGGAGTGCACGGTCTGTGGCCATGCCCTGCCTGCGGTCGAGATTCCGGCCGCCGCTATCGTTGGCTACTCCGACGAGTACGACGGTGCGTATCACACGGTCGATGCGACGAGACTACCCGAGGGCGCAACGGCTCAGTACAGCACCGACGGCAAGAATTGGTCCCCCGAGGCCCCCAAGATTAAGGACGTCGGCAAACTGACCGTCGCCTACCAGGTGACGATTGACGGTGCGACCGCCGAGGGCAAGGTTGAGCTCGAGGTCAAGCCGTGCGCGATTACGGTCACCGCCCAGGACGCTTCTAAGACCTACGGCGAGGCTGACCCCGTGTTTACGTGGGATGTCACTTCTGGCAAACTCGTCGCGGGCGAAACGCTTCAGGGCCTCGAGATCGAGCGCGAAAATAACGACAACGTGCGCGATGGCGGCTATGCTCTGCAGCTGACGCAGCCCGAGGGTGCAAACCCCAACTACAACATCACGTTCGTCGATGGCGTGTTCACCATCAACCAGCGCCTGCTCACCGTGACGTGGGGTACCAGAGAGTTTGTCTACGACGGCAAGGAGCACTGCCCCGAGGCAACGCTCGGCAATGTCATCGATAAAGATGACCTTGGTGCGACCGTCGAGGGCTCTCAGACCGAGGTCGGCGCTTCCTATAAGGCGACCCTCACCACGCTGACGGGCAAGGCCGCAGGCAACTATGTGCTTCCGACTGAGGGTCTGACGTGTGGGTTCTCCATCAAGAACGCCGCCCAGGACGCGCCGAAGGTCCAGGCCGAGGCCGAGACCGTGAGCGGCAGGCGTGACGGTAAGATCGCGGGCGTCAACGCGACGATGGAGTGGCGCGCCAAGGGTGCCGCCGAGTACCAGGCCGTGGGCGAGGGCGTGACCGAGCTCAAGGATCTCGCCGCCGGTGTGTACGAGGTTCGCTACCAGGCTAAGGCCAACTATGATGCCTCCTCTGCTACCGAGATCACCGTGGCTGCCGGCCGCAAGCTGGTCGTGGCGCTGCCGACTAACCAGCAGGGCTACACGCTTACCGCGACGGCAACCGAGCTCGATTGGCACGGGACTGCAACGCTCACCATGAGCATCGACAGCGCGTACTTTGCGGGCAAGGACTACGCCGTCAAGGTCAACGGCAAATCCGTTAAGCTTTCCGACAAGGGCACCTATGAGCTCAAGGACGTCGAGGGCGACGTGAACGTGGCGGTCGAGGGTGTTCTCAAGCACGAGCCCGACGGCTCTGGCTGGGCACACGACGCCGAGAACCACTGGCATGTCTGCCGTTGCGGCGAGGTCATCGACAAGGCCGAACACACCTTTGAGTGGGTCGTCGACAAGCCGGCGACGGTCGAGGCTAAGGGCGAGATGCATCAGGAGTGCACGGTCTGCGGTGAGAAGGGCAAGTCCGAGGAGATCCTGGCGCCCGAGATCATCGACGGCAAGGGCCAGACGATGGCGGTCGACGCCGCCAAGGACCTGAGCTTCCGTTCGAGCGCGCCGATTAGGTACTTCCAGAAGGTGCTGGTCGACGACAAGGAGGTCGCTTCCGAGAACTACGTGCTCACCGAGGGCTCCACGATCGTGACGCTCAAGACGAGCTTCCTAAAGACGCTCGGCGTTGGCGAGCATAAGTTGAGCGTGGTTTCGACCACTGGCACGGCCGAGACGAACTTTACCGTTACCGAGGCTGCCAAGCCCGCTCCTGGTCAGACCACCACGACTGCTACGACCACGACTACGACTTCCAAGCCTAAGAAGAAGGCTGGCAAGGAGACGTTGCCTGAGTCCGGCGACAGCGAGTACGCCATGGCTGGTGCCGTATTCGCAGCCGGCGCGGCAGCTCTGCTGCTGGCTTGGGCCATGAAGCGCCGCGCGTAGTCGCGCGCCAGTCCCCAGCGGGCCCGGATCGAGCGATTCGGGCCCGCTGGGGACTGCCGGAAACCCGGTGGTCAAAAAAGGTCAAATTTGAGTACTGTTACCAGTTTAATGGCAGCCAAATGGCCTTAAAAATCGGTGCCAGCGGCCAAAAGTGCATCGATTTTCGTCCTTCAGAGCCGCGATCGGGCTCCAAACAAGGCGATTTTGCTGCTCTGGACTGGAAAATCGCTGCTACTAATTTGGTGACAGTACTCATATTTGGCCTTTTTTGACCACCGGCCCCTTGGTCTAGGACAAAACGGCTGCTCGAATCTTGGGGCAGGTCCATTTTCAACTATCCTCAGCTTGCCAGTTCGAAAATGGACCCGCCCCATGATTGAATCTTTATTTCAACTTTACACCTGGCTTTACAGCTGTCTTGTCAGCTGTAAAGCCAGGTGTCATACTAAAGCCCCAAGATTCGCCAAAAGAGAGGGGCCTTGATGGCACAGAGCGCGAACATGGATGCGTCGGAGCTTGCACGCGATATCGCGGCCGGCCTAGCATCGGCAACGACGGCAACGGAGCGCGCGGCATTGGTGCCCGCAGAGCTCGTCGAGGCCATTCGGCAACTTAAAACCCAACGCGACGCGGTGATCCTGGCGCACTATTACGTGGCGCCCGAGGTCCAGGCTGTGGCCGATTACGTCGGCGACAGCTTCTACCTGGCAAAGCTCGCCAAAAGCCTACCGCAGCAGACTATCGTGCTGTGCGGCGTGGAGTTTATGGGCGAGAGCGCCAAGCTGCTCAATCCCACCAAGACCGTGCTGCTGCCCGAGCCGGGCGCGGACTGTCCCATGGCGCACATGGTCAAGCGCGAGACGGTCGACGCGGCGCGCGCCGAGTACGGCGACGACCTAGCTGTCGTCTGCTACGTCAACTCGACGGTCGAAATCAAGAGCTGGAGTGACGTGTGCGTTACCAGCTCTAACGCCGTCAAGATCGTCTCCGAGCTGCCACAGCAGCACATCTTGTTCATTCCCGACCAGAACCTGGGCCGCTTTGTGGCCGAGCAGGTGCCCCAAAAGCACGTCATCCTCAACAACGGCTACTGCCCGCGTCATCACATCATCACCGTCGAGCAGATCGTCGACGCGCAGGAGGCGCACCCCGACGCGCTCGTGCTGGCGCACCCCGAGTGCAAGGCCGACGTCCTGGCTGAGGCTGACTACATCGGCTCCACTGCCGGCATCATCAAGTATGCCGAGGAGTCGGACGCGAGCGAGTTCATCATCGTGACGGTCCGCGGCGTGCTCTACGAACTCGAGCGCCGCTGCCAGGGCACCGGCAAGAAGTTCTACTTCCCCGCGGTGCAGCCCACCTGCGTCAACATGGACCTCATCACGCTCGAAAAACTCGTGCGCTGCCTGGAGACGGGCGAGGGCGAGGTGCAGATTGGCGTGTCGGACGAGGCCGCCGATCAGGCCAAGCTCACGCTCGACCGCATGCTCGAGTACGCGGCGCGCTAAGCCAATGTGACATGAGGGACCATCCCTTATGCCACATTACAAGGGAGAGGATTCCTGTGGAAACCAAACAATACCCCGATATGGAGTGTGACGTCGTCATTGCCGGTTGCGGCGTGGCGGGCCTGTATGCGGCTCTCAATCTGCCGACGAGCACGCGCGTAATCATGCTCTCCAAGGGCGCCGTCGATGAGTGCGATTCGATGCTCGCGCAGGGCGGCATCTGCGTACTGCCCGAGGGCTCTGACTACGATGCCTTCTTTGAGGACACCATGCATGCCGGCCATTACGAGAACCGCCGCGAGAGTGTTGACATCATGATTCGCTCGAGCCGCTCGGTCATCAACGACCTGCTGGCCATGGGCGTGGACTTTGAGCGCAAGGCCGACGGCGGCCTCGACTTTACCCGTGAGGGCGCGCACAGCCGCCCGCGCATCGCCTTCCATGCCGATATTACGGGCAAGGAAATTACGACCAAGCTGCTCCAGGCTGTCCGCAAGCTGGACAACGTGCAGATTCTCGAACACGTTGCCATGACCGACATCCTGACCGCCGAGCGCGATGGCGCCACAGTGTGCACCGGCGTCGTCGCCGTCGCCGTGGACGAGGGCGATTCAGCTCGCCCCGCCGACGAGCTGGCAAATGCCGCCGAGGGCGTGCATGCCGGTAAGCCGTTTAAGATCCATGCCCGCCATACGCTGTGGGCAACGGGCGGTATCGGTGGCGTATACGACCACTCGACCAACTACCCGCAGCTCACGGGCGACGCCTGCTACATCGCACAGGAGCACGGCATTAAGATGGAGCACCTGGACTACGTGCAGATCCACCCCACGGGTCTGTTCTCGCCGCAGCCGGGTCGTACGTTCCTGATTAGCGAGAGCTGCCGCGGCGAGGGCGCGATTCTGCTCAACGCCGCCGGCGAGCGCTTTACCGACGAGTTGCAGCCGCGCGACGTGGTCGCCGCCGCCATTCGCGAGCAGATGAAGCAGGACGGCACCGAGCATGAGTGGCTGAGCTTTGCCCCCGTCGAGCGCGACGTGGTGACCGGGCACTTTGCCAATATCCGAGCGCGCTGCCTGGAGGACGGCCGCGACATCTTGGACGAGCCCATTCCCGTCACGCCTACGCAGCACTACTTTATGGGCGGCGTATGGGTCGACAAGGACGGCCGCACCTCGATGCCCGAGCTCTACGCCGCGGGCGAGACGGCCTGCAACGGTGTTCACGGCAAGAACCGCCTGGCTTCTAACAGCCTGCTCGAGTCCCTGGTTTGGGGTCGCCGCGCCGCGTGGTACATGCGCACCGGCGAGTCGCTGGCCGTGGAGCAGGCCGGCGAGCCCGCACTTGACGGGCGCCACCGCGCCCTGAGCGCTGATACCCTTGCAATCGATGATTTGGCCCGTGCCGCCGGCACGCAGGCCGTGGAGGAGTAGACCATGAATCCCATTACCATGAAGCTCGTCGTCGATGATCTGATTCTGCAGGCTCTGCGCGAGGACATCACGTTTGAGGACGTGAGTACGGCGAGCGTGTGCCCCACGGCGCGCCCCGCTACCGTTGAGCTCATCGCCAAGGCCGACGGCATTATCGCCGGCCTGGACGTATTCGCCCGCACCTTTGAGCTGCTGGATCCGCAGAGCTCCGTGTTGTTCGATGTCTCGGATGGCGACGAGGTGCACGCCGGCGATCACGTGGGCCAGGTGCGCGGCGACGCGCGCGTGCTGCTTTCGGGCGAGCGCGTGGCGCTCAACTACCTGCAGCGCATGAGCGGTATCGCTACCTATACGCATCGGATGGCGGCTGCGCTCGTGGGCACCAAGACCGTGCTTGTCGACACGCGCAAGACCACGCCGGGCATGCGTGTCTTCGAGAAGGCCGCAGTCGAGATCGGTGGCGGCAGCAATCACCGCTATAACCTGTCGACGGCCGTCATGCTCAAGGACAACCACATCGACGCCGCCGGTGGCGTGGCGCGCGCGATCGAGATGGCGCGTGCCCATGCGTCCTTTACCACGACGGTCGAGATCGAGTGCGAGAACCTGGATATGGTGCGCGAGGCCGTTGAGGCCGGTGCCGACATCATCATGCTCGACAACATGACGCACGACGATATGGCTGCCGCGATTGAGCTTATCGCCGGTCGCGCCAAGACCGAGTGCTCGGGCAACGTGGACGCCAACAATATCCGCGCGCTCGCCGACCTGGGCGTTGACTTTATCAGCTCGGGGGCGTTGACGCACTCTGCGCCGATTCTCGACCTCTCGCTCAAGCACCTGCGTCTGCTGGACGGTAAATAATGGATGCCCGCGAGCGTCGCCGTTCCATCATGGCCGTGCTCGAGGGAGCCAAAGATCCCGTCTCGGGCAGTGCGCTTGCCCGCGAGGTGGGTGTGAGCCGTCAGGTCGTCGTGCAGGACATCGCCTTGCTGCGTGCCGACGGGCACGATATCGTCGCCACCAATCGCGGCTATGTACTGCAGGAGGCGGCGAGCAGCCCGGCTGTGCCCACGCGTCTGGTCAAGGTGCGCCACAACGTGGAGCAGGCGGGCGATGAGCTCACGAGCATCGTCGACGCGGGCGGTGCCGTGCTTAACGTGATCGTCAACCACCGCGTGTACGGCAAGATCACGGCCGATCTGGATATCCGCAACCGCCGCGATATCGAGCGCTACCTGCACGACATCGCCAGCGGCAAGAGCTTTCCGCTGCTGACGGTAACCAGCGGCTATCACTTTCACCGCATTGCGGCAGAAGACGAGCAAACCCTCGACGAGATCGAGTCACTGCTTAAAGAGAGGGGCTACCTAGCAGATCTGATGCCCTATGAGGACGACCTTTCGTAGCCCTAGGCGCTCCCATAAGTTGCGGTGAAATAGTTCCTAAAATCGGCATCTAAGCCATAAAACAGGAACTATTCCACCGCAACTGCCAAAGGAATCCGGGGGGCTGCCCGTGTATACAAAAGGAGGCCTCCGCGGCGATGCGGAGGCCTCCTTTTTGTGCACGGTGTACTTGTGAGTGTGCAAGTGGGGGAGTTGTTACTCCTCGACGATCTCGGTGATCGCGCCGGCGGGGCAAGCGTCCTGGCAAGCGCCACAGGCGACGCAGGAATCCTCGTCAGCGACGGTAGCGACGTCCTGGAGCTCCAGAACGCCAGCGGGGCAGGAGTCGACGCAAACGCCACAAGCGATGCACTCGTCGGCATCAATTACGGGATGAGCCATGGTAGTTTCCTCTCTGTTGACCGACGCTACAGGCGATGCGCGTCGGTTTGATTCGGGCAAAAACATACCACGGGAGCGACCGTTTGCAATACCCTCTGACCGGCATCTTCATACCGTTCGCCGAGTATGCCACGGCTTACTAAAAAACATGCAGGTGAGGCCGTTGAGCTGCGCAAATGTTAGCTACAGGTGACTTGAAATATAGGGCGATTGAGCGTGCTTGCGGAAAGCGCATCCCGTTATTTAGCCGAGAAACGGGTCGAACTTTCCCCAGGGAAGCCCGGGGCCGCCATGTGCGCTCCCAAGCCCAAACCTCAGCCATCTCTACATAGATCTCAATAGATCTGCCGAGCACTCAAACAGTGCATCTACCTGCGCATTTGAGAACCTAAACTCTCAGAGATAAGAAATCTTATATGAATTGACTTAGATTTTGTATATTCCGGTCCATAAGGGGATACACTACATCCTGAAAGACAAGCCGAAGCGCCGCGCGACAGACCGTCGAGGCGGCGCGAACGCAAAAGAGAGAGGGAATTTCTAATGAGTAAGATTCTTGGTATCGACCTTGGTACTACTAACTCCGCAATGGCCGTTCTCGAGGGCGGTTCTCCGACCATTATCGTGAACGCCGAGGGCGACCGCACCACCCCGTCCGTCGTGGGCTTCCGTGCCGACGGCGACCGCGTCGTGGGTAAGGCCGCTAAGAACCAGGCTGTCACCAACCCCAAGAACACCGTGTTCTCCATCAAGCGCTTCATGGGCCGCAAGTACTCCGAGTGCACCTCCGAGATCAAGACCGTGCCGTATGAGGTCAAGGAGGGCCAGGGTGGCCGTGCCGTCGTCGATATCGAGGGCAAGGATTACACCGCCGAGCAGGTGAGCGCCATGACGCTCGCAAAGATGAAGGCCGACGCCGAGAAGTATCTGGGCGAGACCGTCACCGACGCCGTCATCACCGTCCCGGCCTACTTCAACGACGCCCAGCGTCAGGCCACCAAGGACGCCGGTAAGATCGCCGGCCTCAACGTCAAGCGTATCGTCAACGAGCCGACCGCTGCTGCTCTTGCCTATGGCCTGGACAAGCAGGGTACCGACCAGCGCATCCTGGTCTTCGACCTGGGCGGCGGCACCTTCGACGTCTCCATCCTTGACCTCGCTGACGGCGTGTTTGAGGTTCTGTCCACCTCGGGCGACAACCACCTGGGCGGCGACGACTGGGATCAGCGCGTCATCGACTGGATGGCCGATAAGTTCCAGCAGGAGAACGGTGTCGACCTGCGTCAGGACCCCATGGCCCTGCAGCGTCTGAAGGAGGCCGCCGAGAACGCCAAGAAGGAGCTCTCCGCCGCCCAGCAGTCCACCATCAACCTGCCGTTCATCACCATGAACCAGTCTGGCCCGCTGCACCTCAACTACACGCTGACCCGCGCCGAGTTCGAGAAGATCACCCGCGACCTGCTCGAGCGCTGCAAGCAGCCTGTCACCAACGCCCTGCGCGACGCTAAGCTCAAGCTCTCCGATCTGACCGAGGTCATCCTCGTCGGCGGCTCCACCCGTATGCCCGCCGTCCAGGACCTGGTCAAGACCATGACCGGCAAGCAGCCCAACATGTCCGTGAACCCCGACGAGGTCGTTGCCGACGGCGCTGCCGTCCAGGGCGGCGTGCTCACCGGCGACGTCGAGGGCATCCTGCTGCTCGACGTTACCCCGCTGTCGCTGGGCGTCGAGACCATGGGCGGCATCATGACCAAGATGATCGACCGCAACACCACGATCCCGACCTCCAAGACCGAGGTTTACTCCACCGCTGCCGACAACCAGACCAGCGTCGAGATCAACGTGCTCCAGGGCGAGCGCGAGCTTGCCCGCGACAACAAGTCGCTCGGTAAGTTCCAGCTGACCGGCATCCCGGCTGCCCGCCGCGGCGTGCCGCAGATCGAGGTCACCTTCGACATCGACGCCAACGGCATCGTCAAGGTCTCCGCTAAGGACAAGGGCACCGGCAAGGAGCAGCAGATCACCATTTCTGGCTCCACCGCTCTGTCCGACGACGAAGTCGATCGTATGGTCAAGGACGCCGAGGCTCATGCCGAGGAGGACAAGAAGCAGAAGGAAGAGGTCGAGGTCCGCAACCAGACCGACAGCCTGTGCTACTCCACCGAGCAGACCCTCAACGAGCTGGGCGACAAGGTTTCCGCCGACGTGAAGTCCAAGGCCGAGGCCGCTATCGCCGACGCCAAGAAGGCGCTCGAGGGCTCTGACGTCGAGGCCATCAAGGCCGCTGGCGAGTCCCTGCAGTCCGTGGCCTACGAGCTGGCTCAGGTTGTCTACGCCGACGCTCAGCAGCAGACCGACGGTGCCGCCGGTGCCCAGCCTGCCGACGATGACGTTGTCGACGCCGACTACGAGGTTGTGGACGACGAGGACAAGTAATCATGTCCGCCCGTAAAGCTCGCACGGAGGCGGCCGCCGCTGGCGCCGCCCCCGTTGACTCTGAGGAGAAGGACGTGAAGATTCCCGTAGAGGCCGCAGGCGTTGCCGAGGCCAACGAGGCCGAGGCCGCCGAGGCTGCCGAGAACCAGGTAGAGGATTCCAACAAGGAGGCGACGATGACCGAGGACGAGATGGTGGAAGCCGCTATCCGCGCCGGTGAGGAAGCCGCCGACAACGACTTTAAGCTCAAGTTCGAGCAGGCCCAAAAGGAGCTTGCCGACGTGCGCAGCGAGCTCGATGCTGCGGCAGAGGCCCAGAAGGCCGCCGAGGACAAGGCAAAGGACGCCACCGAGCGTACCGCCCGTCTGCAGGCCGACTGGGAGAACTTCCGTCGCCGCACCGCTAGCGAGCGTATCGCCGAGCGCGAGCGCGCGACCGAGAAGCTCGTCACCGCGCTGTTGCCGGTGGTTGACGATATCGAGCGTGCAATCGACCATGCCCGTAGCCAGGAGCTTTCCGACGACTTTAAGCAGTTCGTCGATGGCGTTGACGCGGTGCATGCCAAGCTGCTCGATGTGTTTGCGCACGAGGGCGTTGAGCCCATCGACCCCAAGGGCGAGGCGTTCGATCCGCTCGAGCACCAGGCCGTGGGGCGTGTCGAGGACGCATCGCAGTACGACGAGACCGTCAACGACGTGTACCAGAAGGGCTACCGCATGGCGGACCGCATCCTGCGCTCCGCGATGGTGACGGTGACCTACGGTGGCGAGAAGCGCCCCGCACCGGAGCCCGAAGCGGCGCCCGAGGATGCTGCGGCCGATACGGCTGAGAGCACCGAGGAGTAATTGAGAAGGGCCCCGGGGCAACACCCGGGGCCCTTTCTGGCCTAGTGCCATATGAAAGCATGAGCCGCCGCCCGCTGGGCGGCGGATGAAACAGGAGAGGAGCTACGATGGCTGCAGGCAAAACCTTCTATGACATCCTGGGCGTATCCAAGAGCGCCTCCGACAAAGAGATCAAGAGCGCGTTTCGCAAGCTCGCGCAAAAATATCACCCCGATGCCGGCGGCGACGAGGCCAAGTTCAAGGAGATTAGCGAGGCCTACGAGACGCTTTCGGACGAGAAGAAGCGCAAAGAGTACGACCAGATGCTCATGTTTGGCGGCATGCCGGGCGCAGGCGGCGCGTATGGCGGCGGCTACGGTGCCGGCGCGGGCGCCAGCGGCTGGGGCGACATCTTCGACAGCATCTTTAGCGGCAACGGCGCCTGGGGCAGCGATTGGGGCTCGGGCTTTGCCGGGGCCGCGAGCGCTGCCGGTGCGGGCGCGGGCCGCAACCGCGCGCGCAAGGGCGGCGACCTGTCGCTGACCGTCGACGTGACGGCCGAGGACGCGTTCCGCGGCGTGACGCACAAGGTTACCTACCGCATTCCCTCGACGGGCGAGCAGCAGACCATTACGGTCTCGGTGCCCGCGGGCGCGGTCGACGGCGGCAAGCTGCGCTACAAGCGCCGCGGCGAGTACGGCGTTGCCGGAGGCGAGCGCGGCGACCTGGTCGTGACCACGCACGTGGAGGAGCATCCGCTGTTTAAGCGCAAGGGTGCCGACGTGACCATGGAGGTGCCGATCTCGGTCTACGAGGCCGCACTCGGCTGCACGGTTGACGTGCCCACGCCCGGCGGCGCGACGGTTCGTCTGAAGGTGCCCGCGGGTACTCAGACGGGCAAGAAGTTCCGCTTTAAGGAAATGGGCGCGCCCGACGTTAAGCATCGCGGCCGCACGGGGGCGTTGCTTGTCGAGATCAGGGTGCAGGTTCCCACGAGCCTGTCCGACGACGAGCGCGAGGCCATGACCAAGTTGCGCGAGGCCGACACGCGCGACTATCGCGAGAAGGTCAACCGTTACAAGGCGACGTATTAAAAATGGAGCCCGAGGCGGGTTTTCCAGGTGCTCGAGATTGGCCTGAAAGAGGAGCGACGCGTACTCGGGTACGCGAGCGACGGTTTGAAGGCCAAGGTCGGGTGCCTGGGAAAGCCGCTTTGGGATGAGGTTGATTAAGAAGGGGTCTGTGAGTATGGCCGAGGACAATAGGAACAAACCGCTGTATATGATCAGCGTGGCGGCCGAGCTGACCGGCATGCACCCGCAGACCCTGCGCGTCTACGAGTCCAAGGGCTTGGTGAACCCCCAACGCTCGGGCGGCAACACGCGTCTGTATTCGCGTGCCGATATCGAGCGCCTGGAGCTCATCAACCAGCTCACCGACGAGGGCATCAACCTCGCCGGCGTGGTGCGCATCCTCGATATGAAGGAGCGTGCTGAGGAGCGCGAGCACGAGAACGAGAAACTCCGCGCTCGCGTGCGTCAGCTCGAGGACGAGCTGCACGAGTACAAGATGCAGAAGAAGATTACCGCCCTGGCCCCACGCGACGGCTCAGTCAACCCCGAGCAAGTCATGCGCAAGCTGCTGGGTTCGGGAACCGACTTGTAGTTACGCGGTTTGCGCGGCAAGTCCTAACACGAGAGTGGATAATCTCCCACTTTTGGCTCGCATGCGGGCTCAAAACGGGAGATTATCCACTCTCATTTTTTATTCGGCACTTGGGGACGTTCCTTTTGCGCCGGCACTTTGGGACACTCCTTGCACCGATACCATTCTATGCTTTACCGAAATAAAGTGAACGCCGAGATTCGTAACCCGCTGGCAATCGTTCTATGGCACGATATTGAACGAATGTATGCTATGCGCCCGAGCCTTTCGGGCAGAGTGGGAGACAGAATGGTCAAGCTGTACGAGGACGGCATCTACCTGCGCGGTGGCAGCGAGGTCGTGCCTGCGGCCGAGGCTGCAGAGCGCGGTATCACCCAGGCGCCCGAGGACGCAAAGCGCGGCACCATCGCGTATTCAATCCTTCAGGCACATAACACGTCGGGCGACCCCGAGGCGCTCAAGATCCGCTTCGATGCCATGGCGAGCCACGACATCACCTTCGTCGGCATTATCCAGACGGCGCGCGCTTCGGGCATGGAGCAGTTCCCGCTGCCCTACGTGCTCACCAACTGCCACAACTCGCTGTGCGCCGTGGGCGGCACTATCAACGAGGACGACCACGTCTTTGGCCTCTCGGCTGCCAAAAAGTACGGCGGCATTTTCGTCCCGCCGCACATCGCGGTCATCCACTCCTTTATGCGCGAGAACTTTGCCGGCTGCGGCAAGATGATTTTGGGTTCCGACTCGCACACCCGCTACGGCGCCCTGGGCACCATGGCCGTGGGCGAGGGCGGCGGCGAGC
>CAVCKO010000021.1:0-46238 GCA_963602825.1 Treponemataceae bacterium | reverse complement strand
AACCCGCGACCCCAACCTTGGCAAGGTTGTGCTCTACCAACTGAGCCATGTCCGCTTGCGGGTTATTAATTTACGCGAGTTGCCCAAAAGACGCAAGTACTTTTTTCAAAAAAGTTGTTCGCCACATGCTCTTGGCAGATATACATGCCAAAACGATTTACTAGGCGCACGATTCCAATGTTCCGCTAAACAGCTTTACCATCCGAACGCGCGTACCGGCACCATCAGTACGACGGGCAACCTCCACGTTGTCGACTAACATGCGCATGAGCTTGATCCCACGCCCGCGCTCCTCAGTCGTAACCGGTTCACTCGACCCGTCGATCGAATAGCCCGCCCCACGGTCGACAACCTCAATCACGACACGATCGCCATAGGCCTGAACCGTCAGGATGCATCCGATACCACCCGCATGGTCATACGCGTTGCCCAGCGCCTCGCCCGATGCCAATGCGACATCGTAGCGCTCGTCGCGACGCAACGGAAGCGATTCAAGGAGTTCGGCAATACGATGACGATAGTATGGAAGGTTCTCGATACCCTGGTGCACCTCGACACTCTTGCTCCAGCGAGGCAATTCCCCCACCGGAATGGCAGGAATCGACTCCCGAGCGAAGCCCGCAACATGGAGGATGTCGACAAGTCGGGCAATCTCCAAAAAGCGGATGACCTCATCGGAAGCGTTAACGAGCGAAAGCAGGCCTTCTCGCCTCATGAGTTCTCTGGCACGTGTAAGCAAAAACGCCAAACCCGTCGAGTCGATAAAGCCCACGGCCTGGCAATTGATGACAACGCGACGAACGCCCCGGTCGATCAAATTGTCCAACCGTCGGCGCAGCACGGGCACCGAGGCGATGTCGACATCACCCGGTGGCGTCAAAACCGCTATGTCATTCCACTCATTCATACGACCATGGTTCCCCAAAAAAGCCCACTCGATGCATTCGTTTCCCCAACCGTGCGGATTCAACCCGCCCAGCGTCGTCTATGAACGACCCCGTAAAAACTCAAGGGACACCAATGCAATGTCATCGTCCAGCGCCGAATCGGTAAATCGGTCAAGCTCGCCCAAGACCTTGCCGCAAATGCCCGATACGCCCTCACCCGAGACAGAGAGCAGAAGGTCGCGAAGGCGCTGTTCGCCAAAGAAAGCACCCGAGCGATCACGTGCTTCAATCGTTCCGTCGGTATACATAAATAGCATGTCACCAGGAGCGAACGTAAAGGCGCCCGTCTCGTAGACCATGCTCTCAAAGGCACCGATCACGCCCGATTGGCACCCAAGGAGCTCCACTTCTCCCCCTCGGGTTTCTCCGCCGCCAAGCGGCGTCGACGACGGCCTAATGACCATAGTGGGAGGATGTCCCGCCGAGCAATAGGTAGCGCGGCCCGCCTTAAGATCGATCTTGGCGATAAACGCCGTCACAAACGTCTCGACCCTCGAAAAGCCCATGAGCATGCTATTGAGCGAGCGGGCCATGCGGGCAGGCCCCGCACCCTCCCAGGCATAGGCCGTCAGCGCCGTCTTGACGAGTGCAGACATGGATGCCGCCTCGATGCCCTTGCCGGACACATCGCCCAGGATCATGACGGCGCAATCGTCGGGAAGACGGATGAGCGTATAGAAGTCACCACCGACCAATGCAGAGTTCGTGGCTGACAGGTATACCGAATCGGTCGCGATGCCCGGAACGTCACCAAGCGAATTTCTCATGCCAATCTGAAGCGTCTGAGCAATATGACGTTCTTCGCGCTTTTGAGACTCGCCCTCATAAATCAACTCAAAGTCATGCGCCAAATGCACCATGTAGTCGTATTCGAGGTCATCAATGGGCTCCTGGCTGCCATCGCGGAGCAGCAAAACACGCCTCGTCGGCCCCTTGGCGATATCAGCGGGAACAATTGCATCGTTGCTTCGCTTGCCATCCGATTCCGAGTGGTAGCGCCCTGCTTCGATGCCGGAGTCGACATAAAGTCCCTGACACGGTAGGCCGTGGGCCCTCAACCATGCACCCATAGACGTGGATTCGTCCACACGTGTAAGGCGCACGTGCCTGAGATCGTCGGCACTCGTCCCGCCCAGCACCGATGTCTCGAACCCATCAGAAGATGTCCCCAGGCGCGCCGCCGGCGTCGTGACGGAAAAGAAGAGTGACTCTGGATCGCCCGGCAACGCTACACGGCTACCGCCCTCAAAATCGATAACATAGGCTTCGAGGCCCGCATCGTACTCCACGGGGCAAAAATGGCAATTGAGCACGGCACAGATTTCGGACGAGACGGCGTGCGAAGCAGCGACCGGATCATCAAGATAGGTAAAAAGCTCATCGCGCAGCACGTTGAGCGAACGACCAAGTTCTGCCGTGCGGCGCGAACGTAAGCTCGACGCCATGCCGACCATCTGAATAGACAGGTAATCGCAGATGACCTCGAGCACGTTAAGGTCATAGGCAAGTGGCGCCTGTGGACGTTTCCAACCGACCTCCAACACACCGAGCACCTGCGTGCCGTAAAACACGGGAAGACAGATCTCGCTGCGATACGGGGGCATATCCTGCACGCGCAGCAAGTGCTTGGAACGATTGTCCAAATCCATGAACATACCCGAAGCAACCCGGTCGCCCTCAAGGTCCTGCTGAATCGACAGGCGGCAGGCACGCGACTCGCGAAGAACATACGTCGGAATGCCAGCGCCATACGGCAAAAACTCGGGCAGGTAGCTGTCATGCAGCTCCTTGGAAACACCGCGAAGCTTAAAGCCGCCGCTCTCAGAAAAATAAATCGCAGCTCCAGAGGCATCGAGCGTTCCGACGAGCTGATTCAAAACGGTATCGAGCAAGCTGGGGAGCTCATTGGAGCCCACGGTACTCATAATGACCGAAAGGGTACCCGAAAGGCGTTTATTCGCCACCCTAAGCTCCGATAGCGCACGTTTGAGCTGACGATCGTGGGAATACTGCTCTTCGATGCTGTGAAGCGCCACCAGGACACGTGGTGCGCGGCGCCCAAAGATGCGTGGAGGCGTTACGGAGCCCGCACGAACCAAGACGGGAATAAAAGAGCCGTCACTCAGCTTGAGCATCAGTTCGTTCTCGGAGCCATCAGTTTCAAATGGCAGACGATGTTCCGTCGCACGTTCAAAAGCGGATGAATACAGGACGTCTTTAACATCTCCACCGATGACGTCGGCGCGTTCCTCGCACATCAAACCAAGTAAGCGATTATTCACATGCAGAATGGTTCCGTCGAGCTCACAAATGATGACAGCATCGCTCGTGATCTCGACCAGTTGGGCAACGTCTGCCCACTCGTTGCGCTCAAGCGTTTCCATCGTGGACCTCACCGTCTATCGGTAACAAAAAAGCCTCCGAAGAGGCTTCTCAAATGCGATGGTGTCGGAGGCGGGACTTGAACCCGCATGACCAAAAAGCGGTCACTAGCACCTCAAGCTAGCGCGTCTGCCAATTCCGCCACTCCGACATGCTATGTTGTTGATTCGCGGTTCGTTTTCTTGGACCCGCGCGTTCAACGAGGAAGATAATAACCTATGATTCGAGAACTGTGCAAGCACTTTTTTCAAAAAAGTTTACGAATTTGTAAATGCGCAGGTAGACTGACCTGTTCGGGCAGGAATGAGGTTGCTTTCCAACGCGTCCTCGGGCATGCGGCATTATTTTGATCCGCGCTTCGCGCTACAAAATAATGCCGCCCCCTGCGGAATGCGTTGGAAAGCAACCTCATTCCTGCCCTAGGGGCACATGCTTCATGCACAGTTCTCAAACATGTTCTGGGGGCTGATAAAAATTTAGTGGCTCGGCTTTGCCGAGCCCTAATATGGGGAGGCCGGAGCTAAAGCTCCGGCCTCGCTCAATTTCCTATTAGATTAAGTGAGCGATCGAAGAATCGCACTCCCCCTCTGCCGCGTTAACGTAGGGCCCGCTCTGGAGTTGCCTTTCAGAACATTCCGCAGACCAGGAAGCCCCCTTATCCGCAGCTCCGAAGGAGCAGGATAAGAGGGCTTCCATGGTCGAGGACGTTCTGAAAGGCAACTCCAGAGCGGGCCCGGACAGTTCACCGACTACAGGTCGATGTGCGATTCCTTGATCGGGAACGGCTCGGCGAAGTGGCAGGCGCAGCAGTGGCCCGGGGCAACTTCCTTAAACTCGGGAAGCTTCTCGGAGCAGATGCCCTGCGCGATCGGGCAGCGCGTGTGGAAACGGCAGCCGGTCGGCGGATCCAGCGGCGACGGCGGATCGCCAGCGAGGATGATGCGCTTGCGGGTCTTCTGGATATCCGGATCGGGCACCGGCACGGCAGACAGCAGCGACTGCGTGTACGGGTGGTGCGGCTCGCTATAGAGCGTCTTCCAGTCCGAGACCTCGACCATCTTGCCCAGGTACATAACGGCAACGCGATCGGAGATGTGCTGCACGACGGACAGGTCGTGGGCGATAAACAGATATGCGGTACCGAACTTGTCCTGGAGTTCCTTGAGCAGGTTCAGGACCTGAGCCTGAATGGAAACATCCAGAGCGGAAACGGGCTCGTCGCAGATGATCAGCTTGGGCTTCAGAGCGAACGCGCGGGCGATGCCGACACGCTGACGCTGACCGCCCGAAAACTCGTGCGGATAGCGGTTGATGTGCTCGGGATTCAGGCCGACGACGTCCAGCAGCTCGCGGACGCGCTCAATACGATCCTCCTTGGTACCCACGCCATGAATGGTCATGGGCTCAGAGACAATCTCGCCGATGGTCATACGAGGGTTGAGCGAAGCATAGGGGTCCTGGAAGATGAACTGCATCTCGCGACGCATGTCCTTGATCTCGTGCTTGCTCATTTCGGCAACGTCTTTGCCCTGGAAGAACACTTTGCCTGCCGTCGGCTTGGTCAGGCGCATGATGGTACGGCCCGTGGTGGACTTACCGCAACCAGACTCGCCGACCAGGCCAAAGGTCTCGCCCGGATAAATCTCAAACGAAATGTCGTTCACAGCAGAGACGACACGCTTGGAGAAGCGCTTGGCGAACATGCCGGACTCAGCGGGAAACTCCTTAGAGAGGTGCTCAACCTTCAGAAGCGGAGTACGCTCGTTGGTATCTGCCATTACGCCTCGCCTCCCTTCTTGGAATCCTTGCGCGTACGGGACGTCTCAGGAGCGTTCTTGAGGAACTCGGGGTCACCGGAGTAGTGGCACGCAGAATAGTGGCCGGACTCGGTGACAACACGCTCGGGGCGCTGCTTGCGGCACTTATCGGTCGCATAGGGACAACGAGGCGAGAACACGCAGCCCTCGGGCAGGTTCATGAGCGAAGGCGGGTTGCCGTGAATCGGCGTAAGCGGCTTCTTCTCATCGATGGCCTGCTCCGGGATGGAACGAATAAGGCCCCAGGTGTAGGGGTGACGGCTCTCGTAGAAGATTTCCTCAGCAGTACCGAACTCGACGGGACGGCCGGCGTACATAACCATGATCTTATCGGCCATATCGGCGACGACGCCCAGGTCATGGGTAATCATGATGATGGCGTTGCCGTTCTTCTCCTGCATTTCCTGCATAAGCTCAATAATCTGAGCCTGAATGGTAACGTCCAGGGCAGTCGTGGGCTCGTCGGCAATCAGAATATCGGGATCGCAGGCAAGAGCCATAGCAATCATGACGCGCTGACGCATACCGCCAGAGAACTGGTGCGGATACTCATTGACGCGCTTCTCGGGCTCGGGAATACCAACGAGGTCCAAAAGCTCGGTGGCACGCTTGAGCGCCTCCTGCTTGGAGTAGCCACGGTGCAGACGAAGGCCCTCGCCCACTTGCTTGCCGATCTTATAGACCGGGTTCAAGGAGGTCATAGGATCCTGGAAGATCATCGCGATGTCGTTACCGCGGATGTGCTGCATCTCTTCCTCGGTCATCTCGAGGATAGAACGACCGCGATAGCGAACGTCGCCGCCCTCAATCTTTCCCGGAGGCATCGAGATGAGGCCCATGATGGTCATGGCGGTCACGGACTTACCGGAGCCGGACTCACCGACGACGCCCAGGGTCTCGCCGCGGTCGAGCGTGTAGGACACACCGTCGACAGCGCGAACGACGCCATCCTCGGTATGGAAATACATCTTAAGGTCATCGACCTCGAGCAGATGCTGGCCCTCGGGAACCGGCTGGTCCTTCAGGTCCACATAGTTCTTGTTCTTCTTCATCCTTATGCGTCCTTCATCTTGACGTCGAGGGCGTCGCGCAGACCGTCACCCAGCAGGGTGAAGGCGAGCACCGTCGTAAGAATTGCCAGACCGGGCATGATCATCATCCAGGGAGCGGTCAGTAAATACTGCTGACCGTCCTGAATCATGGAGCCCCACGAAGGCGTAGGCGGAATAACACCCATGCCGAGGAAGGACAGAGCGGACTCGGTCAGAATGGCGCCACCAATGTTCATAGTCGCGTAGACCACGATGGAGGCAACGGAGTTCGGGAAGATGTGACGCACGACGATACGAGCATCGGATGCACCCATCGCGCGCGCAGCGTCAACATAGTCGTTTTCCTTGACCGTCAGGATTGCAGATCGGAAGACGCGCGCAATCGAAGGCCAGCCGAGAACACCGATGGCGATAAAGACGTTCTGAAGACCACGGCCGATAACGGCGATCATGGCGACGACGAACAGCACGTACGGGAACGCTAGGAAGATATCCGCACAGCGCATGATGATCGTATCCCAGATGCCGCCATAGAAACCGGCAAGGGCGCCCATGACCAGACCGATCACCGTGGAGATGGCGGTGGCCATAATGCCGACGGACAGCGAAACGCGTGCACCGTAGATAACGCGGACGAGAATGTCGCGGCCAAGGGCGTCGGTGCCAAACGGGTGCTCGGCACACGGAGCCAGCAGCGACGTCTCGGCCATGGTAGTCGAGTCGGAAGCCGTCGGCGAACCGAGCCAGGGCTTAGCCCACAGATCGGCGGTCAGGGCAACCAAAACGACGATGATAATCCAGCAGACACCGATAACGGCGAGCTTGTTCTTACAAAGACGCTTAAAAGCGTCGCCCCACAGCGTGCGGGACTTGGCGGGAGCAGATGCGACCTTGGTGGCGGTAGCCTGCTCCTGAGACTGAGAATCAGTTTCCTGCATGAGACGTACCTCCCTTAGGCCTTATCCGACGGACCGCCAAGGCGGATGCGCGGGTCGAGGAATGCATAGCTAATGTCGACGAGCAGGTTGATCACCATGACGACGACGACGATGAGCGTAACGCCGCCCATAACGATGGGCCAGTCACGCATGCTAATGGCGCGATAGACCTCATAGCCGATACCGGGCCAGTTAAAGACCGTCTCGGTCAGGATGGCGCCCGAAAGCATGCCGCCAAAGTCGACACCAATATAGGTAACGACGGGGATGAGTGCATTCTTAAGCGCATGCTTGATAATGATCGCGCGATTGGAGAGACCCTTGGCCTTTGCCGTACGGATGTAATCCTGGTTCATGACGTCAAGCAGCTGCGAGCGCATAATGCGGGCAGCATAAGCGGTCGAAACCGAAGCCAGCGTAATGGTCGGGAGCACATAGTGCATCCAATCCTGATACTGAGAGCTGGAACCGCCGGCACCCGAAATCGGCATGGAGAATGCGCCGCCGGTGGCATCCTTGAGGATGACGCCAAAGAACAGCTGCAGCAACATACCGAGCCAGAAGGCCGGGACGGCAACGAGGATCGACGTGGTGAGCGTTACCAAAATATCCCAGAAGGAATAACGCTTTACCGCCGAAATGATACCCGCACCGATACCCATGATTGCCTCGAGCACGATGGCGCACGCGGCAAGTTTGACCGTATACGGATACTTCTGGGCAAAGATTTCCGTAACCGGCAGCTTGCGCTGGTACGAATTGCCCAGATCGCCATGAAGCAGACCATTCATGTAATACAAGTAACGGTCCACGAGCGACGTCTGAACGGGATCGCCGTTCTCGTCAAGAATCGCGTTGCCGTCCTCGTCCGTCTGGACCAGGTGATAGCGAACGCGAAGCTGAAGCTCTACCTCGGGGGACAGAGCCTTGTCTCCACCGATCAGCTTGATCGGATCTCCCGGCACGATATTCTGGAGGGCGAACAGAATCAGCGTAACGCCCAAAAACACCGGGATGAACTGAAGCACACGTTTAACGATGTACTTACCCATACCACTCCCCTATCTAGGGATTAACCTAAATGGGATGCCGATCGCCAGACCGGCATCCCAAAATTACCATCAGCCAGTTTACCCCAGGTTAGGGAGAACTGTATGTTTCCCATGAGGTCTACGTAAATACTTGACCCTCACGGAAGCTGCAAACTCTTAGGCGAGCTCAGCGGTACCCAGCTCGGCGTGCTTCTGCGGATCGACATAGAGATGCTTGATGCGATCGGAGCCGGCGATGGTGTGCGTGTAGAACATCACCGGGATGACCGGGCAGTCGGCAGCGACCATTGCGTCGGCCTCCTGCATCTTAGCGATACGCTCGTCATCATCGACCGTGGCGCGAGCCTCGTCGACCTTGGCGTCGAACTCGGGGTTGTTGTAACCGGAGCGGTTGTCGCCACCGAGGGAGTCGGAGTGGAACAGCGGATACAGGAAGTTGTCCATGATCGGGTAGTCGGCAATCCAGCCCAGACGACCGAACTGATAGTTGAAGTTCTGGTACTGCTCGAGCAGCGCAGACCACTCAGGGGTATCGGAGACGGCGGTAACGCCGACCTTGGCGAGGTCGCCGATGATGGACTCCATGATCTCCTTGTGGCCACCGTCCTGGTTGTAGGAAAGGGTCACGCTAATGCCACGGTCGCCGTTGGCACCGGCAGGAGCAACCTTGTCGAGGTACTCGTTAGCCTTGTCGACGTCGTAGGCGCAGAACTCCCATGCGCCCTCCTTGTAACCATCGATGCCCGGAGGAACAATGCCGTCGGCGGGGGTACGGGTACCCTTGAAGATGGTCTTGCAGATGGCCTCACGGTTAATGGCCAGGGAGATACCCCTGCGCAGGTCGGCGTTGTTGAACGGCTCGGCCGTGGTGTTGCAGGTCAGGTAGTAGGTGGAAGGCTCGGCGCCGAGCAGCATGCGCTCGCCGTCGCCCATGGTGTAGCCGTCCTTGGACACGCCGCGATCCTTCTTGGCGGCGTCGATCTGAGCAACGGGAACGTCGCAGATATCGAGGTTACCGGCCTGGAACTCCTTGTAGGCGGTCTCCACGTCCTTGATGACCTGGAAGTGGATGCCATCGATCTTGGCCTTGTCGCCATAGTAATCGTCGAACTTCTTGAGGTTGATCTCCTGACCATCCTCCCACTTGCCGTCCATCATGAACGGGCCGTTACCGATCGGGGCAAGGTAGAAGCTCTTAACATCGGACTCGGCGCACTCGGGAACCGGGGACAGAGCCGGGTGAGAGGCGACGAAGGGGAAGTCGGCGTAAGCGGAAGACAGCTTAACGACGAGGGTCTCATCGTCGGGGCAAGTAACACCGCTGAGCTCGGTAGCGTTACCGGCAAGTAGATCATCATAGCCCTCGACCATGGAAAGGTGATAGGAGACCTCGGAAGGACCGTACTCGGTAGCGATGGCCGACTTGGTGTTGACCAGACGCTCCCAAGCGAGCTTGAAGGACTTGGAGGTAACGTCGTCACCGTTGTGGAACTTGGCCTTCTTGATCTTGAAGGTGAACTCGGTGGCGTCGTCGTTGGCCTCGAAGGACTCGCAAGCCAGCGGGACGATCTTGCCCTTCTCGGCGTCGTAAGAGGTCAGAGCATCGAACAGCTGGTACTCGACCTGAGTGCCCTGATCCTCCTGGACGTTGTAGGGGTCGATGCAGACCGGGTTGTTGATGTAGAAGTTCAGCGTCGAACCGGACTCAGAACCGGAAGCGTCGCCGCCCTTCTTGCCGCATGCGGCAAGAAAAGCCATGGAGCTCGCAGCAAGGGTACCGCCGACAAAGGCGCGACGACCCATAACGGGCTGGTGGAACATAGAATCAGCCATGCCATCCTCCTTATGAGATAGGACAAAGAAATGTTCAGTCGGACATATGTCGAGACAATCCGATCCGAACCATCAAAACGCCGCCCGCTGCTATGGCTGGTTATGCACAACGGACCAACGTTTTGCAATACAGTAGCGCATTTTATACACGATTTGGGGCTAATTCCGGTTAACGGTCGAGAATTTCTTTAGTTGGGCGAAGTATGTGAGGATATTTTGACTCTGTTACAAATATGTAAACAAAAAAGGGTCCCGCACTTACGGGACCCTTTTTGAATATTTATGCGGCTCGTGCTTAGTAGCCGACGATACCCTGCGGGAAGAAGAACATGCACAGCACGACGCACACGGCAAACACGACAGCCATGATGACGGTCAGGCGGTCGAGGTTCTGTTCCATAACGCCCGTAGCAGAGCTGGAGTTATACAGCGAGCTGGCAATCATATCCGAAACGCCGGTACCCTTACCGGAATGCATCAGGACGAGAATCGTCAGCGCCACGGCAGAAACAGCCCAAACGACAAACAGAAGAATCTGGAACGGACCCATAGATAAGCTCCTTAATAGAACAGTTCAAACTCCAGTACTGTACCACAATCCCCCGCTCTCCCCTACCTGTCACTCAAGGACGGGGCGGATATGGCAGAAATACCAAAAAGGGGGTTGTCCGGTTGTGGACAACCCCCTTACTAGAAAACGGTATTTGTTTTCAATTAGGCCTCGGTGGCGAGCACGCGGCCCGTCATCTCGGCGGAAGGCTCAATACCAGCCATGGTGAGCATGGTCGGAGCGATATCGGAAAGACGGCCGTCCTCGATACCAGTGAGCTTGGCCTTCTCATCAACGATGATGAACGGCACACGGTTGGTGGTGTGAGCCGTGAACGGATGCTTGGAACCGTCGGAAGCAACGTCAAACATGTGATCGGCGTTGCCGTGGTCGGCGGTGATCAGCGCAAAGCCGCCCTTGGCGAGAATCGCCGGGACAACCTTAGACAGGGCATCGTCAACGGCCTCGACGGCCTTAACGGCGGCGTCGAAGACACCGGTGTGACCAACCATGTCGCAGTTCGCGAAGTTCACGATGTAGAAATCAGCGCGATCCTCGTTAATAGCGGCGACAAGCTTCTCGGTAACCTCGGGAGCGCTCATCTCGGGCTGCAGATCGTAGGTAGCGACCTTGGGGGAAGCGACGAGCACGCGCTCCTCGCCCTCCTTGGGCTCCTCGATGCCGCCGTTGAGGAAGAACGTCACGTGGGCGTACTTCTCGGTCTCGGCGGTGTGCAGCTGCTTCAGGCCGTTGGCGGCGATAACGTCGGCCAGGACGTTCTCGGGGAACGTCTTGGGGAAGGCGACCTCGACGTCAAACGTCGGATCGTACTCGGTCATCGTCACAAAGTGCGAAAGCTTGATCTGCTCGCGCTCAAAGCCGTCGAACTCCTTGTCCGTGAACACGCGGGTCATCTGACGAGCGCGGTCGGGACGGAAGTTGAAGAAGATGGCCGCGTCGCCCTCGTGGATGCCCTCGTTGTGGGCAGCGAAGGGCTCGACGAACTCGTCGCCGCGCGGATCCTTCTCGTAGTAGGCCTTGATACCGGCCACGGGGTCGGTATCGGCATCGGACGCGTTGACCATGACATCGTAGGCACGCTGGATGCGCTCCCAACGGTTATCGCGGTCCATGGCCCAATAACGGCCCGAAACGGTGGCAACGCGAGCGTCGCAACCGGTCTCCTCGGAGATCTTAGCCAGGAAGGCGCAGAACTCACTCATGTAGCCGGCACCGGACTGCGGGTCGACGTCGCGGCCATCCATGAAGGCGTGGACGCGAACGGTCTTGACGCCATGCTGGGCAGCCATCTTGACCAGAGCCTCGACGTGGTTCATGTGAGAATGAACGCCGCCAGGGCTCATAAGGCCCATGAGGTGGAGAGTCTTGCCTTCGGCCTTGACATCGTCCATAGCCTTGACGAAGACCTCGTTCTTGGCGATGGAGCCGTCCTTGATGGCATTGTTGATGCGCGAAAGCTCCTGGAACACGATGCGGCCGGCACCGATGTTGAGGTGACCCACCTCGGAGTTACCCATCTGACCGTCGGGAAGGCCCACGTCCTCGCCCGAAGCGCCGAGCGTGGTGTGCGGGTACTGAGCGTACAGGCTATCAAGGAAGGGCGTCTTGGCAGCGGCGACGGCGTTCTCGCCATCGGCCGGAGCCAGGCCACAGCCGTCCATGATGATCAGGAGTGCAGGAAGATGACGCTGTGCCATATGTCCTACTCGCCTGCCTTGACGACCATAGAGGCGAAGTCGGCAGCCTTGAGGGAAGCGCCGCCCACGAGGGCGCCGTCAACGTCAGGCTTGGCGACGAGCTCGGCGATGTTGCCGGGCTTAGCGGAACCGCCGTAGAGAACGCGGATGCCATTAGCGAGCTCCTCGCCGAACATCTCCTTGAGGGTCTCACGGATAGCGCCGCAGACCTCCTGAGCGTCCTCGGCGGTAGCGGTCTTGCCGGTGCCGATAGCCCAGATGGGCTCGTAGGCGACGACGACCTGCTTGGGGCAGGTGATCTCAAGACCCTCGAGGCCAGCCTTGACCTGGTTCACGACGTGCTCGACATAGGTGCCGGCCTCGCGGACCTCGAGGGACTCGCCGCAGCAGAAGACGGGAACAAGACCGGCGGCAACGAGAGCCTTGGCCTTCTTGTTCTGATCCTCGTCGGTCTCGTGGAAGTAGTCGCGACGCTCGGAGTGACCGATGATGCAGTAGGTGCAGCCAGCGGACTTGAGCATGTCGCAAGAGGACTCACCGGTGAAGGCACCCTTGGCCTCCCAGTACACGTTCTGTGCACCGAGGGCGATGGGGGCAGCCTGAATGCGGTCATGAACCGTGGTGATGTCAATGGTCGGAGGGCAGACGAGCACCTCGACGCCAGCCGGAACCTCGGGCAGAGCCTGAGCCAGCTCGTCGGCGAGCCTGGCGGCCTCGGCGACGTCGTTGTTCATCTTCCAGTTACCAGCGATAAGAAGGGTGCGATTAGGCATCGAGAAGCGCCTCCACTCCGGGCAGGGCCTTACCCTCGACGAGCTCCATGGAAGCGCCACCACCGGTGGAGATCCAGCTCATCTTGTCGGCCAGGTTGAACTTGTTGACGGCTGCGACGGAGTCGCCACCGCCGATGATCGAGGTGCAGTCGGCCTCGGCGACAGCCTCGGCGATAGCCTGGGTGCCGTGAGCGAAGTTGTCGAACTCGAAGACGCCCATGGGGCCGTTCCAGAACACGGTCTTGGCGCCCTTGACGGCCTCGGCGTAAAGCTCCTCGGTCTTGGGGCCGATGTCCATGCCCTCACGATCGTCGGGGATAGCGTCGGAAGCGACAACCTCGGGGACAGCGTCCTCGCCAAAGTGATCGGCAACACGGTTGTCGATGGGGAGCAGGATCTTGACGCCCTTCTCCTCGGCCTTCTTGAGCATCTCGCCGGCGCGCTCGACCCAGTCCTCTTCCTTGAGGGACTGACCGACGGTCAGGCCCTGAGCCAGGAAGAAGGTGTAGGCCATACCGCCACCGATGATCAGGGTGTCAGCGGAGTCGATGAGGTGATCGAGAACGCCGATCTTGGAGGAAACCTTGGAACCGCCGACGATAGCGACGAAGGGGCGCTCGGGCTCGGCGAAGATGCCGGTCAGCGTGTCGACCTCCTTCTCAAGCAGGAAGCCAGCGACGGCAGGCAGGTAAGCGGCGGGGCCCACGACGGAACCCTGGGCGCGGTGAGCGGTGCCGAAGGCATCGAGAACGAAGACGTCACCATAGGAAGCGAGCTTCTTGGCGATCTCGGGATCGTTCTTCTTCTCACGCTTATCGAAGCGGACGTTCTCGAGAACGAGAACCTTGCCCGGCTCGACGGCGGCGACAGCCTCGGCAGCCTTCTCGCCATAAGTGTCGGCGACAAAGGCAACGTCGAGACCAGAGAGCTCGGCGAGCTTCTTGGCGACAGGCTCGAGGGACAGCTCGGGCTGGAAGCCGGTGCCATCGGGACGGCCGAGGTGGCTCATGAGGATGACGCGAGCGTTGTGCTCAACGAGATAGTTGATGGTGGGCAGGGCAGCCTTGATACGGGTAGTGTCACCAACGACGCCATCCTTGATAGGCACGTTGAAGTCAACGCGGACGAGAACGCGCTTGCCGTCGACATCGATGTCGCGGACGGTCTTCTTGGTAAAGGCCATGTTTGCTTCTACCTTTCGTACGTGTCTGCCTCCCATTACGGCAGACGATTTCTTATAAAAAGGGCGCGACCCTAGGGTGTAAGCCCTATGAGGCCGCGCCCTTCTTTAGACGCTCAACGAGCTATTCGCTAAAAGCTAAATTAAGCAACGAACTTCTCGAAGTACTTGATGGTGCGGACCATCTGAGAGGTGTAGGAGTTCTCGTTGTCGTACCAAGAGGTGACCTGAACGAGGGTCTGGCCGTTGCCGAGGTCAGAGCACATGGTCTGAGTGGCGTCGAAGATGGAGCCGTGGGTCTCGCCGATGATGTCGGTGGAGACGATGTCGTCCTCGTTGTAACCGAAGGTCTCGGAGATGGTGGCAGCGTAGGCCTTCATAGCGGCGTTAACCTCGTCGACGGTGACCTTCTTGTCAACGACAGCGTAGAGGTTGGTGATGGAGCCGGTCGGCGTCGGGACGCGCTGGGCGGCACCGATGAGCTTGCCGTTGAGCTCGGGGAGAACCAGGCCGATAGCCTTGGCAGCACCGGTGGTGTTGGGGACAATGTTGACGGCGCAGGCACGGCTACGACGCTTGTTGCCCTTGCGCTGCGGGCCGTCGAGCGGCATCTGGTCGCCGGTCCAGGCGTGAATGGTGGTCATGATGCCGGACACGATGGGGGCGAAGTCGTTCAGACCCTTGGCCATCGGGGCGAGGCAGTTGGTGGTGCAGGAAGCAGCGGAGATGATGTTGTCCTCAGCGGTCAGCGTCTCGTGGTTGACGTTGTACACGATGGTGGGCAGATCGCTGCCGGCCGGAGCGGAGATGACGACCTTCTTGGCGCCAGCGTTGATGTGGGCCTGAGCCTTAGCCTTGCTGGTGTAGAAGCCGGTGCACTCGAGAACGACGTCGACGTCGAGGTCGCCCCAAGGCAGGTTGTTGGCGTCGGCCTCCTTGTAGATCTTGATCTCCTTGCCGTCAACGGTAATGGAATCCTCGCCAGCAACGACCTCGTGATCGCGAGCGTAGTTGCCCTGCGTGGAGTCGTACTTCAGCAGGTAAGCGAGCATATCGGGAGAGGTGAGGTCGTTGATAGCGACGATCTCGGAGCCCTCATGACCGAACATCTGACGGAACGCCAGACGACCGATGCGACCGAAGCCGTTAATAGCAACCTTTACTGCCATTGTGTCTCCTTTCGTAAGGCCCCCGCAAGCTACAGCGCCCGCCGTTGAGGCCCACAAACTAACCACTCGCCTAATATACCTTTTTTTTGACTTGAATTTCACGAGAATGCTCGAAATTGAAAATCAAATTTACGTTAAAACGTTTTAAAGAATAAAATAGCAGCTAAATCCGTATATAAGTCGATACTTTAAACTACCTGCTTGCTTCAATGAGCTTTTCAAGTCTCAAAACTCGATGGTAGAGGGCCGACTTCGACAAGGGAGGGTCAGCCATCTCCCCCAAATCGCGCAGTGACAGATCGGGATAGCGCTCGCGCAGGTCGCAAAAGACCGCCAAGGCGTCCGGAAGCGTGTCGCGCAAACCCCGCTGTTCGAGCTCATCGATCAACGCAAGCTGATGCTGGGCGGCACCTGCACTTCTGGTCTGATTGGCCAGCTCGGCATTCACGCGACGGTTTACGTCGTTCTTAACCAATTTGACCGCGCGCGCTTCCTCGATCTCGGCAACGCTGCGCTTGGCTCCGACCAGCTTTAGGAGCTGCTCGATCTCCTCGGCGCTCTTAATGTACACGGCATAGGACCCGCGCCGCGCGTTGACGCGCGCATGGACCCCAATCTGCTCCAGCAGATCGCAGAGCCCCTTGGCATATTGCTCGCCCTGCACCGCGATCTCCAAATGAAAGTCGCCGCGGGGATCGGCCACGAAACCGCCGGCGATGAGCGCGCCGCGGATGTAGGCAAGCCTGCAGCAGGGGCGAGCAACGATGTGCCGGGGAACACCGGCGACGAGCCCTCCCCTGCGGTCGAGAATGCCCAGCAGCACCAGAGCCTTGTCCAGGTCGGGTTGATCGGGCAGGGTAATGAGATAGTTACGGACCTTATGCAAGACCGATTTACGAACGGTGAATTCCGTTTTGAGCTTAAGGATGCGATGCGTCAGTGTGATCATCGTGCGCGCGACGGCACCCGTCTCGGTCGCGACCGTCAAACGATACCGCCCGGAGCCGGCCAGCGAAAGTGTACCGCTCACACGCGTCAGGGCGGCAAGCGTCGACAAATCGCAGTATTCACATTCGGGTTCGCAGCGCGCGAGCTCGTCACGCACCTCGGCGGTAAACGACATGCAGGCCTATGCTTTCGTGTTAGCGCGCGACAGGTCGCGATGGGAAATGCTCACGTGATACTGGGCGCCTTCCAAATAACGTGCCGTGGCCTCGGCGATGGCAACGCTGCGGTGTTGACCGCCCGTGCAACCGATGGCGATAGAAAGCTGCGGCTTGCCCTCCGCGATATAGCCGGGCATGACCGTATCGAGCAGCTGCGTCCAGGCCTTCCAGAACTCCTGGGTCTTGGGATGATCCAGGACAAAGTCGGAGACCTTCTTATCGAGACCGGTCATGGTGCGCATCTCTGGGTCGTAAAACGGATTGGGCAGGAAGCGAACGTCGATCATAATGTCCGCCTCGACGGGCATGCCGTGCTTAAAGCCAAACGAGAAGACGTGAACGTCCATGAGCTGCTGGTCGGACAGCTCAGAAAAAGCCATGCGCAGCTTGTTGCGCAGCGCAGAGGTGCGCAGGCGGCTCGTGTCGATGATCATATCGGCTCGGTCACGCACGCCCTGCAGCTGCAGGCGCTCACGCTGAATCGCATCGGCCGTGGTCTCCCCCGGCTTGGCAATGGGATGGCGGCGGCGGTTTTCGCTGTAGCGACGGATCAGTACCTCGTCGGAAGCCTCGAGAAACACGATGTCACAGCTCATCTCGCGCTCCTCGAGCGCGGCGACGGCATCGAGCAGCTCATCGAACAAGCCCTGGCTGCGCAAGTCGCAGGTGACGGCAAGGTGCCTGCCCACGCCCGTATTGATGCCGACGAGTTCGGCAAGCTGGGCAATCAGACGCGGAGGCAGGTTATCGATGCAAAAATAGCCCATGTCCTCAAACACGTGCATGGCCTGCGTGCGGCCCGATCCGGACATTCCGGTGATGATGACGATATCGGGGATACGCTCCGAGCGCTCCGCCGCATCCATGGCATCTCCCTTTTGCATGCGCTGCCTCCTAAAAACAAGCGCGGGACCCAGCAACCCGGATCCCGCGCGGTCAATTGCCTTTATTGAGTATACCGCCCTGAGCGGATACGAGGTCCGTCTTACGCCTCAAGCGCGGCTTTGAACCAACTCGTAATACTCGTGGGGTGCGTGATGGCGGTGCCCACGACAACTGCCCAGGCGCCGGCATCGATCGCGGCACGAGCCTCCTCGGGCGTGTGCACGCGGCCCTCGCAGATGATGGGAAGGCCGGGGAACTCCTCGGTCGCCTGACGCAGGAGCGGCAGATCGGGGCCGTCGGCCATGGTGCAATCGATGGCGGCAACACCGTGAGAAAGCGTAGTGGACACCAGGTCGAAGCCCATGTCGACCGCACGGCGAATATCCTCGATGGTGGCGCAGTCGGCCATCAGGAGCACGCCTTCTTCGTGCAGAGGGCGGAAGGTATCCTCGACGGTCTTGCCATCGGGGCGCGGACGATCGGTGGCATCGATTGCCACGATATCGGCACCGGCGGCAACGCAGGCGCGAGCATGGCGCAGCGTCGGCGTGATGTAGACGCCCTCGTGCCCATCCTTCCACAGGCCGATGACGGGGACCTCGCAGCGGCCTTTAATGGCGGCGATGTCGGCAAGACCCTGGCAGCGGATGGCGGCGGCACCGCCGAGCTCGCAGGCGCGAGACATCTGAGCCATGGTCTCGGGCGTACGAAGCGGCTCGCCCATATAGGCTTGAACGCTTACGACGAGCTTGCCCTTCAGGGATTGAATCAAAGGATCAACGGTCATGTTCGACTCAACCTTTCTCAAAACAGCCTTCTGAGACACCGCACCTTGACGTTCAAACCGTCGCTCGCATACCAAAGTACGCTTCGCTCCTCTTTCACGTCAATCTGCGGCACCTCAGAAGGCGCACTTGGTAGTTATGTTTACTTCAACGACGCAAGAAGGTGTTCGGCGGCACCGATAAGCGGCGCGTCGCCCTCCAGAGAACCGATGAGGATCGGCGTGTCCTGAAGCGGGTCGAGCGCCTGGCTGGCATAGCCCTCGTGCACCGAGTCCTTCCACGTCTGCGAGCGCCAATCGGGACCCTGGTGAATCACACCTCCCGAAAGCACGATGACCTCGGGATCCAAGATGTTGGCAAGCGAGCCCAAGCTGGCGCCCAGCGCAAAGCCGGCGTCATGGATGACCTCGGTCGCCTTTGCGTCGCCCGCACGGCACAGGTCGTTCACATCGCGACCGACCGAAGGACGGCTGGGGTCGACGCGACCAAAGCGCTCATCGTACATACGACCAATGGAAGTGCCCGAAGCAACCGACTCAAGATGACCAGAACGTCCGCAGGCGCAGGGAATACCGGCAGCAGCCGAGCACTCGATGTGGCCCATATGGCCGGCAGCACCATGGAAGCCCTGCATCACGCGGCCGTTCTCGACATATGCGCCGCCGATGCCCGTACCGATGCCAAGGCACAAGACGGAGAACTTGCCCTTACCGACGCCCCAGTGGGCCTCGCCCAGAGCATGAGCCTGCACGTCTCCCACCACGGCAACGGGAAGACCAAGGTCCTCGCGCAGACGCGGCCCCAGCTGAACGCCGGACCAGCCAGGCATGATCTCGTTGGCATAGGCGATAGCGCCCGTCTTGGGGTCGACGACACCGGCAGCGCCAATACCGACGCCGAGGACCTCGACATCGGGATTCGCCTCGATGGCGGCTTTAATAGACGCCTCGATACGCTGGAAAACCGCCTCGCCGCCCTCCTGGGCCTCAGTGGGAACTTCGGCCTCGAAAACGGGATGGGGCACACTACCGTCAGCCGGGTACTCCATGATGGCAGTCGCGATCTTAGTTCCGCCGATATCGACAGAGCAGACGTACTTGTTCTCCATGTCGCTCTCCTTCGGAGACAAAAACAACTACAGAAAATGCGCTGCCGTACTAACCGTTGCAGCGCAATAGCGGTTTTCCAGGTGCCCGAGGTTGGGGTGAAAGCGGTCGGGCGTTGACCTAATGGGTCACGCCCGACCGCTTGAGCCCCAAGATCGGGTGCCTGGAAAAGCGCTACAGGAGGCCGTTGTCGACGAGGACCTTACGAATGGCCTCGACGTTCTCACCGGTCATGGCCTTCACCGGGCGCGGCATGGTCGGGCTATCGAAGATACCCATGAGGTTCATAGCGGTCTTGAAGGCACCGACGCCGCCGGCATAGCCCTGAACGCCCGAGGTGACATCCCAGATGTGGGAGATCTCGTTGAGGCGATCCTGCTCGGCCTTGACGGTAGCCCAGTCGCCGGCCTGAGCGGCCTTCCACTGACGCACGTAGCCCTCGGGCTCAACGTTGGCGAGGCCCGGGACGGAACCGTCGGCGCCACCGAGGTAAGCACCATCGACGACGACCTCGTGACCGGTGAGAATGCTCATCGGGTGGCCGTTCTTCTCGTTCTCCTGAACGAGGTAGCGGAACGAGATGTCATCACCCGAGGAGTCCTTAACGCCGGCCAGGACGCCCTCGGCGCCGAGCTTGGCAAGAAGCTTCCAGGGGAGCTTGGTGTGGACGCATACGGGAATGTCGTAGGCGAAGATGGGCAGGTCGAGCTCCTCGTGCAGGATGCGGAAGTGCTCCTCGACCTCGGTCATGCCCTGCAGAGCATAGAACGGGCAGGTGGCGACAAGCGCATCGGCGCCCAGCTCCTGAGCGACCTTACCGTGCTCGATCATGCGCTCGGTCTCGGTGTCGATGATACCAACCAGGACGGGCACGCGGTGGTCGACGATGCGAACGGCCTCGGCGATGATCTGGCGACGGCGCTCATCGGTGGAGAAGACGACCTCGCCCGAGGAGCCCAGGAAGAACAGGCCATCGACGCCGGCATCGATCATGCGGTTGATGCTGCGCTCAAAGGAGGCAACGTCGAGCTGGTGATCTTCGGTATCGGGAACAACGACGGGAGGGATAACGCCGGTGAATTTCTGAGTTGCCACAAGAATCTCCTTAGTTGTCTGGCGAGCGGCCCTATGCCGCCCACTCTTGTTGACAGTGTCCAGGCCGTCTAGGCCAGAGAACACGGGTAAAACGTTTGGTTAAAGAAGTCGACGACTTCGTTTTCGAACGCATTGATACGCTCGTGAGCGTATTTGGCATAGATGATATGCCCCCGGTCACACTCAAGACCGTTGAATACGGCAAACTGCCCCTTGGGGTCGCTTACGGCATCCATGAGCGAAGTGCCCATGAGCACCGAGCCGCGCACCCGAGACGACAGTGCCTCAAGGCCGTCAGGGAGCGGGTTGGCGATTGCCGTGCAGGCAAGACCCTGCTCGTCCAGCGCGGAAACCGCCAGCGCGATGCCGCCGCCAAGGCCCTCGCCCCACGCAAAAATGCGGTCGGGGTCCACGCCATCAAGATTGCGCGCGACCTTCGCCAACGCGCAACCCCAACGGACGCGTTCGACAAAAGCGGCCGAAGCAATCCCCCGCTGCAGGTCGTCCGCACCAGCAACATCGTCATCCAGCGCGAGGACGGCATACCCCATGGCGGCAAATCTCGTCATGTGATGCCAGCCGCGCACAGGCCGATCGATGTCGTGAAACATCAGGCACAGTGGCACGCGCTCAGATACTCGGGCACGACCAACTGGCTCAATCAAACGAGCGTGGACCGCATCGTCACCGAGCTCAAAGGAAACCTCCGAGTAGCGGGCGCAGGGGTTAACAAAGTCAATCGCCGTAATGGCCAGGCCTTGAATCTCAAGATTCGAAGCGGATGTCTCTAAATCAGAAACATCTGCTTGGACATCACCGTGCCAGTCCCGATATTCTGCGAGCCTTGACGAAACCGTTCCAGGAATTCCCACGAGCCCGGGGACTATCAGCTCGTCAACATTGCTCTCGCACTTAGACATGAGCCTCCCCTTCCTCACAGAAAAACGGAATGATCAGATCGTCAAAATCCTGAATCTCCTCGTGGCCAAAGCCTTCAAAGAACTCATGACGCTTGTCGCAGGACAGGTTGTTGTACACCGCAAACTGCGTTGCCGGCGGACAGACGATATCGGCCGTGCCCGTGCCAAACAGCACGGGGCACTTGACCATGGGGGCAAAATTCTTGGAATCGAAGTACGCCAGCTTGGCATAGGCTTCCTCGATACGAGTCGAGTCCTCGTCAAACCAACGCGACCAATAGCGCAGGCCCTCGTAGGCAATATCGTCGGCGTCCAGATCCCAAACCAGGCGGAAGTCCGATAAGAAGGGATAGAGGATGGCCGCGCGATTGATAAGCTCGCCGTTAAGCGCGCAGGTCGCAATACCCAAACCGCCGCCCTGCGATGCGCCGTTCACATACACGCGGCTAAGATCGATGCCCTCGAGCTCGCGAACAGTACGGCACAGAATGCGGATATCTTGGTGTAAGCGGACATAGTAGAGGTTGGCCGGCTCGCCGTCGATACCGGCGACGATATGGCCCGCGACCGTCGTGCCCTCAAATCCACCAATATCCTCGGAGGGGCCACCCTGGCCGGGGCAGTCGAGAGCAATGAGCGCCATGCCCATGCCCGCAAACGACGCCTGCTCAAACCAGCTGCGGCTCGCACCCGGATATCCATGGAACTGAAGCACCAGCGGCATGGGCTCCTCCGAGACCGGCTTGAGGTACTTGGCATGCAGGCGTGCGCCACACATGCCGGTATACCAGAGGTCGAAAAACCGACAGGTCGCGGAATCCGCAACCGAAGCCGCCTCGATCGCGTAGTCGAGCTCGACGGCGTCGGCCTCGGCCATGCGGTCCTTCCAAAAGAGATCGAAATCCGATGGACGGGGCATAGCGCCTCGATATTCACCAAATTGCTGTTGTAGCTCCTGAGCACTTGGCATGGCTCGTGAACCCAACCTTTCGAAATCGCAACGGAGGTGCGCCCGGCAAGGGAGCCGGGCGCACGGGAGGGAAAGCGAGGCTACTCGCCGAGCTTGGGATGCAGCAGCGACGGCGCAGCGCCGAGCAGCATCTTGGTGTAGGGGTCCTGAGGGTGCTGGAAGACCTGCTTGGCCTCGCCATGCTCGACGATCTTGCCGCCATTCATAACGATGATGTCGTCAGAGATATAGCGGACCGTCTGGATGTCATGGCTGATGAACACCATGGCCAGGCCGAGCTCCTTCTTAAGGTCGGTCAGCAGGTTCAGAATCTGCGCGCGGACCGAAACGTCCAGAGCCGAGGTGGGCTCGTCGGCGATGATGGCATCGGGGTTCAGCGACAGGGCACGGGCAATTGCGACGCGCTGGCGCTGGCCGCCCGAAAGCTGGCCGGGAAGAACCTCGGCGGCGGAGCTGGGCAGACCGGTGAGCTCCAAGAGCTCCTTGACGCGCTTCTCCTGCTCGGCCTCGGTACCCAGGTTGTGGACGCGCATGGGGTCGAGCAGTTGCTCGCGAACGACCATGCGGGGGTTGAGCGCCGTGGCCGGGTTCTGGAACACGACCGAGATGACGCGACCCATGTGGCGACGGTCCTCGGCGGTACGCTTGGTAACGTCCTTGCCCTTAAAGTAGACCTTGCCGCTCGTGGGGGCCTGCAGGCCGCACATGACGTTGGCGGTGGTGGACTTTCCGCAACCGGACTCGCCGACGATGCCGATGGTCTGTCCGGGCATGAGCTTAATCGTTACACCCTGGACGGCGTGAACCAGGTTGGGGTGCAGAATCGAGCCGGTACGGGTCCTAAAGGTGACGTGGACGTCATCAAGGAAGATGATCGGCTCGACGCCGTTGACTGCGGTCTCGCTCATCTACATCACCTCCGCGTGAGGGGTCAAACCATTTGCCTTGAGCACCTCGTCGGGGAGCTCGGAATAGAAGTGCTCGGTGCCGGGCACGCGCTTGAAGACCGGACGGGTGTCCAGGCCAATGCGCGGATGACTCGAGCGGGGTGCGAAGCGATCGCCCTTGGGGAAATCGCGCGGGCTCGGAACGGCGCCGGGCACCTGGTGCAGGCGGCCCGAACCGCTCTCGATGGACAGGACGGAACCCAGAAGACCGCGAGTGTACTCGTGGATCGGGTTGGTGAGCAGCTCCTTGGTGGGCGCCTGCTCGATAACCTGGCCGGCGTACATAACCGTGATGTTATGAGCGACCTCGGCGACCAGCGCCAGGTCGTGCGAAACGAAGATCATGGCAAAGCCGAGCTTGGCCTGAAGATCGTTGAGCAGCTTGATGACCTGCTTCTGAACGGTAACGTCCAGAGCGGTCGTGGGCTCGTCGCAGATGACCAGCTTGGGGTCGCGGGTAAGGGCCATAGCAATCAGAACGCGCTGACGCTGACCACCGGAAAGCTCATGCGGATAGCTCTCGAGCGTACGCTTGGGGTCAAGGCCCACGAGCTCCAGGAGCTCCTCGGCGCTACGGGTGCCGCCGCGCTTGGTGAGCTGCTTCATCTGGGCGGAAATGAGCATGGAGGGGTTGAGCGAGGACAGGGCGTCCTGATAGACCATGGCGATATCGGTACCGCGCAGGCCGAACCACTCCTTCTTGCTCATCTTGAGCAGGTCGCGCCCCTCCCAGAGAACCTCACCGGAAAGATGCTCGTCATCGTCGGTCAGACCCATGATGGCCAGCGTGGTGATGGACTTACCGCAGCCGGACTCACCGACCAGGCCCATGGTCTGGCCAGGACGGACATCAAAGTTGACATGATCGACGACGTTGATATCACCGTGGTGCTCAAACTGGATGCAGAAATCGCGGACCGAAAGGATCGGCTCAACGGACTCATCGGGCACATGGCGGTCGTTACGCTTGAGTTCGACATCACGCAGAGCGCCAAGACGGGCGGACAGGGACTGAGCCTGCTCCTTGTAGGCGCGAACGGGGTCGGAGACCAGCAGGTCGGCCTCGCGGCGCTTGGAGGAGTCGGTCGGATCCAGGGCGGCAGAGGGAGCAGCGGCCATGGCATCGGTAATGCCCTCGGACAGGATGTTGAGCGCCAGGCAGGTGATCATGATGGCCAGGCCCGGGAACAGTGCCTGCCACCAACGGCCGGCAAGCACGCCACCGCGGGCGTCGGCGAGGATGTTGCCCCAGGTAGCGGTGGGCTCCTGGATACCAGCGCCGATGAAGGTCAGCGAGGCCTCGAAGATGATGGCGTCGGCGACCAGGGTAACGGTGAAGACCATGATCGGGGCGATGCAGTTACGCAGAACATGCTTGATCAAAATCCACGGAGCCTTGGCGCCGGAAACGATGACCGCGCGGACATAGTCCTCGCCGTACTCGGACACGATGTTGGCGCGCACGATACGGGCAATCTGCGGAGTGTACATAAAGCCGATGGCGAAGATGATCGACGGCACGGAATTGCCCAGGATGGAGACGAAGACGGCAGCGAGGGCGATGCCCGGGATGGACATGATGATGTCCAGGATGCGCATGATCGCCTCGGAAACGGACTTGCGCGAAACCGCCGCGAGGGCGCCCACGACCGAGCCGCAGACCAGAGCCATGGCAGTGGCGCCAAAGCCGATGATCAGCGAGTAACGGCCACCGTAAAGCATACGCGACAGGATGTCGCGGCCCTTATCGTCGGTACCGAAGATAAATCCGTTGCCGGGAGCCTGGCGAGCAGTGAAAATCTCGACCGGGCTATAGGGGGCAAGAAGGGGCGCCAGAATCGCGGTCAGGGCGACCAACACCAGCACGACGGCGGCAATCTTAGAAGACAGCGTCATCTTCTTCCAGCCACCGAGCTTGAGCCCCTTGGAGGCAGCTTTCTCGAGCTGCTCGGTTTGCTTCTCTCGAATCTTTACCATAATCTACACCGTCCTGATGCGCGGGTTGATGAGCAGGTAGAGCATGTCAACCACGATGTTGATGATGATGAAGGCAAGAGCAACGACGATGACGACGCCCTGAACCAGGTTCGCCTCGTTGCCCTGAACGCCCTGCAGAATCGCAGTACCCATGCCGGGGAGGTTGAAGATGACCTCGATGACGACGGCGCCGCCCATAAGGTAGCCGATCTTAAGACCGAGGGTGGTGACCGGGGTGATCAGCGCATTGCGAAGAACGTTGATGCCGACGACGACCTTCTCGGGAACGCCGGCGCCACGGGCCATGCGGACATAGTCCTTATCGAGCTCCTCGACCATGGCCGTACGCACGATACGGGTCATCTGACCCGTCAGCGGGAATGCCAGGGCGATGGCGGGCATGATCATACGTCCCAGATAGCCAGCCGGGTTGGTGGTGAAGTGAGGCAGAGCACCGGACGCCGGGAGCACCTTAAGGTAGGAAGAGAACAGCAGAATCAACAGAACGGCAAGCCAGAACGACGGGGTTGCCAGGCCGGCGATGGAAAAGACGCGGATTACTTGGTCCGGCCATTTATCGCGGTACAGTGCCGCGATGACGCCGAGCAAAAACGAGACGACCGCGCCGATGGCAAGACCGATGAAGGTCAGCTGCATCGTGACGGGCAGGGCCGTGGAGATGCGCTTGGCAACGGAGTTGCGAGCAGCACCATAGGTGCCCATGTCACCATGGATCAAATCGCCCATGTAGCGCACGTAGCGCACGGGCCAGGGGTCGTCCAGACCATACTTCTCATGGTACTCGGCAACCGCCTCGGGCGAGGCACCGTCACCCAACGCCGTATAGGCGGGGTCGGTCTTGGAGAACGACATAAGGAAGAACACCAGGACGGTGACGCCCAATGCCATGATCGGCAGCGCCACGAGACGCCTTCCAATCAAACGTAGAAAGTTGTTCACGTTCTCTCCCCTTTCTTTTGTCGGTAGGACCAACTGGTATATGAGTATGGATACTCATTACAAGACCCGAGCGACATCGAGGTCGCCCGGGTCTTTGTTTCAACTATGAGGACGTTGCCTTACGACCGACGCCCCACATATGACTCAAGCGAGTCTTAGGCCTTGACGGTCGCGACGCCCCTGAAGGACATGCTCGTCGTGCCGATGCCCTTGAAGCCATCGAGGGCCTCGCCGTTGGGCGCGGTGGACGGATCGTCCCAGGAAGCGGAAACGGTCTTGACGTGGACAACGGGGTACAGAACAGCGTTGTCGGCGATGATGTCGAAGCACTCGTTCCACTTCTTCTGCTGCTCGTCGCCCTCGGCGGCAAGAGCCTCGTCCATGAGACCGTGGAGCTTCGCCCACTCAGCGGAATCCTTCCACGGGCAACGGGTCTGCATCCAGACGTTGTCGCCATACCACCAGTTGAGCAGCAGGTCGGGGTCGGCGCCGAAGCAGGACGGATCGCCAGGAGCGAGAAGGATATCGTAGGCCTCGCCGCCGTCGATGGCAGCGTAGGTGGCCGGCGAGGTATCGGTCTGGATGGTCACATCGAAGCCGAGGGCGTCGAGGTCGTTCTTGACCTGAGCGGCCATGCCCTTGATCTGCTCGTTGTCGGTGGTGCGCAGGGTGATGGCGCCCGGGGTGATGCCAGACTCTTCGATGAGCTTCTTGGCCTTCTTGGCGTCGGTCTTGTACACCGTGGAAGCCTCATGATAGTTGGTGAAGCTCTTGGGCAGGTAGCAGCTGGCAGCGGTGGCAAGGCCGGCGAAGGTGTTGGTGATCATCTTCTCGGTGTCGAGCGCGTACATGACGGCCTGACGGACCTTGACGTTGTTCCAAGGCTCCTTGGCGACGTTGAACATGATGAAGCGGGTGCCGAAACCCTGAACGTTATCGATCTTGCAGCCAGCGCTCTCGAGCTGGTCGACGGCGTCAGCGGTGACGAGCTCCATAACGAGCGTGGAGCCCTCCTGCTGAGCGGTAACGCGAGCGGTGGGGTCGGTCAGGATGCTGTACTGGATCTTCTTATCCTCGGCAGCATACTCACCGTTGTACTCGGGGTTGGGAACCAGGGTGATCTCGGTATCAGAGATAGAGTCGTACATCCAGGGGCCGGAACCGATCGGCTGCTTGGCGCGATCCTCCTCGGCCTGGGTGGCCGGGGTAACACGGATGATGGCCAGACGATCCTTGAGCAAGGAGAAGTTGGGGACCTTGGTCTTGACCGTTACAGTGCTGGCGTCCTTGGCCTCGATGGACTCGAAGGGCTGGAAGAACGGAGCGTAGGTAGCAGAAGCGGCGCAAGCGGTGTAGGAAGCGACGACGTCGTCAGCAGTGACCTCGGTGCCATCGGAGAACTTTGCGCCCTTGCGGATGGTGACCTCGAAGGTAGTGTCGTCCACGGACTTGGGATCGTCGGTGGCGAGCTCGTTGAAGGTGCTGTAGTCGTGGTAATCGATGCCGTAGAGGCCCTCGATGACGTGCCAGTTAGCACCCAGACCCACAGCGGAGCCGGTGCTGGCGGGGTCGAAGCTGGACGGAGCGTAAGCGGAACCAGCGGTGATCACGCCGCCGCCACGGTTGGCGGAATCGGTGGAACCGGAAGCGGAACCCTCGTCGCTAGAGCTGCCACCGCAGCCGGTGAGACCAAGCCCTGCGACAGCAGCGACGCTGCCGGTGAGGCCGAGGAACGAACGCCTGGACATACCCTTGTTGATGATGGCCATGTCTTCTCCTATCAATAGAGAATCTTACCCGGGGACACCTAGACTTGCCCCCGCGCAACTTGCGGACGATATATACCTTACCTACCGACGAACCCAACTGAGGTGCCGCGCTCGGTGACCGATACATACATACGCTTGAACGGTATTTACTACCGTTCACCGAATTCATTGACAAATGATTCGGCAGACAGTATGTATCGACGAGGTGAGATATCAGTCTTCGTCAACCCGCAGGATAGCAGTGTTGTTCACCATGGCTAGTCAAACGTTTTAGCGTTAATAAAACCCGAAATCGGCGGGTAATCACCGCGAAACAAATGATTGAAAATTGACCAATCATGTATATCAGTTGTTTAGAGACGTGCTTAGCTTTCGGAACGGTTGGCCGACACCTCGGCGCGCTCGGCGTTCCATGCGACAAGCGCCTCGTGGACCGCTTTGGCGACATCAGCCGGAACGCCTCGGACTTCTGCAATCTCTTGCTCGCTCGCCGCGCGCAAACGCTTCATCGAACCAAAATGGCGCATAATGGCACGTTTTCTGGTGGGTCCCACGCCGGGAACGTCGTCAAGCACCGAAACCGTCATGGCCTTATCGCGCAACTCGCGATGAAACGTAATCGCAAAACGGTGCGATTCATCGCGAACCTGCTTGATCAGATAAAGCGAAGCGGAGCCGGTCGGCAGCACGACGGGAGTCTCGTCCCACGGCACGAAAACCTCCTCATCGGCCTTTGCCAAGCCACAAGCTGGTATATCGAGACCGAGTGCCTCGAGTTGCTTAATTGCAGCGGTCAATTGCGGCTTGCCGCCATCGACTACGAGCAAATCGGGGCGCGAGCCAAAGCGCTCGTCCGCCATGCGCTCGGGAGCATAGCGACGCCCCAGAACCTCGGACATCGATACGAAGTCGTTCGCCTCGTCCAATTCGGCCTGAATTTTAAAGCGACGATACTGGCCCTTGTCGGCACGGCCGTTGGTAAATACCACCATCGAAGCGACGGTAAAGGTGCCGTGCAACGTCGAGATATCGAAGCACTCGATCCGCAACGGCGGCGCAGGCAGCGCCAGCGCGCTTTCGAGCTCCAGGAGCGCCTGATTGGTGCGATCGTCAGCATACCCCGTGCGCATCATGTAGCGCATGAGGGCATGGCGCGCATTTTTGGAAGCCATATCGAGCAGGCGGTGCTTTTCGCCGCGCTGTGGCCTATGGAGATGGCAAGAGCGTTCTCGCTTGCCCGCAAGCCACTCCCCCAACGCTTCGGCATCCTCAAGCTCGACAGAGAGATTGATCTCGGCTGGAATATCAGCCGTCTCGTCGTAATAGCGCTTAAGAAAGCCAGATTGAAGCTCTTCCTCGTCGACATCCAGGCCTTTATCGAGGATGAACTCGCAAGTTCGAACCGTTCGGCCCTCGCGAACGACAAAGACACAGGCGGCAGAGATAGTCTCTTCGCGATAGAAGCCGATGACGTCGATATCGACGCTTGATGGAAAAACGACCTGTTGGCGATCGTCCAGGCCCCTAATGACTTCCAGGCGACGCTTGACGCGCGCCGCACGCTCGAAATCGAGCGTCTCGGCTGCCTCCGTCATCTCGGACGTAAGCTCGTCGACGACATCCTTGCGATGGCCCGACAAGAAACGTTCGACACGCTTGACGTTCTTGGCATAGTCGGCAGGGGAAATCGCACCGACGCATGCGCCCGGCCCGCGCCCGACATGGTAGTCAAAGCAGGGACGCCCGTTTTGCGCGCAAATCATATTGACGATGTCTTCTTCGCCCTTATGAGATTCGACGATGCGGCGGCAGCGGCGCCATTCCGCACAGGATGCCGAGCAAATAGGAATAACCTTGCGTAGCGTATCGATGGTCTCACGCGCCGCACGGCTATCGGTATAGGGGCCAAAATAGCGCGTTCCCGGTTTATGACGCTCTCGCGTGTATTTAATAGCCGGAAACAAGTCGCTCTTGGTAATGGCGATAAAGGGATAGCTTTTATCGTCTTTGAGATCGACGTTAAAGTACGGATGGTACTGGCCAATCAGATTGCGCTCGAGCACCAATGCCTCGTGCTCGGTCTCCACCACGATATAGTCGAAGCTCGCCACCAGCTGCATCATGAGCGGGATCTTTTGACGCTCGTCCTGCAGCGTCACGTATTGACGCATACGGGCACGCAAGTTTTTTGCCTTGCCCACATAGATGACATCGCCCTTGGCATCTTTCCAAAGGTAGCAGCCGGGTTGCGTGGGAACGCGCGAAACCTGCTCGGCAAGTGATGGAATGTTGTCGTGACCTGCCACGCGCACCTACTTGCGACGAAGCAGCGCCGAGACCTCGGGCATCTTAAAGACGAAGGCAAGGCCAAAAGTCACAGCGAGCGAGACGACGCCTGCAACACAAACGTAGCCCAGGGTAATGAGGATCGAGCTGCCAAGCAGTCCGACAAAGTGCTCAAGTGCCCACATGACGCCGACGCCCGCGGCAGCGCCCAAGCCACCGAACAATAGGCCGAAGAAACCGCCGTGCAGGATAGACTTGACCTGAAGGCCATGCAGACGACGGCGCAGCCACCACAGTGAGCATCCGACTAAGACCACGTAGTCAACGACGTACGAAAGCGCAATTGCCGGCATACCGTAGCCCAGCACCACGCCAAACAGCAGCACCGAACCGGCCTGACCGATAGCGGAGTACAGGCAATAGCGGCTATAAGGTTTCATATCAAGCAGGGCCGAGAAGCTCTTCTGCATCAGCACGACCACGCCGTAGAGCGGCAGGGAAAGTGCCAGATAGATAAGGAACTCCGACACCAGCGCCACGCCGGATTCATCGAACTTGCCGGCGCAGTAGATCATGTTGAGTGGACGGGCGAAGACGATCAGGTACATCGCAAACGGAATCAGGAAGAAGAGCATCTGGGCGACACCGCGCGAAATGCCCGTGCGGACGCTGTCGTAATCCTTCTCCTGTGCATCGTGAGAGAGTTCGGTATAGAGTGCCGTCGAAAGCGAGGCAGCGATCAGCGCATAGGGCAGCGTGTACCACAGGCGCGCATATGCGATGACGGAAGGGCCGGTCTCGGGCTGCACCACCAGCGCGGCGGCATTGGTAATGGAAGTCGAGACAAACATGCACACCGTGGCGAGCAGCGTCGGGATACCAAGCGCAATCGTCTGTCGCAGCGCGGGGTCCTTAAAGTCGATATGGATATGAGGATGCACGCCATGCTTGCCGAGCGCGGGAATCTGACAGGCCATCTGGACAAAGACGCCGAGGGTCGTACCAGCTGCAATCAAGATAATACCGACCTGCTCGCCAAATTGTGCAGACACGGGAGCAAAGCCCATAAAGCTGGCGATGACGATGACATTGTTGAGAACCGGGGCAAACGTCGACCAGAAGTAGTCGCGGTGTGCGTTGAGAACACCCGAGAACACCGAGCCCAAGCCATAAAATAAAATTTGGATAGCAAAGAAGCGGAACATGAACGCAGCGGTATCCATGCTGTCGCCATTACCCGAAAGGAACGACTGCGACCAAATAAAGCCGGGAGCAAACACGGTGCCCAGCAGCGAGATGCCGCCCAGCACCAGAAGCAGAATACCGAGCAGGTTGCCGACATACTCGTTCGATGCCTCACGGCCCTGCTCGCGCCTCACGCCCATATAAACCGGCAAAAACGCCGTAACGAGCATGCCGCCCATCACGAGCTCGTAGAGCATGTTGGGCAGGTTGTTGGCAACCTGATAGGAGGACGAGAGCAGCGACATGCCGATGGCGGCCGCCATGGCCCACGTGCGGATAAACCCGGTGACGCGCGACACGATGGTCAGCACGGTCATGAGGCCAGCAGAACGACCAACCGTGGAGTAGTCCGAAGAACCCATATCGTCTACGTCGTCCTGAGAGCCCTCATGAACCTCATCTTGTGGCAGCAAATCGTCCACGACGGCAAAGGAGCCGGTCATCGCAAAGGGATCGTCAACCAAAACGGCGTCATCAGCAGGTGCGGCGTCATCGCTGTTCGGCATGTTGTTACCGGATACGGCATCATCATCGAATATGGCATGGTCGCCAAACACCGTGTCAACTTCTTTGGCGGCGACGGTTCGGGCAGAAAACGACAGAGGGTCCCAGTCGTCATCACCGTCGATGGCCACGCCCTCGACGGGATCGGTCGAACCAAGCGGCGACCATTCGTCATCCGAAAGAAGCGGTTCGCCATCATCATGAGCCGCGGGTTTGGCGGAACGAACGGCAGGGGCGCTCTGCGGCGCGCTCTTTCCCTGGGCCGCCATCAAAAACACCGCCGTCTCATCGGGACGCGGCGCACGAGGAGCCTCGGAGGCGATCGGCATCACGCTGGCGCTCGATTGAGCGGCGGCCAAAAAGACAGCCGTCTCATCGGGACGAGCCGAAGAAAGAACCGTACGGGGAAGCGCCGTGCCGGCACCGGCGGCACGCAAGTACACGGCCGTCTCGCCCGGGTCAGCGGCAGCAGACCAGGCGTTTCGAATCTCGTTATCGATCGAAGCGGCCTCGGGCGCGGGCGCCTGAGGAGCCGACCCTTTTGCGAAGTGAGCGCCGGACTTTGGTTCTTCCTGCGGCATCGCTCAGTCCTCTCTCGTGATCGGGGCAACCGTCGCCCCGCAAAATGCAACTAAGTCATCGGGAGCAAGCTCAAGCTGATAGCCTCGCTTGCCGCCCGAGATAAAAATGGTATCCCAAAGGACGCATGTCTCATCGATCAGCGTCCGGAAGCGTTTTTTCATACCGACCGGGCTGCAACCGCCGCGGACATACCCCGTCGCGGCAAGCAAATCTTTGACATGCATCATGGTCAGCGACTTTTCGCCTGCAGCGCGCGCGGCGGCCTTGAGGTCGAGCTCGTCGGCAACAGGAATGCAGCACACGACATGGTCGTTGGACGGCGTCGTGCAGACCAGGGTCTTAAATCCCTGACCGGGCTCCTCGCCAAGCTGCTCAGAAATCGCGACGCCCAGACCTGACGATTCATCGCCATCGTCTTCGTACGTATGGAGAATATAGGAGATACCGGCGCTTTCCAGCTCGCGCATCGCATTGGTTTTTGGCGTCTTAACAGCCTTTGCCATGGCACATCCTTTCCCTCGCAGAGCGACGCAAGGATTAAGTATAGGGCCAATTCCGCTGCATATGCCATCTCGACACACAGAAGCGCCACCGAATCAGAAGGAATCGGCGGCGCGTAGGTACTACAACGTCTCTTTACTGCGCGTCGAGCTGCGCCTGACGCTCACGGTCGCGCTTGAGCAGCGGCGCCAAGAACTTGCCCGTGTAGCTCTGCGAACATGCCGCGACTTGTTCCGGCGTGCCTGAGACCACGACGGTACCGCCGCCATTGCCGCCCTCGGGACCCATATCGATCAGGCGGTCGGCAACCTTGATGACATCAAGGTTGTGCTCGATCACCAGAACAGTGTTGCCCGCATCGACTAGGCGCTGCAACACGTCGAGCAGCTGGCGAACATCCTCAAAATGAAGGCCGGTTGTGGGCTCGTCCAAAATGTAGAACGTCTTGCCTGTCTGGCGACGATGAAGCTCCTTGGCGAGCTTCACGCGCTGCGCCTCGCCGCCCGAAAGCGTCGTAGCGGGCTGGCCCAAGCTCACGTAGCCCAGACCCACGTCATATAGGGTCTGCAGCTTGCGCTTAATCTGCGGGATATTCCCAAAGAAAGCCAGTGCTTCGGTGACACTCATGTCGAGCACGTCCGAGATTGTCTTGCCGCGGTAGGTAACCTCGAGTGTCTCGCGGTTATAACGCTTACCGCCACATACCTCACAGGGGACATAGATATCGGGAAGGAAGTGCATCTCGATCTTGATCTGGCCATCGCCCTTGCACGCCTCGCAGCGACCGCCGCTTACGTTAAAGGAGAAACGTCCCGGCGAGTAGCCGCGCGCCTTCGACTCCGGCGTGCTTGCAAATAGCGCACGCAGATCATCCCACAGGCCAATATAGGTCGCAGGGTTCGAACGCGGCGTGCGACCGATCGGTGACTGGTCGATATCGATTACCTTATCGATGCACTCGATGCCCTCAATCTTCTTGTACGGCCCCACGGGACGCGTCGAACGATGAATGGCATTCGTAAGAGCGGGCGCAATCGTATCGGTGACCAGGGAGCTCTTGCCCGATCCCGAAACACCGGTAACGACCGTGAGCGTACCGAACTCAATCTTGGCGGTAACGTTTTTGAGGTTGTTAGCGCGGGCACCCGTGATCTTAAGACAGCCACGGCCGGGCTTGCGGCGCTCATCGGGCACGCGGATCATCCGCTTGCCGGTCAAATAGGCACCCGTCATGGAATCGGGGCACGCCATGATATCGGCAGGCGTTCCCGCGGCGACCACGTGTCCACCGTTAACGCCCGCACCGGGACCCATATCGATCACGTAGTCGGCAGCGCGAATTGTATCTTCGTCGTGCTCGACGACGATAACGGTATTACCGATATCGCGCAAGCGCTCGAGCGTCTTGATCAGGCGCTCGTTATCGCGTTGGTGAAGGCCGATCGACGGCTCGTCCAGAATGTACAGAACGCCCATGAGGCCGGCGCCGATCTGCGTTGCCAGGCGAATGCGCTGGGCCTCACCGCCGGAAAGCGTCGCCGAGGCACGATCGAGCGTCAGATAGTCGAGTCCGACGTCGACCAGAAAACGCAGGCGCTCCAGGATCTCCTTGACGATGCGCCCGCCGATAAACCGCTGACGCTCGGTAAGCTCCAGGCCCTCAAAAAACTCGAGCGACTCGCGACACGACAGGCAGCAGACATCGTAAATGGACTTGCCGCCTACGGTGACGGCAAGCATCTCGGGACGCAGGCGAGCACCGTGACAGCTCGAGCATGGCTCCTCGCGAATGTATTTCTCCAAGCGAGCCTTGGTGTTCTCGTTCGTCGTCTCGGTATAGCGCTCGTACAGGATGTTGCGCACACCCGAGAACTTAGTGTCCCACTGGCTGCGACGCCCGTCGAGCTTTTGATAGTCGACCGAAATCTTCGTGTCGCCCATGCCATCCAAAAACGCACGACGCACCCGCGGGGGCAGGTCTTCCCATGGCGTATCGGCACTCACCTTAAAGTGTTTGCAGACCGCGGCAAAAATCTGCGGATAATAGTTGGAATTTCCGAACAGGCTGCCAAAGACTCCGTCGGCAATCGACTTTGAGGGGTCTTCAATCAGCGCCTCGGCATCGACTGTCTTTTTAAAGCCCAGGCCATCGCACTCGGGACATGCGCCATAGGGCGCGTTGAACGAGAAATCGCGCGGCTGCAGGTCGTCGATGGAATGCCCGTGCTCCGGGCACGCCAGTGCCAGCGAATACTCCAGCAGCTCGCCCTCGGTTCCCTCGGGAGCGTCGCGGTCGGGCAGCATGTACACGTTCACGTTACCGTGCGCCAGTGCCGTCGCCTGCTCAACGGACTCGGCGATGCGACCCAGGGAGTTCTGTCGAATCACGATACGGTCGACCACGACCTCAATGTCGTGTTTGAACTTCTTGTCCAGGTCGATAGGGTCGTCAAGCGAGCGCACCTCGCCGTCGACGCGCACGCGGCTAAAGCCCTCCGCACGCAGGTCCTCAAACAGCTTGGCATATTCGCCCTTGCGTCCACGAACCACCGGCGCCAACACAAACGCGCGACGGCCCTCCCCCGCCGCCAGCACCTTATCGGCGACCTGATCGGTCGTCTGACGTTCAATGACACGACCGCACTCAGGACAGTGCGGCGTTCCCACGCGAGCAAACAGCAGACGCAGATAGTCGTAAATCTCGGTTACGGTGCCCACCGTCGAGCGTGGGTTTTTGGACGTCGTCTTCTGATCGATCGACACAGCCGGCGACAGGCCGTCAATCGAGTCCAGATCGGGCTTGTCCATCTGGCCCAAAAACTGACGTGCATAGCTCGAAAGGCTCTCGACGTAACGGCGCTGGCCCTCGGCATAGATGGTATCGAACGCCAGCGAGCTCTTGCCCGATCCGGAAAGACCGGTTATGACCACGAGCTGGTCACGAGGAATGGAAACATCGATATCGCGCAGGTTATGCTCGCGCGCGCCGCGAATAACGATAGAAGAATCAGACATGGAAGCTCCTTGCCTCCTACAACTTCAAATCACACTGACGATGAGTTTAGCGCACTCGACGCGCACAGATGTTCGTAATTCAAGATTCGCAGACCTTTTGCTTTGCGTATCGGGTGCTTTGTTTCTCGAAATGCCGGGAAAAGGTTACAGTAATCTAATAATGAACTTAATTTGCTGTAACAGAGGAACGTCCATGACCGAAGATATCCCCCTTGAAATCACTTCGAGTGACATGGCCAATCTGCCCATATTCATCGCCGTCCTTATCGTGGCCGCTGTCATCGCACGCATATGCGTTTCAGTCAAACGAAAGGAACAGCCGCCTGTTTTTCGCGCCCTTTGGTGCGCGACGCTCCTCATCCCGCTCGGCATGGTAGCTGCATGGATTACGAATCAATTGCTCGTAAATGAGGACAGTTCCCTATGGGTCCTTTCTTATTCGGCACTCGGTGCTGCCGCCGTCATACTTCTTGTCGAGCCCTTGGTTTCGGGACTTATCGACCAAACCGATCTTGCGACGGGAACGGTTGCCTGTATTTGCCGTGACATCCTTGTCATCGCCGCTGTTTCAGCGCTCTCGTTCGTTTCACTCGAAATTGCCTGCAACGAAACGTTCTATCGCATTCCCGCCAACTCATTCGGGTTTTCCGTCGGGCTGCTCGCGACGGTTCTACTCTCCCTTTATTTGCTGGGACAGCGTCATGGAGGCGTCATGACCCTCGTGCCCATCATCTGTTGCATCCTTGGCATTGCCGAGCACTTCGTCATAACGTTTAAAGGCGAAGCCATCCTGCCAAGCGATATCTTGGCCCTTGGCACCGCAATGGAGGTGAGCGAGGGATACGAGTTTACCTTTACCGCCGGAATCGTAACCTCTCTCGCCCTGCTGGAGATTTCCCTGGGGCTTCTTTCGCTTATCCGACCGCGAAAGCTCCGTACGTCCACCCATGTCTTCCCCGCAATCGCCGCTAACCTCTGCGCTTTTCTGCTAGTGACCGTTGTGGGGCTTTCGGGCTTTTCCAGCATCGACTTGGAGCAGGCGCTGGATTTTGGATTTGACCGTTGGCAGCCCATCACCACATATGCGTCTCAGGGTTTTATCACTTCGTTCACCGAAATGGTCAACGAGTTGCCCATTGAGAAGCCCGAAGACTATACGCCCGATGAGGCGCAGAGCATCGAGCAGGAGCTCGCCGCCGCCTACGACAGCACGTATGGCTCGAGCGAGCAGCGCGCGGCTGCCGTTGCCCAGTTCAATGAAATCAAGCCAACGATTGTTGCCGTCATGAACGAGAGTTTTAGCGACCTTTCGTGCTTTGAGCAGCTCCAGGCGGCCGGGTACACCGGCCCCGCATTCTACAACTCGCTTCCCGACACACTTGTTCGCGGCACCATGCTCGCTTCGGTCACCGGTGGCGGAACGGCAAACTCCGAATTCGAATTTTTGACCGGAGCGACAACGGCCTTTGTCGGATTAGGCAAGATCCCCTATCAGCTGTATCAGATGAATGGCGTCAACAGCCTGGCAAAGGACCTTAAAGAGCTTGGGTATACCGCTACCGCTATGCACCCGCAAAACCCCGTCAACTACCATCGAGATAAAATCTATCAGCAGTTGGGCTTTGGAGACTTTCTTTCAATCGGCGATTTCGAAGGTGCGCCCTGTTACCATGCCGGCGTATGCGACTACGCCACCTACGACAAGATACTCGACCTGCTTAGAACCGACGAAGCGCCGCAGTTCATCTTTGACGTCACGATGCAAAATCACGGCGGCTACGACTATGGCACCGTTCCCGCCGAAGAGCTGACAAACTATTGGGTCGAGGGAGCCAGTGAGGGCGCCAATAGCGCGCTCAACACCTATCTCACCTGCATCAACGCATCCGACCGGGACCTCGAGTACTTTATCAACGAGCTCCGCAATATCGGCAGACCGGTTGTTCTTGTCTTTTTTGGCGACCATCAGCCGAGCGCCGCAACGACTCTCAACGACGAGCTGTACCCTCAGGAAGACACGGCAAGCCACGCTTACCGTGTCTATCAGTCGACCTATTTCGTCTGGGCTAACTATGAAATCGCCGGCAATACCGAGCTCAACGTCTACGACACCGTCGGGGCAAACGAGATTGCAGCCATTACCCTTAATAAGATCGGCGCCCCGCTCACCGACTATCAAAAGGCCCTGCTTGCAACAAGGTCAGATGTGCCCACCATCAATGTCGCTGGCTATCTCGGTGCCGACGGGCTGCGCTACGACTTGGAATCTGAAGACAGCCCCTACACCTCGACGATCGACAAGCTGCAGCGCATGCAATACCTCGAGTTCGCCAGCAAAGTTCAGTAAGCCCGCCCATTCGCTTGGGTCCATCGTATTGCAAGCACGCTCGGCCCAAATGCATCGCAAATGACTCCCGCTCGCAAACGAGGGTACAATGACGCTCGTGTCACACCGCGGGGCTCAGGCCCCAACATATACAAAGGAGTCAAACATGGGTTGCGAGCACGCACAGGCAGCCGGCGGGCAAACGTCGCCGTCGCAATTTGAGGAGAATACGCTGTCCGAGGTCAAGCGCGTTATCGCCGTGCTTTCCGGCAAGGGCGGCGTAGGCAAGTCATTCGTCACCGGCGCCATCGCTACCGAACTTGCCCGTCACGGCCATAAGGTCGGCGTCCTGGATGCCGATATTACCGGCCCCTCTATCCCCAAGATGTTCGGCATGAGCGGACGCCACGTCCATGCCCTCGGCAACCTTATGCTGCCCGAAATCTCCGAGCACGGTGTCAAGGTCATGAGCTCTAACCTGCTGCTCCAAAACGAAACCGACCCTGTCCTCTGGCGCGGTCCGGTTATCGCGGGCGCCATCAGGCAGTTCTGGAGCGAGACCTCTTGGGGTCCCATCGACTACCTGCTAGTCGACATGCCCCCGGGAACGGGCGACGTCGCCCTCACCGTCTTCCAGTCGCTGCCCGTCGATGGCATCGTCATCGTCACGAGCCCGCAGGATCTGGTTTCGATGATCGTCGCCAAGGCGGTCAACATGGCCGAGAAGATGAACGTCCCCATTCTGGGTATCGTCGAGAACATGAGCTATATCGAGTGCCCTGATTGCGGCAAGAAGATTGAGGTCTTTGGCAAGAGCAAGCTCCCCGAGGTCGCCGAGCGTTACAACCTCGAGATCCTAGGGCAGCTTCCCATCAATCCGGCACTCGCCGAAGCTTGCGACAAGGGCGAGGTTGAGACCGCACTGCCCGACGGTATGCTGCCCCAAGCCGTCTCTGCCGTCGAGGCCATTGCCCCGCACGAGACCGCCGAGGCATAAGTGAACACAAACGCCTTCTATGACGTCTTGGTAATCGGCGGCGGGGCTTCGGGCCTCGCCGCCGCCATTACGGCCGCACGCGCAGGCAATAGCGTCTGCATCGTTGAGCGCGATGTTGCCTGCGGCCTTAAGATACTTGCGACCGGAAACGGCCGCTGCAACCTTTCCAACGAATCCATTGATTTCCAGCGGTACAACCACCCCGCATTCGTCGAATCCGTCATGGGTCCCCAGCCTGAGCAAGAGCTCGGCAGTTTCTTCTCCTCGCTGGGCATCATGACGACCTCCGAAGAGGGCCGACTGTATCCGCGCTCCCTTCGTGCCGAATCGGTGCGCGATGCGCTTCTCAACGCTTGCAATCACCTGGACATCACCTTGATCTGTGGAGCAAACGTTGCCTCGGCATTCAAAGCCCCCGAGAGCTGGACACTCCAAATAGACCGTCCCGAGCGGGCACTCAAGGCAAAAAAGCACGATGACCGAAAAACGGAAGTCCGCTCGCTTCGGAAGGCGCTCGCCGACACTCCTCGCAAGAACGAGACGCTGCAGGCAAAGGCCGTAATTATCGCTACGGGCGGCAGCCCTGCCGACATTGCGAATACGTTCAATCTTTCCCTCACGCCGCAGCGCCCCGTCCTCTGCCCTGTGTCGGCATCGGTCTTCGGCGACCAGACGGCGCTCAAAACACTGGATGGTCTGCGCGTCCGCGCCCGTTTGACGCTCACCCGCAATCACGAGGAGCTCTGGCGCGAAGACGGCGAAGTGCTCTTCCGGACCTTTGGCATCTCGGGCGTTGCCGCCTTTAACCTCTCCCGTCGTGTCCAGCACGGCGACACGATTCTGCTCGACGTCTTCCCCGACCTCTCCAAAGACGAGCTGCTCGATATGCTCAACCAGCGAGTCGAGTTACTCGGTGGCTATTCGCCCCGCAACCCCCGCTGGCTCGACGGCATGCTTGCCCCGCAGCTCTCTCACGTCGTCTGCACCGCATTCGAGCAGTGCCATCCCGGGTCGCACGATGTCATCCATCTGGTCTCGATCCTCAAGCACTTTAAGCTGCTCGTCGAGGGGACGACAGAGGAGCGTTCGGCCCAGGTCATGCGCGGCGGCGTGCCCATCGAGAGCGTCTCGGCTCCCAGCCTCTGCGTGAACAACGCGGCCGGCGCCCCGCTCTACATCTGTGGCGAGGCGCTCGATATCGATGCCGATTGCGGCGGTTTCAACCTTGCGTGGGCTTGGATTTCGGGCATTCGCGCTGCAAGCAGCCTGTAGCCGCGCAGTCTATAATCAAAACGCATTCGGGCCGTCTGGGACACCGGGCGGCCTCTTTCTTGCATCTAAGGAGACCTCGATGATCGAAATCACCCAAGTCCACGCGTCACTCGACGAGGCCGGCGATGAATCGGCCTGCCTTGCCGTTGGCAGACGCGCCGTCAAACGCGCCCTGCGATGCAAGGATTCCCAGATTAAAGCCATCGAGCTCCATCGCAAGTCAATCGACGCCCGTAAAAAGAGAGACGTCCATTTTATTTTGAGCTTTCGAGTTGAGCTGACAAGTCCCCAACTCGAGCAGGAAGTGGTCGACAGTGTCGCCGAGCGTGACCGATCACGCATCCGCATGGTAGACGGCGAGGCACCCTCATTCCCCTCCCCTGTCCCCAATACACCCAAGGAGCGCCCCGTCGTTGTCGGCGCCGGTTGCGCCGGCCTCTTCGCCGCCCTCACCCTTGCCGAAGCGGGCCTTAAACCCCTGCTCATCGAGCGCGGCGACCCCGCACTTCGCCGATCGGAAGCGATTGATCTCTTTCTTAAGGAGCGTATCCTCGACCCCGAAAGCAATATCCAATTTGGCCTGGGCGGCGCAGGGACCTTCTCGGATGGCAAGCTCAACACGGGAACCAAGAATCCTGCCCATCGACTGATTCTTGAGACCTTCATCGAAGCGGGCTCACCTCGCGACATCCTGTGGGACGCCAAGCCGCACATTGGCTCCGACATTCTCCCCACCGTCGTCACCAACATTTCCCAGCGCATCGAGCAGCTCGGTGGAACTGTCCGCTATCGAACAAAGCTCGTCGATATTCGAACCGATGGATCCGGCGCCATCACCGGCGTCGATGTCCAACCGCCCCAAGAAACCACAAGCGAGACAATCGCCACAAAGCACCTCATTCTCGCCTGCGGCCATTCCGCCCGCGACGTATTCGAGCTTCTCAAAGAACATGACGTTGCCCTCGCGCAAAAGACCTTTGCCATGGGTGTGCGCATCGAGCATCCTCAGCGCGACATCGACCGTGCCCAATATGGCCCTTCGGCGGGACACCCGGCACTCGGAGCAGCCCCCTACAAGCTTGTCGCCCATCTCCCCAACGGCCGCAGCGTGTTCTCATTTTGTATGTGCCCCGGCGGACAGGTTGTCGCGGCTTCTTCCGAGCAGGGCCATCTGTGCGTCAACGGCGCCAGCCTCAATGCCCGCGACGGGCGCAACGCGAATGCCGCCCTACTCGTTAACGTCACACCTGACGACCTTCCCGGCGATGATCCGCTCGCAGGCATTGAGCTCCAGCGCGCCTGCGAGCGAGCCGCCTATCGCCTGGGTGGCTCTAACTGGAACGCGCCGGCACAGCTCGTCGGAGATTTCCTTGCGGGGCGCGCCAGCACGGCACCCGGAAAGGTAAAACCAACCTATCCACTTGGCGTGACCTGGACGGCGATCGACGATGCCCTCCCGCAGCATATCGTCGAATCGCTTCGTTTGGGAATTCCCCTTCTCGGTAAGAAACTGCGTGGCTATGACCGCCCCGATGCGGTCCTCACTGGCGTGGAGACGCGTTCGAGCTCCCCGGTTACGGTCATCCGCGATCGAACATGCCACGCCGTGTCGACCCCGGGCCTTTACCCTTGCGGCGAGGGTGCCGGATATGCCGGCGGCATCATGAGTGCCGCCACCGACGGCATCCGTTGCGCTGAGGCGCTGATAGCAGACCTCTAGTGCACGAACTCTCGCGTCCGAACGACACAGGCCCCGAGCTCCACAGGGAACTCGGGGCCTGTTCACTACTTCCTGAATCGTGCACCCTGGCGTTTTCTGCCCGAAGCAAAGGTAGAGCCCTTGCGAGCCTGCGAACGCAAACGCTCGATCGTTTCGTCCTCAGATGCGCCCTCAAGCATCGACCGAATCTGAACGACGGCATCGCGCAAACGTGCCGCCTCCTCAAAGTCCATGGCGGCGGAAGCGTTACGCATGTCTTCCTCCATGGTCTCGACGATCCGCACGAGCTCGTCATGCGGCAGCCCTTCCAGCTGCTCGGCAAGCGTTTGCTCGGGTGCCACCGTCTCCGGCGCGGCGCCCTCGCCGTTTTCATCGGGCGTATAGAACGCACCATGGCCCAGAGAGTCGCCCTTCGAGCGTCCCTTCGAGCCCACAGTCTTTTCGGCCTCGGCAATAAAACTCGAGATGTCGTTAATGGCCTTGCGGACCGTCTTGGGCACAATGCCATGCTCTTCGTTATATGCCATCTGAATCTCACGACGGCGCTGCGTCTCCTCGATGGCCTCTTTCATCGAATCGGTCACAACGTCTGCATACATGATGACCTTGCCGTCGGCATTACGGGCCGCACGGCCAATCGTCTGAATCAACGAACGGCGGTTGCGCAAGAAGCCTTCCTTGTCGGCGTCGAGAATTGCCACCAGCGAGACCTCGGGAAGGTCCAGACCCTCGCGAAGCAGGTTAATGCCAACGAGAACATCGATCTTTCCCTCGCGCAGCGTTCGCAGAATCTCGACACGGTCCATCGTCGCTGTATCGGAATGCATGTAATTGACCTTAATGCCGGCATCAAGCAGATGGTCGGTCAGGTCCTCGGCCATGCGCTTGGTGAGCGTGGTCACCAGCACGCGCTCCTTGCGGGCAACGCGCTCGCGAATCTCGTCCTCAAGATCGTCAATCTGCCCACGAACCGGACGCACATCGATCTTGGGGTCGAGTAGACCAGTCGGACGAATAATCTGCTCAACGTCGTTCTGGCTAACCCGCAGCTCGTAGTCGCCCGGCGTGGCCGAAACGTAGATGAACTGGGGAATCCTCGCCTCAAACTCATCGAAGCGGAGCGGGCGGTTATCGAGTGCCGAAGGCAGACGAAAACCGTGCTCCACCAGCGTCACCTTACGCGAGCGATCGCCTTCGTGCATGCCGCGGATCTGCGGCACCGTTACATGGCTCTCGTCGATGATACAGAGCATGTCCTTAGGAAAGTAATCGATCAGGGTAAACGGCGGCTCGCCCGGTTTTCGACCGTCCAGATGACGCGAGTAGTTCTCGATGCCGTTACAAAAACCCATGGTCTCGAGCATCTCGAGATCATAGTCGGTGCGCTGCTGCAGACGCTGCGCCTCGAGCAGCTTATCAGTCGCCTTGAGCTCGGCCACACGCTTCTCGCACTCTTCGCTGATTGATTTCAGAGCCGCTTTGACCTTAGGCTTCTCAGTCACGTAGTGCGAGGCCGGCCACACGGGAATGGCCTCGTACTCACGCAGCATCTCGCCGGTGACCTCGTCGATCTCGGCAATCAGCTCAACCTCGTCGCCAAAAAACTCAAAGCGCAACGGGTGCTCGGCATAGGGCGGATACACGTCGACGACGTCACCACGCACGCGAAAGGTCCCGCGCGCCAGATCATAATCGTTGCGATCGTACTGGATGTCGATGAGCGCATGAATAAAATCATCGCGCTCGAGCGGTACTTTCTTGTCGACGTTCGGCGCCAGACCCGCATAGTCCTCGGGCGAGCCAATGCCATAGATGCACGAGACCGATGCGACGACGATCACATCGCGTCGAGAAAGCAGCGATGCGGTCGCCTGATGCCGCAGCATCTCGACCTCTTCGTTAATCGAGGAGTCCTTCTCGATATACGTATCGCTTTGCGGCACATACGCTTCGGGCTGATAGTAGTCGTAGTACGAAACGAAATAGACCACAGCGTTGTTGGGAAAGAATTCCTTGAGCTCGCTCGCAAGTTGGGCGGCAAGCATTTTATTGGGAGCCATGACGAGCGTCGGCTTACCCAGGGCCTCAATAGTCTTTGCCATCGTGAAGGTCTTGCCCGAGCCGGTCACGCCTAACAGAACCTGATATCGATCTCCGTCTCTCACGCCCTGCACAAGCGACTCAATGGCCTTAGGCTGGGAACCTGCAGGCTCATAAGGAGATACGACCTTAAATGGCACCTCAGAGCCCTCAACGCCAAAACGCTTAAGCTCTCCGCCAACACGCTCTACTTCAAATTCCGCCATGGATACTCCTAACTCATATATCTGCAGTATACGCAGGCGGCAGCCATAGTCCTATACGAACCGATCGGGATAGAGGGTCTTGTAGCGAACCCAGGCGTTATTGACGCGGATCAGATATGCCTGCGTCTCGGGGAAGGTGATCGCATTATGAAGCGACGTGCTCTGCTGCGCCCATCCGTCGACATTGCCCATGCCGGCGTTATAGGCGGCAATGGCACTGTCAGTCGACCCGTTAAAATACGTTAGAAGATACGAAAGATACGCACAACCAAACTCGATGTTCGTAGCGGGATCGTTAAGGTCGCCGGCTGAATACTCGCTGCCATCGACAAGACCCTTGGCAATCATATCCTGGGCTGTCTCGGGCATCAGCTGCATCAATCCCTGTGCCCCTTGATTCGACTCAGCCTCGGGATCCCAATTCGATTCCGACTTTATGACAGCACACACCAGATACGGATCAAGATTGTGCGAAATGCTCGATTGCTTTACGTACGCCTCATAGTCAATTGGATACAAAGGCTTAAAGAAGGCGGCAGGGGCATACGAGTAGACGAGCGAAATAAGGCCGAAGACAAACATAACGGCAAGTGACGCCACGCGATACCACGTAAAGAAACGTGTCTTAGGCATCGGCCTCATCCTTATCCACTACATCCCCGAAGCCATGGCGCGCAAGCCATGCGTCCAGCTGTTCAAAGAGCGAGTTATCACCTGCCGCATTATCGATTACCGTCGTAGCGAGAATGCAAAGCGAAGCCTCATCAGGTTGGCATGCAGAGCGCGCATCAAAATCAGAGGACTCCATACCACGATGAATGGCACGCTCGCGACGAACTGCTAAAGGAGCGCTGATAACCAGAATTTCATCAGCCAGGCCAAAAGCATCCTCAAAACCAGTCGGGGCAGAAACCTCAACAACCGCAAAGGGGTAACGGGGGGACGAAACCGTGCAGCAAACCGGATCAAGAATCCTCAGTGACAGCTGTTCGATGAGAACCGGATGAACGATGCCATTAAGCCGCGCAACCGTATCAGGAGAGGCGAAAGCTCGAGCAGCGAGGACATTGCGGCGAATGCCGCCCTCCCCGTCCAGAATGTCCCAACCGAATTCTTCCGCGAGAGCATTGACGATATCGGAGCCTGGCACATACAGCGATTTGGCAAGCTCATCCAGATCGATAAGCAAGGCGCCATGAGATTCGAGATAGCGGCAGGCAGTCGACTTACCCGAAGCAATATTGCCTAAGACAAAAACGGTAAACATCAAGTCCTCCCTAACGCCAATGGGAGTAATTATCGCGCAAATACAAAAGAAGGACTCAAAATACAGCCAAACAGTAAGACAAGCTAAACGAGGGCGAGTTCTTGTATTAAAACTCTCTATCAAACGCAAAAAAGGGGGAGGCCGCGAGGCCTCCCCCTTTTTCAAGTCGATCGACGGCTCGGTGCCGTCCACCGGTCAGCGGCGCCCTGGCCTCCCACGGGCTGGC
>CAVCKO010000020.1:0-47551 GCA_963602825.1 Treponemataceae bacterium | reverse complement strand
TGCGGCTGATCCGGTCCGACCGGGCCGCGCGGCAAGGAGATATATTGCCAGACCGCGAAGCGATGTGGGACGTCAATTCCACTCTTCACAAGTCCTACACAACTTATCGCTTCCTATATAAGTAATAGAAAGGCTGGTGCAGAAATACTGCGCGTATCAGATGATGACCCTTCGGTTAAGAGATATATAAAGATCGGTCACCTGTAAGGGTCTATCTACCCGCGCTTTTGCTATATAAACCAGCGCTTTCGATAAAAAAGAGGGAGTGCCGCGCACAGTGCGACACTCCCCTAGCGATTCAACAGAATCTATTAGGCCTCGAGAGCCTTCTTGGCAATGGCAGCCAGCTCGTTGAAGGACTCGATGTCCTCATAAGCCATCTGGGCCAGGACCTTGCGGTCGAGCTCAATGCCGGCAACCTTCAGGCCGTGCATGAACTGAGAGTAAGAGATGTCGTTCAGGCGAGCAGCAGCGTTGATACGGGTGATCCAGAGAGAGCGGATCTCGCGCTTCTTGTTGCGGCGATCACGATACTGATACTGCAGGGAGTGCTGGACCTGCTCTTTAGCATGCTTGTAAGTACGCGAAGCGGCACCGTAGTAACCCTTCGCACGGTGCATAACGGTACGGCGCTTCTTCTTGGCGGCAACAGCGCGCTTAATACGTGCCATGTTCTATCAACTCCTAGACGGTAAAACGAAAAACGGGAACGCGAACTTAGGCGAGACGCGACTTGATGACCTTGCGGTCGGCAGCGGCGATCTCGGTCTCCTGACGGAAGCCGCGCTTACGCTTGGTGGACTTCTTGCTCAGGATGTGGCTCTTGAAAGCCTTGGCGCGCATAAGCTTGCCGGTACCAGTCTTGCGGAAACGCTTCTTGGTGCCGCTGTGGGACTTCATCTTAGGCATGAAATACTCCTTAATCGGTTACAGAACACTAGTTACTTGGTATCGCTTGCCGCTTTATCCTCATCGAAGGCGCCCTTAATCGGGGCGAGCAGCATAAGCATGTTACGGCCTTCCATCTTAGGCTTGGACTCGACCGTAGCGTAAGGCTTGAGATCCTCGGCGAGACGCTCGAGAACGTTAAGACCCTGCTCCGGGTGAGCCATCTCACGGCCGCGGAACATGATGGTGATCTTAACGCGTGCGCCCTTCTTGAGGAAACGCAGAACGTGGCCCTTCTTGGTCTCGTAGTCGCCAACGTCGATCTTGGGTCGGAACTTCATTTCCTTGACCTCGACCTTGGACTGGTTCTTACGAGCGGCCTTGGCCTTCATGGCCTGCTGGTACTTGAACTTACCGTAGTCCATGACCTTGCAGACCGGCGGCTCCGCGTTGGGAGCGATCTCGACCAGGTCGAGACCCTGATCGTCGGCGACGCGCTGGGCATCGCGGATGGCGAACAGGCCGAGCTGAGAGCCATCGACGCCAATCAAACGGCACGAAGATGCAGTGATCTCGTCGTTGATGCGGGTGTCATCAGACTTAGCTATTTTCCCTACCTCCATTCATAAAAAAATAACCCGGCGCTTCTTTGCAACCAGGTCGTACACATAGACATCCTCGGTATGAGGAAGGGAATCTAAGTTGTATGACCAGTCAGCTGCTCATTGGCGCCAAAAGGTGGGAACCCTCGGGTTCCTCTTTAGGGCATTGCGGGAACAACGCCTTGCGAATAATAACACGTGCCGCGCGTTATCACATTACGTACACGAAAAAGGGGCCTTAACCCCCTTGAACGCTCGCTTGCATGTATGGCACTCGAGGCGAGACCGAAGGGCCTTCGCTTCGCGAAGTCCCGGGCTTCGGGCGCGTGGCGCCCTCGCCGCGCTCCGCTTCAAACAGGCCGCAGGCCTGTTTGCTTAACGCTTCGCGCGCTCACGCGAGTTCGGCACGAAAAAGGGGGCCGCACCCCCCCCTTGAACGCTCACTTGCATGTATGGTGCCCGAGGCGAGACTCGAACTCGCACGTTGTTGCCAACGGTGGATTTTGAGTCCACTGCGTCTGCCAATTCCGCCACTCGGGCACGTAATGCGTGAGTTAGTTTATCACAGCTTTCTGTTGATTAGTCCGAAAATGGAACTTCAAGCATTTCGATAAGTTCGACCGTGCGGAGCATCTCCCGCTGACGACATCCACGTCCGTCAACCGAGGCCTCGCCCATCTGGTTATCGTAGGGATCCTCGCGCATGCCATCGAAAGCAGGCACAAATTCAGCCTGGAATCGATTGTTGGCCACCATACGCCACGGGTCGAGGTTGCCAAAGTAGTGCTGGCGACGCCACTCCTCCCCCATCCTGCGCGCCGAGGAACCGAACGATACGTCGGCGTTAAGCCAACCGGTCTGGGGTGTGTAGAACTCGGCCCAGTCGTGCGGTCCCACCGAATCGGGAGCAACATACAGGCCGCTCTGCCAACGGGCAGGCACGCCCGCGATGCGGCACATGGTGATAAACGTGAGCGCCATAACGCCGCAATCGCCGCGGAGCGAGTGTGCACAGTCGTCGGCAATAGATCCCAAAAGCAGGTACGGTGGCTGATAGCGATAGTCGATATGCTGTGTCAGGTAATCATAGATAGCACGAGCGCGATCGAGCGGATCCTCGAGCCCGTCAACAACACGCTCCGTCAACTGTCGCAGGTACGGCGTAAACGCAATGTGCGGACGGTCCTCGGAAGTGTCCACGGGCAGCGGCGTGTCCATGCACGTATGCGATGGGAGCGCGCCACCATAGATATCGCAATAGGCGGCATCTATGTGATAGCGATAGGTCACCGAGAATGAATGTTCAGTCGAAGATATCCAAGAGGCAGTACGAGCCGAAACGTTTTCAGAGGCAACGGCACCCCCCGACGTCATATCGAGAACCTCGATTTGAGACTGTTGACGACAGGCGGCAGCAACGGGTAGCCACGCGCGAACAGCCTCTCCCTCCAGAGCTCCAGGGACAGACACGGATGCCTTAAGCGTGATGACTCGAGTCAACCCGTTTTGCGACTCCATCTCCCTGAGCATCTGGTTACGCAGCGCGATGCCGTCCGCAGAATCGGGACGCAGGCCCGGAACCTCCTTGGGGTACACGCGAAGCGAATCGAGGAAGTTATCGAGAACAAACAGCTCGCCATCGATAAAGCGCCAGTCAATACGCTTGCGATTAATCAGTTCATCAAACTGCTCTTCGGTAAACTCTGGCCACTCCTCGCGAACCATCGCAATAGCCTGATCGCGCGACACCGAAAAATGAAGCGGCGTCTCGAGCATGCGATACCGCTCGGCACGAACACAAGCAGCAAGCGAAGGCTCGGGGTTCTGTTCCAAAAGGCGATCGCAAGCAGCAACAGCCTGCGTCAAATAGCCGGCATCCTTGAGACGAAGAATCTCAGGCGGCAGTCCAATATCGAGATGACGAAAGTCATCACAGCAAACATCAACAGAGCAACCAACAGGACCCTCGTCAATAACCTTCCCATCCGAAGGCAGCACATCAATAACAGCCATACCAAACTCCAAGTCATTAGAACTCTTGAAGCCCATTGTAGCGAGATAAAAAAGAAAGCCCCAACAAGGGAGCCATCAACACCGCCGAACGGTAATCAAATAAATTATTCAGCCTCGTAACCCTGCGGCGTTAAACGAAGGAAGCCCCGTCCCCCGGAACTGTTTCCTTGGCGCGACTTCTGGCGAAGCCAGGTGAGCGCAAAGGAAACAGTGTAGGGGGACGGGGCTTCCGGCGGGAAGTTTAGCGACGCTTACGCCTTGTTGACGGAGCCAAACTCCTCCATGAGCTCCTTGGTGCGGGCAACGATGTTGTCGCGACCAGGCTTGAGGAGCTTGCGGGGGTCAAAGCCCTTGCCCTGCTGATCCTTGCCAGCCTCGATGTACTCGCGGACGCCCTTGGCGAAGACGAGCTGCAGGTCGGTGTTGACGTTGATCTTGGAGATGCCCAGGGAGATGGCCTTCTTGATCTGATCCTCGGGGATGCCGGTGCCACCGTGCAGGACGAGGGGCAGGTCGCCGGTCTGGGCCTTGATCTCGCCCAGACGCTCGAAGGAAAGGCCAGCCCAGTCGGCGGGATAGACGCCGTGGATGTTGCCGATGCCGCAGGCGAGGAAGTCGACGCCCAGGTCAGCAATCTGCTTGCACTCAGCAGGATCAGCGAGCTCGCCGTTGGAGGTCACGCCGTCCTCGGTGCCGCCGATGCCGCCGACCTCGGCCTCGATGGACATGCCCTTGGAGTGGGCAAGCTCAACGAGCTCCTTGGTGCGGTCGAGGTTAAGCTGGAAGGTCTCCTCGTGAGAGCCGTCATACATGATGGACGTGAAGCCGGCCTCGATGCACTTGAAGCAGTCCTCGTAAGAACCGTGATCGAGGTGAAGGGCGACGGGAACGGTAACACCCGTGGCCTCGACGGCAGCCTTGACCATGTCGGCGCAGACCTTGAAACCGCCCATCCACTTAGCGGCACCAGCGGTGCACTGAAGGATCAGCGGAGACTTGGCCTCCTCGGCGGCCTGGAGAATAGCCAGGGTCCACTCGAGGTTGTTGGTGTTGAAGGCACCGAGAGCGTACTTGCCGGCCTCGGCCTTCTTGAGCATGTCTGCTGCGTTGACGAGCATAAAAGAAACCTCCTGTAAGGTTGCTCCGATAACGCCTGTGATTTTACCACGGCGCACCCGAGCATAAACGTTCGTTTGTTCACGAATATCGTCCAAACAGACTTTTTTGACCGTTTGCCCTACGAAATTGACCCGTTGGGGAAAAATAGCTTGACGTTTGGACGCTTCTCGTGCTTTAGAAGCTGACTATAAAGCTACACCTGCATGAAAGGGTTCTGCATGAGCTCGCGTGCCATGGTGGTCGAATCGCCATGGCCGGTTAGGCAAACGGTATCGGGCGGGAGAAGCCGGGCGAGCTTGGAGAGCGAGCGCAGAATCGCCGCCTCGTCGCCACCGGCAAGATCGGTGCGGCCGTGGCTGCCCGGGAACAGGGTGTCGCCAACAAAGGCGATGCTTCCCTGCTCGGTGGCGGCGAACAAGACGATCCCGCCCGGCGTATGCCCTGGTGTCTCGATCACCTGCAGGCAGATATCGCCCACCTCGATAGCATCGCCCTCGGCGAGCAGGCACGTCGGCTCCCCGGGGTCGGGCGTCTCAATGCCCCACATAGCTCGCTGTTCCTCGATGTTCGCATGCGGCACCGCCACATCCTTAGCACACAGCTCATACTGGCAGCCCTCGCCAACGGCGGTTCGTACGCCGGCAACACCACCAACATGATCGGCATGGCCATGAGTGCAAACGGCGCCAAGCATGCGTACGCCGGGATGCTCGGCTCGAATATGCTCCACCAAGCGCTCGCCTTCCCATGCGGGGTCGATAATCACGCACTCATTGTCCGAAATAACAGCATAGCTATTGGTCTGAATGGGACCGTTTACGAGCGTCTCGATCTCGACCGATCCCTTGGGAGTTACATCCAAGGACACAGCACTCATGTCCCTCTCCTCTCTATAGAACTCGAGGCATCAAACGATGCCTCGAGTGTAGCGAATATCGATAATGTGGCACGTTCGTCGCGACTAAACGCGGCGCTTAAGCTGGGCTCCACCCTCGCCGGGCATCAGGCGGCGCGCGTCGTAGACCGAGTCAACGCTGCTGATAGAAGCCAGCAGCGGATCCAGGCCACTCGCATCCGAGATCTCGACCATAAAGCGTAGGGTTGCAATACCCTCGCGGTTGGTCGACGTGGCGGCCGAAAGGATATTGCCGCCCGCATCGCCAATGGCAATGGTGACATCCTTGAGCAGGCCCATGCGGTCCAGGCACTCGACCACGATCTCGACCTGGAAGAGGGTGTCGGCAGCGCCGTCCCACTCCACTTCGATCATGCGCTCGGGATGCTCCATAAGGCCCTTGACGTTGGGGCAGTTGGCGCGATGCACCGAAACGCCACGGCCGCGCGTGATGAAGCCGACGATATCGTCGCCCGTCACCGGATTGCAGCAATGCGCCAGACGGACCAGCAGGCCGCTGTTGCTCTCGCCCTTGACGATAATGCCGTTGCTGGCGCTCTTGCCGCGCTTTTGCGGCTTGCGGTTGGAGCCTCGGGCCGGCTGCTTGACGACCTCGGCGATAGCCTCGGCCTTGGTGAGCTGTTCCTCGGGCTTGGGGTCCAAGATTTGCTCGACCTTGTTACCCACAGCGCGCGGGGCAACCTTGCCGGCGCCGACGGCGGCAAACAGGTCCTCGAGCTGCTTGAAGTTCAGCTGCTCCGCCACGGCGTTGAGCGCACGCGTGGATCGCGGCGTAGAGATGCCATACCCGCGCTTGCGCAGGTCTTTGGCCAGTATATCGCGGCCGGCAGCAGCGTCGTCGTCCTTGGTCGCGGCGGCAAAATAGCGGCGGATCTTTGACTTGGCGGAAGGTGTCTTAACGATCTTGAGCCAATCACGCGACGGCTTGGAACTCTTGTTGGTCAGGATCTCGACACGGTCGCCCGTCTTGATCTCATGCGTGAGCGGGGCCACCGCACCGTTGATCTTAGCGCCGACGCAGTGGTTGCCCACCTCGGTGTGAACGGCGTAGGCAAAGTCGAGCGGCGTGGAGCCGGCACGAAGCGCCATGACCTCGCCCTTGGGCGTAAAGACAAAGATCTCCTGGTCGAACAGATCGACCTTCAGCGAGTGCAGGTATTCCTTGGCGTCCGTAATCTCGTCAGAAGCCGCCCAATCGAGCGAATGCTTGAGCCAGTTGATCTGGTCGTCCAGACGCTGGGCATCATTGGTCTTAGACGCAGACGATCCGCCCGACTTCTTATAGAGCCAGTGGGCGGCAATGCCGTACTCGGCCTGCTCATGCATCTCGTAGGTTCGAATCTGAATCTCGAGCGGGCGGGCCGTGGGGCCGATAACCGTCGTATGGAGCGACTGGTAGTTATTGACCTTGGGCATGGCGATATAGTCTTTAAAGCGACCGGGCATGGGGTGCCACAGCGTATGCACCGCGCCGAGCGTGGAGTAGCAATCGCGCACCGAATGCGTGATGACGCGCAGTGCCACCAGGTCGTAGATCTCGGAGAACTCCTTGCCCTTGCGCTTCATCTTTTGGTAGATGGACCAATAGTGCTTGGAACGGCCGTTGATCTGGAAGTCCTTCAGGCCAATGCGGTTGAGCTCATCGGTGAGCGTCTTGATGGTCTCGGCCAGATAGCGCTCGCGAACCTCGCGCGACTCAGCCACCATGCGCGCGATGCGCTGGTAGGCGTCGGGCTCCAGGTAGAAGAAGGACAGGTCCTCGAGCTCCCACTTAATAGAGCTCATGCCCAGGCGGTCAGCCAGGGGCGCATACACGTCCATGGTCTCGCGAGCCTTAAACAGGCGGCGGTCCTCACGCAGGGCTGCAAGGGTGCGCATGTTGTGCAGACGGTCGGCAAGCTTAACGATAATGACGCGGATGTCCTTAGACATGGCGAGGAACATCTTGCGCAGCGTAAGGGCCTGCTTCTCGTCCATGCTGTCGACTTCGATGTTGGTGAGCTTGGTCACGCCATCGACGAGCTCGGCCACCGTATCGCCAAACAGGCCGGAAACATCGGCAAGCGAGGTCTCGGTATCCTCAACGGTATCGTGCAGCAGCGCGGCGCACACCACATCGCAGTCCATTTTGAGATCGGCCAAAATGATGGCAACCTCGACGGGATGGTTAATGTACATCTCGCCCGAACGGCGCTTTTGGTTGCAGTGCTTCTCGGCGGCAAAGCAGTAGGCCTGCTCCACTTTAGAGAAGTCCTCCTCATTCATATATTTGAGGCACAGGCGCTCCAGCTTGTCGTAGCTGTCCGCCATAATCTCGGGCGGCAGCTCATCGGCATGCTTATAGTGCTCCATCTCCGAAAAAGGCTGGAGGGTGGAATCATGGGCGGTACGGGCTGCGGCATCCATCGAGGTCCCCTTCCCCTAGGCCCGCGGTACGATCGGGCGGTTAACTTTGGCTAGCATATCAGAAGCACACGAATCGAGCGCCCAGCTCCGGAAAGCCGAGAACTCCATGCGCGAGCGCAGACCCTCCAAATAACGGATTGACCTGCTCAATTGCACACGGCCCGGGTTTTCTGCCATCGCGATGCGACGGGTGTCGTCAAACCCCGAAACGCGACAGAAACCAAGCTCTTCGAAGATTCCCAGGCCGCTTGCCACCGAGCGCTCGTCGACCGGCGTGCGGGCATCGATGGCAAGGCACATCTGCGCGATGTCGATATCGCTCGCACTAAATGAGTCGTCTCCGGTCTTGCCGCGGTTGGAGCGCCACATAGTCTGCAAAGCTCGATAGAGCGTGACGAGCTCGTCGCGCTCGGGCGCGTAGCAGTCGAGCAGGCGCTCGTTAATCCGAGCGTCACGCGACGAATAGAGCAGATGGATCACGGCGGGCTGGCCATCGCGACCGGCGCGTCCGCTCATCTGGTTGAACTCGATAGCGCCAAACGGCATGTGGTAGAGCACGACATGGCGGATATCGGGCAGGTTCACGCCCTCACCAAAGGCAGAGGTCGAAACGATGCAACTGAGGCTTCCGTCACGAAACGCCTCCTCGACACGGCGACGATCGGAGCGCGCAAGCCCCGCGTTATAGAACGCGATGCGGGTCGCGCAATCGGGTACCCGCTTGCGCAGCGTCTTGGCAAGCGCCACGGACTGGTCGCGCGAGTTGACGTAGATGACGGTCTTCTCCCCCGTCGCCACGATTGACACCAGGCGGTTCTCGCGGCTCGCAAGATCTCGGTCATCCTCGAGCTGCAAGTTCTCGCGCACCGTCTCGTCGACCACCGTGCGAGTAATCGGCAGCACGCGGGCGAGCTCAGCCACAACCGGAGCCGTTGCGGTGGCAGTCGCGGCCAGAACGACCGGGTCGCCCAGGGCCTTGAGGATATCGGGCATGTCGAGATAGGCGCTGCGGTCGCCGCCCTTGGCAAGACCGGCATGATGCGCCTCATCGATAACGACAAAACCGATGCGGCCCGAACGCGCAAAGCGGTCGCGGTGAATGGACAGGAACTCGGGCGTCGTGAGCACGATGCCGGTGCGGCCCGAAGCCAAGCCGGCAAACACGTCATCGCGCGCCGCCTCCACGGTCTCGCCGGTCAGCACGCCTACGCCAATGCCGAGCGCGGCCATAGTCGACGAGAGGTGATAGGCCTGGTCGGCAACGAGCGCACGCAGCGGATAGACAAAGATGCTCGCACGCCCGCGAAGGACCGCCTCGCGCGCGGCATGCACATGGAAGATAAGAGACTTGCCGCGGCCCGTTCCCATAACGGCCAAGACGCTCTGGTGGTCGGCGAGCGCGTCGAGTGCCTCGACCTGAGCACGGTGCGGCTGGTTCGAGCCGATAAAGCTATGGATAAGCGAGCGCGTCAGCTCGGTATAGGAAAGCTGGGCGAGCGTTTGGCGCTTTCGGGACTCCAGACGAAGACCGGCGTCTGCAGGCTCCACGCCGCGACGAAGCTCACATGCCGGGTCGTCGATATTGGGCGCCGTGGTATCGCGGACCAAGACATCCTTGATCATGAGCTTTGGCTTTACGCGACCTTGCCAATGCTCGGCCACGGCCTCGAACACCAAATCGACAGCGCTATCGCAATTGATGAGCTTATCGATCTGCGGCACGCGGAACATAATGGCCGGCACACTCGCGGCGCCATCGGTCGCCACGAAGCGCATGTGCTCGCCGGTTTTGCCCACCACGGCGCGATCGCACATTGTCACGCCCTCGGCCGCCAACAGCGGCACCTTGTTGCCCTGGCCAAACGGCTCAAGACGGGAGATCTGCTCGATGGTCTCGATATTCAGCTCGGAGAGGTCGACGGTGGCGGCAACCTCGTCGGTGTCCTCAAAGTCCTCGGCGGGAAGCTCGGACAGCACGGCGGAAAGGCGACGACGGAACTCGTCGAGCTTGGATGCCTCGATGGTCACGCCCACCGCACCCGCATGCCCGCCGCGACGAATCAGCAGATCCGAGCAGCGTTCTACGGCGTCGAACAGGTTGACCTTGCCCACCGAGCGACCCGAACCGCGAGCGATACCGTCTTCGATCGAGAACAGCAGCGCCGGCACGTGATAACGGTTGGTCAGGCGGCTCGCTACGATACCCTTGACGCCCTCGTGCCAGCCCTCGCCACCCACGACGATTGCGCGACCGCCATCATAGGTCTCCTCGACCTTTGCCATGGCATCGCGCGTGAGCTCCGCCTCGATCTCGCGACGCTGACGGTTAATCTCCTCGAGCTCGGCCGCCAGCGCGCTTGCCTCGATGGGATCGCGGGCAAGCAGCAGGTCGAGCGCCAGCTTGGGATCGGCCATGCGGCCGGCGGCGTTCAAGCGGGGAATGAGCGAAAACGACAGGCCATCGGCCGTAATACTAGAGAGGTCGGCCTTGGCGAGCGCGGCCAGCGCGATATAGCCGGGGCGGGCGGTCACGCGCATCTGCTGGATGCCCTCGGCGACCAGCGCACGGTTCTCGGGCGTCAGCGGCATCATGTCGGACACGGTGCCCAGCGCCGCAACCTCGATCAACGAACGCCAATACGACGGCTTGCCCAAACGCTCGCCCAGAACCTGCACCAGCTTGAGTGCCACGCCGGCACCGGCAAGCTCGCGCGAGGGACCCTCGTCCTCGAGCTTAGGGTCGGTCAGGGGCACGCCCTGCGGCACCTGGTCGGACGGCTCGTGATGGTCCGTGACCACCAAATCGATCCCCAGGCTCTCCAGATAGGAGACCTCTTCCTTGGCGGCAATGCCGTTATCGACGGTCACGATCAGCTGGGGGCGAGCGAGCTCGTTAACGCGGTCGAGCGCCGCGCGCGAAAGACCGTAGCCCTCGTCAAAGCGATGCGGAATAAACGGCGTGACATCGGCGCCAAACGTGCGCAGCGCCTCGGTCAACAGGCAGGTCGACGTAATGCCGTCAACGTCAAAATCGCCAAAGACCGCGATGTGCTCGTGGTTGCGAATAGCACGCTCGACGCGGTCGGCAACGACCGACATGCCCGGGATAATGAGTGGGTCGGCCCAGTCGCGATCGAGCGAAGGCGTCAAAAACAGCTGGCCTTCCTCGATGGATGTAATGCCGTGCGCAACCATAATGCGCGCCACCAGCCCGGGTATGCCCAGACCAGCCGAAAGCTCCTTTTCGAGCTCGGGGTTTTGCTGAGCGACCGCCCAGCGATGCGTCGTCTTAAGCGATGACATAGGCGCCCACCCCCGATAGGGGCAGGTCGCCGCGATACCTCTCACGGTTCATAGCGATGAGTCCTCTGTGTATGCCCGCTTCGGCAGGCAGATCTGTTGAACGGATTTATTATACCGTGCAGCGCGGACGCCAATCGCCGCAGCACGCCGCGGTTTCGGTAAACGATGCCGGTAATACCCTCGAAATATTCGAGCGTTTCAGCCACACGGACGCATGCGAGCGTCTAGCATATCCATTCAAAACGGATTCACGAGCAAAGGGAGTCACAAGAGTATATGAAGCAATGGGTTGGACTGGGCAAGTTTCTCGCGGGGCACATGCAGATCATCGTTCCGATTTGCGTGGCGCTCGGCGTGCTCTTTCCTCAACAGGTCAGCGTTCTCAAGCCCATCGTTTCCACCTTGTTTGCCTTTATGACGTTCCAAGGCGCGCTTAGTAACACCTTCCACCAGGTGGCTGAGGTGTTTCGCCGTCCGCTGCATCTGATTATGGCGCTGCTCGTCTCGGCGATGCTTATTCCCGTAGCAGCTTATGCCATGGGATCGCTGTTCTTTGGCTCCAACCCCAACCTTGTCTGCGGCATCGTGCTCGAGTACAGCGTACCCGTGGCAGTCACTGCCTTTATGTGGATTAGCATGTTTGGCGGCAACGGCCCGCTCGCGCTCACCATCATCCTGACGTCCTCGGTTATCTCCCCTGTGACGATTCCGCTCACGCTTAAGCTCTTGCTGGGTGCCACCGTCTCGATCGATGTGCCGAGCATGATGCAGGACATGGCCTTTATGATCGCCATCCCCGCCGTGCTCGGCATCGTGATCAACGAGCTCACGCGTGGATGGGGACACGAGAAGCTCTCCCCCGCGCTCTCGCCCGCCTGCAAGTTCATGATGATGGGCGTCATCGCGTCCAACTCCACCGCCATGAGCGAGTACGTGCTGCACATGAACGCTGTGCGCCTGGAAGTCGCTCTCTTTATTTTGACCTTCGCCATCAGCGGCTTTGTCGTCGGTTTTTTGGTCGCCCGTGCGCTGCATCTGCCATATAGCGAGACGACTACCATGTGCTTTACCTGCGGCATGCGTAACATCTCTTCGGGCGCCGTCATCGCTACGCAGTACTTTCCGGGCGAAGTCGTGTTTCCCGTCATGTGCGGAACGCTGTTTCAGCAGATACTCGCCTCGGTTATCGGACATCTCTTTGAGCGCCTGACCGGCGAGGAGCGCGCCGCCCAGCGCAAGCGGGTCAAGGCCGGGCGCGACGCGATGGCACGCTAAGCAGCACACTTTTCGCAGGCGCTCGCCTTGCTATACGAGCGTTTCCAGATGCGCACGCAGGCGCTCAGCATCGATATCGAGCGTGGTCTCGGCATTGACCTGGGCCAAACGATAGCCCACGAAGTAGGGCGATACCACCCAACGTGGCAACGCCTTGGCAATGGTCCGGCCGTCCATGTGGTAGAAGAACAAGTTGTACGACTCCGCGCGGCCGCCGTGGTGTTCGTGCAGGATATAGCGCAGGGCCACCTGAATCGCATCGGCAAACAGGTCTGCTTCGGCTTGGTCGCGGGCGTCGTCGCTGGCGGCGATTCCCTGTGGAGCCGAGACGTTGACCTCAAAGAATCCCATGATCGGCTCGGTTGAGATGTTGACCGCGACCCTCCCGTGTCGCCAAACATCGATGCCTTCGAAGTTGGCGGGGGCTAGTGCTGCATAACCGTCCTCCCGCTCCAGACCCACAATCTGCATATGCGGATGGACCAGACTGCCGCCCGAAAGCGGGCCTTTGTTCTTGTACATGAGCACACTGCGGTACTGTTGAGAATCGATCATCTGCTGCCAACAGCCCAGGGCAAACCGCATCACATGATGCAGCTCATCCGGTTCATAGGTCACCAGGTCGGCGTCGTGATTGGCCGACTCGATCAATACGGTCTGACGGGTGGCCCGCAATGTCTTGAACTTATTCTCGAGCCAGATGCAGTCACCATCGCGCTGGATGATGTTGGCAAGCCCCTCCGTGTCGCAAAAGGGGCACGCGATGCCAGGGCGACGGTTATCGTCGGGCTTGCCGCTCGCCTGCTGAACGTCGAATACCAGCGCCACGGGTTATACCTCCAGCGACACGATCTTGGTGCCATGGAGCTCGGAGACGCCTAGCGCCGCCGCGACCGCATCGCGATTTGCCGTAGTGATGCCGCCGCCGGGAAGGATGGTCAAACGATCACCCGCATACTCGATTAAACGAGCCAGGTTTTCGAAGTTGTCCTCGATCGGCGTACCGGCAGCACCACCGTGCGTCAGAATGCGCGTGACGCCGCAGTCGGCGAGCGTGTCAATCGCATCGAGCTGAGCCTCGGGCGAGAGCTGGTCAAATGCCATGTGGAAGGTGATGTCAAGGGACTCGCGCTTGCACTCCTCGGTCGCGCAGCCCGTAGCCATAACGAGGGCGCCGAGGGTGAGTTCGTCGAGCGCCCAGCCGGCGGCACAGGGCTTGCAGCAGCCAAAGACCAGGCCGTCAACGCCGGCGCTCACAGCAAGGCCCAGGTCCATCTCCATCATGCGCAGCTCATCCTGGTTGTAATGAAAGTCGCCACCACGCGGACGAATCATGCACATCACTCGCGCGTCATGCTCGTGAGCGTAGCTGACTGTAGCGCTAATAACGCCGGCGGAAGGCGTGGTGCCACCGACGGCGAGGTTGTCACACAGCTCGATGCGCCCCGCACCGGCCTCGATGGCCGCCGGCACTCGCTCAAAGTTCTCGGCACAAAACTCGTACAGCATAGATAGGCCCCCAAAGACAGCAGATGTTTTACGACGGGCATTGTCACACATCCCCATGAAGTTGCGGTGGAATAGGGACTGTTTTGGCCTCTGGAGCCCGTATTCAGTCCCCATTTCACCGCAACTCAAATGACCCCTCGGGGACGGAGGAAAACGAATCATTACGGCTGGCCGAAAAATGTTGCCGATGCCGAATGTTGCGCAACAAGATTTCGGAATCCCGATTAACCATGGCAGTATCGCATTCGTATTTAGAGGAAAGGATTGCCATGTTTAAGAGCATCCAAAAGAGCGGAAGGATCGCAGCAGTCGCCATTGGCCTGATCGCGGCCCTGTCTCCGCTCGCAGCCCCTCCCGCAGCATTAGCCGGTGGTAACGTACCGACGCCTGAACTTGAGAAGTCGTACAGCTTTAAGGTAAGTAGTGAATACTCGGATATCCGCACGAACGGCCATACAAAGTTCGGCTATCTGTACGACTGCGATGACGATTTCAACCGAAAGACAATATCCCTTATCAATTTCAATGATGGCAGCATGAGCCCCATCGATATATCAGATGAATGCCTTGATTACGCATATCTCACCGATAGCGATCAGCTCTACTGGGAAGACGGTAATAATTTATTCGTATTCTCACCAGACAACCAGACCCAAACAGTCCATCCCATCACTTCGGCCAAATATGCCTACACCAATGTAACCGTCTCCGATGATGGCAATAGAGCTGCCGTGGAGCACTATGACAATGAAGGCGATCCCAAAATGATCGAAATCTATGATCTTGAATCCGACAAACTGGTCCAGACATACCAGCCAGATAAAGATGACTCTTGGTGGTACAGTTACTCAAAAGACATGAGCCGCCTATATGCCTTACAGGACAATACCGAGGACGGCGTCGTTGCACTTAGGGTTTTCAACTGTGATACAGGGTCAACAGAATTAAAGACCGTCAACGTAAAAAAGGATGATAGGTCTTCGAATATCTACAACATTACCCTCAGTTCTAACTCGGACGACATTTATCTTCAGAGCGACATTGCACTAATAAAAGCTGACCGCGATGGAAACATGAGCGTTCTTCTCAATGACGATGAGCATGCTCCTAATAATTTCTACTCGGCATCAGTCAAGTTCTACCCAATCTATATAAAAAGAGGGTCAAACGAGCTATTTGAAGAGGCTGAAGGTTATTACGACCTAAACGATAATGATGCAAACGTTGGCGTCTATGATTTGGGAAAGGAAGAGATTATTAGCTCGACCGCCTTCCCCTTCGGCGGCGGATACCTCAAAGACATCTCACATGACGGTAAGGCCCTGCTCGGAGTAAGCACAGATGGTGACAAACGCTCGGCATGCCTAGCTGATGCAAAAACCGGAGCAAAGAGCGAGTTTGGCTCTCATTGGTCCGATCTTTGGTTCATGGACGGTGATCGTAGGATTTTGGAAACCTATAACGATGAAAACGACCCTGCGACGGTCCACGTGAACATCTATAAGTCCAATATCCCCCACTCGCTGCCCGAAGATGTGCTGTACTTTGTCCAGACTCACCTGCCATTTGTTATTGGCGGTGGCGTGGCGATCGTCCTCATCATCGGTGGCGCGATCGTTATCCTTTGCATCCGCAAGAAGCGCGCAAAGACCGCGAACGGTGTGACAGCCGCAGTGCCCAAGCCTCAGCGCAAGCAGCGTCGCCGTCAGAAGCGCGCCCAGCAGAACGTCGTTCCACCCGCAGCACCTGCGATGCCGACGGCACCGGCAGCTCCGGCCGAGCCCGCCCGTTTCTGCCGTCACTGCGGAACCCCGCTCGTACCCGAAGCCCAGTTCTGCCCAACATGCGGACAAAAGGTAGACTAGCGAACAAAACCCAATAGACCCCGACCACCAAGGCCCCGTTCCGAAACACTCCAGAACGGGGCCTTGGCTTGGTGCAGGGGTGCAAATTTGGGAAGGTCATCGTCGCACGCCCCAATGAAGTTGCGGTGGAATAGGGACTGTTTTGGCGTCTAGAACCCCTATTTAGTCCCTATTTCACCGCAACTTAAAAAGGGGCGCTGACCGGGATAGTCAGCGCCCCTTTGTTGAATGGATTAACCACCAAGATAGGCTTTGCGGACGTTGTCGTCGTGCAGGAGCTCTTGGCCCGTGCCGGTCATGGTGATCTTACCGGTCTCGAGCACGTAGCCGCGCGTAGCGATCGAGAGCGCCATCTGCGCGTTCTGCTCGACCAGGAGCACCGTAGTGCCGGCCTTGTGCAGGTCCTCGACAATCTGGAAGATCTGCTCAATCAGAATCGGCGCCAGGCCCATGGAAGGCTCGTCGAGCATGAGCAGCTTGGGGTTGCTCATAAGGGCGCGGCCCATAACGAGCATCTGCTGCTCTCCGCCCGAAAGGGTGCCAGCGACCTGGCGACGGCGCTCCTTAAGGCGCGGGAACTGCTCGTAGACGCGCTCAAGGCCCGGAGCAACCGTGGACTTTGGCTGTGTGTAGGCGCCCATCTCCAGGTTCTCCTCGACCGTCATCTGCAAAAAGGCGCGACGGCCCTCGGGCACCTGGGCCAGGCCCTTGCCCACCAGCTTGTCGGCAGGCGTATGGGTAATGTCCTCGCCCATAAACTTGATGGAGCCGGTCTTGGAACGCAGCAGGCCCGAGACAGTCTTAAGCGTCGTGGACTTACCGGCGCCGTTGGCACCGATCAGAGCCACGATCTCGCCCTCGTTGACGTTAAAGGAGATGTCCTTGATGGCGTGGATAGCGCCGTACCAGACGTTGATGTTGTAGACGGAAAGCATCGGCTCTGCCATTTAGTTCTCCCCCTTATCCTGCTTGCCCAGATACGCCTCGATAACGGCGTCGTTGTTCTGGATTTCCTCGGCCGTGCCTTTGGCGATGACCTTACCAAAGTTGAGCACGCAGATGCCCTCGCAGATGTTCATAACGAGCGACATATCATGCTCGATAAGCATGATGGCAATGCCGAAGGTGTCGCGAATCTTGACGATGTTCTCCATGAGTTCCGCGGTCTCGGACGGGTTCATGCCGGCGGCAGGCTCGTCGAGCAGCAGCAGTTTGGGGTTGGTGGCAAGCGCGCGGACGATCTCCAGACGACGCTGGGCGCCGTAAGGCAGCGAGCCAGCCTGCTCGTTTGCCAGATGCTCCATATCAAAGATGGACAGCAGCTCCATGGCACGCTCGTGGGCGGCCTTCTCGTGCTTCCAATACGTCGGCAGGCGCAGCACGCCCTCAAAGCCGGAGTAACGCTCCTGGTTATGCAGACCGACCTTAACGTTATCCTCCACCGTCATGGTGTTGAACAGGCGAATGTTTTGGAAGGTACGGGCGATGCCCATACGGTTGACCTGATAGACCGACTTGCCCGAGGTGTCCTCGCCGTCGAGCAGGATGGTGCCGTGCGTGGGCTGATACACCTTGGTGAGCAGGTTGAAGACCGTGGTCTTACCGGCACCGTTGGGGCCGATGAGACCGGCGATCTCGGTCTTGCCGATAGTCAGGCTAAAGTCGTCGACTGCCTTAAGGCCACCGAACTCAATGCCCAGGTGGATGCACTCGAGCGCCGGGCGCTCGCCCAGATCGCGGTCGGGAACGATGGCGCCAGAAGGATACGGGACCATCTTGCCCTTGTTGAACTCAAATTTACTGGGCATCGGCTGCCACCTCCTTCTTGGAAGCAAAGCGGTCCTTGACGCGACCGAAGAACGCCTTGAGCTGCGGGTTGTTGGTAAAGATCATGACCAGGATCAGCACGATGGCGTAGATGAGCATGCGGTAGTCCGAGAACTGACGGAGCAGCTCGGGAAGCACCGTGAGCAACGCCGCCGCGATAACGGAGCCGCGCATGTTGCCCAGGCCGCCCAGGACCACGAACACCAGGATGAGGATGGACGTGTTGAAGTCGAACTTGGTGGCGGAGAGCTGCGAGAAGTTACCGCCGAAGAGAGCTCCGGCAGCACCGGCGAGGGCAGCGGAAACCACGAAGGCGATCATGCGGTACTCGGTGACGGAGATGCCTACGGACTCGGCTGCAATCTTGTTATCGCGCACGGCCATGATGGCACGGCCGGTACGGCTGCGAACCAGGTTGAGCACAATCACGAGTGCGACCATGACCAGGATGGCACCGGCGAGGAAGGTCGAGTACGTCGACACGCCCGAGGCGCCCTGGGCGCCCTTGATGATGGCGGTGCCGTCCTCGAGCAGGTGCAGGTCGTCGATCGTAGAGTTGCCCGTGATGTTAAAGATCACGTGCAGGCCGCGGGAGTCGACACCCACAATGAGGCAGGTGACGATCTCTTTGATGATCTCGCCAAAAGCCAGGGTCACGATGGCCAGATAGTCGCCGCTCAGGCGCAGGACCGGGATACCGATCAAGAAGCCCAAGATGGCAGCGGCGATAGCGCCGACCACGATGCTGATGACAAGGCGCACCGGATCGGAGGGAACAGCGCTCTCGAGGGCGACCGCGGTGACGATGCCCGTGTAGGCGCCGACACTCATAAAGCCCGCATGGCCCAGCGACAGGTCGCCCGCGATGCCGACGACAAGGTTGAGGGAAATGGCCATGACGATGTAGGCCGTAATGGGAACCAACTGACCGGCGATCATGCGCGGAATCATGTGGTTCGACTGCATAAAGAACACGATGGCGAAGGCCACGATGCACATGGCATACGTAACAAAGTCGTGACGCGTCTGCTTATCTTTAAGAAACTTCATAACGCTCACCTACACCTTCTCGGGGACGTACTTGCCCAAGAGGCCGGCAGGCTTGACGAGCAGGACGATGATCAAAACACCAAAGACGATGGAGTTGGCAAGGCTCGTGGAAATGTAGGCCTGTGCCATCGCCTCGATGATGCCGATGAGAATGCCGCCGACAAAGGCGCCGGGGATGGAACCGATGCCACCGAAGACGGCGGCGTCGAAGGCCTTGATGCCAGGCATGGCGCCCGTCGTAGGCTGCAGCACCGGCGAGTAGGAGCACAAGAGCACGCCGGCGATGGCGGCAAGGGCAGAGCCGATGGCAAACGTCATCGAGATGGTGCGGTTGACGTTGATGCCCATGAGCTGAGCGGCGGCCTTGTCCTCGGACACGGCGCGCATGGCTTTGCCCATCTTGGTCTTACCTGTAAAGATCATCAGGCCGACCATGATAACCAGGCAGGCGACGATGGTGACGAGCGAGACGGCGCTTACGTTGAACTTGGCCAAGAACTCCGGCACCTGGAAGGTGACGAGCGAAGTGAAGTTCTTGGGCGTGGCGCCCCACAGAAGCTGCGCGGCGTTCTGCAGGAAGTAAGACACGCCGATAGCCGTGATCAGAACGGCCAGCGGGCCTGCTTGGCGCAGCGGCTTATAGGCCAGGCCCTCGATGAGAACACCGAGAACGGTACAGACCGCACAAGAGAGAACTACAGATGCCCAGCCCGGGAGGCCGAGATACGACGTGGCGCAGAACGAGACATAGGCACCGACCATGATAACGTCGCCGTGAGCGAAGTTCAGCATCTTGGCGATACCGTAGACCATGGTGTAGCCCAACGCGATGATGGCGTAGACGCTGCCCATGGACAGGCCGTTGACCAGGTATTGGATAAAGACCGTCATGTTCCACATCCCCCTTTCGAATAGGTTTCCAGTTGATGTATGAAACAGGGACGTTACATCGTCCCTAGATACCAAGCAAGCAGGGAAGGCCAAAACCTCCCCTGCTTGGGATCAAAACCGCTCTATGTAAGGCGGCCAATTAGGCCTGTACGTACTTGCCGTCGGTGATGACGTACGCCGTGGGCTCCTTCTGGACCTGGCCCTTATCGTTCCAGGTAAGCTTGCCGGTCAGACCGTCAACGGTAATCTTGAGCATAGCCTTGGACAGCTTCTCGGCGACCTCGGTCGGATCGGCGTCGACACCAAGACCGGCCTCCTTGACGGCCTCGGCCACCGCGTGCACGCCGTCGTAGGCGTCGGCGGCAAACTGGTCGGGGGTATCGCCGTACTTATCCTTGTAAGCATTGACGAAGTCGGCGTTCTTCTCGTCGTCGGCGGAGAACGGGGTCATGAGCAGCAGACCCTCGGCAAGAGAGGTATCGAAGCCCTCAACGCCCAGGATGCCGTCCATGCCGTCGCAGCCCATCATCTTGACGTCATAGCCCATGTCCTTGGCGTTCTTGAGCAGGACGGACGCCGGCGTGTAGTAGATCGGCGCAAAGATCATGGTGGCGCCGGCCTGTTTGGCCTTGGTCAGCTGGTTGGTAAAGCTCGTGGCGGAGTCGTCCTTAAAGGTCTCCTCGTCAACAATCTCGAGCTTGGACTCAGCGGCCTGGGCCTTAAAGGAATCTGCGATGCCCGAAGAATAAGCGTCGCCGGAGTTATAGAACAGCACGAACTTCTCGTCCGCATATTTCTCTGCCAGGAACTTGGCAGCGTTGACGCCCTGGTTGGGATCGGTAAAGCAAACCTGGAAGACGCAATCCTTGCCGTCGGTGACGTCCTCGGAGGACGCGGACGGGGTGATCATGAACGTCTTGGGGTCGTTACCGCACTCGGCGGCAACGGCAACCGACGCACCCGTGGTGGTCGGACCGACGAGGGCCTGCATGCCCCAGTCGAGCAGGGTGTTGAAGGCGTTGACGGCCTTCTCGCCATCGGCCTGGTCATCCTCGGCCTTGCTGGCAAGCGGCAGCTCCTTGGTCGAGAAATCCTTGCAGCCGAGCTCGACACCCTGGGTAACGGACTTGCCGTAGGATGCGTTGGCGCCGGTCAGCGGGCCGATGGTGCCGATCTTAAACGAAGCGTCGCTCGAAGCGGAACCGCTGTCGCCGCCGTTGGAGGAGCAGCCAGCTAGAATGGACATCGCCCCCAGACCTGCTGCGCTCGCGATAACGCTCCTGCGATTCATAACAGGGTTCAATGACTTACCGGTGAGGCTCGACATGCGGCTCTCCTCTCAAATCTCGTCGGGTTTCAGTTACCCGACAGGCCATCCTTCGCCGTGTTCGGCGTTCGCAAAATAGTAGACGCTTTAGTTGAGAAAAGTGGCGATTATTTCAACTTTTCTTTTGTTTTGTCCATTTATCCATATTCATGCGTATTTCTGTCGGTTTATGCAGTTTAGCCACTTTATTGTGTGAAAGTATTGTTTCCGTTCTGTTACAAGCGTCCCTGCCCTGATTAAAACAGCTTCACCGTTCGCGTTTTGTGCACACCTAGGCGGCGATGTACTTGCCGTCCTGAATCACATAGGCTGTAGGTCGTATGTAGTGAGCATGTTTCCAATGTTTCCGCAGCGTTTCGGGGGTGCCGTTTTGTGCGACTCCTGTTGCCTTGCGAGCACGCGCCCTCGGTTCACGCTAGAATGCACTCAACCTTTAAGCGGTTAATCCATCCATAAGATGCACGAAGGAGCTATCTATGAGCGAACCCCTGCGCACCGTGAACGTCGGTCTGATTGGTCTGGGAACCGTCGGCGGCGGCGTGGCCCGTCTGATCAAGAGCCACCACGATGAGTACCTTGCAGCCTACGGCATCGACCTTAAGCTGACCCGCGCCTGCGCGCTTGCTTGGGAGCAGGCCGAGGCGGCAGGCATTGAGCGCGAGGCCTTTACGAGTGACTGGCACGACGTCGTCACCGACCCCGCCGTCGATATCGTCGTCGAGCTCATCGGCGGCGAGCACCCCGCGACCGAGATCTTCACCACCGCCTTCGAGAACGGCAAGCACGTCGTCTCTGCCAACAAGGCCCTGCTGGGCCGTCATGTCGAGACGCTCGCCGAGAAGGCGCGCGCGTGCGGCGTGCAGATTAAGTGCGAGGCCAGCTGCGGCGGCGGCATCCCCATCGTGAGCACGCTCGAGCACGACCTGGTGGGCAACAAGATCCTGACCATCGCCGGCATCCTCAACGGTACCACCAACTATATCCTGTCGCGCATGGACGCCGAGGGCGCCGATTACACCGACGTGCTTGCCGACGCGCAGGCCAAGGGCTATGCCGAGGCCGACCCGTCCGCCGACGTCGACGGCTTCGACGCCGCCAGCAAGACGGCAATTCTCGCCTCCATCGGCTTTGGCACCCGCGTTACCACCGACGATGTGTACCAGCAGGGCATCCGTACCATCGGCGCCGAGGACATCGCCCAGGCCCGCGAGCTCGGCTACACCATTAAGCTGCTCGGCATCGCCCGCAACACCGACGCCGGCGTCGACGTCCGCGTGCATCCCACGCTGATTCCCGCCGACCACATGCTCGCCAAGGTCAACGGCGCCATGAACGCTGTCTACGTGGTAGGCGACGCCGTGGGCGAGACCATGTTCTACGGTGCCGGCGCAGGCTCCTTCCCCACTGCGAGCGCCGTCGTGGGCGATATCCTGTCGCTCTCCGAGCAGATCAGCCGCGGCGTGGCTCCGCTGCCCGAGATTGAGCCCTATGGTCACAACCTCGCCTTTAAACCCATGGACGAGCTCCAGACCAAGTACTATGTGCGCCTGAAGGTCGCCGACCGCGTGGGCGCCCTGTCCGAGACGGTCGACATCTTTGCCAAGCACAACATCTCGATCTCGCTCATCAACCAGGTCGAGGACGGCAAGCCGGGCGTCAGCGATGCCTGCTCGGTCATCTTCCTGACGCACCGCGCGCTCGAGAAGGACGTCCAGGCTGCCGCCGCCGAGCTTGCCAGCGTCGACTGCGTGGCCGAGGTCGCCAACGTCCTGCGCATCGAGGACGTCGAGGCCTGGACCGAAGGCGTCATGGCCAACTAACCCATCAATCGCCTAGCAATACGCGCTTTGAGGGCTCCCGTCCGATGTGGGACGGGAGCCCTTTTGTCTCCTGCCCTAAGCACAACGGCAGAGCACATTTGCGCGAGCCGCTCATCGGTAACGCGGGCTACCGTTCACCGATATGCAAACGCGGCCGATTCCGGCTACCGCTACGCTGTGCTGCGTACGTCCACCCCCGAAGAATGGAGGCACCATGTTGCTCGAGGGCAAGAAAGCAATCGTCACCGGAGGCACGCGCGGTATCGGCTATGCCATCGCCTGCCGTTTTATCGAGGAGGGTGCCGCCGTCACCGTCTTTGGCTCGCGCCAGGAGACTGCCGATGCAGCCGTTGAGAAGCTGACAGCCGTCTATCCCGACGCCAAGGTCTGGGGCCGTTCCTGCGACCTCACCTCGCTCGAGGCCGTGACCGAGGCCTTTACCCAGGCTGCAGCCGACATGGGCGGTCTCGATACGGTCGTCAACAACGCCGGCATCTCCCAGCGCTCGCCCCTTTTGGACTACACGGCCGAGGAGTTCGCCAAAGTCATGGACCTCAACGTCGTCGCCGTCTTTAACGGCCACCAGGCTGCCGCCAAGATCATGACCGAGGCCGGCCACGGCGGCACCATCACCACCACGAGCTCGATGGTCGCCAAGTACGGTCAGCCCTCTGGCGTCGGCTACCCCACGTCCAAGTTTGCCGTCAACGGCATGGTCCAGTCGCTCTCGCGCGAGCTCGCCCCCATGGGTATTCGCGTCAACGCCGTCGCCCCAGGCGTAACCAAGACCGATATGGTCGCCAACCTGCCCGAAGAGGTCATCAAGCCCATCATCGCCACCATTCCGCTGGGTCGCATGGGCGAGCCCGAGGACATCGCCAACGCCTTCGTTTTCCTAGCGAGCGACATGTCATCCTATGTCACGGGCGCCGTGCTCCCCGTCGACGGAGCCGCCCGCTCCTAAAGGTCGCAAGCCACGACTTCGAACCTCAACATTGCTCAACGCAAAAGGCGCGCTGCCTGCATCAACCGCAGGCAGCGCGCCTTCTTCTGTTTGAAGCGGAAGCCTGTCCCAGAATTTCGGATCAGAACGGGGCACGGCTTCCCCCAGGACCTCCTTGCGGAAACTGCGTCCCGTTTTGAACGCAGATTCTGGGAAGTGGTTTCCGCAACGGGTCTCTTGCGGAAAGCGCGTCCCACTCTGGACGCCCATTCCGGGACACCGTTTCCCAACGGCCCCTGTTTCGGAAACCACATCCCGTTTCGAGCCTTCAAAGCGTGACGCGACTCCCTTGAGAGACTATCGACTACTTACCGTCGTCGTCCTGGGCTTCATCGCGCGCGTAGAGCTCCAGCATGCGGCGGCGGTATTCGTGTACGGCGAGCTTGGCGCGCTCCAGGCGGCGGCGCTCACGCGGAGTCAGCTCGGACGGGTCAAGCTCATCACCATAGGTCTTATCGGCAAGAAGATGCGCCGCGTCCACGATGCGGGCATCGATGTGGCCACTCGCCGCCTCGGCGGAAAGACGCTCGGCAATCGTATCGAGCGTAGGCAGGCCCTCGAATACGCGACCATGTCCATGCGAGGTCAGCAGCTCGTGCTCGCGTGCGAGCAGGCTCGCCAAATCGTGATGGGCGCGCAGGATGTCAAGCGCATCGGATGGATGCTCGGCAACCTCTGCCACGGCAGCGACCGGTGCGGCGTCGACCACGCGGTAGAAGAGCTGCGCGAGCAATGGCATCAAGAACACCGTGATGGCACCGGCGGCAACCATGACCGACGCAATATCTTGCGACAGCGCGCCCGCGTTGACGGCAACGCTCGTCACGGCAACGATGATCGGAAGCGCCGTGGTGCAGTACAGGGCCACGGTAATGCGACCATACGCCGACACATCGCGCGTCGCAGGACAAATGCCCATAGAGATGAGGATGGGCACGGCACGAATAATCAGCAACGCCACGATAAAGCCCGCGAGCAAGCCCGGGCGCGACGCCACGGCCGTCAGGTCGATCTTTGCGCCCGATACGGTGAAGAACACCGGAATCAAAAAGCCGTAGGCCAGGCCGTCGAGCTTGGTCTCGAGCGTATGGTTGCCCTCGGGGATGATATAGCGCAGGACAAAGCCGGCGGCAAAAGAACCCAACACGATATCGAGGTCAAAGACGGCGGAGAATGCCACGAGCGTGACCAGGATGAGCACCGTCAGGCGCACGAAGGTCTGCGACGTGGTATCGGCGCGTTCCTCGACAAACGCAAAGAAGCGGCTGCCGACGCGCTTGGAGCGGCTTGGGACCACGGCCAGCAACACGCAGACCACCGCAAACAAGCCAAGGATTACAAGCGTCTGGATGCCGGTGCGGGCAGACAGCAGCACCGACATGGCGAGCACGGGACCGAGCTCGCCCCAAGTGCCATACGCGAGAATCGAGTCGCCCACACGCGTGCCGGTGAGCGAGCGCTCGCGCATGATGGGCACAAGCGTACCAAGCGCCGTGGAAGTAAGGGCAAGCGTCACGGCGATACCGTCGAAATGACTAACCGAGAACCACGGGGTAAAGCGCACGGCAAGCCAGGCGATACCAAACGTGACGACCCATGTCGCCAAGCCGTAGCGCCCCTCCACACCCGTGATGCTCTTGGGGTCGATCTCAAAGCCGGCAAGCAGGAACAAAAAGGCCAGGCCGAGCTCGGACACGAGCGAGACCTCGGCATCTACATGGATAATGTCGAGCATATGGGGTCCCAGCACCGCGCCGAACACGAGCAAAAAGACCGTCTCGGGAACGGGTTTCCCGGGAATCGCCGAGGCGATGAAGGGGCTTGCAAAGGCCACGAGCGCGATGATGGCGAGTGAAACGAATGCCATGTGATGCCTTTCTCTTGTTTGCGCTTCACTGTAGCACCCTCGCCGTCCTCAACGCGCCGCGAGCTGTCGTATCATAGTGAGGTTTACAAACATGTGGCTCAAGGCGACCGCAGGGCAGGCCCCGCAAACCGACCGCTGCCGCATACCGTACCGTACGCCCAACCGATCAGGAAGGCAGGAACCAATGGTCTCTCGTATCTACGTGGAGAAGAAACCCGGGTTCGACGTCGAGGCTCAGCAGCTCAAGGGCGAGCTGACCGAAATTCTCGGCATCAAGGGCATCGAGGCCCTGAGGATCATCAACCGCTACGACGTCGAGGGCATCGACGAGGAGCTTTTCCGCTCCTGCGTGCCGACCGTCTTTAGCGAGCCCCAGGTCGATGTGACCTACGACGAGCTCCCCGCAAGCGATGGCGCCGTCTTTGCCGTCGAATTCCTGCCTGGCCAGTTTGACCAGCGCGCCGACTCCGCCAGCGAGTGCGTGCAGCTCATCAGCCAGGGCGAGCGCCCCGCCGTGCGCTCCGCCAAGGTCTATATGATCTCGGGCGCTCTGGACGAGGCCGCCATCGATGCCATCAAGCACTACGTGGTGAACCCCGTCGAGGCGCGCATCGCCTCGCTCGACCTTCCCGAAACGCTGTACATGGAGACCCCCGAGCCCCAGCCCGTCGAGGTGCTCGACGGCTTCCGCGAGCTCGATGAGGCCGGCCTTGCCGCCTTTATCGCCGATCGCGGCCTTGCCATGGACGAGGCGGACATCGCTTTCTGCCAGCAGTACTTCCGCGATGAGGATCGCGACCCCACCATCACCGAGATCCGCGTGATCGACACCTACTGGTCCGATCACTGCCGTCACACCACCTTCGGCACCGTCCTGGACGACGTGACGATCGACGACGCCGTGGTGCAGCAGGCCTTCGACCGCTACATGGAGATGCGCCACGGGCTCGGCCGCGACGCCAAGCCCGTTTGCCTCATGGACATGGGCACCATCGGCGCCAAGTACCTTAAGAAGACCGGCGTCATGACCGATGTCGACGAGTCCGAGGAGATCAACGCCTGCACCGTCAAGGTGAAGGTCGATGTCGACGGCGAGGACCAGGACTGGCTGTTCCTGTTTAAGAACGAGACCCACAACCACCCGACCGAGATCGAGCCCTTCGGCGGTGCCGCCACCTGCGTGGGCGGCGCCATCCGCGACCCGCTCTCGGGCCGCAGCTACGTGTACCAGGCCATGCGCGTCACCGGCGCCGGCGACCCCACCGTCCCCGTGTCCGAGACGCTCGAGGGCAAGCTGCCGCAGCGCAAGCTCGTGACCACTGCTGCCGCCGGCTACTCCAGCTACGGCAACCAGATCGGCCTTGCCACCGGTCAGGTCAACGAGCTCTATCACCCCGGCTACGTGGCCAAGCGTATGGAGGTCGGCGCCGTCGTGGGCGCTACCCCGGCAAACCACGTGCGCCGCGAGTGCCCCGCCCCCACCGACAAGATCATCCTGCTGGGCGGCCGCACCGGCCGTGACGGCATCGGCGGTGCCACCGGCTCCTCCAAGACCCAGAACACCGAGTCCATCGAGACCTCGGGCGCCGAGGTCCAGAAGGGCAACGCCCCGGTCGAGCGCAAGCTGCAGCGTCTGTTCCGCCGCGGCGACGCCTGCCGTCTGATCAAGCGCTGCAACGACTTTGGCGCCGGCGGCGTCTCGGTCGCCGTGGGCGAGCTTGCCGACGGCCTGTATGTCGACCTGGACACCGTGACCAAGAAGTACGACGGCTTGGACGGCACCGAGCTCGCCATCTCCGAGTCCCAGGAGCGTATGGCCTGCGCCGTCGCCGACGGTGACGTCGAGGAGTTCATGGGCTACGCCGCCGAGGAGAACCTGGAGGCGACCGTTATCGCCGAGGTTACCGCCGAGCCGCGCATGCGCATGGCCTGGAACGGTGTCGCCATCGTCGACCTATCCCGCGAGTTCCTCAACTCCAACGGCGCGCCCAAGCACCAGGTCGCCCACGTGTGCGCCCGCAGCGTGTGGCAGCCCAGCTGGGCCGGCACCACGCTTGCCGAGCGCATGACCTCGCTTGTCACTGACCTCAACGTCGCCTCCAACAAGGGCCTTTCCGAGCGCTTCGACTCCACCATCGGTGCCGCAACCGTGCTTATGCCTTTTGGCGGCAAGACGCAGCTCACCCCGAGCTCGGCCATGGTCGCCAAGTTCCCCGTGGACGGCGAGACTACCACGGCAAGCGCCATGGCATGGGGCTTCAACCCCTATCTGATGGAGGCCGACCAGTTTGCGGGCGCCTACCTGTCCGTGGTCGAGTCCATCGCCAAGCTCGTGGCTGCCGGCTTTGAGCACAAGCGCGCCTATCTCTCCTTCCAGGAGTACTTCGAGCGTCTGCGCACCGAGGCCGAGCGCTGGGGCAAGCCCATGGCCGCCGTTCTGGGCGCCCTCATGGCCCAGGTCGACCTGGGTGCCGGCGCCATCGGTGGCAAGGATTCCATGAGCGGCTCGTTTGAGGACGAGGCCGGCGAGCTCAACGTTCCGCCGACTCTGATCAGCTTCGCTGTGGCCGTGGGCCGCGCGGCGCGCGCCGTCTCCCCTGAGTTCAAGGGCCTGACGCACCGCGTCGTTCGCATCGCCCCCGCCACCTACGGCGAGGACTACCGCCCCGACTCCCAGCAGCTGCTCGCCGCGTTTGACGCCGTCGAGGCGCTCACTGCTACCGGCGACGCCCTGGCCGTCTCCACGCCCGGCTACGGCTGCGGCGCCGAGAGCCTCTTTAAGATGTGTGTCGGCAACCAGATCGGCATCGAGCTTGCCGAGGATGTGGACGTGGAGAGCCTCTTCACCCCGCTCTATGGCAGCTTTATCGTCGAGCTCGCCGAGGATGCCGAGCTGCCCGAGGTCGCCGACGGCGTTGTCGTCGAGCCCCTGGGCACCACCGTCGAGGGCTATGTCATCGACACCGGCTCCGAGGTCATCGAGCTCGCCGAGCTCCAGGAGGCCTGGGAGAGCGGCATCGAGGGCGTCTTCGCCTACCGCAGCGCCGGCGAGACCCCCGAGGTCGAGGCCATCGACTTCCGCGCCAAGGATATCCACGTGTACGGCGGCGCCAAGATCGCCCGCCCGCGTGTGATCATCCCCGTGTTCCCCGGCAACAACTGCGAGTACGACAGCGCCCGCGCCTTCCGTGCCGCCGGTGCCGAGGCCGACACCTTCGTGATCAACAACCTCACCCCCGAGGCCGTCGCCGAGAGCACCCACGAGCTTGCCCGCCGCATCCGTGCAAGCCAGATCGTCATGATCCCCGGCGGCTTCTCGGGCGGCGACGAGCCCGACGGCTCCGCCAAGTTCATCACGGCGTTCTTCCGCGCTCCCGAGGTCACCGAGGCAGTCCGCGACCTGCTCAAGGCCCGCGACGGCCTGATGCTGGGCATCTGCAACGGCTTCCAGGCTCTGGTCAAGCTCGGTCTGGTGCCCTACGGCGACATCGTCGACGCCACGCCCGATGCGCCCACGCTGACGTTCAACACCATCGGTCGCCACCAGAGCCGCCTGGTGCGCACCCGCATCTCGTCCAATCTGTCCCCGTGGCTGTCGCAGTGCAGCCTGGACGACCCCTACACCGTCGCCATCAGCCACGGCGAGGGCCGCTTTGTCGCCAACGACGAGGTGCTCGCCCAGCTGATCGCCAACGGCCAGGTCGCCACGCAGTACGTGGGCGAGGACGGTAAGCCCAGCATGGACCTTTCCGTCAACCCCAACGGCTCCGCACTCGCCATCGAGGGCATCACGAGCCCCGACGGCCGCGTCCTGGGCAAGATGGGTCATGCCGAGCGTCGCGGCGACAACCTGTACCGCAACGTGCCCGAGCATGTCCCCGGCGACAAGTTCATGCCAATCTTTGAGAGCGGCGTAGCCTACTTCGCCTAAACCTTCCCCATCGGGTACAATCCCTTCGGGTAACATCACCCGCCACCGACGCATCCGGTGGCGGGTTCTTTTTTGCTCCGCGCATACAGGAAGGACATCATGGAAAGCCGCAAGCCGTATCTCGCCACCCTGCCCGGACTCATCCTGGGCTGTCTCGTTTGCTGCGCGCTCTGGGGCTCCGCCTTCCCCTGCATCAAGATCGGCTACGGCCTCTTTGGCATTCCCGCGCACGACAGCGCCTCGCAGCTGCTCTTCGCGGGTCTGCGCTTCACCCTTGCCGGCATGCTGGTCATTATTGGCATGAGCGTGGTCCAGCACCGACCGCTCGTTCCGCAAGCGCGTGATATCAAGCCCATCTGCATCTTGTCGCTCTTCCAGACCATCGGCCAGTACTTCTTTTTCTACCTTGGTCTCTCCCGTGCAAGCGCTATGTCGAGCTCCATCATCGAGGCCAGCGCCAACTTCCTAGCCATCCTCTTTGCCGCTCTGGCGTTTCGCACCGAGAAGCTCAATACGGCCAAGGTGCTCGGCTGCGTACTGGGCTTTGCCGGCGTCGCGCTCGTCAACCTTTCGGGCGCGGACGGCACCTTTGGCTTTACACTCGACGGCGAGGGATTTATCTTGGCTTCCACCGTTGCGGGCGCCTTATCGACCTGCCTCATTGGCATCTTCTCGCGCGAGCATGACGGCGTCTTGCTCGCCGGCTGGCAGTTTTTAGTCGGTGGCCTGGTCCTTACCGCCATCGGGTTTTTGATGGGCGGCATGCTCTCACCCACCGCGATCATCCCCGCCATCGCGCTCATCATCTACATGGCGCTTATCTCCGCGGTCGCCTACTCGTTGTGGTCGCGCCTGCTTGCCGTCAACCCCGTCAGCCGCGTCTCGGTCTTTGGGTTTATGAACCCCGTCTTTGGTGTGCTGCTGAGCGCGCTGCTGCTCGGCGAGGGTGCTGGCACGAACCCTGTTACCGTCATCGTTGCCCTGCTGTTGGTCTGCGGCGGCATCATCATCGTCAACAAACCCAAAAAAGCTTAACGAACTGCCCTTATTTAGCAGAGGGGATTCATGTACTTTAGCTTAATGGAGTACATCGGTGAGCTGAGGGCCACCACGCACACAAGCGTGCGCCCCTTTTTTCTAGCGTATCTGGACGCCGGCTTTCTTTTTCTCGGCCTTGACGCGGTAGAGCTCCGCATCGGCAGCGCGAAGTAAGTCTTGCCAGGTATCAACACTATCGCCGACCCGCGCGTAACCGATGGACATCCGCAATGCATACGGCACCTCGGCACGAGCGAGCTCGTCGTTAATCGCCGAACACAGGTCTATGATGTCCTGTTCCGCCGCAGCCTTCTGGAGCACCACGAACTCATCGCCGCCATAACGTGCGATAAAACCACCAGACGCCGAGCAGACCTCTTTGAGCGTAGCAGATATGACCTGGAGAGCATGGTCGCCCTCCACATGTCCATAGCGATCGTTAATCAGCTTAAAGCCGTCGGCGTCCATCATAAGCAGATACACATCATCGGCCTGATCAGCACCCGAGAACAGCGACAGCATATAGGTCTCAAAACGGTTGCGATTGTTAAGGCCAGTCAACGGGTCGGTCGAGATCAGCTGCTCCTGACAAACAATGTAGAGCTGCAACATACTTAACATGATGCCGACACTAAGGCAGGGACCCGAATAAAAGACCTGAAAGACACCGGCCACCAAGGCCGGAATGGCGAAAAATGCCAAGGTTTGATAGATGGCCTTCTTTTGTAGGCTCTCGACCTTGCAAGATTGTATAAACGCATGCAGGGACGTATATATAACGTAGCAGTAGCTGACGATGGGCTGGATCATATAGACAAAACCGCGACGATACGCGCCCTGCGCATCGATATAGAACAGAGCATGCGTCCAGTAGCTAGTAAACGCCAGTACGACTACCAGCACCGCAGGCAGCGTTACAAACGCCATCCTATAGCGCGCGGTCAAAAGGCGAGAACCCTGCACCGTCTCGGAATAGATAAACCAAATGAGGCACGCGGCGGCAAAGAGCGAAAACGAAACCGCGTTGGAAATCCAGTTGGCAGCAATGCCCAGCGTGCCGCCCACACCGTCCGAAAGCGTCCAGATTATATCGAATAACATGTACGCGGCAGAGGTGTAGCCGAGCGTACTAAACAATAACTGCTGGGTACTCGAGAACAAGGAGTGGCGACTTCGCGCGGCAAGCCCGATAAGAACAATCATGCATAGCAGGAATATCTCAATCTTGAGTGCCTTAACCACTAGACGCCATCCCTTCAATATCCAAGTGGTCAGAATCGCCCGATTCGTGTCTGGGCAATAAACACCCCTACTCCGCAGGGGTAAGGGGAATAATAGCAGAGCGCCCGAACGTCACTGCAAGACAGCTTTCGTTCGGGCGCTCAAACGGCGCGAATTGCACGCCGGAATCTATTATCGGTAACGGCCGTTACTCACCGTCGATATCGGTCGCGACGGCCTCCTCGATGGCCTCGATGCCTTCGACCGACAGATCCTCTTTGCCCTGGCAAAACTTCTTGTCGACCCAGCCGGTCAGAATCGGAGCCATGATTGCCGTGATGATGACGGCAGTGGCGATCTGCGCATACGCGGTGGGCGCAAGCTCGGCATAGCGCGGGGCGACCTCGGCGAGAGCGACCGGCGTGGTCATGGCCGTGCCGGCAATGGTGGAGCATGCCACAGCCGCCTTACCGTTGCCGCCACACAAGCGCTCGAAGGCAAAGGTAATGGGACCGACGATAAAGAGCGTGATGAGGCCCAGCAGGATGCCCGAAATACCGCCGGTGATAAAGCTCGAAAGGCTCATGGACGCACCGAGCTGAAAGCCGATAACGACGATCGCGGGATTGGCGCCGGGGACCAGCAGATTCTTGATAAACGGGAACAAGTTGCCCAGGACCATGCCGATAACAAGCGGCAGGATGGATCCGATGATGGTGCCGACGGGGATGTTGGCGAGACCCGAGACACCGAGGATGATCATCGTGACGGCGGGGCCGGCCGTAAAGAACAGGATACCGACAGCGCCCTGCTCGGACTCATCGCCGAACTCGCCCATGATGCCCGTATAGAGCGCCATGTTGCAAAACGTGATGCCGCCGATGATTGAGACCGAGCTCAGGCCCAAAAAGTTATCGTTAAAGAAATACGCAACGCCCAGGCCCAGCGCGGCTGCCACCACAAGCTTGGGGATCAGCACGACGATGCCGGTCTTGATAGCGCCCGGCGTGGACTTAAAGCTGATGCCGGCACCCACGAAGAGCAGGATCGCGGCAACGATGGTATTGGAGCCGCCGCGGCAGGCGGCGGTAAAGAAGCCGCCGATCTCAAAGACCTGCGGGCAGAAAGTATTGAGCAAAAGGCCAACGATCATGGGATAGATCATGATGTCACCCGGGATACGCGGTACCTTGAATTTCTTTTGCTCGTTGGCGGTCGCTTCCTGTGCCATGAAACCCCCATTTCCGCTGACGCAGAACAAAAGCCCACGTCACGCTTTGCTACAGTAAAGTTTGACCATGGTACCAGAAGAAACAGACCGGCTCGGTGAGAAATTCGATTCGTTGGGTCAGGCAACGACATGGCAGAATCATCGCCCGGCAGTAACCGAGTTCACCTACAATTGCCACCGGATCGAAAGACACAGCTTTTTAGGAAGTCATTATGACAGCTATCGATCGGGGCCGGGCGACCGCGGCCTTCAAACGCTATACCGATGCTTACGATGCCGCCAATCCGCGCATCGCACTCAAAATCGAGCATACGTACCACGTTGCCGAGGCATGTGATGCCGTGGCGCGTGAGCAGGACTGGTCGACAGAGGATATTGACCTGGCCTGGCTTTGCGGCCTGCTGCACGATATGGGCCGCTTTGAGCAGCTGCGGCGCTGGGACACGTTTAAGGATGCCGAGAGCATGAGCCATGCGGCGTTGGGCATCGAGGTCCTCTTTGGCGAGAGCCCCGACGACGCACCTGCCACAACAAGCATCCGAGATTTTATCGAGACCGAAGAGCACGACGAGCTCATCCGCGCGAGCATCGCCTATCACAGTGACTTTCGCCTGCCGGCACAACTCGACGAGCGTACACGGTGCTTCTGCGATATCGTACGCGATGGCGACAAGATCGACATTATGCGCACCATCGCCGACAGCACCGTCGACACCATCCTCAAAGTGGATGAGGACGCATTTCTTGCCAGCCACTTCTCGGCACCGGCGCTTACCGCCTTTGACGAGCACCGCTGCGTTGCTCGCGACGAACGCGACGAGCCGGCGGACTACCTAGTGGGACTCATCTGCTTTATGTTTGAGCTCGTCTATCCGGCGAGCCGCGCGCTGGCGCGCGAGCAGGGCGATATCTACCGCCTACTCGACGCGCCCTTTGGTATTACACAGCCCTTTACCGACCCCGCCACACAGGCAACCTGGAGCCGTCTTAAGGACGAGATGCGCGGCTGGCTGGCGCGCGCCTAGCGCTCAAGCTGGGCCAGCAGCTCCTCGACGACCTCGACGGCATCGCCGACAACCTTGTACTGGGCAGCACCAAAGATGGGGGCATCCGGGTCCTCGTTGATGGCGATAATACACTCCGCCCCACCGATGCCGGCAAGATGCTGGATGGCGCCCGAAACACCGATACTCAGGAGAAGCTTGGGCGAAACCGATACTCCCGTCTGGCCAATCTGATGGCGATACTCCAACCAGCCGGCCTCCACGACAGGTCGCGTGCAGCCAAGCTCGGCTCCCAGAGCCTCGGCGAGCCTTCGCATCAGCGGCAGGTTTTTCTTGGAACCAATGCCGCGACCCACCACGACCAGGCGCTCGGCATCGGCGATCGAAGCCTGCTGTCCCCACTCCTCGGCGGGAATCGAAATCTCGACACGAGCCTTGGCGTCTTCCGCAAGGAATACCTGGGTAATCGTGCCAGAGCGGCTGTAGTCAAACTCGGGCGCCTTAAAGATGCCGGGGCGCACCGTTGCCATCTGAGGACGGTGGTTGGGGCAAATGATGGTGGCCATCAAGTTGCCGCCAAACGCCGGGCGCGTCTGCTGCAGCAGGCCCGTCTCCGTATCCATCGAAAGTACGGTGCAGTCAGCCGTAAGGCCCGTCTGCAAACGCACGGCAACGCCGGGTGCCAGTTCACGGCCAAAGGCGGTCGCACCGTACAGAATGGCCTCGGGCTTGTGCTCTGCCACCAAATCACAGATCAGCCGGGCGTAGACCCCCGCGTCGTTCTGGCGCAGGCGCTCGTCGCGACAGACCAGGACCTCGTCTGCACCGGTGCAAACCAGATGCTCCAGATCACCGAGAGAACCCTCGGGGCCCATACCGACCAGTGCCGCCAGACGGCAACCACGGGCATCGGCAAGCTCGCGCCCCTTGCCCATGAGCTCGTAGGCCACCGGGGCCACGACATCGTGCTCGTCGGTCTGAACGAATACCCAAATGTCTCGATATGCATCAAGGTCCACCGCGCCGGCGGCCTCGTCGCGCTCGATCGAAATGGCATTGACGGGGCAAGCGTCGACGCACCCACCGCATAGGATGCAGCCGTCGGTTACGCGGGCGCAACGGTTGAGCCGCTCGCCTTCCACTACGATGCCGCCCGAAGCACAGGCGCGAACGCAGCGACCGCAGCCGATACAGGCTTCGCTATCGATAATCAGTCCGCTCATCTACGCCATCCCCTCGATAATCTTGGCAAGTTTCGCCGCCTGCTCGGACGCCGTTCCGTCAACGACCTCACACGTTTGGTCGCGGTCGGGCACAAACGATCGCACGACCTGCGTCGGCGAGCCGGCAAGGCCGCAGCGCGCGGGGTCGGCGTTCACGTCGACAGCGTTGACCACGCGCACGTCCGCCTCCTCGGCCGCACGAATACCGGCAATGCTCGGCATACGCAGCTGGCCAATCTCCTTGGCAGTCGTCATCGCGCACGGCATCTCAAGATAGACCGTCTCCTCGCCGGCATCGCAGCCGTGAACAAGCGCCAGTGAACCACAGGTCGTAAAGCCCGCGCTCTGCACGCAGCTCACGTCGGTCACGCAGGGAATCTCAAAAGCACCGGCAAGCTCGGGACCAATCTGGGCCGTATCGCCGTCCACCGCCATCTTGCCGCAGATGAGCAGGTCGAAGTCCTCGTCGAGCGCCTCGATGCCGCACTTGAGGGCATAGGTGGTTGCCAGGGTATCGGCACCTGCAAAGGCGCGGTCGGTTAGCAGCAGTGCGTCATCGGCGCCACGGGCGATGCAGTCGCGCAGCAGCGATTCGGTCGCGGGAATGCCCATCGACACCACCGTTACGCGCACGTCCATGCCAAAGCCGATAAAGTCGTCCTTCAGCGCCAGCGCACATTCCAAAGCGCTCGCGTCAAAGGGATTAATGACTGCCTGTTTGCCATCGCGCACGATAGTATTGGTCTTGGGGTCCATCTTGACCTCGGTGCTGCCCGGCACCGCCTTAACGCACACCACCATATGGAAATCGCTCATCTTCACGCGCCCCCTTTCTGGACGAGCTCATCCAAGAGCTTCTCCGAAAACAGGTTGCCACGGCCCAGCTGCCCGGCAGGATCGAGCTGGAGCTTGAGCCGCGCCGACTCGACCATGGCCTCGTGACCGTACATCGTCTCCAAGAAGCCCGCCTTGATCTTGCCGACACCGTGTTCGGCGGAGACGGCGCCGCCCATGGCCGTGACCTCGGAAGCCCACTGGGCGAACAGCTTGCCACCGGCGCGATAGTCCCGCGCATCGCGCGGCAGGATATTCACATGCAGATGGTTGTTACCGATGTGCCCCCAGGCGGCAGATTCAAGCCCACTTTCGGCCAACGTGCGGCGATACAGGGCGATGACATCGGCCAAGCGCGCGTTGGGCACCGACATGTCCGAGCCCAGTTTGGTGATGGTGGGATCCGTGCGGCGACGCTCGTCGATGAGCATGTTGACGCTCTCGGGCACCGCATGGCGGAAGAATCGCTGGCACTCGCGATCGACCTCGGTGCGCGCGACCCATGTCGCATCGTCGCTGCCGCCCGCAAGCTCCAGTACCCACCCCAAGTGATACAGCTCCTCAGTCGCTTGGACTTCGTCGTCGCAGTCGAGCTCCACGTAGACACAGACCTTGGCGTCTTTGTCGAGCGCCGGCAGCGAGGCGAACGCGGTCGACTGCTCACGCTGACGACGCAGTATATCCAGGGCGCCCGCATCGAAATATTCGATGGCAGCCGCGTGGGACAGGACGGGACGCACAGAATCGGTGAAGGACACGGCCTTGTCTTCGCTGTCAAAGAAGCAGCTCACGCCCCAAACGACCGCAGGCGCCGTCTGCAGGGCAATCTCGAGCTCGGTGATGACGCCGAGTGTGCCACACGCACCGATAAACAGATCGATGGCATCCATATCGTCAGCAACGAAATAGCCCGAAGCATTTTTGGTCTTGGGCATGGTGTAGCCGGGAAGGTCGAGCTCGAGCGTGCGGCCCTGCACCGTGACGAGCGAAAGGCGACGACCCTGCACAAAAACCTCGCCACGGTGAAGCTCGAGCAGGTCGCCATCGGCCAGCACGACATGAAGGCCCGTGACGTGAGGGCGCATGGGGCCGTAAGCGTAGCTACGGGCGCCGGAAGCGTTGCATGCCGCCATGCCGCCCAGACAGGCAGATGCCTCGGTGGGATCGGTAGGAAAGAATTGCTCGGGAGCTTCTTGGAACTCCTCGTAGGCCTCAAGCGATGCCTGGTCCCAGCCGGCAGTCGGCAGCATTTTCTTGCCCAGCTGCTTGCGTAGCTCAGACAGCACGACGCCGGGCGCCACACGCAAAAGAAAGCGGCCCTGCTCATCGCGGCGAATGCCTAGGTAGCGATTCATGCGGGAAGTATTGAGAACGTGACCGCCATGAGGCACGGCGCCGGCGGCAAGACCGGTCCGGGCGCCCTGAACCGTCACCGGGACACGCTCGGCATGGAGCTTTTTCAAAATGGCGCGGACCTCGTCCTCCGTTGTCGGAAACGAGATGCTCGAGGCCTCGCCCGATGTGCGAGACTCATCGCGACCATACTCTTCGAACTCGTCGGTGAAGGGTTTGATGGTTGCAGACACGCGAACTCCCCCTTTAGCTAACTACAGTGTTTGCAGGGAGATGTTACCGCATCGTTTTGTCGACGTGTTCGAGACCGTCTCCATAATTGGCGATTTTTACGTTCGTGCAATTCGGCGAGCGGCAAGGTTTCCTCGGCAGACGATGCTTTTGACACATGTTGCTTTACCGCCAGCGGCCACGCAATTGTCGCTCGAAAAAAGTTGAAGTAATTTTTACCATCTTTTACCTGCGGAGATGTCAATCCGTCAAGCATTTGGTCAGAAATTGGTCAAGTAGCGACTGATACGGTCGGCATCGACAGCCAAAACCAATGGAAGTTTTGGCCCCAGAAGCAGGGAGGTTCCCATGGCATATTACTGGCCCCAGTACGGCGTCGCCATCGAGGTCGACGACGATCCCTATCTCCTGCCTTTCGACGAAAAGGCGTTCCCCGATACGGCGGTCTACCACGTCACCACCGATGTTATCTGCGACCCCGAGTCGTTCTCGGCGCTCGCCCACCACATCGCGCGTATCCACGACATCGAGCTCCCTCCCGACTTCGACGAGCTCGTCTACTCGCGCCGTCTGATGCTTCACATGCTCTTTGGAGCGGACCCGTCCACGTTTGCGCGCGTCTACACCACCAAGGACGCCGCATGAGTGCGAAGACGCCGCTTCGCCTTGCAGGACTGGGGCGTCGCAAGAAACTCGTCGTTGTCTGCCTGGCTATCGCCTGCGCCCTCATCGCCGTAGGGCTATACGCTTGGCAGTCGCAGCCCGTGCCCGAGGCGGGTACTTCGGTCACGACGGCAGAGGGCAAATCGCGCCAAGAAATCCAGGATGAGCTCGACGCCATCGTCCGCGACAACATGATGACGATCTCGGTCGCGCCGGTCGCACAGTTGCAGGAAGGCGGCAAGTTGCGCGTCAACGTGCAAAACGTCCAAGACAACAAGTTTCCTCAGCGCTTCCGCGTGATTCAAAACGACGAGACCATCTATGAGTCCGGTGTGGTCGAAGCCGGCAAGACGGTTGAAACCTGCCCCGCCGGCGATATCCAAGAAGGCGAGGCGTATATCGAGATTCAGGCACTCGATGCCAAGACCTACGACACCCATGGCAATCCGACGCGCGTCAAAGTGCGGGTGGCCCAGGCAGAGGGATAGCGACCGACGCGCTCGCAGGGGCAGGACCCTGCCCGCATTCGTCTAACCATCACGGAAACGGTCCGTGACGAGCAGAAAGGATCGATTATGGACACACCCATGAACCTGAGCGGAGCCAGGGCACTCGCCGTGGGCGCAGGGCTTACGCTCGCACTTGCGATGGGCGCCGCGCCAACGGCGGCCATGGCAGAGGTGCGCGTTGGAACCACCGATGTGACGGTGAAGGCCGACATTAGCAATGTTTCGTTTAAGGCGCCAACGGTCATCCCCTTTGCCGCCAAAGCCGACGGAACGCTTGTAGGACCCTCCGACAAGACGATTACCATCGACAACCTCTCGGCATATGGCATCCACGTCACCAACATGAAGGTCACGGCCAAGAACGACTGGACAATCGTTGCAGACGCAAAGACGGGCTCGGCCCAGAACTCCATCGATTTTAAGGTTGGCCCCGATAAGGCAGAAAAGGATGCCAGCTCGGCGACTCAGACTACGGGCCTCGATCTTTCCAAGGACGTAAGCTTCGACATGAAGTACCAGGGCATTGCCGACGGAACGGACAAAATCAAGCTCAATGTGAGTGGACACGTCGCCCGCGTCACGCGTGACATCTACCACGCCACCGGTACGGGAGATCAAGTGGCAAGCATCACCTGGACGGTCGAGCCCGGTGCGCACGCCACGTCCTAAGGCGATTGCACTGGCCGCCATCGTCGGCATCTTGGCGTCCGCACCTGCCATAGCCTTTGCTCAACAAGAGCAAGCGCAGGCGGCCACAGAAGTGACCGTCGACCTTTCGGGCCTTGATCGCGGCAGCCGTAACGAGCCGCTCGCTCAGACGAGCGACACCCGGCAACTCATTGCGGTAGGCGTCGCAACGGCGGGAGCAGGGCTGACGTGCCTTGGCCTGCACATCAAACGCAACCAATAGCCAAGCACAACCGGAGTGCGCGGAATAGATAGGAGAACCATGGCACCCAAAAATCTATTGCCCGTTGCCGCGCTCTGCAGTGCACTGGCGAGCGGTACGCCTCTCGCCGCCTGGGCGACGCCCGCCACGGCAAACTCCTTACCGCAAGCTCTGAACCCCGTGGCGAATTCGTCGGGTATCGTCGCCTGCCAACGTTTTTCGCTCGCACACGCCACGGTCCGAACCTCGGGATGCCTTCACCGCAATACGGTCGACTCGATAGTCGTGGATATCAAGCGACCGGACAAGGAGAACGGCCCCCAGGCAGGTTATGCCATCTGCACATGGAAATCGGCTGCAGTCGACGCCGATGGCGACCCATGCGACCTAGAGCTGCGCATCGATATCGCCTCGGTCGATGACTCGGCGAACGGGGCGAAGGTCGTCTTCGACAGCGCGGCCTATGAAGAAGAAGGAGGAGGTGTATGCCTGGGCTGCGTTCCCTCGAATGTCGATGGCGCGCAGCCCATCATCTCCTTTACGGCATCGCTGCGACTGACCAAGGCGGACACCGAAGCCATCGCAACGGGAGATGCACCTTTGTTGTTCTACGCTGGCGACGCGGACGACCAAGAGGCTCAAAGCAATAGGCAGAAGGGCTCGCTTAACCTCACGCGTGGATCAGAACCCGCCCCCATCAATATCGATGCCCAGGCGCAAGGCGTGCAGCGCATTCTCGCCGATCCGGCGCTGCTCCAAATGACATGGCACGGAGTGGGGTCCGTCGGGATTGCTGCTCCCATATCGAGCGATAATGACAAATCCCCCAAAGACGAGATCGCAGACGCACCGGCGCATGTTGACGATGCAGACGACGCATCATCAGAAGACAACGCGCCGGCTCCTCTCGAGAAGCCAGATGGCACCACCACCGAACTAGGCGATCCCCAACCGAAAGACGGCCTGGACTTTGCCGCTCCCCCAGATGTCGACGAAGGCAACTGTTGCATGATGGTCGCGCTCGACCACACGGAAACCGTCGATGCCGCAAGCATTGAGCCAGTCGCCGCCAATGCGCCCCGCCGCAAAAATATCCTCATCGCATTCCCCAATACCGTCGAGCTCGTCTTTTTGCCTTCGGGTGAAGTCGTCGCGCCTACGGCACTTACAGCAGTGGGAGCAAGGAGCGCCTCGAACGATATCCAAGCTATCTCGGCACTTGATGCCACAACGACCGCCAAGTTACACCTTTATTCCGTTGCAGCAGACGGAACGCGAACCGAAGAATTCGACGGAACCAAGCTTTTGGTTCCTCGTCGCATCGGTATCCAAGAAGACTTCCCCTATCAAATGGAACTTGAAGGGTTCGATCGTGCACGAGATGCCGACATCATTGCCGCAGCCATCGAATCCCCGCAGCACCTCATGACGCTGCGCTTCGACTTTAGCCCCGTCCTGTCCTAGACCGCTAACTGCCGCGTAGCTCGGATACCGAGTGCTCCCCTCCCCGTTCTGCTACGATTGCCGCGTTGGCATCAATTACAGGAGGGTTCATGCCGGGTTTAGGAACGATCATCAACGTCGCGCTTTTGATCGCGGGCGGTCTGCTGGGCCTCATGGGTGGGCGCTTCATTACGCCCCGCATCCAAGACACGCTCATGAAGGCGTCGGGGTTGTGTGTTCTGTTTATCGGCCTGGGCGGCACCATGCAAAAGATGCTCGTTATCGATGGAGAGGCGTTGGCGACCACCGGCACCACCATGCTTATCGTCTCATTTGCCCTCGGTTCGCTCATCGGCGAGGCCATCAACCTGGAGGCCGCCATCGAGAACCTCGGCGAATGGCTCAAGCGCAAAACCGGCAGCGAAGGCGACAACGAGTTCACCAACGCCTTTGTCTCGGCATCGCTCACCGTGTGTATCGGCGCCATGGCCATCGTGGGATCGATTCAGGACGGTCTGCTCGGCGACTGGTCCACGCTTGCCCTGAAGGGCGCGCTGGACTGCATCATCGTCTGCACCATGACGGCCTCGCTTGGCCGCGGCTGCATCTTCTCGGCCCTGCCCGTTGCCGTATTCCAGGGCACGATCACGCTTTTTGCCGGCGCACTCTCCCCCATCATGACCACCGCAGCCCTCGACAGCCTTTCGCTTGTGGGCTCCATGCTCATCTTCTGTGTTGGCGTTAACCTTATTCGACCTCAGACCTTCCGCACGGCCAACATGCTCCCCTCCGTCGTCGTGGCGGTCATCTACGCCCTCCTGTTCTAAATCTATCTACGCAGCGGTATCTCGAACATCTGTTTGATGCTGTGCTATGATATGAGGTCACCGAAGCTGCGTTAGGAGAGGAGAAGCGGTGGCCGACCAGGACGTCAAGATGCTCATCGAGCGCATTATGGCCGAGGCCCGGACCCATCAGTCCGCCCGCTTCTCAAACGAAATCTATGCTGACGAGCCGATTCTCAAGACCGGTCGTCAGATGCAGAACTTCCTCCCCGACCAGTACCGCAAGATGCGCGAGATATCACGCTGGCAAGAGGATCCCAAAGGCGGCGCGGGACGTTGGCTATCGGAGGCGGAGCTCTTTTACCGCCAAGGCCTGCTGATGGCCGACTTCGAGGACGATTGCCCCTACAACGGCACCTTTAAGTCGTACTTTCCCACCTACAATGCCATGAGCGATCGACAGCTGCGCGGCTACTTTACCTGGCGTGCCCAAGTGCGCCGCGGCAATATCGAGGAGACATCGACCTCGTTTGCTTTTCTTTATCTTTACGAATTGATCTGCGGCATTGGCGTCGACAATCCGCGTGACGGCTATGACAAGATTAAGACATTTTGGGATGCCTATCGCGCCTTTGAACCTGGCATCGACCGGTTCGCACGCGTGTGGCTGCAGGACTACGCCGTGTTCCATGAGCTCGACCCCAAGCTGCTTCGCGACTCTAAAACCGTCGCATTCGACAACGCCCTCATCGAGCTGCGCCGCGCAGCACGAGACCTTGTACCCGCGCCGGCGCCGTCGGACCTGCCCCCCAAACGTCGCAAGACCTCCGAGCCCACGCTTCCCCTTCCGCCCGATGAGGCGCATGAGGAGCGGCTCATGGCTGCCATCGACGCACTCTCGACGTACAACCTGAATAACTCACGGCTCGACCGTTCCCACCATCGTGACCTGCGCCACGTGGCATGCGCCGTGTATGTCCGTATGGCGCGCTACTATGACACGCACCGAAAGACCGGCATCGTAGCGAGCTTGTTTGGGGAGGAGACGGCCATGCCCTACACCATGTTTGCCTCGGCCGTGTTCTTTGCGCCCGAGCGCCACGAGGACTGCGAATATCGCCTGGACCCCATTCACATCTACCGCTGCCAAAATGGCTTTTGGGAATGCATGCGTATCCACGGCAGCAGACAAAAAAGTAGCAAGCTCGGTGAGATGATGCGCGCTTGTGATCAGCGCCTGCGCTTGGCACTGGATCCCGGCCATCCCCTTAAGGAAGAGAAGGTCCCCAAATATCTGGCTAAAATTATCGATGACGAGATCACAGCATGGCTTTCATGGGATGCCGCTCATCAGCCCGTCAAGATCGATATCGACCTGAGCCAGCTGGGGCACATTCGGAGCGCCGCCGCGCAAACGCGCGAGGCGCTTTTGATCGACGAGGAGCGCGAGGACGGCACGCTTGCGGATGCCGAGACGGCAGTTGCCGAACGACGGGAAGCCAAGCCCGTGGCCGACACGATCGCCGAACCAGTCGCGACGACCATGCAGCGGGACGAGGCTGGCGAGCCGACCATCTCCACCGAGCAGTTTGGCGTCGTAGCCCCGCTCCTCGCACCAGCGCCCACGCCCGCCGACACCGCGTCCGTACTCGATTCCGCCGCAGACGCCTATCTTCGAGCGCTCCTCGAGCAAAACGCAGCGCAAGCGACAGCGGCAGTGGCGCACTCGGGCCAGAGCGAGGACATGCTCGTCGATACCATCAACGAGGCGCTCTTTGACCTGGTGGGTGACACCGTAATTGAATTTGGCGCGGCAGGACCGCGCATTATCGAGGACTACGAAGCAGACGTGAGAGGATACTTAGACCATGAGTGATACCGCATCCGCAGCACCCCGCGTGCCCAAGCGCGTCGCCGCCGTCATTCTCAACTCGCTCAAGGGCGGCGTTGTCCCGCGCATCGGCCTTCCCTATATCACCGTGGGGCGAGAGGTCGAGATTCGCGCTCTGCTCACCGACCTGAGCCTCATCGCCGATGGCGGCGCAAGCTTCCGTTTCCTAGTCGGTCGCTACGGCGCCGGCAAGAGCTTTTTGCTCCAGACGATCCGCACGCACGCCATGGGCGAGGGATTCGTCGTGGCCGATGCCGACCTATCCCCTGAGCGCCGTCTGCAGGGCGGCCAGGGACAGGGCCTTGCCACCTACCGTGAGCTCATCCGCAACATATCGACCAAGACGCGCCCCGAGGGCGGTGCGCTCAACCTTATCCTGGATCGCTGGGTCGCCTCGTGTGCCGATGCCGACGAGTCTGCCGTCAATGCCCAACTGGCCCCACTCGAGGAAATGGTCCACGGCTTCGACTTCGCCCGCATGCTCCGCCGCTACCGCGCGGCCGTATCCGAGGGCGACGAAGAAGCTATGAGCCGCGTGACCAAATGGATTCGCGGCGAGTACCGCACCAAGAGTGAGGCACGCGCCGAGCTGGGCTCCTCGACCATCATCAGCGATGACGACTGGTACGACTACGTTAAGCTCATTGCGCGCTTTTTGGTCTGCAGCGGCTACAAGGGCATGCTGGTGCTCATCGACGAGCTCGTGAATCTGTATAAGATTCCCAACGCCATCACACGCCAATACAACTACGAGAAGATCCTGACCATGTACAACGACACGCTCCAGGGCAAGGCGCAGTACCTGGGCATGATCATGGGCGGCACGCCAACCTCCATCGAAGACCGCCGCCGTGGCGTGTTCTCCTACGAGGCCCTGCGAAGTCGACTCGCTCAGGGCCGCTTTGCACGCGAGGACCTTAAGGACATGCTCGCGCCCATCATCCGCCTGCAGCCGCTCACCTACGAGGAGCTGCTGGTGCTCATCGAAAAGCTCATGCAGATCCATGCCGGCTACTTTGGCTGGACGCCCACGCTTACCGAGAACGACTTGGTGGACTTCCTCAAGATCGAGTTTGGCCGCGTGGGGGCCGACACGCATCTGACGCCTCGCGAGGTCATCCGCGACTTTATCGAGCTGCTCGATATCCTGTGTCAAAACCCCGATGCTAACGTGGCCGAGTTGCTGCAAAGCGTCGGCGGCGACGCGCTGGCGCCGGCAGCCGCAACAGACGACACCAGCACCGCAGACGACGACCACAACTTCGCCGAATTCACCATCTAACCTGCCAAAAAGGGACAGGTTTATTTTGGCAGGTTTTATCTGGGAAAACGCCGATGTTGCAAGATATCGAGCCGTTGCCCGTTGCGTTGATCAGCCCGTTGATGAGAGGAGGCCCCATGAACGCCTTTGACCGATATGCCCCGTTTATCCAGGATTTCATTTACTCCCACGATTGGGAGAGTCTGCGCTCCATCCAGGTTGCGGCGGCAGATGCCATCTTCAACACGCAAGACAATATGCTCCTGACGGCATCCACGGCATCTGGCAAAACTGAGGCGGCCTTCTTTCCCATCCTGACCGAGTTTTGGGAGAACCCGCCCGCGAGCGTGGGCGCCCTCTACATTGGCCCCCTCAAAGCACTCATCAACGACCAGTTCGTTCGCCTCAACGATCTGTGCGAAGAGGCCGATATCCCCGTCTGGCACTGGCACGGCGATGTCTCGCAGTCGCACAAGGCAAAGCTCATCAAAAAGCCGAGCGGTATCCTACAGATTACGCCCGAATCACTCGAGGCACTCCTGATCCACAAGCACATGGCAATCCCGCGTATGTTCTGCGACCTGCGCTATGTGGTCATCGACGAGGTCCACTCGCTCATGCGCGGTGACCGCGGCGGGCAGACACTCTGCCTTATCGAACGCCTCTCGCGCATGGCGGGCGTTCAGCCCCGCCGCATTGGCCTTTCGGCCACCATCGGGGACCCGGAACGCACGGGTGCCTTCCTGTCGCAGGGGACGGGACGCGACTGCGTCATCCCCCGCTTTGAGGAGCCGCGCCGCGTGTGGCGTATCTCCATGGAGCACTTCTACAACTCGGGTCCCCAGGCGCAGCAGCGGGGATTCGAGAGCATGGGTCCTCAAGAGGCCGAAGTGCTCGCATGCGAGCGCATTGAGGCGGCACCACCCGCGGCACTGCCCGTCAGCACCCAAGACATGCGTCATAGCGGGCAACTCACACAGGAGGAACGGCGCCAACGTCGCGAGCAGGCACGGGGCAAGGCTGCCCCCAAGGACCGTCGCACTTCCTCGGCCCCCGAGGGCGAAGTCGACATCCCGCAGGCAACCGAACAGGCGCTGCTCAACCCCACCGACACCGCACCCGACAACGCCGACCCCGGCATGGGCTACATCTTTGAACATACCCGCGGCCGCAAGTGCCTGGTCTTTGCCAACTCGCGCGAGGAGGCAGAGGCCGTGTGCTCCATGTTGCGCAGCTACTGTGAAAACCGGCACGAGCCAGACCGCTTCCTCATCCATCATGGCAACCTCTCGGCATCGCTACGCGAGACCGCCGAGGAGCTCATGCGCGACGAGGAACAGGCACAGACAACCGTCACCACCTCCACGTTGGAGCTCGGCATTGATATCGGTCGCCTGGAGCGCGCGTTCCAGATCGATGCACCGTTTACCGTCAGCTCCTTTTTGCAGCGCATGGGGCGCACAGGCCGCCGCGATCTTCCGCCCGAGATGTGGTTTGTCATGCGCGAGGAGGAGCCCGAGCCGCGCACGATGATGCCCGAAACGATACCCTGGAAGCTTCTACAGGGCATCGCGCTCGTACAACTCTATCGCGAGGAAAAGTGGGTCGAGCCGCCCGAGCTCGATCGACTCCCCTACAGCCTGCTCTATCACCAGACCATGTCGACGCTCGCCAGCACCGGAGAGCTCACGCCGGCCGAACTTGCCCAACGCGTGCTCACGCTTAGTTATTTCCACCGCGTCTCGGCCGATGACTATCGCGTACTGCTGCGCCACCTCATCAAGATCGACCACATCCAGGTCACCGAGGGCGATGGGCTCATCGTGGGTCTCGCGGGCGAGCGCATCATTAACAACTTTAAGTTCTACGCTGTGTTCCAGGAAAACGAGGAGTTCACCGTTCGCAGCGAGTCGGCCGAGTTGGGCACGATCGTCAATCCGCCACCGCCCGGTGAGCGCATCGCCATTGCTGGACATTGCTGGATTGTCGAAGAAGTGGACTGGAAGCGCCATACCGTCTTTGCCACGCAGGTCAAAGGCCGGGTGCCGGCCTACTTTGGCGACTGCCCCGGCGACATTAACACGCATGTGCTCGAGCGCATGCGCAAGGCGCTCAACGAGCACGCGGCATATCCGTACCTTATGGGTAACGCACAGGCTCGCTTGGCGCAGGCTCGTCATACCGCCGAGATTTCGGGCGCGGGAACTAAGCCGCTCATCAACCTGGGTGGCGACACTTGGGTGCTCTTCCCCTGGTTGGGCAGCTACGCCTTTTTGGCACTCGAGCGCATGCTCAAGATTAAATGCGCCGCGGAGCTTGGCCTTCGCGGGCTCGATCCGTCGCGTCCATACTTTATGCAGTTT
>CAVCKO010000019.1:0-50303 GCA_963602825.1 Treponemataceae bacterium | reverse complement strand
CGGATTTGAGGACGGCCGAAGAGGCGTCAGCAGGTCAGTGGGTCATCGTCCCGGCATTCAGCATCAGGGTAGCGCTGCGACGCGGAAATCGCGCGCCGTTGCCGCGCCCCGCAGTGCCCGCTTCCCCCGAGAACAATTATCAGTGCAGGTAGAAGGCCTGTCGATTTTCGAAAAAGGCGGTCATGGTTGGCCCCATCGAGTTAAACGTAGTAGATTGCCCCTTTTCGTGGCGGACCATCAAACGAACGCCGACGCTTGTGCTGTAGCCGCTCCGACCATTCGTAAGTTGCGGTGGAATAGTTCCTAAACTCGACTACTCAAGGCTAAAACCGGAGCTATATCACCGCAACTTAGGGGGATGGGCGGGGGAGTACTAGTTGGGTGCTGCTGTCGGGCTGGGATGGTTTAGGCTCGCTCGCGATGCTTCCATTGTTTGCGGCACCAGCGCATGAGTGCTTTTACGACCGGGATGGTGATGAGGATTACCCAGGCGGGATGGGGTTGTTCCAGGCAGAGCCACATGTAGAGGAACCATGCCTCGGCACTGACTGAATAGACGACATCGATCAGCTTAGATAAGTGGCGTTGGTCGATAAAGTCGCCAAATGCGTAGTAGACGGGAATCAAAAAGACGAGGAAGAGTCCCGCAGCCCATGTGCCGTAGACAATGCCGAGCACCAGATAGGCGAGGGCGACAAGCGCGGGGAAGGGGAATTTGTTCCATGTACGTCCGACCTTGGTGTGGAAATGCTTGCCATGATGGTCGAGCTTGTCGTGTGCTTCCTTCCAGCTGGAGAACGTCTCGCCGTCGATGGTGACGGTGCCGTCGTCATTGGTATGCACGCTATGTCCATCGTCCTCAAGCGTATCGACATGCACGCCGTCCGGCCCCACATGCACCTCTTCGCCCTTGCGCTCGTTGGTCACATGGATGCCGTTCCAGCCAACATGGACTTCCTCGCCTTTATTGGGATCAATGACGTGGATACCGCGCGCGAGGGAAATATCGACAAGTGGTTTGTCGCCGCAATCGGCGTGCTCGGCAGAATCCTCAGCCTCATCTGAAGCTTTGGTGCCGGCGTTGCTGTCCTGTGCCTCATCATCAGCCTGTGAGTCATCAGCGCTAGCCACCGCCACCCCATACAACAACTCATCCAGTGACACGCCATACAGCGCGGCGAGCGCAATAAGGTTATCGGTATCGGGCGAGGATTCGCTGCGCTCCCATTTACTGACAGCCTGACGACTCACGCCCAGCTGTGCGGCAAGCGCCTCCTGAGAAAGCCCGGCAGCCTTGCGGCGATCAACGAGCCGCTGCGCCATCGCAAGATCCATGGTGGTTCCTTTCGTTTGATGGTCGAATCGAATGAGCCGAGTATGCCGAGAACAACCGGTAGCGACCACCATTTCTAGTTAGAATCTGCTCCAACCCTACCGCAACTACCGGTAGCAACCCCTAACGACCAGCCATTTCAGGACAAATGTCAGCGCAAGTAGCAGCCAAGAGCCCCACTCAGTAAGTTGCGGTGGAATAGTTTCTAGATTCAGCCATTTGCGGGCTAAGCGGGAACTATTCCACCGCAACTTAATTTCAGACCAGGCATCCGCAGCAAGAAGACGAATAGCCCCGGCGAGTATGTAAACGCAGGGCCCTCCGACCCCGCCCGACGTATTTCGATTGGCGACCTTTGACGGAGTCAAGGGAGGAGCCAAATCGAAATACGTCGGGCGGGGTCGGAGGGCCCGATGGGATGGATTTCGGCCGAGGCTATTCGTCGCCGAAGCTGATGCCCAACGCCTTGGCCTCGCGCACCAGGTCGCTCTGGGGGTCGACAAACTTGAGCTTGCCGGCGACCTCCTCGAGCGGCATGTGGCACATCTTGCCGTCGCGCAGGGCGATCATGTAGCCAAACTCGCCACGCAGGCAGCCCAGCGCCGCCTCGACGCCACACTGGGTCGCAAAGATGCGGTCCTGGGCGTCGGGCTGCCCGCCGCGCTGCGTGTGGCCGGGGATGGCGACGCGGGTCTCGCGACCGGTCTTGGCCTCGATCTCCTTGGCGATGTCGTAGACGATCGACGGGCTCGTGCGCTCGGCGAGCTTCTTCTTGTACTCCTTCTTGGACAGCGCTGCGTCCTCCTTGGAGATGGCACCCTCGGCGACGGCCACGATGGTAAAGCGGCTGCCGGTCTCCATGCGATGCTCGATGGTCTTGATGACGTTGTCCATGTCGTAGGGGATCTCGGGAATCAGGATAACGTCCGCGCCGCCCGCGACGCCGGCGTACAGCGGGATCCAGCCAACCTTGTGCCCCATGATCTCGATGACGAACACGCGCCCATGGCTCGAAGCGGTGGTGTGAATGTCGTCGATGCACTTGGTGGCGACGTCGATGGCGCTCGTAAAGCCAAAGGTCATCTCGGTGCCCCAGGTGTCGTTATCGATGGTCTTGGGCAGGGCGATAACGTTGAGGCCCTCTTCGCGCAGGCGGTTGGCAGTCTTGGTGGAGCCGTTGCCGCCCAGCATAAACAGGCAGTCGAGCTGCAGCTTGTGATAGGTGTGGACCATCGCGGGCACCTTCTCGACGCCGTCGGCCTCGGGAGTGTCCAGACGCTTGAACGGCGTGCGGCTCGTGCCCAGGATGGTGCCGCCGCGGGTGAGGATGCCGCTAAAATCGGCGGGCGTCATGACGCGGAACCTGCTGTAGATAAGGCCCTGGTAGCCGTCCTCAAAACCATAGATCTCGATAGGTTCTTCGCTATTGGTCATAAGCGTTTTGACGATGCCGCGCATGGTGGCGTTGAGCGCCTGGCAGTCGCCGCCACTAGTAAGAAGACCGATCCTAAGCATGGTGAATCCTTCCGGGCAAGTTATAACATGCGCATAAGTTTACCCCCGCACACTGTTGATGCGGGGGTAAAACGTGTTAGCTCAGATGTATAGAAATGTAAGCGACGTCAGGCGAGCGTAAGGACGACGGTGCCAGCTCCTTACAGCGCGAAGGCGTCGACGTCGCCCCAGTGGCGGCGCAGCGTGATGGCGGCAGCGGGCTCGGTATTGTCAAAGACGACCGACCATTGCGTATTGCTGGTGATGTCTTCCGGATTGGGCTCTTGCGCTGCGGCGCGCAGGGCTTTCCAAGCGACTGCCTCGTTTTGGGCACCGACATGGGCGTCAAGGACATTGGCGATTGCGACGGCGCGCTCTTTACCATGGCCCAGCTCGCCGTTCTTTTGGTTGGGCAGCACTTCGTCACCATAGCAGGCATAGAAGTTCGTAACCTGGCGTACAGGAGTCGCTTTGAAAGCGCGGTCCGGATCGCGCGGATCCCACTCTACTACGCGCGCGTCACCGGCAGCGTCGTTGATAAAGAAGTGGTAATCGCGTCCGGCCATGGCGTGCATGTCGTAGGCAGAAAGCAGGTCTACGGCCTCCTGCGTGGTGGCGGCACGGTCGAGCACCAGACGGATGGCGAGCGAGGTATTGATGACGGGGCGTTGCGTGTCCTGGTCGCAGGGCTTGGAATCCAGGGTGAGCACGGCAATGGACACGCCGCATTCGTTAACACCGTCGAGCTGGGCAAACGGGCCCATGAGTGCGGCGGCACGTCCGGCGACGGAGTCAAGCGGAGTGTTATCGCCCAGGTTGTTAAGGGCGGCAAACCCGATGGAGGCATAGCTGCCGCGCGGGTGATTGCGCACCAGCAGCGCCGAGGTGTCGTCCTTAAAGTCGTAATTGCGACCGGTGCGCACGCGGCCTTCGGCATCTACGGCGACAAAAGCGCTGCAGGCAAACTGGGGCGCCTGGACATGTACCGGCATACCGGGCAGCACCTGTGCCATCACGGCATCGATGTAGGCCTGGTCGTCGCGCACGCCAGCGGCGATGATGCGGTCAAGGTCGTAGTCGTAAGCGATGTCGATTGCGTACAGGTCATAGCCATCCGCATAGTCAGTCAAGCGTCTGAGCGACGCGGCGGACTTGATTTGTTTGTGATAAACGATACCGGCGGCAATGGCGATGCCGACGGCGGTTCCTGCAACACCGCAGGCGATGGCAATGTTACGTGGCTTCATGACGGCTCCTCTCGTCCTGTTAGCGCAATTGTCGCAAAAGGAGCGCGACCATAATGGCTCAACTTGGTGAGCGGCGCGGAATTAAGCACGGAATGAAGAGTGCGGCGCTGGCGTGGCGGGGTATGCTGGAGGGGACCATCAACCCAGCGAAAGGGGAGAGCATGACGGATCAGGAAACGCCCGAGCGCGTGCACGTGACGGCTGACGATATCGAGGCCGCCAACGACCTTGTCGACTTTATCGAGGCATGCCCCAGCATGTTCCATACGGCGGCGACCATTATGGCCGAGCTCGACGAGGCGGGCTTTACCTACCTGCCCGAGAATGCGGCGTGGGATATCGAGCCGGGCGGGCGTTATTACACGCAGCGCAACACTTCGAGTGTTGTTGCCTTTAAGGTGGGCGAGGACCTGGCCGCGACGTGGGGCGAGGACGGCGTTGCCGGTGACTATCATTTTCAGCTCACGGCGTCGCACAGCGATTCGCCGACGTTTAAGGTCAAGGCCGTGCCCGAGCTCGATGGCGCGGGCGAGACACTGCGCCTGAACACCGAGGCCTACGGCGGCATGATCGACTACACCTGGTTCGATCGCCCGCTGGCGCTCGCGGGCCGCGTGCTGGTGCGCGAGGGCGACCGTATTGAGAGCCGCCTGCTTGCCACCGAGCGCGAGGTCGCTATTATCCCGAGCCTTGCCATCCACATGAACCGCGGCGTTAATGAGGGCTTTGCTCCCAACCGAGCCGTTGACCTGTGCCCGCTCATTAGCGCCGGCGAGCTTAAGCAGGGTGACTTCGATGCCCTGATCGCCGACGAACTGGATGTTGAGCCCGAGCAGATCCTGGGTCGCGACCTGTTCCTGGTCAATCGTCAGGACGCACGCATCTGGGGCTGGGCCGACGAGTTTATCTCGACGCCCAAGCTTGACGACCTGGCCTGCGCCTACACTTCGCTGCAGGCATTTTTGGGTGCCGAGAACGCGCACGACGTCTCGGTCTTCTGCTGCTTCGATAACGAGGAGGTTGGCTCCGAGACCAAGCAGGGCGCCATGTCGACGTTCTTGGCCGATGCGCTGCGCCGCATCAACGGATCGCTGGGCTTTGACGACGAGTCGTACCACCGTGCGCTTGCCGCCTCGATGCTCGTGAGCTGCGACAATGCACATGCCATGCACCCCAACCACGCCGAGAAGTGCGATGCCCGCAACCAGGTGGTACTTAACGGCGGTATTGTCATCAAGGAAGCCGCCAACCAGCACTATTGCACCGATGCCTTTAGCCGCGCGGTGTTCCAGGCTATCTGCGATGACGCCGACGTGCCCACGCAGGCCTTCGCCAACAAGAGCGATATGGCGGGTGGCTCCACCCTGGGCAATCTGTCCAATATGCAGGCGAGCATGCATGCCGTAGACGTGGGCCTGCCGCAGCTGGCCATGCACTCAAGCTACGAGACCGGCGGCGTACGCGACGTGATGTACGCCATCCGCGCCCTCACCGCCTTCTACGAGCGTGACCTAACCATCAACGGCGCCGAAAGCGTGGAGTTCTAAATGCGAGCCGAAGGCGAGAAGACCGAGGGCAGGTCTCAACTAATCGATCAGGGGTCGAAGCTGTTCGCCGCCGCTTGCCATGAATCGGGAATCGACGTGTCCAACGCGTGGCCGGCGAGCGATGAAGAACTCAAGCGTAGCGCCTATTCGGACCACTATGGTAAGGAGATGGACTGGCTTTAATAGGCGAAACGCCCGAAAGCGCCAGATGAATGTCTGATATCACTTTGACAAAAGTATCGCAGGCAAAACCAACGTAATGGTGCAAACTAACCTGACCCCATTGCACCAAAAAGGGAGAATGCCGCAGGTCGGACAAAAGTCAGCGAGAGCCCGCCGTTTGAGCCAAGGTGCCGTGAAATGAAAAGGCGCTGACCTTCTGGTCGCGCCTTTGAAATTGAACGGCAGATTGGCCAAACGGCGGGCTCGCAGCGTCGACCGGTCCGCCGTTCGTTAGAACGGCGGAACCCTAATGTTCGATCCAGCAGCGAAGCGTCTCGCCGGCCTGCAGGTGACGCAGATTCTCCGCGGCGATGTCGACCACGTTGCTGAGCGTGGCTGCCAGGTGGAACCAACCGGAGACGTGCGGCGTGATGAGCATGTTGGGCGCATCCCACAGGGGGCTTGCCTCAGGCAGCGGCTCGGGGTCGGTGACGTCGACCGCGGCACCGGCAAGGTGTCCGGACTCAAGAGCGGCAACCAGATCGTCGGCAACAACAAGGTCACCGCGGCCGCCATTGGCAAAGAAGGCGCCCGGTTTCATCGCGGCGAAGAACTCGGCGTTCGCCAGGCCGCGAGTCTCGGGTGTGCTGGGCATAAAGGCTGCGACGACGTCGGCCTCGGCTAGGCGCTCGGGCAGGGCGTCCATGCCGTCCATGTCCTCAAACACAATGGGGTAGACGAGCGGATGGCGCTTGATGCCGCGGACGTGCGCGCCCATGCTGCGGCAGAGCGTGGCAAAGTGGCCGCCGATATCGCCCGCGCCCAGCACCAGCACATTGGCGTTTTTGAGCGAGGTGACCGGCCCCAAATCCTCCCAGCGATGCTCGCGCTGCAAGTCGTGATAGCCGGGCAGGCGCTTCATCATAGAAAGAACCATGGCAAACATGTGCTCGCTTACGGCCTGGCCGTAGGCGCCTACCGAGCAAGACAGTTTGGCGTCGGCCGGCACGGTGCCGGCGGCCAAGTAGTCGTCATAGCCGGCGGTCTGCAATTGCAACAGCTGGAGATGTTCGCATGTCGTAAGCATGTCAGGGTCGATGTTGCCCAGGATTACGTCGGCATCGGCGACCTGCTCGCGCGTGGCGGCGTCGGAGCTCGTGTAGATAAAGTCCTCGCCCGGAGCGCTCGACTCAAGAATTGCGCGATGGCGGTCGTTGACGGGCAGCAAAACCAGGATGTTCACAAGCAGTCCTCTCCGCTCGACCTGCCAAAAAGGGACAGGTTTATTTTTGGCAGGTTTTATCAGGCAAAACGTTCAAATAAAAACGCCGGATGCAAGACGAGCGTGCCCGTCGGCATCCGGCGCATCCACGGCTACCAGCTCAGCAGCTCGTAGCCGTCCTCGGTCACCACGAGCTGTACCTCGCACTGGGCCGAATCGCTGCCGTCCTTGGTGCGCACGCACCAACCGTCACCCTTGCTAATCTTGATGTCGGGCGCTCCGGCATTGACCATGGGCTCGATGGTAAAGACCATGCCCGGGGCCATGATGGTGTCCACATCGGGCGCCTCGGTGGTAAAGCCCACAAACGGGTCCTCGTGGAACTCCTTACCGATGCCGTGTCCGCCGTACTCGCGCACCACGCTAAAGCCGGCGTCCTCGACGGTCTTTTGCACGGCCTCGGCCATAACGGACAACGGCAGCCATGGCTTGACGGCCGCCAGACCCGCCTCCACGCTGGCGCGGGTGACGTCGACCAGGCGCTGGCGCTCGGCCGAGACCTCGCCGATGCAGAACATACGGCTCGAATCACTAAAGTAACCGTCCAAGATCGTGGAGCAGTCCACGTTGATGATGTCGCCCTCGTGCAGGACGTCCGTATCGCAGGGGATACCGTGGCAGACGACGTCGTTGATCGAGGTGCACACGCTCTTGGGATAGCCCTCGTAGTTGAGATCGGCCGGCGTGCCGCCGTGCTCGACGGTGTAGTCGTAGATTATCTGGTCGATCTGGTTGGTGGTCATGCCTGCGGCGATATGCTCGCCCACATAATCGAGCACGCCCACGTTGATGGCGGCCGAGCGCTTAATTCCCTCGATATCGGCGGGCGTCTTGTAGAGCGTGCGGGGCAGAACCTCCCAACCCTCTTCCCACAAGCGCTCGAGGCGCTCGTCGAAGGCGCTGTGACATTTCTTATATTTTTTGCCGCTGCCGCACCAGCAGGCGTCGTTGCGGCCGGGTATGGGTCCGTTGTCATACATGGCTAACTTCCTTTCATCCGCAGCTAGTATAGCCCACCCACGCGTCCATAAAAGTTGCGGTGATATAGTTCCGATTTAAGCGGTTTAACAGCATAAACAGGAACTATATCACCGCAGCTGATGGAGCGGGATGGCGGGCACGAGCTGCTGCGTGGTTTTGCTAGTAGCTCACCTGGCAGGGAATGCCGAGGGCGCGCACGCGTGCGGCGATCGTGTCGAGCACCTCGGGCGCCGCTTTGGCAAGGCCGGCGACCGGTGTTTCGCGCGCCACCGTGTAGATGGTCGCCTCCTGCGGGCGAATGCGCTCGAGCGCCGCGAGCCAAGGGCCGACGTACTCCTCGCCGGTGTTGTCGATGAGCTTGCCCTGATACTCGCCGGTCAAAAAGATTGTCTGGATAATAACGTGACCGTCAAAGCTTACGAACGTCTCAATCTGGTGCTCGACGTCGTAGGGGCCAACAGGCTGGTCGAGCAGCTGGATAAACGCCGGGTCGACGGTATCGAGCTTGAGGATATTGTCGTCGACCATCATGAGCGCGTCGTGCACCTCGGGGCGGTCGGCGCGCGTGCCGTTGGAGAGCACGGCGATCTTGGAGTTTGGGGCTAGCTGGTCGCGCAGCACAACGGCGCCGGCGATGGCCTGCGGAAATTCGGGTGCGGCGGTGGGCTCGCCGTTGCCTGCGAAGGTGATCACATCGGGGAGCTCGCCCTCGGCTGCCATCTCGCGCAGCTTTGCCTCGAGCGCGTCGAGTACCACGGTAGCTGTGTTGTACGGCTCGTGGCAGGGGCGCTCGGCGTTGAGGCCGTTTTCGCAGTAAATGCAGTCGAACGTGCAGATCTTGCCGCTGGCCGGCATCATGTTGACGCCGAGCGAGAGACCAAGGCGACGGCTGCGAACGGGCCCAAAGATGGGGCTGGCATTCAAAAACGTAGACATAGGCATATGCTCCTCAAGACAATTGTGCCTAAGCATAGCATCGGCTCCAAAGCAAGGTGCGGGCTCTTGCTTTACAAGTTTCGTTTTTTAACGTCGCTCATTATGCCGTGCCATGAAAAGCCTCGGGTCGGGTACAGTTAATCTGTTAACAAGGCGTAAGGCAATGCGGGTCCATCCAACCGTACTGATGTGCAACTGGATGGGCGTTGACGATGGGAACACAGTATGGATTTTACGGTCGAGAATGCGGGCACCACGATCGCCTGCCGCGAGTATGCCGGCCCGGTTGTATCGTCCGATGCGCCCGCCTTGGTGTGCGTGCACGGTGCGTGCGTCGACGGCGTCTTTTTTGACGCCATCGCCCGCGAGCTCGCCCGCGACTGTCGCGTCATTGCTTACGACCGCCGCGGTTGCGGCGAGAGCGGCGACGCTGCAGATGGACGCTACGACCTCGCCGCCCAAGCCGCCGATCTGCAGACCGTTATCGAGCATATTGGCGCTCCGGCAAACGTGCTTGCGCACAGTGCCGGTACGTTGGTGGCCCTGGAGCTTCTCCGTGCAAACCCCGCCATAATCTCGCGTACGATTCTGCATGAACCCGCCGTGACGGATGAGGGCGCCGGCCTGGGTGCGGCCCCGGTTTTGCTCGAGATGATCGCCGCGGGAAAGGTCTCCAGGGCATTACGGGCCTTCCTGGGCGCCATCGGCGATTCGGACCCTGAGGCCCCCAAGTTAACCGAGGCAGAAGCCAAGCATGCCCTGCGCAACGGCCGCAGTTTCATGGCGAACGAATACGGGATTACTATGACCTGCGTTCCCGATTGGGATAGCGTTCGCGCGTCGAAAACGGTGGCCGCCGTGCTTTTGGGCGAGCTCTCGATTGGTACGCCCCGCGAGGCGGGAACGAGGATAGCGGCTGAGCTTTTGGACTGTCCACTCGTAATGGTTCCCGGCGCGCACAACGGCCTGCGCGATCGCCCGGCAGCGGCTGCCCAGACTGTCCGTGGCATCCTGGGGCTCTAGCAGCTGCAAAAAACAAAACAGGCTTCACCCGCAACCGTTTCGGCCGTGTTAACAAACGTGCTCAAAACCTCACGTCTGCGGCTTCAATCGCGCCGTCTGCCAACTCATAAAAATGTAACAGCATTCACGTGCTTACCTGCATCGACAAGGTGCTACTCTGGTACCGTTTGGAACCCACCGCTACCATGCGAACCTATCGAAAGGGCCCCATATGCTCAATAATCACGAGGTCAATCTAACCGGCGAGGAGGCTGCCGCCGAGGTCGCCCGCGTCGCGAAGACCTACCCCGTGGTGCGTTTGCTGTCGGCCGATCAGATTAAGAGCGAGCCTAACTGCTTGCTCGCCGGCGATCGCTGCCCTTGTCTGCGTCAGTCGAGTCTTGAGGCCTTGGCAGGTTCCGATGATGTATCGGAGCAACTGCTCAACGATGGTGTTGAGTACCGCGCCCGTCTGCGCCCTTTAAAGGTCGAGGGCGAGCCTCGCGTCCTGCTGATGGTGCGTCCGATCGATGAGCAAGAGGCTGCAGAAGAGGACCTTGTCTACACCGACGTGCTGACGAGTGTGCGCAATCGCCGATATTACGAGGAAAAGCTCCGTAGCGCCCGCATGAATGCCGGCGTTGCGATGATTGACCTTGATGATTTTAGGGCCTTCAACGATACGTGTGGCCGTCATGCCGGCGACCTTGCACTCGGTGCTGTGGCGACAGCCATACGCAGCGGAATTCGTTCGACTGACGAGCTTGTGCGCTATGGCTGCGACAAGTTTGTGGTCGTCATGCCCAATACTCCCTCCGATGACTTTGCCCGTCGTCTGCGTCAGGTATCCGATGCCGTCCATTCCACGATTATTCCGGGCCATGAGCACGTGAGCTTGACGGCATGTGTTGGTGGCGTTCGCATTCATGGCGAGACGGTCGATGAGGGTGTTGGCCGCGCTGTCCAGTTACTGAGCCGTGCCAAGGCAAAAGCCGGTACGGTCGTGACCGATGCCGATTCCATCGAGGCCTTCCAAAGCGAAAAGCCTTTGGTGCTTATTGTCGATGATTCCGAGATGAACCGAGCCATTCTCAGCGAGATGCTCAAGGACGAGTATTGCATCCTCGAGGCCGATAACGGTCGTGCGGCGCTCGATATGGTCGACCGTTATGGCGATGAGTTGTCGCTCGTGCTGCTGGACATTGTCATGCCGGGCGCGAGCGGCTTTGAGGTACTGGCCGATCTGTCGCGCCGATCGGGTATCGACAATCTGCCTGTCATCATGATTTCGAGCGAAGATTCCGATGATATGGTTCTGCGCGCGTACGAGCTGGGCGCCTCGGACTATATCAACCGCCCGTTTGACTCCCGTGTCGTGCGCCGCCGTGTAAGCAACACCATCCGCCTATACGCCAAACAGCGCCGCCTGACGAACCTGCTGTCCCAGCAGTACAACGAGCGCGTCAAGAACAGTCGTATGCTCATCGACATCATGGCCGGCGTCATGGAACTTCGTAACGGCGAGAGTGGCCTGCACGTCACGCATATCGAAAAGCTGACCGAGCTGCTGCTGGGCTGCCTGGTGCATCGCAGCGACCAGTTCCCGCTCGACAACGAGCAGCGCTCCACGATCGCTATGGCCTCGGCACTGCACGATATCGGCAAGATGTCGATCGACGACGCGATCCTCAACAAGCCCGGACGCCTGACGTCCGAGGAGTTCGAGATCATGAAGACGCACACCACCCTCGGTGCCGATATGCTGCTTGAGTTGGGCCGTCAGCATGCCGGCAATTCCTTGTTGGAGTACGCATACCAGATCGCGCGCTGGCACCACGAGCGTTGGGACGGCAAGGGCTATCCCGACGGCCTTAAGGGCGACGACATTCCCATTGCCGCGCAGGTGGTCTCGGTGGCCGACGTATACGATGCGCTCACGAGCGTGCGCGTGTACAAGGATGCCATCCCGCACCAGGAAGCGATTCAGATGATTCTGGACGGCAAGTGCGGTGAGTTTAACCCGCTACTGCTCGACTGCCTGCTCGAGGTGCAGGACCGTATTGCCGAAACGCTGGCACGCCCTGCCGACGTCGTCGCGTTTCCCACGATTTAGTTTGATCGAAGGAGTTTCATTCCATGATTTCCATGCGTGAAGCGTATGAGAAGATCGGCGCCGATTACGATGGCGCATCCGTTCGGCTGATGGGCGAGGAGATGCTCGCCCGCTTTGCCCTTAAGTTCCTGGATGACGAGAGCATGGACAAGTTCGAGGCCGCTATGGCGGCAGGAGACGCCGAGAGTGCGTTTATGGCCGTGCATACGCTCAAGGGCGTGAGCCAGAACCTGGGGTTCGACAATCTGTACGAGCCGGCGGTTGTCATGACCGAGGCGTTGCGCGATGCCGATACCGTTGACGGCGCCCGTGATGGGATGCATGCGCTGCGACAGCAGTATGCGGCCACGATGTCGGCCCTGCGCGAGGCGGCTGAATAAGGGCTTGCAGGCCTTGTGCCGCCCAGAGTCCGTTGATGTAGACATAAAAGGGCGTCCCCAACAACTATGAGAGTGGATAATCTCCCGTTTTTGGCCCGGTGGCGGCCTCAAAGTGGGAGATTATCCACTCTCGTTCGATACGTGTCCAAAAATCCACTCTCACCCCTTCTGATTAGTGAATGGGCTATGCGCACTGGCGGGGCTTTCCGCATGCAATCCATATCGTTGTTCGATAAACTATTCGGATAACGATAGATTCGATGAGGGTGAGTGTATGTCCAACAGCGTTCAGCGTATGGCCAAGGCGGGCGAGACTGTAAGGAAGCTTGGCTTTTGCATGGCGGTCGTTTTTGCGGGAATGCTCGTCGCTTTTGCCGCGTTGGTTGTTTACGTGATCTGGTATGCGGTTGCAAACGTTGTTTCTGTCGATTCTTTCGGTGTCGTGACGCTTCTCGATGGCGGGAGCATCGTTATCCCAAGCGGATTGTGCCTGGCACTCGTCGTGGGTATTTCGCTTGTCGTTTTGTGCGGGATCAGCCGTAACATCTCTCGGGGCGTCTCGCCCTTTACCAAGACGCATGTGCGGCTTATCCGTGTTCTCGCGCTTGTCTTTGCTGTTAACGCCGCGGTTTCGCTTGTTGATGCCTATGGATCGGTCAATCTCACCATTGGCGGTCTGGAGCTTTACATCGTGCCTCATTCCTTCGTTATTGAGATTTGCCAAGGCGCTACCTTTGATGCGGGGTCGTTTATCGGCGCAGTTGTCTGTTTGTTTATCTCGGCGATCTGGAGTTATGCTTCGCTGCTCCAAGAGCAGTCTGACGAGCTTGTGTAGGAGGAAACATGAGCTATCTCATCATCGAGCTTGAGACGCAGCTGCTTAAGACCGGAAAGACCAGCGCTGATCTGATTCGGGCGACGGGGCATACTCCGGCTAATATTTCAAAGCTTAGAAACGGAAAGATAAAAGCTATTCGCCTAAAGACGCTTCTCGATATCTGTGATGAGCTTGATTGTCAACCGGGAGATATTATTCAGCGCGTGAGCGAGAAAGAGCTTGAGGAGCTTATTGTCGAGCGCGCGAAAAATGTCGTGAGACAGATGCGGGATGTCGGAGGCAACGAGGCGTCGCTTCCGACATCAGTCTTTGCTGTCGATTTGAGTGACGAGTAGCTTAAGGCGAACAACTAAAACGAAGTATCAGCGTGAAGGGACCCGTGTCTAACACGGGTCCCTTCTTTTAGATTATCTTGACAAATACGAGTTATCGAAAAACAATAACAACAATGGAAAATGATAAAGGAAAGAAGGAACGATATGAGCGGTTTTTCTATCAAGCAGAACGGGGGTCCAATGAACGCATCAGCGATAAAGCTATCAAAAGTTTCAAAACGCTACGGGAAACGGCACGTTTTGCATGACGTTTCCTTCGAGGTGCATCAGTCTGAGCTCTGTGCCCTTGTTGGTGCAAACGGGGCGGGCAAAAGCACGCTTATTAAAATCGTATTGGGCCTCTGTGAGCCATCTTCGGGGAGCGTGGAGCTCTTTGGAGGCAAGTCAAAAAGAGAGCTGAGCCTGATGCGAGCGCATGTTGGCTATGTGCCAGATTCCAGCGGAGCATACCAGTCCCTCAGTGCGGCTGAGAATCTTCAAATCCGATGTGCGGAATGGGGGCTCGATGAGAGCCGTGAGGTTCCTCGCGTTTTGAGTCTGGTTGGACTGGACGTCGAAGAGAAAAAGAGCGTGAGCAGTTTTTCTCTGGGAATGAAACGGCGGCTGGATATAGCTACGGCTTTGTTGGGTGACACTGACTTGCTTATTTTTGATGAGCCGGCAAATGGGTTGGACCCGCTGGGCATCGAGAATATATGGGCACTTATCGGACGATTGAATCGAGAACATGGCAAGACCATGCTCATCTCTAGCCATGATTTGGATGAGTTGGCATCGGTTGCAACAAGTTGCGTGTTTATCCATGACGGTGAACTACTGAAAAAAGAATCGATGGATGTCATAAGGGATGAGGCGTCGTCCCTAAAAGAGTATTACAGGCGCTTGATGAAGGCGGTCTCGCTATGAAGCAGGCGATTCGTCCCATAAGGGCAGATTTGATGCGTTTGCACAGAATGTTCCCGGCGCAGTTTGGTCTTGCGCTTATGTTGACGTTCGGTCTTCTCTTTGGCGTCATCCTAAATAACGGAGCAACGTTGCTAGCCTTTGGCAATGGCGTTTGTGGGGAGGATATTGGTTTCATCTGGAATGTAATCGACCCTTCTGCGCCTGACGAGTCCCTTGCGCGCAGTGCTTTTGCCGGTACATCCCTGTTCGTCCCACTCATCATTTGTCTGGTGCTTTTACAGGAGCATGGCTATAAAGAGGGATACCGAATTTCTTCGGCAAGAGGCCTCGCCCGCTTTAATGGGGCTCTGGCACACGTGCTTTCGTCTGCTTTAATGATTGTCGCAGCATATAGCGTGCTTTGCCTTCTTCTGCTTGCAATAGCCATAATACGTGGGGGACAAAACTGCACGCACGGAATGCTGGCTGCATTTTTGCCTGCGATGTTAGTCAACGCCGTATTGGTGATATCGGTTGCGTTGGAGACGGTGACCATCTACCGGATTACAAGCAGCGCCGTATTTAGCGGGGCTGCGGTAATAATTGGGTTTGTCATGAGCCTGACGCTCTACGGAGCTTACCTTCAGTCGCCCACACCATCCTTGCGATGGATCTTCTTTCTTCCGGGGCCGTACCTTGGAGTCGGATGTGCCCTTGGGTATAGCGATATGGGCCAGCTCACGCTTCTGGGGTATGGCGCGGCAGCCGGCTGTCTATCGGTATTGATTTACACTCTCGTGACCTGTCATGTCGGAGGTGTACTCAATGGCTCGTCAGATTAAAGGGTTCCTCCATTCAGAATTGAAGCATGTGAGCAAATGGGCATACGCCTTAATCCTGGCAATTTATGCGTGCATGGTGGTATTGCAGCTTAATTCTTTCCCGATGTGGTTCTGTAGCCTCCGTGAGAACAGTTTCTTGGGCTTTTTCCCAGACCCGACGCTTCGGCTATCGGCAGAGGATGTCCTTCTATTTGATAATGCAGAGGTTTTTCGCGGTCTGTTGTTCAACGTGGCCCCGTTGGCTCACGCATTGTTCTTTCCGTTCATCGCGGCTTGCATTGTTCCGTGCTTTGTCAGTTCGGGCTTTGTTGAGGAACCGTGGGGGTTGTCGGAGGCTCGGGGAGGGAAGCGGGTATGCGCTACTGTTGCGCGAGCGATGCTGTCTTCTTTCGCCCTTTTGGGCGCCTTTGTCCTGTCGAGCGTCGTTTTGTACCGTCTTAACTGCGCGATCGTTTCGGATGCACAACAGTATTCTAACCTAGATATATTTTGCTATCGACTTCTTCTGACCAGTGTCGTCTGCCTGGCATACACGGTCTCTAGCGTGATCGTTGTTTCTTATTTTGGGTCTGGCTTCGGTCCCATTGGCATGTTGTTGGTTGTCAACGTCGTAGCGATCTACATACAGCTCGGAGCCGATTCCATGCTTCCGCTTCCGTCCTCGATGCTCATGTGGACTTGCGGTGTGACCCCGTTGGGGAATGGCCAATGCGTTTCGATTTTAATTGACTGCCTCATAAACGTAGCAAGCGTTTTTGCCACCTGCTTTACAGTCGACCGATTGCGGTCGAGATTTCTTTGATTGTTTGTGAGGGATAATCATACCGAGCATACCAAATTCAGGGGGGGCGGGCACCGTGGCTGGTGTTCGCCCGCCTGGCATAGGAGGCTTTAACCTGAGTGGTTTGCGGGCTAGCGGGCCTGCTTGACCTTTGCCGCTGCCTCGACAAACGACTTCCACAGGTTAAAGTCGGTCTCGAGCGTCTTCCACGTGTACTCGGGGTGCCATTGCACACCCAAGCAGAACGGCTGGCCTTCGACCTCGATGCACTCGGGAACGCCGTCGGTTGCCTTGGCGACCAAACGCGTGCTCTTACCCAGACGATCGACGCAGCAGTGGTGTGCGGAGTTGGTCTGGATCAGCCTGTGCCCGCCAACCGCGCGCTCCAACAGCGAACCCGGCACGACCTCGACGGGATGCACGGGGTCGTTGAGCACGTGGGTGTGGCGCCACTGCGTGCGGCCCTCGCGAGCGCCCAGGCTCGGCACGTCCATGCACAGGGTGCCGCCGGTGGCGACATTGAGCAGCTGCGTGCCTCGGCAGGTGGTAAAGAGCGGCTTCTTGGCGCGAAGCACCTCGTTAACCAGCTTAAACTCAAAACGGTCGCGAATCTCGCAGCACAGCGTGGGGTCGTAAGGACGCTCGTCGCCCCAGCGTTTGGGGTTGACGTCCGGGCCGCCGGGAATAGCGATACCGTCAGCGATTTCCACGTAATGACGGATAACATCGACGTCTTCGGTAATAGACATCTGCAGCGGCAGGCCACCGGCGGCAAGGATGGCATCGACAAAGACACTTGCGATTTCCTCGTTGGGGGAGAGCGTCTCGCTCAAAAACGGTTTTGCCTCTTCCCAACGCGGCGCGACGAGGATGAGCGGACGGTCGGCGGGGGCAACGTCGACGTGCGGGGTATAGGACGAGGAAGTACGTGTTCCGATCATGGGTGCGGCTTTCGAATCCGGGTGGACATGGCATAGGGGTGGCGCGGGACAAACGCTGGTGATGAATTTGCCCGCGTGGCAATTGGGCTACTGGCCCTTGATGGAGTTGAGGAAGTCCTGGGCGCGCTTGGTCTGGGGGTGGTCGAAGAACTCGTCGGGCGTGCCGGTTTCCACGATCTGGCCGTCGGCCATAAACACGACGCGGTCGGCCACGCGGCGGGCAAAGTTCATCTCGTGCGTGATGACGATCATCGTCATGCCCTGCTGCGCCAAGCGCACCATGACCTCGAGCACCTCGTTGATCATCTCGGGGTCAAGGGCACTTGTGGGCTCGTCAAAGAGCATGGCCTTGGGCTGCATGGCGAGTGAACGGGCGATGGCCACGCGCTGTTGCTGGCCGCCCGAGAGCTGTGCGGGCACCTTATCGGCCTGCTCGGCAACGCCCACGCGGCCCAGTAGGTCCATGGCGCGCTCGCGAGCCTCATCCTTGGAGACGCCCAGCACGTCGACCGGCCCCAGCATGACGTTCTGCAGTACGGTCATATGTGCGAACAGGTTGAACTGCTGAAACACCATACCCAACTCGGCGCGCATGCGGGCAAGGTCTTTGCCTTCCTGCGGAAGCGGCTGACCTTCGATGAAGATCTCGCCCGAGTCGATGGTCTCCAGGCGGTTGATGGTACGGCACATGGTCGACTTGCCCGAACCCGAGGGACCAATCACGACAACGACTTCGCCGCGGTCGACCGAGAGGTTGATATCGTTGAGGACATGTAGATCGCCGTAGTGCTTATCGACATGCTTGAGCTCGATCAGCGGCTGGTTGCCGGAAGCGGAAGTGCTCTGTGCCATAATGCTCGACTCCTTATTCCTAGAAATCGTAAATCGTTAGCGGATGATGGTCGCGCCGGTCTTGTGCGAAACGTAGATGGCCGCCTTGTTGATGGCGACGTTGATGAGGATGTAGATGACCGCGATTACCAGATAAACCGACACGAGAGCGTCGTAATTGGTAATGAGCACGCGGGCGTTTTGCATCAGGTCGGGGTAACTCACCACGTAGGCGACGGTAGTGTCTTTGACTACGACCACAAGCTGCGAAATCAACGATGGGATGATAAACCGAATCGCCTGGGGCAGCACGATTTTAAAGGTGATTTTGGCCTTGGAGAGGCCGAGCGCCTGGGCTGCCTCGACCTGGCCGCGCGGCACGGCATTGACGCCGGCGCGGAAGATTTCGGCAAGTACGCCGGCTGCAGCGAGCGCGACGGGGAGCGTGAGCATCCAAAACGACGGCAGCGCGATCTTGTACTGGGGCAGCACCAAAAAGAAGAAGTAGATGAACAGCAGACTCGGCACGCCGCGGAAGAAATCGGTGAGCACGCGGCAGACCAGCTGCAGCGGCTTAATGTCGCTGGTACGGCCGAGCATAAGGGCTAAGCCCAGCACCAGCGCGATGGCGCCGGCGGTGAGTGCGACTTTGACGGTGCCCTCAAAGCCGGCAAGCAGGAACTTCCAGGTGGTGAGGTGCGTAAAGAAATACCAATAGTGGACCGAAAGCTGGCCGGTCACATAAAAGCGCTGCAGTACCAGAGCGATGAGCGCGGCCACGGCAACGAGCGAAATGGCGGTGCCGATGCGAATTTTGGCACGCATCTTGGGGCCGGGAGCCTCGTAGAGCGCATCGCGCATGGTAAGTGCAGGGGAGGAATGCTTGCTCATCGGAGGATCCTCACCTTCTTATCGATGTAGTTGCCAACGTGGCTCACCACAAAGGCCGTGCCTAGGTAGCCGAGCGCCGAGATAAAGAACGCGGCGACGCCGCCAAGCGAGCGCGTGTTGATGTAGCTCACCACGCCAGTGAGCTCTTGCGGTTTAAGCGGCACCTGACTGCCGAGCGCGGTGGTAAGCATGACGGCGATAAAGAGGTTGGTCATGGGCAGCACGCTCGAGCGCAGCGCCTGCGGAATCACGATCTTGGCGAGGATACGGCTGAAGCTCATACCGAGCGAGCGGGCGGCTTCCACCTGGCCGACGCCGACGGTGTTGATGCCACTCATAAAGTTCTCGGAGCCAAAGGCCGAGCCCAAAAGGACCGTGGCGACGATAACGCAGGTGCGGTAGGGCAGGACGACCTTGAGCGGTGGCAGTGCGTAGACGACGATGATAAGCAACGCGATGCCGGGGATGTTACGGAAGACCTGGACATACAGGTCGCCAAAGACGCGCAGCGGCTTGAGCGGCGACACGCGCATCACGGTGACGGCGACGGCCAGTACCATGGCGATGGCAAACGACTCAAGCGTCATGCCCCAGGTCGCTAGCAGCGCGTCGATATAGTTCTGGCCATAGAGCGACCAGAGTTCGGAGAGACTCATGCGGACCTCCCGCCGATAAGGAAAGGGGCTCCCGTGTGTACGGAAGCCCCGACAACTCAGTGAGGAAACAGTTTACCGCAATAAAGCGCATCATGCGTTTCCATATGGTTTCGTTGCGGCCGTTACCAGGCTCGCTGCCTAGGCGCCGATCTCGGGCAGCTCGGGAACGTTGGTGTCGCCCGTACGGTCGCCGATGCAGATCTGCCACAGCTCGGTCCAGGTGCCGTCGTCCTCAATCTTCTTAAGGAAGTCGTTAACGAAGGCGACGCCGTCGGAATCGAGCGGCAGGCCGATGCCATAGGGCTCCTTGCTGCCGAAGGGCTTGCCGGCGATCTTGTACTTACCGGGCTCGCGGACCAGGGCGCTCTGCTGCATGTTGTTATCGATGACGTAGGCGTCAACGCGGCCCTGCTGGAGTGCCTGGCGGGCCTCCTCGTCGGTCTTGAACTCCTGCTGGCTGGCCTTGGGGGCGAACTCCTCCAGGATGGCGGGGCCGTTGGAGCCGGACTGGACGGCGACGTTCTTGTCGGCAGGTCGTCGACGCTCTTGATGTCGTCGTTGTCGGCGAGCACCAGGATAGCCTGCTGGGTGTAGTAGTAGGGACCGGCGAAGGAGACGAGCTTCTTGCGCTCGTCAGTGATGGTGTAGGTGGCAAAGACAGCGTCGACCTGGCCGTTCTGCAGGACGGACTCGCGCGTGTCCGAGGTCACCTGGGTGATCTCGACCTTGTTCTCGCCCAGAATGTAGTTGGACAGGAGCTGTGCGATACCGGCATCGAAGCCGCGGGTCTGACCGTCTTTCTCGTTGAGGAGGGAGAAGAGCGTAGAGGTCTGAACGCCACCGATCTTAAAGACGCCGGCGTCCTTAACGGCCGTGGCCCAGGTGCTGGCGGCGATGGCGTCGTCATCGGCCTTGGGGCCGTTGTCGACGAGCTTGTCGAATGCCTTGGCGTCGAGCGTGGTGGAAGCCTCGGTGTCATTGGAGCTCTTGGAAGAGCCGGCGGCGGAACCCTTGTCGGCCTCGGCGCTGGTGTCGGAGCAGCCGGCAAGACCAAGGCCGGCGACGGTTGCGAAGGTGGCGGCAACGAAGCCACGGCGGTCGAGAACGACCTGCTGGGAGAGGTTCTTGCTCATGGTAGAACACCTTTCTCAATAAAATCCCTAGCGGTTGAGTAGAGTTATACCCTATCGCGCTCAAATGGGTCAACACGAAATAACTCAGAAACATACTTACCTTATGGGTTATTCTAGCTACCAAAAAGGGACAGGCACCTTTGTGGTGGTTCTTGCAGATGTGGCGGTCTGCCTCGCTGATTTTTCTCAATCTGTAACAGGTAGACGAGGAAATGGGTTCTAACTGTTACAGATTGAGATTTCCTCTTCAGAGGAATTCGAATGTCTCAATCTGTAACATCTGGACGGACAAAAGGTCTCTAACTGTTACAGATTGAGACAAAGGTCAGGGACTAAGACGTCTTGTCTCGATCTGTAACAGTTAGACGGGAATTCGGGCCCTAGATGTTACAGATTGAGATAATTGAGCTGTGAAAACAAAAACCTCCGCGAGGGTGCTTCCCTTGCGGAGGTTTTCTTACTCGTTGAGCAGTCTCACGGTTTCGGCGGCCATGTTCTCGACCGTCATGCCGTTCTGCGCGAGCAGTTCGTTGGGGTCGTAGCGGTCGGGGAAACCCTTGGCGATGCCGAAGGTGCGCGTGCGCAACGGCGTGCAGGCCAGGTAGCACGCGACACGCTCGCCCCAGCCGCCGTCCAAGATGCCGTCCTCGAGGGTGACGACAACGCGATGCTCGGCGGCAAGGCTGTCGAGGAACTCGCGGTCGAGCTCGGTTGCAAAGCGCGGGTTGACGAGCGTGGCCTCGATGTCGTACTCGGCAGCCAAGCGGTTTGCCACGCGTTCGCCCAGCTCAAAGAAATCGCCGAGCGCGAGTACGGCAACGTCGCGGCCCTGACGCACCACGTTGTAGCGAACGGCGCTGTAGTCGGTGTCTTCGGCGGGCGCCAGATCGGGGCGGCTTACCAGGCCAATGCCCGGTACGCGGATCGCCGCGGGATGCTCGCGGTGGTCGAGCGACCAGCTCAGCATGGACAGGTATTCCTCCATGCAGGCCGGCGCTAAGTAGCGCATGTTGGGAAGAGCGCCCAGCATGGAAATATCGAAGAACGAGAGGTGGGTCTCGGATGTGGTGCCAAAGATCGACGCGCCAAACACCAAGATGGTTGCGGGGGCATCGTTGAGGCACAGGTCGTGCCACAGCTCGTCGTAGGCGCGCTGCAAAAACGTGCCGTACACACCAAAGACTGGCTTGGCGCCCGAGCGCGCAAGCGCGGTGGCAAAGGTTACGGCGTGCTCCTCGGCAATGCCCACATCGACGAACTGTTTGCCGGCGGCAGCGCGAAGCTCGGGTGTAAAGCCCATGATGTAGGGCGTGGCGGCCGTGATGCCCACGACCTGCGGATCGCGCTCGATGGCGGCGCTGAGCGCCTCGCCCGTAATGTCGGCATAGGTGCGCGGCGCAGGCTCGCTTGGATGGCCCGGGCAGAGCTTGCGCCCAGTCGCCATGTCAAACGGACCAACGTGATGCCAGCGCTCGGGGTCGCTCTGGGCCGGCTCAAAGCCCTTGCCCTTGGCGGTGGAGACGTGCAGCACGATGGGATGATCGATATTGCGCAGTCCCTGCAGCGCGTCGACCAGGGCCAACACATCGTTACCGGTGTCCAGATAGCGGTAGTCGAGCCCCATCGCGCGGAAAACGTTGCGCTCGCAGGTGCCGTTGCTGGCGCGCAGCTCGGCCAGATTGCGATACAGGCCACCGTGGTTTTCGGCGATGGACTGGTCGTTGTCATTGACGACGATGATCAAGTTGCTGTCGAGCTCGGCGGCATTGTTAAAGCCCTCAAACGCCAGGCCGCCCGAAAGCGAACCGTCGCCAATGATGGTAATGATGTTGTAGCTGTCGCCCGCCAGATCACGGGCGTGTGCCAAGCCGCAGCCCAGGCTCACCGACGTGGAGGTATGGCCCATGGCAAACAGGTCGTGCTCGGACTCGTCGGGATTGGCAAAGCCGGAAGCCTCGCCATAGCGTGCTGGATCGATATAAGTGTACGCGCGCCCGGTCAGCGCCTTGTGGGCGTAGGTCTGGTGCGAAACGTCAAAGACAATCTTGTCGATGGGGGAGTTAAACACGCGATGAAGCGCAACCGTAAGCTCAACGACGCCCAAGTTGGGGGCAACGTGCCCGCCGACGGCGGCGGAGCTTTCGAGGATTGCCTGACGGATCTCGCCGCAGAGCAGCGGAAGCTCGGCGCGGTCGAGAGCCTTGACGTCCTCGGGCGTTGTCGTTTGCGTAAGCAGCATCGTTGTGGGTTACTCCATGCGAATCGTGCGCCGGCGCTCCCTCGGCCGGCACAATTGCACAAGACAGTCTCGCACATTTTGGCGTTTGATATGTGACGGCGGCGCGGTAATTCGCCAACTGGTGGGGCAAAACGTTTTGTCCGATGCCATACTGATGTGTTCCATGATGTTTTTATCGATTGTGCACAGGCTGTGGCTTGTCGCCGTGAGCCACTGGAAGGAGGCCGCATGTCCAAAACCGCTCGTGCCGAGAAGATCGCGCGCGAAGTCGACCGTGCTGCCCGCCGGCTGGCCCAAGCGGGGCGTTTGGACCTGACGCGCGAGTTTATCCAGCATGGCGATGTGACGGTGTATACGCATGTGACCTCGGTGGCGCGGGCAAGTCTGTCCTTTGCCGAGCGCTTGGGCCGCGTCGGTGTCTCGGTTGACCGCGCCTCGTTGCTGCGCGGGGCCCTGCTGCACGATTACTTTCTCTATGACTGGCACGATTCCGATCCAAGCCATCGGCTGCATGGCTTTCGCCACCCGTTTTTTGCCCTAGCGCGTGCCGAAGAAGATTTTGAGCTGACGTCGCGCGAGCGGAATATCATCGTGCGGCATATGTTTCCGCTGGTGCCGGTGCCGCCGACGTGTCGTGAGGCTTGGATTGTGTGCCTGGCGGATAAATGGTGCGCGCTGCGCGAGACGGTCGCCGGCCGTCTGCCGCGCAAGGACGAGGCAGACGATGGCGTGAGCAGCGAATCGAGCGAGAAGAGGAGAGGGTAGACGGTGGGGACCGCGATCGACATGACATTTGGCGGCGCGACGCTTGCCGCCTGCCCACTCTCGGCACTGGTGCTCTCGTTTGCCTTTTACGGGTTTTGCGGCTGGGCATGGGAATCGACAGTCTGCGCCATGCTCAACCACGGACGCTTTGCCAACAGCGGCTTTTTGCTGGGGCCGTGCTGCCCCATCTATGGTGTGGGCGGCATAGCCTGCTGGCTTTTGCTGCGTGGGATTCCGGATGCCTCGGGCCAGTTTGTCGCCGCGGCGCTTGTATGCAGCGTAATCGAGTACAGCGTGGGCCTTTTGTTGGAAAAGACAACAGGCGCACGCTTTTGGGATTACTCGCACCTGCCGTTTAACCTGCACGGACGCATCTGTCTGTACTGGGCCTGCGCGTTTGGCCTGGGTGCGTTGTGCATTTGCCGTTTAGTGGAGCCGGCATTGCTGGGGCTGCTTGGCCATCTGCCGGTGCTGATTGTGCGGCTGTCTGCCTTTATCGTCGCGGTCGCGATGATGGTTGACGCGGTGTGCTCGTTGGCGAGCTGGCGGCGTCTGTCCGATCAGCTGGAGCGCGTCCGGGCCGACCTTGCCGACCGTATCAACGAGTCGCTTGCCGATGCGTCCGACTCCATGCTCGAACGTATTCCCGAATCGGCAATCGACTCGGTGGCTCAGACGCATATCCGCAGCCGTGCCGTTAACGCGTGGCTGGCCGAGTTGGGCGACGCGACGCTCGATGCCCTTCGTGAGAAGGCTTCGGTGCCGACGTTTATCTCGGATGGTGCTCGCGGCCTGGCGCTTGCCGCCCGCCGCGTGGCCGATGCCGCACCGAGCATGCCTCGCCCGTCGCTCGGCCGCCGCCGCGCCGGCAAACGCGCGAGCCGTCCGGTGCCGAGCGTGTCGCTCAGCCGCCGCGACCTGCGTTTCTTTAATGCCTTCCCACGTCTGCGCATCAACCACTACGAAGGCGTCATTCGAGCCACCAATCTCCGCGACCGCGCCCGCGAGCTGTTTCGCCGCTAGGTGGGGCGGGTGCGCCCGCGGCTTCCTCGCCCCCACGTTTCCCGTTCGTTTCGCGTCCGTTGCCGCGCCGTTTCCAAGATTGCGGCACCGTTTCCATTCGACAACGCAGCGTTTAACAACGCCGTATCTGCTCTACACCAGTTACCTCTCGGCCGCATTATGGGCGCCGACAACGTCCACGCGATCAAGGGAGAGCGAATGTACGATACGGGGTCGACAACGTTTATGCTCATCTGCACCATGCTCGTGTTTTTAATGACACCGGGCCTGGCGTTTTTCTATGGCGGCCTGTCCAGGCGCAAAAATGTCATCAACACCATGCTCATGTGCTTTGGCGCCATTGGCCTGGTCGGTGTGCTGTGGATTGTTGCCGGTTGGTCGCTGGCCTACGGCGGTGACGGCTCGAGTCCGTTTATTGGAGGCGTTGACCAGCTGCTGTGCCTGCCGGTGCTCAATCAGGTGCTGCAGGCGGTTGAGGGCACCGCGTCGGACGGCGCCGTTTACCCGGAGATCATCAACATCGCTTTCCAGATGGCGTTTGCCATGATCACTGCCGCTATCGTCACGGGTAGCCTGGCCGGTCGCGTTAAGTTTGGTGCTATGACGGCCTTCCTGGGCATTTGGCTGCTCGTGGTCTATGCGCCACTCGCCCACATGGTCTGGGGCGGCGAGGGTTCCTTTATCGGCGACATTATCGGCGCGCTCGACTTTGCCGGCGGCGACGTGGTACACATTTCGTCCGGCCTGACGGGCCTGATCCTTTGCTTAATGCTCGGCCGCCGTCGTGGCTTTGGCATGGTGAGCTACCGTCCGCATAACGTGCCGTTTGTGGCGCTGGGCGCCGGGCTGCTTTGGTTTGGCTGGTTTGGCTTTAACGGCGGCAGCGAGTTTAAGGCCGATGCCGTGGCGGCACTCGCCATCCTCAACACCGTGACGGCCAGCGCAGCGGGCATGGTCTCGTGGCTTGCTGTCGAGCGCGTGCACACCGGTCGCCCCACGCTGGTGGGTGCCAGCACCGGTCTGGTCGCGGGCCTCGTGGTGGTCACGCCCGGTGCGGGCTTTGTCGAGCCGTGGGCAGCGCTGGTTATGGGTTTGATTGTATCGCCCGTCTGTTACTTGGCCATTAGCCATCTCAAGACCAAGTTTGGCTACGACGATGCGCTCGACGCGTTTGGCTGCCACGGCATTGGCGGCATCTTGGGCGGCGTGCTCACGGGCCTGTTCTGCGTGCCGGAGCTCTCGTGGACCGGTAAGGGCGGCCTGTTCTACACGGGCGATGTCTCGCTGCTCATCTCGCAGATCTTGGGCATTGTCGTGACGGTCGCTATTGTGCTGGTGCTCGATTTGGTGATCGCCGCGGTGGTCAAGGCGCTGTTCCATGGCAGCCTGCGTGTGGACGAGGCCGACGAGGCGCTGGGCCTGGATGCGAGTCAGCACGGCGAGAGCGCGTATCCTTCGTTTAGTGGTCTGGACTAGCGGTTTCTAACGTTCTGTCAGACCAACTCTTTAAGAGAGGAATTCATTATGAAAAAGATCACGGCTATCGTGCGCCAGGAAAAGCTTGAGGTTCTCAAAGACGCGCTGTTTGCTGCTGATGTTCGTGGTATGACTATCAACCAAGTGCAGGGCTGCGGCGCTCAGCATGGCTGGAAGGAATACGTGCGCGGCAACGAGTTGCTTGTCAACACGATCCCTAAGGTGCAGTTCACGCTCATTTGTGCCGACGAGCACGTCGACGGAATTGTCGACATCATCTGCAATGCTGCTCGCACCGGTGCCGTTGGAGACGGCAAGATTTGGGTCGAGCCGGTCGAGGAAGTCATCCGCATCCGTACCGGCGAACACGGCCCCGCCGCGGTGTAGAATCGACCGTCTACCATCCGCAACGTTAAAATGCTGCAATGAGGCACAAGACTTGCGTTGTGGATGGACGGATTATGGGTCGTAATAAATATCCCGAGGAGACGGTCGCGAAGATTCTCGACGCGGCGCTGGAGTTATTCTGCGTACAGGGTTATGAGGGGACGAGCATTCAAGACATCGTCGACCGCCTCGATGGCATGACCAAGGGTGCTGTCTATCATCACTTTAAGAGCAAAGAGGAGATTTTCAACGCCGCATTTGATCGGGCAACGGCTCCGATTGCTGAGCGCCGTCGCGCGACACTCGTTGCTGGCAATATGACGGGAGCTCAAAAGCTCAAACGACTTTATGCGCCCGAGTCCGTCGTTCCGCAAATCGAGCTATGGGCTCGCATGCATCCTGCGGCAGATCCGGTAAAAAGCTCGCGGCTGCTGGCGATGCAGTACCAAGGTTCGTTTGACGAGTCGGCCGATGGCAATCTCTTGCCAGTAATCGAGGAGGGCATCGCCGACGGCTCCATTGCGTGCGAATGCCCGCGCGAAGCAGCGGAGGCCGTATCGTTGTTAGCGAATCTTTGGCTGCTGCCATTGTTCCGTCCGCTCGAGCCCAAGGAGCGAATGCTTGCTCGCGCACAATGTTTGGCGCAGATGGCGGCCGCGGTGGGGCTTGATTTGGGTAATGAAGTGCTCCAGACAACGGCCCAGATTTGGGACGTATGGAACCGTGCCGGGTGGTAATATAGATACCAACGGTATGTAATTGATTTGTGAGGGTAGCCATGGCTGCCCTTTTCAAGTCATTAAATACATACTGACAGTATGTATTTGGGGGCAGGCTTATGGCTGGGATGCGAAGAATTAGCGTTTCATTGGCGCCAAAAACAGTGCGATCTATCAGGCTATTTGGTCTTCTTGTTGCACAGCTGTGTGCGTATTCGATGCTGTCGGCACTGTGCTTTGCGTGTCCGCTTTACTTGTTCGATTGCAGCGGCTCCTCAACGTTATATGGCGCCGTCGCGGCGATAGCGTTCATACCGGGCGTGCTCGCGACTCCGGTTGGCGGGATTTTGGCGGATCGGGGAAGACATCGCGGGGTTCTTGTGGTACTCGGCATTGTTCTGATGGCTGCATCACTGCTGTTTATCCCCATGAAACGTTCGCTGCCTCTTGCGGTTGTCGTGGCAGCAATGCTTTGCGTTCAATATGGCATCCAATCGCTGCTGAAACCGATGCTTCAAATTGAGGCGGTGCGCATGACGGGCCAAGAAAAGGTTGAGCGTGCCACTGCGTTGGTCTCGCAGATAGTCATGATGAGCAATATCTTGGGGCCTGTAGTCGGGACGGCAGTCTATGGGTGCTTTGGTATCGATACTCTATGCGAAACCGCGGCGTTGACGTTTACGATGTCAGCCCTGCTGTTCGGGGGCGCACTCAAGCAAAATGCCTCATCTGAAACGATGGGAGACGGCGCGACTCGTACGACACGCCGAAACGATTTTCGGGAGTTGATTCGGTACCTGTCTCAAAACTCATCATTGCTCGTTGTGTTTTTGATTGCGGCTATTTTGAACCTTGCGTTAGTTGGGTTAACGATTGGTGCTCCCGTTATTGTTGCAAAGCATCTCGGAATGCAGTCATCCTTTGTTGGGATTATTGAGGTGGCTATGGGCTTAGGTGGTCTTGTCGGCAGTGGTTTGGTCGGTATTTGGCCGCATCGTTTTTCCTTCAAGGGCATATGTCGATATGTTGCGATGATCTGTTTAGGAGTCGTACCGATTATTGTCACGCTACTGAGCGGTCCTAACGAATTTGCGTTTGTCGCGCTTGCGGCCGGCTCGGCATGGGTCATGGCGTGGGCAAGCGTTACATCGGTTGAAGTCGTTTCATTCGTTCAGCGGTCAGCGCCAAAGGAACTCTGCGGAAAAGTGCTGGCACTCGTTTACATGGCGCTTTCCTGCGCAACGCCTATTGGCCAATTGGTTTACGGGCTCGCATATGATCGATGGACTCCGGCGATTGTATTCGCAGGAATGTTGGCGGTGCTGACGTTGATTACAGCGCTGTTTTATCGGCTGAAAAGTCGCTTATGGCGAATGTCTTAAGGCACTGGGGCACCGTGAATTTGTGGAGGCAGTGGCACGTCGCGCCGGGACGCCATTGTTTGGGCACGCCCGTTCTCGTCTACAATATCGTGCAGACGAAGGAGAGGCATGCCCATGATCAAGATGTTTGCGAGTGACTTAGACGGAACGCTGCTGAACGCCCTGCACGAGGCCGACGGAACCATCCGCCGCGCCATTCGCGAGCTGACCGAGGCTGGCCTGCATGTGGTTCCCGCGACCGGACGCTCGACGCTGCCGATCGGCGAGCATGGCTTTACGGGCCTGGCGCTTGACGCCTGCTGCTCCAATGGATCAATCGTGCGCGACAGTCATGGCGAGGTGCTCAAAACCTGGACCATCGATCCGCAGGTTACCGAGGAGCTGCTCAAGGCATTCCCGGACATTTGCTTCGACTGCTCCACGCCCGATGGCATGTTCTCGAGCGGTTCGTTCGAGATGCATCAGGCGGGCTTTAAAAAGGACAGCCCCATCAAGCGTATTGTGATGCGCGGCATGCGTGCACGTGGCGGGTATCACGAGGAGCAGTATTTCGACCAGTCGATCGGTGACATCCTGCGCCACGATGTGTGCAAGATCAACTGCCGCGTGACCTCGCCCGAGCTGGAGCGCGACCTTAAGGCATATTTGGCCGAGCGATCGGACCGCGTGGTCAACGCGCCGTTCGATCCGGTGATGTTCGAGATCACGGACGTGGCGTGCAACAAGGGCGAGAGCGTGGCCTGGCTGGCGGGCTACTACGGTATTGCCGAGGATGAGGTCGCGGTCTACGGCGACGGCGGCAACGACATCGCCATGCTCAAGCGTTTCCGCCACAGCTACGCGACCAAAAACGCAAGCGATGCAGCCAAGGCCGCCGCGAGCGCGACCATCGGCAGCTGCATGGTCCACGCCGTCCCCAAACACATGCTCGCCACCATGCGCAAGCAAAACTCCCGCACCGTCATCGAATAATGTGACAAAAGGACTGCCCCTTTGTCACATCCAAAATATTGCCTTTACGTGTTGGTGCACACGGTGTGCAATAATACTCGCACTGTGCAATAGCGCACAGGCTGAGTAACAAGGAGGACGCTTGTCCCAGCTCGAGAAATGCGATCGCCGGTCCCTTCGCTCGCAGCGTGCCCTTCGCCAGGCACTTGCCAGCGAGCTTGCCGAAAGCGGCGACCTTTCGCGCATTAATGTCGCGTCGCTCACCGAGCGCGCCGGCCTTACGCGCCGCACGTTCTATTCGCACTACCGCGATATCCCCGACTTTATCAATCAGATCGAGGACGGCTTGTTGGCCGAGATCCGTGAGCGCATTGAGCTCATCACCGCGGCTCAACTGCCCGATCTTTACCGCAACATCGATGAGCTCGAGCCGGCGCCCGGTTCGGTTGAGCTGCTGCGTTATCTTGCGGCCAACCGCGACTTAATCGGTGCGCTGCTGGGTCCGGGCGGCGACCAGGCCTTCATTAAAAGAATCATCGACACCGCTCGTGAGGCTGTGGTGCCGCGTGCGCAGACGGGCATTTTGGGCCTGGCGCTGGGCACGTTCTTTGACTATTACGTCACCTACGTCGTGAGTGCCGAGGTCGGCATGATTCAGCGCTGGTTTGAGCGTGGGCTTACCGAATCGCCCGAGGCCATGGCGCGCATTATGACGGTGCTCGCTTTTGTGCGCCCTGGTGACCTGTATGGCCAACCCATTGATATCAACGTGCCGGAATACGGCATGAAGCTATTGAACCTACAGCTCGAGGACGCGGCCGACACCGCCGCAGCCGTCGAGTCCAACAACTAAGAGGAGAGACAATGAGCAAACTCGTCGAGGGCATCAAGGACCGTATGGTCGCTGCCGCGCGTGAGGCTGCACCCGCCGTGGTGGACGCCGCGCAGAAGGCCGCGACCGCGGCTGCTGAGAAAGTTGCCGAGGCAGTTGCCGATGCCAAGAACGCGGCAGGGGAGACGTTCGTCGCTAGCGAGCCCGCCACCGCCGCTGAGCCCGTAGCCGCCGGCCAGGCCCCCGAAGGCGCGATCTTCAACCCCGAGAACGCTCGTGGCAACCTGCACCTGGGCATCGACGTGGGCTCCACTACCGTCAAGCTCGCCGTGCTCAACGACGACAACCAGATCGTCTACGCCAAGTACCAGCGCCACCACACCGACGTCCGTGCCTGCGCCCGCGACCTGTTCGAGGGCGCTGCGACCGTGCTGCCGACGGCCCAGATGACCTGCGCCATTACCGGCTCGGGCGGCCTGCTGCTGTCCCAGTGGCTCGACCTGGAGTTTGTCCAGGAGGTCATCGCCAGCAAACGTGCCGTCGAGACCCTCATCCCGGCTACCGACGTCGCCATCGAGCTGGGCGGCGAGGACGCCAAGATCATCTACTTCGACAACGGTATCGAGCAGCGCATGAACGGCACCTGCGCCGGCGGCACGGGCGCGTTCATCGATCAGATGGCCACCCTGCTGCACACCGACGCGAGCGGCCTCAACGAGCTCGCGGCCAACGCCACCACCATCTATCCCATCGCCAGCCGCTGCGGCGTTTTTGCCAAGACCGACGTGCAGCCGCTGCTCAACGAGGGCGCCCGCCCCGAAGACGTGGCCGCTTCCATCTTCCAAGCCGTCGTGACCCAGACCATCTCGGGCCTGGCGTGCGGCCGTCCCATCCGCGGCAACGTCGCCTTCCTGGGCGGCCCGCTGCAGTACCTCTCCGAGCTGCGTCATCGCTTCTACCTCACGCTCAACCTGGACGAGGAGCACCGTATCGTGCCCCAAAACGCCCACCTGTTTGTGGCGAGCGGCGCCGCCATGGCGCACGAGTCCAACAAGCTCAGCACGTTCCCGCAGCTCATCGAGGCTATCGATAGTTTGGGTGACACGCAGGGTGCCGAGGTCGAGCGCCTGGACCCGCTCTTTGCCACCGACGAAGACTTTGCCGAGTTCAAAACCCGCCACGACCAGGAAGTCGTCCCCAAGGGCAAGCTCGACGGCTACACCGGCCGCGTGTTCATCGGTATCGACGCCGGCTCCACCACCATGAAGGCCGCGCTCGTGGGTGAGGACGGTCAGCTGCTGCACACCTGGTACGGCAACAACAACGGTGACATCCTGGGCACGGCCAAGGTCATCATGGCCGATTTCTACAACCACATCCCCGCCGGCTGCACCATCGGCCACGTGACCACCACGGGCTACGGTGAGGCGCTGCTCATCGAGGCCCTCAAGGCCGACTCCGGCGAGATTGAGACCGTCGCGCACCTGCGCGGCGCCAAGGCGTTCCTGCCCGGCGTCGAGTTCATTCTGGACATTGGCGGCCAGGACATGAAGTGCCTGCGCGTCAAGGACGGCGTGATCGAACACATCATGCTCAACGAGGCCTGCTCGTCGGGCTGCGGCAGCTTTATCGAGAGTTTCGCCGTGTCTATGAACATGGACGTGCGCGCATTTGCCGACGCCGCCATCCACGCCAAGGCCCCCGTCGACCTGGGCAGCCGCTGCACCGTCTTTATGAACTCGCGCGTCAAGCAGGCGCAAAAGGAAGGCGCCACGGTGGGCGACATCGCGGCCGGCCTGTCCTACTCTGTCATCAAAAACGCCCTGTTCAAGGTCATTAAGCTGCGCGATCCCAAGGAGATCGGCAGCCAGGTGATCGTCCAGGGCGGCACCTTTATGTCCGACGCCACGCTGCGCGCGTTTGAGCAGCTCACCGGTGTTCATGCCGTGCGTCCCGACATCGCTGGCTGCATGGGCGCTTACGGTGCGGCCTTGCTCGCCCGCGATCGCGCCGGCGCCGACGGCACCTCGACCATCCTTTCGGCCGAGGATATCGCGCACCTCACCGTGACGCAAAAGCATGTTCGCTGCGGCCGTTGCTCAAACAACTGCCAGCTCACCGTCAACGACTTTGGCGGCGGCAGGCGCTTCATTACCGGCAACCGCTGCGAGAAGGGCGCCGGCCACAAAAAGCAGAAGACCGAGGCTCCCAACCTCTTCAAAAAGAAAAACGAGCTGCTCTTTAACCGCGAGGTGCTGAGCCCCGACGAGGCCCCGCGCGGTACCGTCGGCATCCCGCGCGCGCTCAACATGTACGAGAACTATCCCTTCTGGCACGCGTTCTTTACGCGCTTGGGCTTTAGCGTGCAGCTGTCCGACCAGTCGAGCAAAAAGACCTACCAGGCGGGCATTGAGTCCATGCCGTCCGAGAGCGTGTGCTATCCGGCCAAGATGAGCCACGGCCACGTGATGAACCTCATCGACCGTGACGTCGACTTTATCTGGATGCCGTGCGTGCGCTGGGAGCGCAAGGAGGATCCGACGGCAGGCAACTGCTATAACTGCCCCATCGTCATGAGCTACCCCACGGCGCTGGCGCTCAACATCGACGAGATCCGCGAGCAGAACATCGAGTTCCTGTACCCGTTTGTGCCCTATCACGACAAGACCGAGCTCAAGCGCCGTCTGTACCAGGTGCTCGCCGTCGACCGCGTGGCCGATGCTGAGGCCGGTCGCGGTCGCGTGCGCGGTCCCAAGATCACGCGCTCTGAGGTCGATGCCGCTGTCAACGCTGCTTTTGAGGCCGATGCGCGCTTCCACGAGGATATCCAGACCATGGGCGAGGAGGCCCTTAAGTGGGTCGAGGACCACGGCGGTCACGGCATCGTGCTTGCCGGTCGTCCCTACCATAACGACCCCGAGATCAACCACGCCCTGCCCGAGCTTATCTCGAGCTTTGGCTTTGCGGTCTTTACCGAGGATTCGCTCGCGCATCTGGTGAAGCCCGAGCGTCCCATCCGCGTCGTCGACCAGTGGATGTACCACAGCCGCCTGTACGCCGTCGCCCGTTTTGTGACGATGCGCAACGACCTGGACCTGATTCAGCTCAACTCTTTCGGCTGCGGTCTCGATGCCCTGACTACCGACCAGGTGCAGGAGATCCTGGAGGCCAGCGGCAAGATCTACACCGTGCTCAAGATCGACGAGGTGTCCAACCTGGGCGCCGCGCGCATCCGCATCCGCTCGCTCATGGCCGCGCTTAAGGACCAGGAGGCCGAGCGCCTGGCCGAGGCCACGGCCGCGGGCGAGGCATACGAGCAGGGCGATGCTGCGCCGGTGGCGCCCTCCACGGATGCCCCCGCGTTCGCAAGCCGCAAGTACACGTTTGAGGCTCAGCGCGAGAGTGCTTCGACCGCGTGGCCCAAGGTGCCCTTTACCGAGCAGATGCGCGAGGAGGGCTACACCATCCTGTGCCCACAGATGGCGCCGATCCACTTCGACCTGGTCAAAGAGGTGTTCCGCGGTGCCGGCTACAACTTGGAGCTGCTGCCCTCGACTGACCACGATGCCGTCGAGGCCGGCCTGCGCTACGTGAACAACGACATCTGCTACCCGTCAATTCTGGTGACGGGCCAGATCATGGAGGCCATCGAGAGCGGTCGCTACGACCTGTCCAAGACGGCCGTGGTCATCAGCCAGACCGGTGGCGGCTGCCGTGCCACCAACTACATCGCGCTCATCCGCAAGGCCCTGCGCGAGAGCGGCCACCCCGAGATCCCGGTGATCTCGCTTTCGGCCGTGGCGCTTGGCGAGGATAACCCCGGCTTTAAGATTACGCCCGCGCTGCTCAAGCAGGCCGTGTACGCGGTGCTCTTTGGCGACGTCATGATGCAGATGCTCTATCGCTGCCGCCCGTACGAGGCCACGCCCGGTGCCGCCAACGCGCTCTACGAGGAGTACATGGCGCGCGCCCGCAAGCTGGCGCCTAAGTTCAACAGGCACAACTACACCAAGCTCGCTCGCGAGGCCATTCGTGCGTTCGACACCATGCCGCTTGTGGGCGAGGGCACCAAGCCGCGCGTGGGCGTGGTCGGCGAGATTCTGGTCAAGTTCCACCCGACGGCGAATAACCACGTGGTCGATGTCATCGAGCGTGAGGGCTGCGAGGCCGTGGTGCCGGGCCTGCTCGACTTCTTCCTGTACTCCATGAGCAACGCCGAGCTGCAGAAAGACGAGCTGGGAAGCTCCGCCACGGCGCGCGCTAGCATGCAGGCGCTCATTAAGCTGGTGGACTGGATGCGCACGCCGGTGGAGGAGCTGCTCGAGAAGTCCAAGCGTTTCGAGGCGCCCGAGCGCATCGGCACCATGGCGGACAAGGCCCGTACGGTGCTTTCGGTGTGCAACAACATGGGCGAGGGCTGGTTGCTCACGGCCGAGATGCTCGACCTGATCGACCACGGTGCGCCCAACATCATCTGCACGCAGCCCTTCGCGTGCCTGCCCAACCACGTAGTGGGTAAGGCTGTGATCAAGGAGCTGCGCCGTCAGCATCCCGAGAGCAACATCGTCGCGGTGGACTACGACCCCGGCGCGTCCGAGGTCAACCAGCTCAACCGCATTAAGCTCATGATCAGCGTGGCCAAGGAAAACATGCGCGCCGGCAAGGGCTTTAAGCTCGAGAAGGTGGCGCCGCTCGCGATGGACGAGGTCACCGGTCAGATGCGTGCCCACGATGGCTGCGTGAGCTGCGGCTCGGTCGACGAGAGTGCCGTGGCGTCGGTCGCTGAGCGCCTGGGACGCGGCATTAAGAAGTAGTTGGCCTACTTCGAGCCAGATATAAGACAAACGGGTGGCGGCCGTATCGACTACCACCCGTTTTGCTGGACATATGTTGCGTAAACGCCCCAGCTATCACCCCTTGCGAACTTAGATTTCGGAAGTATGCGGCAAAATCTGAATAGGCCGAGCACACCGGATATGTCCAAGCTCTGTACCTGCGGTTTTATTAACGGAAAACGGGGGTGTGCTCGAGAGTTTCAAAATTTGCCGCATACTTCCGAAAACGGCGTCTCGGTGGCACAAAAAATCGCCCTCGGAACCCTGAGATAATGAACAGGTGTAGCCGTTCGCCGCAAAATACCGTCCGTTTATAGAACCAACCCCCGGCTCGTAGCCTCCATACGGTTAAATAAAATACACATCTATGGAATTACGTAAGAGAGAACTGTTCCTATGAGCTACAAGACCGTTTGCGTTGCCGGCGGCGGCGTGCTGGGAAGCCAGATTGCCTTTCAGGCAGCCTACTGCGGCTTTGATGTAACGATTTGGCTGCGCAGCGAGGGCAGCATCGGCCGCACCCAGCCCAAGATCGATCATGTGCGCGAGGAGTACATCGCGGCAATCGAGGGTATGGCGGATGGTACGGGCGAGTGGTGTGCCGGCATCGCCGATAGCGACCAGACCTTCGACAAGGAGGTGGCACTCGCTGCCGTCGAGCGTGCCTACTCCACGCTCAAGCTGGAGCTCGATCTGGCCAAGGCCGTTGCCGATGCCGATCTGGTCATCGAGTCTATGGCCGAGGACACCCAGGCAAAAATCGACTTCTACAAGAAGCTCGCCCCGGTTCTCCCGCAAAAGACCGTCGTCGTAACGAACTCCTCTACGCTGCTGCCGAGCACCTTTGCCAAGTACACCGGCCGCCCCGAGAAGTACCTGTCGCTGCACTTTGCCAATTCCATCTGGAAGAACAACATGACCGAGGTCATGGCCCAGAGCCAAACTGACAAGCGCTACTTCGACGAGCTTGTCGACTTTGCCAACGACATCCGCATGCTGGCACTTCCCGTCAACAAGGAAAAGAACGGCTACCTGCTCAACTCCATGTTAGTGCCGTGGCTGCTCTCGGGCCTTGATCTGTATGTCTCGGGTGTGAGTGACCCCAAGAGCATCGACCTCGCATGGACGCGCGGCACTGGCGCGCCCAAAGGTCCGTTCCGCGTGTTCGACACGGTGGGCATCCAGACGGCCTACAACATCGTCATGCAGTATCAGAAGGTCCCGGGCCTGGTGAGCCCGTTGCTCAAAAAGATGATGATGCCCTACAACTTTAAGGCCATGGCCTCCGTCCTCAAGAAAATGCTCGACGAAGGTAAGCTGGGCGAAAGCTCGGGCGAGGGCTTCTTCAAGTACTAAAAAATGATCCCTCGGGGACGGAGGAAAACGGATCATTTTCGGCCGCCAACAGTGAGAAGATGGACCCAGAAATAGAAAGGAGTGACAATGGGCCGGCTCGGGCTTTGAGGACAAGCTGCTGCAAGCCCAGGGCGATTTTTCGCTCAACGCGGGCCAGCACAGTGTGACGTATCTGTCGAGTTCTGACACGGCAACGACCGGTCGCTACCAGGTGCTGCTGTACGACAACAACTTTGGTGCGGCCGAAAGCTATCCCAAGTTCGACTGGGGCCAGCTGGGCGCCGCGGTGGTGACCGACTACAACGAGGGCACGCATTCGTTTGGGCGCATCTTTACAGTGGACGAGACGGCGCGCACCTACGAGCTCGAAGACCAGATCGCCGTGCCGTTTTCGGGCTATGTGAGCAGTGCGCAGCGCGTTGGTGATTCAAATAGCATGCTCGTGGCATCGGGCCAGGCCAAGACCTTCACCGAGTACGATCGGTACGGTCTGGCCATCACCACCCACGAGATGGAAGCCGAGAAGTACATCTATCGCGTGTACAAGTACGAGCTGTAGGGCCGCGCTTAGGTTTGACCAATGGAGTATGAAAACACGCCGTTCGCCGATGCCCCCTCCGCGGGTGGCGGCCATATGGTTTGATGTCAGAAACATATAGTTGTCACCAGCCTGCTGGCGACGTTCCCCCTGATATCGGAGGTTCCAGGTATGTTTCGCGCTCCGTTAAACAACTATCGGTTGGGCTAACATGGGTCGCAGTGCTATTTCGATAACCCTTGCAGTGGTCTGTCTGGCTGTGCTCCTGGGCGCTACAGGGCTGTTTGCTATGAGCCGAGAAACGTCCTATATGCAGGAATGCGCTTCCGAAGGGTTTGCCATTGATGGTTACTATCGGGATGACAAAACGAGTCGGGAAACCCTGGCTTTTCTTGAGGAGGACAACTGTCGATGGCAGCTGGTCGACCAAGACGGAATCTGCGCAGACGGGCAGTTTAAGCGTATGGACGACCCCAATATCCTGGTGTTAAAGAGGGAAAACGGCGAAGAATTCGGTACGGTCCACGTGGCGTATATGTCGCGCCGACGCGAGCGGGGCCAGCTCTATCTATTTAGAAATATAGAAATAGCAAAGTGACCCGATTTTATCTGGTGAGCACCAAACCTGCGTTTACGGTGGAGTCGGGCGATGTCGATCCGGCCAGTTGATTTACGGCAATAAAACGGCGAGCGGGGCGCGGGTGTGAACTGAACCCCGCTATTTGCTCGTGTCCGTATCGCGTCTGCGCCTCGTCATAACTTGCGTCCGTGCGAGCGCTTATCCCGCGCCGGCATTACTTCACGTCAAACTCCACGCGATCGAGCTCGGGCACATTGAGGTCGATGAGCTTGCGAGCGACGTGGCGGTCGTGTGCCCCAAGCGCCTCGATTGTCGTCACATGGGCGACAATCTCGCGCTCGACGATGCCCTCCTCCTCGCCTTCGGTAGCCGAGGTCTCGACGGCGACGGTGTAGTCCTTAAAGCCTGGCAGCACCGCCGCAAGCTCGCGCGTGGTCTCGGTGACGCCGTAGCCGTCCTGCACGCCGGACTGCGCCGAGCCAATGGAACCCGCGGTCATAACGATGCAGGGGATGGCAAAGACTACCGTGCCCACAATGATGCGGCGGCGCACCTTGCGCGATAGCTCGTCGACCTCGGCTTTTTCCTCGGCGGTCACAATACCGTCGCCGTTCAGGTCGCGCTTGAGCGGCACGCGCAAAAGAAGCAGCACGGCTTCGGCGGCCAGTGCGATAAAGACCACGTTGATGCCAAACTCATAAAGCGCCGAGAAGAACAACGACCCGCTTGCGATGGCGATGCCATAGCCCGCCGCACACAGGGGCGGCATGAGCGCGGTCGCCACGGCCACGCCGGCGATGAGCGTGGCGGGTTCCTGGTCGCGCGAGTTGCCCAGACCACCCGCAAAGCCGCCCGCGAGCGCGACGGCAAGGTCCCACACAGTCGGTGTCGAATTGTCGATGATGGCGGCCGTGGTGGTGCCAAGGGGTGAGAGCTTAAAGTACAACGTGGACGTGACCAGGCAAAAGGCCATCTGTAGAGCCAAGCCCGCGATGGCCTCGACGGTAATCTCGCGGTCGAGCGTGGCGATGCCGTATGCCATGGCAAGGACCGACCCCATGAGCGGGCAGATGAGCATGGCGCCCACGATGGCAATGTCCGAGTCGATATCGAGGCCGATGCTCGCGATCAACATGGCAATGATCAGGATGCATAAGTGTGAGCCAGTCAGGCGCGCCCCGTTTACAAAGCGCTTGCGAATCACGTGATAGGGCGCGCGTCCCTCGCGAATGTTGAATGCCTGCTTTAGAAAGCGGCTTGCGTTCTCCATGGCCTCGCTGTGGGCGGGGCGGATGCCATGGCGCCGATGATGGCGCTCGCGCAGTCGCTTGATCTGTTGTTTATCGAGCTCCATGTCCACCTCGTATTGCCGCAGGAACGCGGGTGCGTTCGCATCATGTACTCTACACCGTGACGGGTGGGGCGGTCATCTTGACATGGAACTTAGGCGAGCAGGCAAAGGAAGACACGCCACATGCGAGTACTGCCGAGGGTTTCGGCAGATACAAAAAAGCGCGGGGCCGGATAGTCGCCGACCCCGCGCTCTGTGCGGTTACGTTGTTGCTGGGTTTAGCCCAGCAGGCTCAGGCCAACAGAGACAAACGCCAGGATAACGCCGACGATAGACTCGCCACCGAGCAGGCCGCTGGCGACAACCAGGCCCTGCTCCTGGAAGGCGGCGTCCTTGACGGCCTTCTCCTCGTCCGAAAGACCGGCGGCGGCATCGTGGTGTGCGGCCCACTTGTCGTAGGCGAGCTTAACGCAGGAGCCCAGGAAAGCCGTGAGCGACATATAGAACGGCAGGTATACGCCCAGGCCGATCATCATGGCCGGAATGCCGAGCCAGTACATGACGATGCCGGCGATAAAGCCGCCAGCGAACCACGGCACGCTCGGGATGCCCGAGACCATGGTGGCGACCACGCTTGCCTGTGCGGCCACAAAGCTCTTGTCGGGGCCAAAGGCGTCCGGACCATAGGCGGTGACGAGCGCGACCATGACAGCGGCGGCGACCAGGGCGCCCACGATGCCGCCTATGGCCTGGCCGACCCACTGTGCGCGCGGGTTGGTGCCCAGCACGGCGCCGGCCTTAAAGTCGTTCATGACGTCGCCCGCAAGGCCGCACGCTACGGCCACGATGCCGGCGATAAAGAACAGCTTGACCTGAGCGAGCTGCGCGAAGGCTGCCACGATGAGCATGACGATGAGGCCGAAGATCTCCATGGGGTCGATACCCGTCTGCCCGCAGCTCTGCGCACTCATGATGGTGGTGACAAAGGTGAACAGCGTGACGATGACGGCTGGAACGGGACCAAGGTCGAGCGCGATGGCGACGATCACGGCGATGGCGGCGGCGCCCAGGCCGATGATGCCGGCGTCGAGCTTAAGGGAGCCCGAGATGAGCGACTGCTCGTCGGTGTCGGTGGAGCTGTCGGCGGCGAGGCCGCGGACGATACCGGCGACCTGCGGCAGGATGTCCTTGAGGACGACGGCGACGCCAAAGCCCATCATGAGGCCCATACCCAGGGACTTGACGATGCCCTGTGCGGTCATAACGTCAAACAGACCGGCAGCGGTGCCGCCAACGACGATGCCAAAATTGCCCAGCAGCGCGCCGGCAAACCAGAAAGCGACCGGGGCGAAGCCCACGAGGAAGCCGACGGAGAGCAGCATGGGCGAGTTGTAGATGGCAAAGGTCACGCCGGGGATGTTGAGCGTGCACAGCATACTGGGCACAATGCCCAGGGCGTCGCGAAGCACGCTGTAGATGCCCGCGATGGCCATGGAGCCAAAGAGCTGCTTGCCGGTCTTGCCGCCGGCCTCGGTGGCGCGCAGGGTCTGAGCTGCGGCGTTGCCGGTGGGGAACTCAAGCGCGGCGTCCACGATAAAGTGACGGTGGATGAGCGCCGTGGCCAGCAGGCCCAGGATGGTGCCGGCGAGTGCCACGATAAACATGTCGAGCCAGCTGATCTGATCGGCATAGCCCAGCATCCAGGCGCCCGGGATGGTAAACGCCAGACCGCCGGCGACCATGGCGCCTGCGGACATGATGGTGTGGGTGACGTTTGCCTCGTTGAGGCTGGCGTTGCCCATGAGCTTAAGGAAGAACAGCGAGATGACGGCAGCGAAGACGATCGGCCAGGGGAGTGCGCCCATCTTGAGGGCGGTATAGGCCGAGCTTGCCGTGATGATCACGCAGCCAAGGACGCCGATGACGACGCCGCGCAGCGTGAGTTGACCGCGCATCGAGGTACGGTTCGAGGGATTGCTCATATAGAACTCCTTTGCGTATATCCGCTTCCCCCGGGAGCGCCGCTACGGATACGGCGCGGGAAGTCGGGTTACCAAGGGCCGCCGCGTGAGCTCGCGCACGACCGCGCACCAGTATAGCCGCAAGCTAGTCATTTTGGGATGACTGGTTTAGGGAGGCGATATACTGCTGGGCAGACGAAAGGAGCGCCGACGATGCTTAATGGGTGCGCATACATATTGACGGTCGACGTGGGCAACACGTTCATTCGCTTTGGCCTGTTTGCCGAGGATTCGGCCGCGGCGCAGGAATGCCCGCTTGCGACGTGCGAGATCACGACGCCGTCGAGCATCACAGCCGACGAGGCGCGCATGAGGCTCACGCAGGTCATGGGCGCGCTGTCAGCCGATGCGGGCATGCCGGGTGTGCTCGTTCCCGCAGCCGCAGTGCTGAGCTGCGTAGTGCCGGCGCTCGAGCGCCCGTGGAAGGTGGCGCTTTCCCGCACTTGCACGGGGCGCGTGCTCACCGTGGGGCCGGGCCTCAAGACCGGCATACCCGTGCACTACGATGATCCGGCCGAGATCGGTCCCGACCGCATCGCCGACGCCGTGGCTGCCCGTGCCGTCTACGGCTCGCCGTGCATTGTGATCGATCTGGGTACCACGACCAATATCGAGGTCATCGATGCGCACGGAACCTTTGTCGGCGGCGTCATCGCGCCGGGTCTGGCACTTGGCGCCCGCTCGCTTTCGGCCGCTGCGGCGCGCCTGCCGCAGGTCGAGCCCTCGGCACCCACGCATGTGATCGGTCGCAACACGCGCGAGGCCATGCGCTCGGGCGTGGTCTTGGGCGAGGTGGCCCGCATCGACGGCATGCTCGACATGGTGCTTGCCGAGATGCGCGCGACCAAGGCGGCGGGGGAGGGCAGCGTGCCCATTGTCATTACCGGCGACGATGCCGAGGCGCTCGCGGCGTTGGTCGGCCACAGCCTGACGGTAGACGACGCACTGACACTGCGGGGTCTCGCTGAGCTGTATCGCATCAACCAAAAGCCTCGTCGCGCATAAAGCTGAGGACGTCGGCGGGAGAGGAAACAGCCCCACCTTTCACCTGCTACAATAGGTCAAACTATTGCGATTACGGAGGTGTCTGGCATGTCGGACGATCTTCATCAAACCGCGTCGGGCAAGCGCCGCGACGTCATTAGCTGGGACGAGTTCTTTATGAGCGTGGCCATTGCCGCGCAGCGTCGCAGCAAGGACCCCAACACGCAGGTGGGCGCGTGTATCGCCAGCACCAACCACCGCATCCTTTCGGTGGGCTACAACGGCACGCCCTCGGCACTCAACGACGACTTTTTCCCGTGGGGCACGAGCGACGACCCGCTGCAGGACAAGCACAACTACGTGGTGCATGCCGAGGCAAACGCCGTGCTCAACTATCGCGGCTCGCTCAAGGACCTCGAGGGCTCCACGGTCTACGTCACGCTGTTCCCGTGCCACGACTGCGCCAAGATCCTGGCGCAGGTAGGTGTGGGCGAGGTTGTCTACCTGGACAACAAATACGCCGATACCGACGACGGTCGTATCAGCCGCCGCATCCTCGACTCCTGCGGCATCAGCTACCGCCAGGTTATCGTCGATGTCCATATTGGTACCGGGGAGCGGGCTCAGCAGTAGTGCGTGCCAACGCCAGCTGGCGGCAAAACAGCTAAAAAGAGCCCCGTCCCAAATTGACTGCTCGTGAAAGTCGTGTCCGCGCGCATGGCTGGCGCCTAAGCGGGTACATGGCTGTAGTAACATAGCCCCTGTCCGCGGGCGTGCCCGCGTTATTGTGAGAAAGGAGCCCCTGTGGCTGTTAACGAAGAGCTGCTTAAGAAGGTTCTTGAGGAGATCCGCCCCAACCTGCAGGCCGATGGCGGCGATATGGAGTATGTGGGCGTCGACGACGAGGGCGTCGTCAAGCTGGAGCTGCAGGGCGCCTGCGCCGGCTGCCCCATGAGCTCGCTGACCCTGTCCATGGGTATCGAGCGCATCCTGAAGGAACATGTGCCCGGCGTTACCCGCGTTGAGCAGGTCAATGCTTCTGGCGAGACCGACGACCTGTACGACGAGTACGCGCCGTTCTAAGATGCGAAAGCTGCGGACGTCATGCTCCGCATAGACGTTACGCCCAGATATGCGGCTGCGAGCGCAAGGCCCGCGGCCGCATTTGTATGTAGGGAGAGGGGATCGATATGCTCAACGACCTCTACCATATGCTTGATCCCGTCGCGATTTCGGCGGGTCCCATCACCATCTACTGGTACGGTCTGGCCTATGTGGTCGGTGCCCTGCTTACGGCGGTCGTCATGTACCGCACGCAGCGCCGTTGGGGCTTTAACATCACGATTGACGATCTGACGAGCGTCGTGGTCGGCGTGGTCTTTGGCCTCATCATCGGCGCGCGCCTGTTTTACGTTGTCTTTTATGGTGATGGCTACTATTGGACCCACCCGCTCGAGATCTTTGCCACCAACGAGGGAGGTATGAGCTTCCATGGCGGCCTGGTGGGCGGCATCTTGGGCGGCATCATCGTGTGCCGCATGTATAAGCTCGACGCCTGGACCATTGCCGACCTTGCCGTGATCGGCGCGCCGCTGGCCTTGTGCCTGGGCCGTTGTGCCAACTTTGTCAACGGTGAGCTGTGGGGCAAGCCGACCGATCTGCCCTGGGGCGTGGTCTTCGGTGGTACCGCGGGCGATATGCCGCGTCACCCCTCCCAGCTCTACGAGGCATTTCTTGAGGGCATCGTGCTCTTTTGCATTCTGCAGGTGCTCAGCCGCAAAAAGCCGCTGCTGCCCCAGGGCACGTTTATGGGCGTGTTCGTGATGGGGTACGGCATCGTCCGCTTTCTCGTTGAGTTCGTGCGCGTGCCCGATGCCCAGCTGGGCTATCTGCTGGGCGGCGTCATCACCATGGGCCAGCTGCTGAGTCTGCCGCTTGTGATCGCCGGCCTAGCGCTCATCATCTTCGCCCGACACCGCAATCAGCCCCAGCGCGTCTACCTGGACGCCTAACCAAGACCACCACAAAGGGGACAGGCACCTTTGTGGTGGTCTTGCCGAGTTTGATAGGTTTCTAGAAAGGCTTTCGGACTGTGAAGGATTCCGACCTCTCCACAACGGCTGCGCGCGACGCTGCCCGCATCGTCTGGTTTAAGCGCTACCCCGCCAAGCAGACACTCATCGCATTTTTGCTCGCGCTGTTGGCGACCACGGCGTTTTCCATCGATCCCGCCCCGGTGTCGAGCAACGCAGTCTTGGCGATTGACCCCAAGGCTTCGGGCATGCTGTACGTGTGCTACGAGGTGCTCCTCTCGTTTGCCGGCCATACCGACGCGGTCATGCTGCTTGCGCTTGCCTGCCTGCTCACGCTGCCGTTTCGCTACGTATTCTTTGGCCGCGGCGACGCCTGGCGTCCCTCGGTGATCCTTCCGTCGCTGTTCTTTGCCGTCTGCATGGTGTTTGGCCGCAGCTACGACCTCACCGATTCGGCCGAGATCGTGCTCGGCGACAAGGCGCGCATCATCTGCGCCTGGATAGGCGGTGCGGGCTGGATGCTCTTGGCGGTCGTTGCCTTCTACCTTGCCTTTGAGTGTCTAGATTGGCTGAGCTCTCGGCGTATTCCGTTTTCCGAAGCGCACTTTGGCCGCGTATGGCGTATGGCTCACGCCGTGCTCTCGGTCCATCCCTTTGCCGGGCCCTTCCTGGTGCTTATGGTCGCCTGGGCGCCCACGCTCATCGCTTCGCTGCCCGGCCTTTTTATGGGAGATACGGGTGCGCAGATTCGCCAGTGGTTCAACTACCCCAACGGTACGAGTGACTACCTGCGCCTGCTCAATCCCAACGTGTTGCTCAACGGGCATCATCCGGTCGTGCACACGGCTATCATCGGTTCGTGCGTCCAACTGGGGCTTTCACTGTTCAACAGCGCCAACGCAGGTCTTGTCATCTACACCTGCGCTCAGTTCGTCATTACGGCCGCCTGCATGGCCTATTCCATCTCGTCGTTGCGCAAGCTGGGCGTGAGCCTGCCGGTCCGCGGCGTGATCTTGCTGTTCTTTGTGTTTATGCCCATGTTCTCCAACTACGCGGCCCTGCTTACCAAAGATGTGCTGTTTGCCGATGCGTTTTTGGTTTTGCTGGTGCAGACCGTCAAGCTTGTGGCCTGTGGCCTGCCTCGTCGCGATGCGAATGTCGAGCGTGTGGGCGAGCCCGAGCCCGCGCTTTTTGCGCGTCACGACTGGCTGTTGCTTGCCCTGGGCGCCATGGGGTCGACGTTTTTGCGTAACGGCGGCCTGGTGTTTGTGCTGGCGGCATGCGTGATCGCGGCGGCGTTTTGCGCTTGGGACGTGCATGCGGCTCGCCGTGCGGCCAAGCAGACGGGTGCTGAGTCCTCGTTTCGCGTGCCACGCTTTTGCTGGGTTGGCATCCTGGCGGTGCTTGCGCTCTGTCTTGTCTCCAACATGTACTTCACCAAGGTCTTTATGCCGGCGCACGACATTACGCCCAGCTCCAAGCGCGAGGTGCTCTCGATTCCGTTCCAGCAGACGGCGCGCTTCGTCCAAAAGCACGACGGCCTTAACTCAGGTGTCAATCCTACGGTTAAAGAGGACGGCACCATCGTGGAGGCTCCTTGCGACGGCTTGGTGACCGAAGAGGAGCGTGCCGTGATCGATCGCGTACTCAAGTACGAAAACCTGGGCCGCCGGTACAACCCCGACAAGTCCGATGCCGTCAAGAACTGCTTTAACGAATATGCCTCGCAGGAGGATATCGACGCCTATTTTGAGGTTTGGGCCCAGATGTTCAAAAAGGATCCCGAGTGCTACATCTCGGCCCTTATCAATAACTACTACGGGTACTTTTATCCGAGCGCTCGCGATGCCTGGGTCTACAGCACGGCGCGCAGTGCCGAGATCATGGCGCGTCCCGACAATCTCAAGTACTTCGACTTCCATCCGGTCGACAGCAAAGTCGTACGCTGGTGCGACCACCTGATTAACCTGTATCGCGTGGCGGTACAGCGCATCCCATTTATCTCGCTTACCATGAGCTCGGCCACCTATGTGTGGATCATGATCGCCGTGGTGGTCTACTTGCTGCGCCGTCATTCGTGGCGGGGGTTGGCCATTTGGGTGCCGCTGCTGGGCGTGCTCGCCGTGTGCCTGATTGGTCCTTGCAACGGCTCGACCTACATGCGCTACCTGTATCCAGTCATCGCCTGCATGCCCTTTGCCATCGGCGCCACCATCACCCGCAGCGACCTCCTCTGGTCCTAACTTGGTGCATTGGGGTCAGGTTATCTTGCACCAAAGGGTTGCATCATCACGGTTGCATCATCACGACGCCTTCATTTTGGGGTTTATCTCGCAGGCCAGTAGGTATATCATAACGACGTTTGTTTATATTGCCCGAGCATCTGCGCTGGGCTTTAGGTCGAAACCGATAGGAGACACGTATGTCCGGACACTCTAAGTGGGCCACAACCAAGCATCGTAAGGGCGCGCAGGACGCCAAGCGTTCCGCCCTCTTCTCCAAGCTGAGCCGCAACATCACCGTTGCTGCCCGTCTCGGCGGCGACCCGCTGCCCGAGAACAACGCCAGCCTCGCCGCTGCCGTTGCTAAGGCTAAGGCTCAGTCCATGCCCAAGGACAAGATCAAGTCCGCTATCGACAAGGCCTTTGGTTCGGGTGCCGACGCCGCCGTCTACGAGAACATCGTGTACGAGGGCTACGGTCCCGCCGGTGTCGCCGTCTACGTCGACTGCCTGACCGACAACCGCAACCGTACCGCTGCCGATGTCCGTTCCGCCTTCTCCCACGCCGGTGGCAACCTGGGCACCTCCGGCTCCGTCGCCTTCCAGTTTGAGCGCAAGGGCCAGATTGTCGTCGCCAAGGAGATCCTGGACGAGAATGCCAAGAAGGAGACCATGATCGCCAACGGTGCTGCCGGTGACGAGGATGAGTTCATGATGGCAATCGCCGAGGCCGGTGGCGAGGACTACGAGGACGCCGGCGAGGAGTGGATCGTCTGGACCGCTGCTAACGACGTCATGGCTGTCTCCAAGGCACTCGAGGAGCAGGGCGTCCAGGTCAAGGGTTCCGAGACCACCATGGTTCCGACCACCCCGACCGAGGTCTCCGGCGCCGATGCCAAGAAGGTCCAGCGTCTCATCGATCGCCTCGAGGAGCTCGACGACGTCCAGGATGTTTACAGCACCATGGACATGACCGACGAGGTCATCGCTGCCCTCGAGGAGGAGTAGCGCCCGCGCGGGTTAAGCCGCGCATATCTGGGCATAATGAAGCGAGCATGCAAGCCTCGTGGAATAGATGAGCCGGATCCGCGTGCGTAGAGCACCGGACCCGGCTCTTTTATAATGATGCGAATCGTTTTGCATTCTGTGGACCGAGACCCGAAAGGAGCGCCGCATGCGCGTGCTCAAACGAGCCCTAGCAATCGTGTACCTTGCCGCCGCCATCGTGGCGCTGGGCACGCTTGTCTGCCAGTTCTGGGGACCGTATACGTATCGCTTTATGCTGCTGTTGCGTGACGCCATGCCTCGCGCCGTCGTTACGGTGTGCGCCGCCATCGTGGCGCTTGGCGTGCTCATTGGGTTTTTCCGCTTGATGTTCGCGCGTCGCGAGCCGTCCTGCGTGCATCCGGCGGGGGAGCGCAATATCGAGGTCACGCTCGCAGCGCTTTCCTCGTGCGCCCGCGCCGCGGCGGAGTGCGATGATCGTGTGATGGTTGAGCATATCGAGGCATGCGTTCAAGGCTCCGACGAGTCGCGCGTTCGTTTTAAGGTAGAGGCCATCGCGCTCGATGATAAGGACGTTGCCGCTCTTGCCACCTCGATGCAGCAGCGCATCGAGAAGGCCTGCGACACCATGCTCGGCACGCCGGGCACGACCGCGCGCGTCCGTTTTTTGCCGTCCAAGACTACCGTCCAGACCGTGGAGGTTTCCGGTGAGTGATACCAACCAAGACAAGACCGCCCGCACGCCGCGCCTGACGATCGATCAGAACGCTACGCCGGCAGGCGAGTCCGCCGACACCAAGCCCGAGGCCGGCGAGCAGCACGACAGCGCCGCCAACGACTTTGACGAGGCCATGGGTCTCATCAAAGGTACGGGCGCTGCTATCTGGAGCTACGCCGTGCGCCACCCCAACACTACGCTCGGTGCCGTGGCAGGCTTTATCCTCGCCGTGCTGGTACTTACATTGGGCCTGTGGGACACGCTCGTCATCGCATTCTTTGTGCTGATCGGCGCCGTAATCGGCCAGATTCGCGACGGCGAGAACGGTATCGTCAACTTCTTCGGCCGCCTGTTTAGCGGCCGCTAATACGTATTCGACTGTCGCATCCGCGGCAGGCATAAGGAGGAACCATGGCTTTTAACACGAAGGTCGATGTGGCCGATACCGAGCTCGAGGCGAATGAGGCCGTCGTCGATACCGGAGACGTGACGCTCGAGGACGAGGCGCTCGTCGAGGCCGAGTCCGATGCGGACGAGGACAACGAGGAGATGGACGAGGAGGCGGACGAGTCCGAGGACTCGCTGACCTATTCCAACGGCGTGATCGAGAAGATCGTCGCCATGGCCACCCGCGAGGTGCCGCACGTTCTGGGCATGAAGGGCAACCTCATGCACTTTGTGCAGGAGCAGTTTGGTGCCGAGAACCTGACCAAGGGCGTGACGGTCGAGGTCACCGACGACAACCGCGTGGTCGTTAACATCTCGGTCATCATCGAGTATGGCGCCTATGCGCCTGCGATCTTCGACGACGTTAAGGCGCGCGTCACCGAGCGTCTGGCCGCGATGACCGGCCTTGAGGTGGCAGGCGTCAACCTACGCATCGAGGATGTCATCACCCCCGAGGAGTACGAGCACCGCACCAGCCAGCACGAATAACCTTCCAAAAAGGGACAGGTTTGTTTTGGCAGGTTTTATCTGCGTAAACGTCAACGGCCGGTCGCGCATGTAAAAGCGCGACCGGCCGTTTTCTATATGCCCTCGATACGGTCATACCGCTCGTCTAACTAAGGGTTGCAATCTTCGCGTTCCGCGTTACCCTAATGGGCGAATTGTTTCCAAATTGTTAACGAGGGGTTGCCGTAATGGCCGACGAACACGAGACCGAAAGCAAGGCATGGGCGATTGAAGCCGCTGCGGCAGAGGCGGCGTCGCGTGCCGCCGAAGAAGTGCATCGCCCGCCTGTGGTTCCGATGGAGCGCGTGGTCGGTCGCGAGGATATCGAACGTGGCGAGCGCGCCGGCCGCAAGCGCAGCCAGGAGCCAGGCTTTCCGCGCTTTTTTGCCGAGCTCAATCTGGGCCTGATTCTCACGGCGTTCGCCATCGTGGCCTTTAAAACCCCCAATCACTTTGCCTTCGGCGGCACCTCGGGCGTGTCGGTCATTCTTTCCACGCTGTTCCCGACCCTGCCCGTCGGCGTCTTTATGTGGATTATCAACGCGGTCCTGGTCGTTCTGGGCTTTATCTTTTTGGAGCGCAAGGCGATTCTGTGGAGCGTCTTCGCTTCGTTTGCGCTTTCGGCCTACGTCTCGCTGTTTGAGCTCTTCATTCCGACCGATGTCTCTCTGACGGGTGATATGTGGCTCGACCTGTGCTTTGCCGTCATCTTGCCGGCGCTCGGCAGCGCTATTGTCTTTGACATCGGCGCCTCGACGGGTGGCACGGACATTCTTGCCATGATCCTCAAACGCCGCACCACGCTCGAGATTGGCCGCGCGCTGCTGCTGGTCGATATCGGCATCGTGACCATCGCGGCTTTCCTGTATGGCCCGCGCGTCGGCCTGTACTGCGTGCTTGGCCTGTTTGCCAAGACGCTCGTGGTCGATAAGGCTATCGAGAGCATCCACCTGCGCAAGGTCTGTACGATCATTTGCACCGAACCGCGAAAAGTCGAGGAGTTTATTGTCAAGCATCTCAACCGCACGGCAACGATCAGCCGTGGCTACGGCGCCTTCTCGGGCAAGTGCGTCACGGTGATTATGAGCGTGCTGAGCCGTCGCGAGGCTGTGCAGCTGCGCCGCTATGTCCGCGAGATCGACCCGGGCTCGTTTATCACGATCGTCGATAGCTCCGAGATCGTCGGCAAGGGTTTCCGCGGAACGAATTAGTGAGCGGGTCTCTTTGAGCAGCTGCGACAGACCCTTTACATTGCCTCATGGCCATTCGGGCACATTTGTCCCCATGTTGGGCGATAATGGTGCAAAACATTGGTTCCGATTTGAGGATTGGCTCAAGATACGAAGGGATGATTTCGATGTTTTGTTCGCAGTGTGGCGCCCC
>CAVCKO010000018.1:0-51481 GCA_963602825.1 Treponemataceae bacterium | reverse complement strand
GCATAGACCTTCTGGTCATGCCGTCCTCTTTGAATGACAAGTTGTCGCTCTGGTGCCCGCGCAGCGTCGGCTGGTCCGCCGTTCGTTAGAACGGCGGAACGAAGGGCAGCGTCGGCCCGTTACGCGGTTTGGTAAAACCGCGTAACTAAAGTAGATCGCAAACAGCTGCTGCGAAGGCTACGGGGTCCTCGGGGAGGATGCCTTCGACCAACAGGGCCTGGTCGTAGAGCAGACCGGAGTACTGCTTAATCTTGTCGGCGTCGCCCGCCTTCTGGGCAGCGACGAGCTTGGCGAAGACCGGGTGCTTAGCGTTGAGCTCGAGCACGCGCTGGCTCTTGGGCATACCGTCGGGCGCGCCCTCGGGACCCTTCTGAAGCACCTTCTCCATCTCGAGCGAAAGCGGGCCCTCGGTGGTAATGCAGGCGGGCGCGTCGGTCAGGCGTGCGGAAACGGCAACCTTCTCGACCTTGTCGCCGAGCGCCTCCTTCATGGCGCTAAAGAGGTCCTCGTTCTCCTTGGTGGCGTCCTCGGCCTCCTTCTTCTCGTCATCGGTCGCCAGGTCAAGATCGCCGGTCGCGACGTTCTTGAGCTCCAGATGACGGTCCTCGACCTCGGGCTCGGCGCCGTCGGCAACGGCCTTCTCGGCTGCCTCGCGAGCAGCATCGTCCTCGTAGACCTTGGGCATATCGGCAGCCACGTACTCACGCATGGCCTGGAAGGTGAACTCGTCCACGTCCTGCATCAGCAGCAGCACATCGTAGCCGCGATCGAGCACGCCCTTCACGACGGGCATCTTTGCCAGACGCTCACGCGAATCGCCGGCTGCATAGTAGATGGCCTTCTGGCCCTCGGGCATGCCCTTGGCATACTCGGCAAGGGTAATCATCTTCTGCTCCTTGGCGGACCAGAACAGCAGCAGGTCGGCGAGCTCGTCGGCCTTCATGCCATAGCTCGAGTAGATGCCGTACTTAAGGCCACGGCCAAAGTTCTCAAAGAACTTCTCGTAAGCCTCGCGGTCGTTGTCGCGCATATCCTCAAGATCGGCGGTGATCTTCTTCTCAACGCGCTTGGCGATAGCCTTGAGCTGACGGTTCTGCTGCAGCGTCTCACGCGAAATGTTGAGCGTCACATCGGCAGAGTCCACGACGCCGCGCACAAAGTTGTAGTAGTCGGGCAGCAGGTCGTCGCACTTCTCCATAATCAGGACGTTGGAGCTGTAGAGCGACAGGCCCTTCTCGTAATCCTTGCTGTACAGGTCGAACGGAGCGCGGCCCGGGACAAACAGCAGGGCATCGTACTCGAGCGTACCCTCGGCATGGAAGCTGATAGTGCGCGCGGGATCGTCAAAATCGTGGAACGTGGACTTGTAGAACTCGTCGTAGTCCTTCTGCTCGACGTCGGAGCTGCGCTTTTTCCAGATCGGCGTCATGGAGTTGATGGTCTCGAGCTCCTGGTAGTCCTCGTACTCGGGCGTGTAGTCGTCGCCGGCATCCTCGGGCTTGGGTTTCTGGCGGCTCTTGCTCACCATCATCTGAATCGGGTAGCGCACATAGTTGCTGTACTGCTGAATCAGGCTCTTGAGGCCCCACTCGGTCAGGAAGCGGTCGTAGGTTTCCGCCTCGCCATCGGCGTCGAGCTTCTCGTTCTCACGCAGCGTCAGGATAACGTCGGTGCCGTGCTCGGCGCGCTCACCGTCCTCGATGGTATAACCCTCAAGGCCGTCGGACTCCCACACATGGGCGACATCCTCGCCATAGGCGCGGCTGACGACTTTCACGTGGCTGGCGACCATAAAGGCCGAGTAGAAGCCCACGCCAAACTGGCCGATGATATCGACATCGGAGCCCTGCTGCTCGGCGTTCTCGGTCTTAAACTCCTCGGAGCCGGAATGGGCGATGGTGCCCAGGTTGCGCTCGAGCTCCTCGGCGGTCATGCCAATACCGTTGTCCGAGATCGTGATGGTGCGGGCATCCCTATCGAAGGAGACGCGAATGGCCAGGTCACCCTGGTCGAGCTTGACGCTCGGATCCTGCAGGCTCTTAAAGTTGAGTTTGTCGACGGCATCACTCGCGTTGGAGATAAGCTCGCGCAGGAAGATTTCCTTATTGGTGTAGATGGAGTTGATCATGAGGTCGAGCAGTTTTTTGCTCTCGGTCTTAAATTGACGCATGTGCAGTCCTTTCGCGCTACCCCCGTCCGCAAAAACGGCCCGGTTGCCCGAGCCGCTTCGCAGACCTGCTATGTTCAGACTTAGATTTTATAACCCATTAGCGCGCATATATACATACGGAATCGAAAAACTGTATGCTGCAATGTCCCCATACGCCAAATGCCAAGGAGTGTCCCCAACCCCGTTTAAAAAAATCCGGGCCAATGTAGGCCCGGATCCATTCACACACCACCCGTATAACCTTGGTCCGCGCTAGTCGGCGAACGCAATTTGCCTGTCGCATACCTCCAGCGCGGCGGGACGATGCGTTACCGCAATGACCGTTTTATCTGATAGCGCACGCAAGTTTTCCAAGACCCGCCGCTCCGTCTCGGGATCAAGCGAGCACGTAGCCTCATCCAGCAAGAGCACGGGCCTGTCTATATAAACTGAACGAGCGATAGCAAGACGCTGTATCTGCCCCTCTGACAAGCCGGCGCCGCCTTCACCCAACTGCGTATCCAGCCCCTCGGGCAAATCCTTGACGAAGTCCGCGCATGCGGTGTGCAAAGCTTCCCATATCTGGCAATCACAGGATGGGCCCCGTGAGTCGCCAAAAGCAACTGCCTCGCGAACAGTGCCCCCCATAAGATGGTTGCCCTGAGGCACATATGAAAACAACGAACGCCAGCGCGCCGTTAAAGCGCTACGGACGCCCCCGTCGAGCACCACGCTGCACTCGCCCGTTTCGCAGGGACAAAAGGACATCATGGCCTTCAGCGTAGTCGACTTACCGCAACCGCTTGGTCCCGTAAATGCCACAAACTCCCCGCGCCTAATATTCATGTCGGGACAACAGATCGTCCGCAAGCCGCCCGACTCCGCCATATCACCGGATGCAGCGGCATACGTGCAAGTAACGCCGCGCAATTCTAATCCGGCAAAATTCTCCGCTTCGGTTTTAATATCGATGTTTAGACCGTCTGCGCCATCCAACGGCAACCACTCTGCATCCATGAGGCGTTCGGCACTCGCCGTCATGGCAAAGTAACGAGGAACGCAACCCGTGATGTTTGCCAACGGGCCCTGGACCTGGCCGACAAGTTGCAGTGCAGCCACAAAAGAGCCGTAGCTTATAAATCCACGATAGATGCCGTATGCGCAATATGCTGCAGCGATTAGATACGCACCGCGCATGGCAATGCCAAAACCGATGTTGCACACATTGGAAAAGTGATTTCTGCGCATGCATGCCGCACGGTGTTCATCCAAAAGCTCGGCAGTCTGGGACTTCGCGAATGCTTCTCTCTGGAAGCTCTTTACTACAAGTAAGCTATTAAGGCACTCGAGAAGATAGGAGCGGGCACGTCCGTCGGCTTCGCGAATCCGTTTATGAAGGCGTTTGAGCACCCGGCGAAAGCCAAGCGTAAAGCACGAGAAAATAATGCCTGCCGGAATAAGCATCCAGGCGACCTGGGGCACCATGACAACCAGCAGCGCAAGCGAACCGACAAGCTGGGCAAGCATTCCGGCTGCGGAAGGCAAAACCGTAGTTGCGGCAGAGGCTACAATGCGCGTATCGTCGGTCAGACGGCTCATCCACTCACCGGTGTGGGTGGTCTGGACACTCGAGAGCTCGGCATGCAACACTCTATCGAGAAACCTTAGCCTTAAAGTGTTTTGAAACAACGTGCGGGCATATTCTTGCAGATAGCGATAAAAAGCCTGTAGCGCAATCATCGCAATAGAAACCACCGCAAATAGAATCACATTGAGGCGAAGTGCTTCGGGCGCACCGCCAACTGCCGCGTTAACCAAATCGCGCATTATCCAGGCGACATACACCCCGCCACACGCGATCGCGACCTCTATCACGGCAAGGGCGACAACCGCCCAAAGCTTTCGTCCCAAAACCCGAATCAGCCAGGGAACAGCGCGCGACCCGGAACCGACCTCCACGAAAGTGCCTCCTTGCATGAAATACAGAATGAAGGGCGCCACCACTGGGCACCCTTCCAAAATGATGGCTTAAACACCTCAAGCGCCAAAGCCCCAGCACGATCCGCACACTTTGGCTAATAGCAATCGACCCGACTACTCAGATGCAATACCGGACTGCACGAGCGCTCGCAAGAAAGCATCGACATCATTGCCAGCCTGCTGTTCGTCGACATCGTAGGACTCAACAACACGAGCCACAATCTGTTCGCGCGAAAGGCCCTCCTCAATGCCCTTCCATGCAAGTGCTGCCGTATCGTTAAGCTTCACAATGCCGCTAAACTCCACGGCGGCCGAGCCCGTCGCGACGGCCACCCATTGTCCGCCGACCTGCTGGACAACAAACCCCTTTTTGATTTTCATCGTCTATCCCTTCATTCAGTTTCTTGACGGTCACGAACCGTCTTCACATAATCTTGGCCCGTCAACGCCTCAAAGGACGTCTTAACGGCTGTTTCCGAGATATCACAGCCCATGGCCCACACCGGCACCTCGGCGAGTACGCGATCTAGGCACCTCAACACCGTAAGTGCGCCCAGCGGGCTCTCCCGTGGGATGTGGCATTGCCTAACGATTTGCTCCGCGGCATCATTGGGAGCCAGCCGCTCAATGGAACAGACAGGCTCCTGGCGAAGTATGCAAATCCCCGCCAGAGGAGCGCTTCCGTTATAGCCCCAACCCTCTTTGCCCGTCCAAGGACAGCCGTAAACAACAGTCTCGCCATTCTCGGGAACATACAGGAAAGGCTTGTCCCCGTTGAGTATCTTGGCACCATGAGCGCCTAGGTACTTCCTCCACAGGCGAGCGTGCGTCGACTTGCCGGTACCGCTACGCGCAGTAAAGGCATATGCCCTTCCCTCATACTCTACGACACAGGAATGGAAGAGCACACGGCGCAGCGGGGCTAGCTTTTCCGCAGTCAATCTATGTATAGTGCATAGCTCCACGTAAGGATCGGGAAACTCTGGGGACATCGCGCGGTCGTAAGCCAAGTCGCCATCTGTCGCCCTAATCGTAAACATGGGCTTTTCACTCATATCTTGTTCAAGATACGAAGCGCCAACTCGCTCAAGCATGCCAAAACGGGAGACCACCTGCACGGGAATGTCCGCAAACCTAAAGCTCAGCAAGCGTTCGCCGTCTTTGTCTTGTACCATGCGCCTACCTCCCACGATGCTTCCAAAACTTCGCCAGCCCAGGAAAGACTCGTTTTATCGTGCCCTTAATCCTCATGACCGCCCTACGCTTTGCGATGCGACCTCGTTCACTGCGTCGCAGCTTTTTTACATAGTCAAGATACACAGGGTCATCGACCAGATATGACTTGCCGTCGCGCACAAACGACACCAGCACACCAAGCACATCATCGAAGGGCACATCGTATTCGTAGCTAATGCAGTTATCCCCCAAGATTATGTAACCAGTTGGCTCCACCCCCACGATGCGATGTAGCGCATGCTTACGACCCACCGCATGGTAATACAGAACCACGTCGTTCTCGCAAAACCGTTCGCCGGGCTTTGCCGCCCTGATGGTCACAAGATCGCGCCCCTGTCGCAACATGGGCTCCATGGAAATACCACTCGTGCGGTAAACGAGCACACCGTCGCGATTGAGGACCTCCTCGAATGTGCTCTCGGTAACAGAAACAATCTGACGCTCAGCGGTCATATAACCCCATCTCGTACCCAAGGCTGCGGCGTCGGGCTGCCTCCTCCATGTCGGACCGTACGCCACCGGCGATATCCTCACGTGTCAAGATGATTCGAGTGCACCTGACTGCCTGATAAATCCAAGCAAAAGGACGCAAGATAGCATGCCTGCGTGCTGCCTTCCAGTTACTTCTGCCGCCCCTCTGTAGGTATTTAAAGAAGCTAACGGGGCCTCGAATTTCAGCCAGGGCGGTAGCGCCGGTCTTCGTGACAACCTTCTTACCAAAATTGCCCAGTAGCATTACATGTTCCAAAAGGTCGGCGCATATCGAAGAATCGATATCGGAACACCAATCAAAGCCGTCTTTCGGCAGTCCAAGGTACAGCTGACAAAACCGCGTAAGGCACTTCGCCGTACGTTCGGCCCTCTCATCGCCCAGCGTCTGAGAAAACTCCGCCCAACCTTCATGGGCGAGATACTTCTTTGCAAACAGCATCCAGTCGATGATCTGACGAAAACCCAGGCCACCCGACGCGAGGTGTTTGCGCACGTGAAGCAGCAGCACGACACCGTTAACCATGGGAGGAAAGACTGGGAACTCGTGACCCTGCACGCAAGCTGGCTCTAAATGCGCAAACGACTCTTGGAAGAGGCTCTCCAAACCAATCGCATTGTCCGGAATACCATTGGGTCTCCAATGAAGTTCCAGGTGCACACCGTCCTTTTCGAGCCCAATATGATGATCGGAAAGTCCTTCGTCGTCCTCCCCAAGATATCCAACGCCGAGCAACACCTTACGAGCTCGCATCATGTCGTCAGGCAAAACCATAAGGTCAATATCGCCATAGGAGCGCAGGGCGGGATCTGGATACAGCGCGCCCGCTGCAGCGCCCTTTAGAATAACGGCTCGGATGCCCACCGCGTCCAAAACAGAAAGAGCCTCGTCTTGAACTGTGAGCAGATGCCCAAACAGAGCTCGACGCCTAAGGTCTAAATTAAGCCACGTTGCGACAAGCGCTTTATCCCTGCATGCATCGGACAGCCCTCCCGGCAAGAGCGCCAGGCCGTCAATGGCTTGCACCTGCAGCTCGGAATACACCTCGGAAGGATCGAGCCCCTCCGGCAGTGCCAACGCCTCTCCGCCCGAAAACGCAGAGCGAACAATATTGCAGATCGTGCTATCTAGCGAAGTCAATCGTCCATCCCTCATTTAAGCCATCGCATATTTTCGGGCATCATAGTAGCAGCGTTTTTGAGAAGCGAGCATGTTTCATGCAATGCCCAAGGAAAGGACGCGCGAACAATTCCCATTAAAATGACGGTGCGGCGTCATATCCCCCGTATAGGTGCGCAACAAAATCGTTTAAATAAGAGTTCTTTAGCAGTATTTATGAAGAGAATTACACAATCTAGACCAATCTGTTGACTAACATCCCCCCCCAGATAGGGTGTATACGCGTCACTATCTAGCGGAAAGAAAGAGGTCTATGTATGGCTAACCAGCAGTACGCTGCGCCCTCCATGGAGGTCGTTAAGTTTGGTCACGAGGATATCGTTTGCGCCGTCTCCGGCTGGACGCCCGACGGCAAGCCGGGCAACGGCTTCGGCGTGGTTGAAGAGGATAAAGACCATCCCTTCACTGACGGCGATTTCTAATCGAACCCTATCAGAGCTCATCGTCATGTAACGCGCTTTCAGAACACTCTGAAAGCGCGTTTTCGTACAACGGAGTGCGCTGAGAGGCGGCATTCATACCGGCCCTATTTTGAGACGAAGCCCATTATGATTCCACATCAGCGACGTTTTGGCCGCGCACTCAAAGGATGCCCAGAACCCACCTCTCCTCTCCCGCAGTGGTGGGCCTTAATCTTCATGTAAAAAGTAGCATATCGATCGATATTGTTGATTAAAGCCAAAATGTAGCCTACCATACTGTCGTTATCTAGCTGATGAACGAGGGGGGGTGTCAATGCATGAATAAAAGCCAGTACAACGCCCCCTCTATGGAAGTGGTCGAGCTCGGCGATAAGGATATCGTCTGTGCCTCCATGGGCTGGGAAGTCACTGGGCCGGACGGCGTCGTCGGCGGCGGTGGCATCGAAACCGAGAAACCCGGCGAGCTTCCGGACGAGATCACGGGCTAGTCTAGCGCGCAAACACCTTCATTGCGACAACTAGCATGTCCAACGACGTTTATGGCGGGCTTCAAGATTATCTGAAGCCCGCCATGCTTACTCGCGCTCCGCCAACGGGCGGGCGAAACATCAGAAGATGGACTTAGCGCTCCGCCTTCATGGCGTTGTAGCCGATCAACACGGTCCAGACGTACGCGCAGGTCTTCGGGATCATGAGCATGCCAATGGCAGGGACGACCTCGGCCCACAGGACCACGGGAATGTAGAAGCCAAAGCTCAGCACAATGGTGAGCCACATCCAGCGGAAGGCCTCGTCGTTGTCCTCCTTGGCGCTGCGATAGAACAGCACGATGACGATAAGCCCCATGATGGCAAACGGGATGTTGCGCAGAATGCCCCACTCGAGCGGCGTCTGGTTGGTGAGCCACTGGTCCTGCGGCAGCATGCACAGCGCGACGCGCATGGCGGCCAGCGCAAAGATCGCCGCGGTCGTCCCAACGTGGTTCTTAACCTGATAGCGCTCGCGCCACACGTAGTAGAGCAACACGTAGAAGACGGTCATGGTAATCGAGGTGACCCATTTGCCCAGGCCCAGCTGCACGGCATATGCGTCGAAGCCGGTCGAGGATATGTTGCCAGGCATGATGCATGCGACGCTTGCCGTCCGCGGCATCCTGCTGCATGAAACTCAACGAATGGTGCGTGAAGAAGCCCGGGTACTTTTGGCAGCCGTACTCCATCTGCCGATACATCCAACGAATGTAGGAACACCCCCAACTGCCGGCAGAAAAGGAACGTCCCCAGTTGCCGCATCACAACCGCTTGGCCATCCAGGCATGGGGTTGGCCTTCGTCCTCATAGTCCACCGGCGCGATCTGCATATAGCCCGCCTTGGCGTAGAGCGGTAGCACGTATTCCTGTGCGTGCAACTTTATGAGCTTGGCGCCGGCATCGCGCGCGGCAGCATCGCTGGCCTCGATAATCTTGCTCGCCAAACCACGACGACGCATCGAAGACAGCACCGCGACGCGGCCCATAATATAGGTCTCCTCCGCCGCGACGCCTTCATCCATATCGCACGCCGGCGACACCGGAGCCTCCGCGTCGGCCACGCGCTCCAGCTCCTCGGGAAACACGCGCGAACAACCGGCAAGCTCGCCGTCAACGTAGAGCGTCACATGGATGCAGCTCGGAGCCTCGTCGATAGCGTCAAACTCATTTTCGTAGCCCTGCTCGTCCATAAAAACGGCGCGGCGCACCAGCGCCGCGTCTTCAAAGCAACCCGTCTTAAGTTGGATATCCATAGCAGCCCCTTCATTCAATTCGAACGTTGGGGACAGATTTTAGCGGAAATGGGCTCCCACACTAAACTTCGCGCGCGCTTTTGCCAGGCAATCGTAGTGGCCCACGTTGTGAGCATCGCTCGCGATATAGCTGTACAGGCCCTGCTTAAACAGACGCTGCGCCGGCTTCTTTTCGCGACCAAAGCGGCCGCCGGCGATAAAGTCCGCCGAAGCCTGCAACTTGCAACCCAGATCGACCAGACGTTCAGCCACGCCCACATCCTTTTGGATGGCACGATAACGCTCAGGATGGGCAATAATCACCTGGTAACCGCGACACTGCAAGTCGTAGATCGTGTTCTCGTATTCCTCAAAGTCATACGAATCGGCGCGCGTCGAGAGCTCAAGCAAAAACTCGTTTGAGCCATCAAAATGCAGGCGATCGGTCCATTCGATACCCAGATCCATGAGCTTGGCATGATTGACCTCAAAGCCCATCTGCACATGCATATCGCCCGCATGCGCGCAAAGCAGCCGATAGGCCTCCCACATTTTGTCAAAGTCAAAGTACGGGTCCCGGCAATGCGGCGTGCACACCATGTGCGTAACGCCGACGGCGCGGGCCGCCTCGAGCATCGCCAAGCTTTGCTCGAGGTTCGCCGCGCCGTCGTCAACACCGGGCAGGATATGGCAGTGGATGTCTCGCATATCGCCCTCTTATCTGCGTCGTTGCTATTTCTTAAAACGCTTCGCCTTCGCAGGGGTGCCCGTTGCAGCGGCACCGCCAATAGCAGGGTTGACCCCGGCAACAGCGTTATTCTGACCCTTATCATCACCATAGTAGGAGTAATAGTAGTCATGGCTCGAAGTCTCGCAGCAGTTCATGACCGTACCGATCACGTTCACCTCGGCCTTGTTGAGCTGATCGAAGGCGGCAAGAATCTCGTTGCGCTTAGCGAAGTCCTCGCGGATAACGTAAATGGTGCCATCGGTAATCGCGGCAACTTCGGCGGCATCGACAAACGTGCCCACGGGCGGCGTATCGAAAATGACGTACTGGTACTTCTCCTCCAGCGCGGCAACCAGCTTGGCAAAGCGGCGCGAGGCGATGATGTCGGCCGGGTTGGGAATGCGCGGCTCGGCATCGAGGAAGAAGAAGTTGGGCTGACCGGTGTCGACGACGGCCTCGTCGATGGACATCTGGTCGGAAAGGACGGCGTACAGGCCGCCGGAATGACGGAGACCCAGCAGGTTGGCAAGCGTACGGTGACGCATGTCGCACTCGACGAGCAGGACGCTCTTGCCGCTGGTCGCAATGGCCTGAGCCAGGTTGACCGCGATGGTGGACTTGCCCTCGTTGGGGATGGAGGACGTCACGGTAATGGACTTGATCGGCGTATCGACGCTCGCAAAGCGAATGTTAGCCAGCAGCGTCTTGGCTGCGTTGCTAAAGGCGAGGGTATCGCTGGTTTTCTTTTTACGGGCCATGAATTACTTACCGCCCTTCACAACGGGGAAACGACCGATAACGGGCACGCCGAGCAGCTCGACGGCATCGTCGACGGAGCGGACGCGGGTGTTGAGCATGTCGAGCAGCACGACAATTGCAACGGCGACGAATAGGCCGGCCAGAGCGGCGACCGCGATATAGAGCTTGCGGTTGGGGCCGCTGGGCTGGGTGGGGATCTTTGCCTTGTCGATGACGTTGACGGCCTGGGCGGCGTCGACGTCCTGGGCGACGGTAGAAACCGAGTTGGCCATGGCGTTGGCGACGGCAGCAGCGCCATCGGGGCTGGCGCCGGTCACGGACAGCGAAATGACACGAGTCGTGGTCTCGCTCGTAACGCTCACCTTGTAATCGTTCAGGTTGGAAAGGCCCAGCTCCTTAGCAGCACCGCTCTTGACGCTGTCGCTATCGAGCAGCGTGGCGATATCGTTGGAGAGCATCTGGCTCGCCGACAGGTCGCTATAGTAGTTCGTCTGGCTACCGTCGGTCTTGGCGAGAATGTACATGCTCGTCGTAGCGGTATAGGTGTTGTCCATCATGGTGAAGGACACGACGCCCATGGCGATCGCGCAGACCACCGGGAGGGCGATGACCAGCTTGAGGTGCTTTTTAAGCAGCTGGAACAGTTCGAGAAGGGTCATGCAGCTTGCCTTTCATTTCCCTAGTTCATATCGACAAAACTGCTCGTATGATATCGCATCTTTTTGCCAAGTCCGAACTCTATACATAAGATACAGCGCTTACACCATTGTTGCGCAACAATAACGCCGCACCGGCAACCCCGATGCGGCGTCATATTCACGCGTTTACCGCGTCGTTACGCAAACGGTTCGTCCTGTTGCACGGGAAATGTCACCGTGATGGTCGTACCCACGCCCAACTCACTCGACAGATCGAGCGTCGCATGATGGTACAGGGCGGCATGCTTGACGATGGCCAAGCCCAGACCCGTTCCACCGCGCGCTTTGGAGCGGCTCTTGTCCACACGATAGAAACGCTCGAACACCTTACCCTGCTCCTCGGGCGCAATGCCAATACCCGTATCGGCAACCGACAGATACGGATGCCCTTCGTCGTTGGTTCCACACCGCAGCGTCACCGTACCGCCGGGTCGGTTGTAACGAATGGCGTTGCTCGCCAGATTGTAGATGAGCTCATCGATCAGGCGCGATACGCCTTCGATGACCACGGGCTTGGTCTCATGGTCTATCGTCACATTTGCCTGGCGGGCGACCTGCTCAAGACGCTGTTCGACCGCATAGACAGCACGTGAAAGCTCAATGGGCTCCGTGGAGCCAATAGGCACCGCCTCGCCTTCGGTTGCGCGCTCGGCCTCATCCAAGTTGGAAAGCGTGAGGATGTCGTTGACGAGCGCTGCCAAACGGCCTGCCTCACGGTAGATGCGGCCGCCAAAGGTGCGCAGATCGTCCTCGCCCTCGACCATGCCGTTCGCGATGAGCTCGGCATAGCCCGAAATCGCCGTAAGCGGAGTCTTGAGCTCGTGGGTGATATTTGCCGTGAACTCGCGGCGCATGCGGTCGTTGTCCGCCAGCACTGCCATCTGGCGTTTAAGCTCCTGACGCTGTGACTCAATGCGCTCGAGCATGGGAACCATCTCGGCATAGGCATGCTCGTAGCTGCGGCGTGGATGGTCCAGATCCACCTCTTGCAGCGGCGCAATAATGGCACGGGATTCACGGCGTGCCATAAAAAACGAGAGCACCGCGCCTGCCGCCGCGATAAGCAACATCGGTGCCACCATTGACAGCAAAATCGCCGCAACGCCGGGTTGAGCTTGCGCTAGGCGGACAACCTGGCCGTTATCAAGACGCACGGCGCGATACAACATGATCTCATCGAGCGTAGAGCTTGCGCGCTCCGCGGAGCCCGAGCCGCTCTCGAAGGCCTCGGCGACCTCGGGGCGATCGCCGTGATTGGGCAGCATCGAAGGCGACGCCTCGTTGTCGTAGGCAACCGATCCATCCTTGTTAATCAGCGTGATGCGCAAGTCCTCGCGATCGAGGCTACGCAAGAACGGGATGGGCTCCTGCTGCTCGTCGAGGGCGGCAGCAATGAGCTCAGTTTCCTGCGCCAGATTGGCACTCGTGGCATCCGCCAAGGTGTTTTGCAAAAAGAATGCGCCCAGCACCGTAAACGCCACGATAACCGCCATAGCGCAGACAAAAATCGTCGCAAACACGCGATGCGACAGGGTGCGTTTTCCCTGGGGGGCGAAGACCACGGGTTACTCCTCCGATACGGTGGCCGCGCTGCCGGCTTCTTCGGCATCGTCACCGGCAGAAGGCTCGGCCAGGCGATAGCCCACACCGCGCACGGTCTCGATGGCGCTCGCATGTTCGCCGAGCTTTTGGCGGAGCGTCTGCACGTGCACGTCAACGGTGCGCGAACCGCCGTCAAAGTCCCAGCCCCACACGCTCTGCAGCAGCGACTCGCGGGTAAAGACCACGCCGGGCTTGCGCATGAGATACTCGAGCAGGTCGAACTCGCGCAGGGTGAGCTTGAGTGGCTCGCCGGCAACAGTCACCTCGCGATGGCTGGGCGAAAGCACGATATCGCCCACGCTGAGCACATCGCTCGCCTGCTTGACCATACCGCCGCGGCGTAGCAGCGCACGGCAGCGGCTGGCGAGCTCCATGAGCGAAAACGGCTTGGTCAGATAATCGTCGGCACCGCCATCGAGCGCCATGACCTTGTCGAGCTCGGTGTCCTTGGCAGTGAGCATCATGATGGGCACCGTCGCCGTCAGGCGATCGGCGCGCAGGCGACGCATAATCGCCAAGCCGTCGGTATCGGGCAGCATGATGTCGAGCAGCACAGCATCGGGCACCCGTCGCGCCACGGCGGCCTTAAACTCGCCATCGCACGAAAAGCCCTCAGCCTCGATTCCCTGCTTGCGCAGCGCGTAGACCGTCAAATCCCTGATGTTGTCATCGTCCTCGACGTAGTAGATCATGTTGAACCCCTTTGCGGCCGGCATGACCGCATCTTAACCCTAAAGGCGCCTGCACTAGATAGTATCAGCCAAAACGGCCCGTCAAATAATCCGCTGTGCGCGGATCGGTCGGGTTTTTGAAGAGCTGAGCGGTGGGCGCATGCTCCACCAGCTCGCCCAGCAAAAAGAACGCGACCGAGTCGGAAATGCGCGCAGCCTGCTGCATGTTGTGCGTAACGACCACCAACGTGCAGGTCTCCTTGAGCTCGCAGGCCAGCTGCTCCACCACCAGCGTCGATACGGGGTCGAGTGCCGAGGTGGGCTCGTCCATCAGCAGAATGTCGGGCTGAACGGCCAGCGCACGGGCGATGCAAAGGCGCTGCTGCTGGCCGCCCGAAAGACCCAAGCCCGACTCCTTGAGCTTGTCCTTGACCTCGTCCCACAGTGCGGCGCGGCGCAGGGAGTCCTCGACCAGCTCGTCGAGCACGGCGCGGTCGCGCACGCCCATGCCGCGAGGACCGTAGGCGACGTTGTCGTAGATGCTCATGGGAAACGGATTGGGGCGCTGGAACACCATACCCACGCGCTGGCGCAGGCGGCAGATGTCGTAGTCGCCAAGAATATCCTGACCGTCGAGTGCAATTCTGCCCTCGATGCGGCAGTCCTTGATGCCATCGTTCATGCGATTAAAGCAGCGCAGCAGCGTCGACTTTCCGCAGCCCGAAGGCCCGATGAACGAGGTGATCTGCTTGTCGCGGATTTTGATGTTCACGTCCTTGAGCGCATGATGGTCGCCATAGAACAGGTCGAGACCCTCAACATCGATGCGCGTCGGAGAGGCGGCGAGGTCCTCCGCCGTGGGGCGAGTCGCATCCCCAACTTCGCGCTCGTGCGCGGCCTCTGCCTGCGCTTCCATGAGTTCCTCAAGCTCCATGGGCTCCATAGCCGCAGCAGCCGTCATACCGCATACCTCCACATCGATATCAATCCAGCAGTATCGATAGTAGAAATTGCGGCTCATACGCACGTGAGCGCATTGTCAGGTGTTTGTAAGGTCGCCTTCGCTACGCGGCGGGCAGCTCAATGGTAAATACGGTATGCTCGGGCGTCGACTCGCACGCGATAGTGCCACCGTGCGCCGAAACGATCTCCTTGGCGATGGCAAGCCCCAGCCCAGCGCCACCTCGATTGGTCGCGCGTGCCGCATCCAAGCGATAGAACTTCTCAAAGATCACCTTGAGCTTTGCCTCGGGAATAGGATCGCCCTGGTTGATAAAGCGCACCCGCACGCCGCCGTTGTCTTGGCGCCCGGCTTCAATCGTAATAACCGATCCTTCGTAACTATAGGCGATGGCGTTTTTCATAATGTTGTTGAACACGCGGGCCATCTTGTCGCCGTCCACGAGCACCGTCAGATCCTCGCAGATATCGACCTGGGCCTCCTTGTGCTGTTCGTTGAGGATGGGATAGAACTCGTCGGCCACCTGCGCCAGCAGCAATCCCAGGTCAACATAACCGCGGGTAAGCACGATGTCGTGGAAATCGAAGCGCGTGATGTCGAAGAACTCCTCGATGAGCGCATCGAGCCGGTGAGCCTTGTCGAGCGCCACACCCGTAAAGCGCGCACGCTGCTCAACTGGCAGATCGGGAGCCTCCTGCAACAGGGAGAGGTAGCCCACCACGCTGGCAAGCGGCGTGCGTAGGTCGTGCGCCAAGTAGGTGACCAAGTCATCCTTGCGATGTGACTCGTCGCGCAGAGCCTGCTGGACTTTGCGCTCGCAATCACGAACCTTGTTGAGCGCGCCCTCGACCTCGAGGAAATCGCCGTCGATATTGTCCCAGGTGTCGGGGTGATCGATCAGGCGATCCTGAATACGGGCGGCAAGCACGCGGTCGGCATGCTGCCCGCCCTGCTCAAAGCCCTGGTAATACAGAGCGCGGCCGCAAAAGAACAGGACGCACACGGCGAGCGCCAGCACAAAGCCGAGCATGTTGAACACAAAGCCGGCGTCAAAGAACACAGGCTCGGCCATGCCGCCAAGCGCCATGGCTCCAATCGCCAATGTGATGGTCCATGCGGCCCCGCCGATCACCACGCAGCGGCGAACGATTTCGAATCGATCGATCAGCAAAAAGCCGATGAGTAGCATCGCCAAGATACCGACGATATTGTCGATACCGATCAACAACAGGCTCAGCAAAAAGAGCAGCACCGTCGCGAGCGCACGATTGTCGACGACTGCCCGTACATATTCAAAGAGTCGATCGGGCACCTCGAATGCCTGCCTATCGTCTTTTGTCATGTCCATGTCCTCACAAACAAAGGCGTTATTCGATGATGTAGCCGACGCCCCAGACGTTTTTGATAAAGCGTGGCTTTTGGGCGTCGTCGCCGATCTTTTCGCGCAGGTGGCGGATGTGCACCATCACTGTGTTGTTGGAGCCGGGCATAAACTCCTCGCTCCACACCGCGCGGAACAGGTCCTCCACGGGCACCACGCTGCCGCGATGCTCGACCAGATACAGCAGGATGGAATACTCGATGGGCGTGAGGCGCACCGGCGCACCGTCCACCGTCACAGAGCGAGCGTCACGGTTGATCTCGAGGCCGTCGAGCTGGAGGGTCGGAGACTCGGTCGTCTGCGCGCGGCTACCGTAGCTGGTGTAGCGGCGCAGCTGGGCATGGACGCGCGCGATAAGCTCCAACGGGCGGAACGGCTTGACCACGTAATCGTCTGCGCCGAGCGAAAGGCCTTCGATCTTGTCCTGCTGGGCATCGCGCGCCGTCAGCATAATCACGGGATAGGTATGGCTGGCACGGATGGTGCGCAGTAACTCAAAGCCATCGATATCGGGCAGCATGACATCGAGCAGTGCCAGGTCAAACTCCTGCTCCAAGATTGCCTTGGCGGCATCGGCCCCGCTGTAGGCGATCTGGACATCAAAGCCCTCTTTTGTAAGGTAGATGCCAACCAGGTCGGCGATGGCCTTTTCGTCATCAACTACCAAAATGCGCTCGTTCATGCGTGCTCCTCTCGCGCTCCATTATGCCCGAGACGGCGCCCACCACACACAACAAGCGCGGGCGATTAAGTCGACCTTAAGCACCCAAGCGGCCGTTCGGGCGCAGACACGGGCCATGCGCGCACGCGCGAGGATTGTCACCGCCGGCAAACGATATACTCTAGTGCCAGAAGAGACCATCCCGTCGAAAGCGAAATCCGTGAAGTCCCTCACCTCTTTTGCAAAGCGCTCTGTCCAGCTTGTCGCCGGCATCGCCTGCGCCATCACCCTTGCCGCCGGCATGCCTACTGCTGCCGGCGCACAAGTGCTCACAACCGACAACGTTTGTGGCAAAACTGCCGATGCTCGTGGCATCACAGCCGAAAACCTGCCCGATATCGATGCGACCAACGCCCTTGTTATGGGCAAGGACGGCACCGTCTATTACGCCCGTAGCGCCGACGAGCAGGTTAAGATCGCGTCGATTACCAAGGTCATGACTGCAATCCTGACCGTCGAGAACTGCAAAATGGATGAAAAGGTCACGGTGAGCAACGCTGCCGCCACCGTGGGCAACTCGACCGCCGGCCTGCTCGATGGCGACGAGCTCACCGTGGAGCAGGCTCTGCGCGGCCTGATGATTCCCTCGGGCAACGATGCTGCCATCGTGCTTGCCGAGTACGTGGGAAAAAAGATCGACCCCAAAACCAAAGACGCCGAGGCGACCTTTGTGAAGGCCATGAACGAACGCGCCGAGAAGCTCGGCTGCACAGGAACGCTTTTTGAGAACCCGCACGGCCTGGACTTTGATGAGTGGGCCGGCGACATGCACTCGACCGCGCATGACGTGGCGCTGATGATGCAGGAGGCCATGAAGAACGACACGATTCGTGAAGTCGTGGCAAGCGAGGATTCTTGGATCGAGGTCACGGGCGCCGATGGCTCCGACCATTCGCACTCCATGGACACGCACAACGAGCTGCTCGGTCAGGACGGCAACATTGGCGGCAAAACCGGAACCACCGACGACGCCGGCTATTGCTTTACGAGCGCCTACAATCGCGATGGCGACGAGATCTACACCGTCGTTTTGAACTCCACCACCACCGACCAGCGCTTTACCGATACCGCCAGCCTTGCCAACTGGTACTACGGCCACAAGGTCACAGTCGCGATCGCCAATACACAGGAGAAGACCGCCAACGGCAACCCGCTCATGGCACGCATTAGCCAGACCGATTGGACGGATAAGACGATCGACGCCACACTTGCCGATCCCGCTGCGCAGGCGACCGTCTTTTCGCTTGCCGGAGAGGTGACCGAGAAGGTTACCTACGACGACCTTTCGGGCACGGTGCATGTGGGCGACAAGGTGGGCAGCGTTACGCTCAAGCAGGACGGCACCAAGATCGCCGTCATGGACCTGGTCGCCGATGAGGAAGGCACGGGGCCCAATCCCATCGAGTGGCTGCTCGTGAAGCTCGACCGCCTAGGCCGTCGCATCGACAACCGCCCGCTCATGGCTGAAAGCGAGACCGTAGCCAAGGCACCCGAGGTATAGGGCCGGGGCAATATCACATCCAAACCAAATGAGGCGTCCAGCGGGGCGCCTCTATTTTTGAGGGTTCGAATCCCCAGCCGCCTTTCTTCACACAAAAAAGGGCCCCTTTCGGAACCCTTCTTCAAATTCATACTGGCGGAGAGCTGGGGATGTCCGGGCATGCTTCGCATGCCCTCCGGCTTCAAAGCCTTGCGGTTTTTCGTCCACGGGCTACAAACGCTTTCGCGTTTGCTTAACGCCCGTGCCCTCTCGGGTTCGAATTCCCAGCTAACGTAGCTGATATTAAAAAAGGGCCCCAAATGGGACCCTTCTTTCAATTCATACTGGCGGAGAGCTGGGGATTCGAACCCCAGATGCCCTTTTGGGGCATACTCGCTTAGCAGGCGAGCACCTTCGGCCTCTCGGTCAGCTCTCCGTAACAGCCGTTCTATAGTAACCAAACAGCCGAGGATGGGCAAGGGGAATTTTGAGGCGATTCCATTTTGTCAGCAAACGCCTCAGCCAATCATCTCAATCTGTAACAGTTATCGACCAAATCGGCCCGTAAATGTTACAGATCGAGACAAACCAACCCCTCGAAACATAACGTCTCAATCTGTAACATCTACAGGCCGTAATCCCCTCCAGATGTTACAAATCGAGACAAAGATACAAGAGCCGCCCCCGGCGGCGGCGCCTATGCCCCCCAGTCTTTATTAGTCCTTTCGAACGGTCTCCAACAGATAATCGCGCATGTACGGAATTGCGAACGAAACACAGCCGTAGCCTGCAGGTTCAATCAACCCCGCATCGATAAGGCGCTTGCGATACGACCCGACCTTGTTCGCCGGCAACCCCATCTTTTTGGCGATATCGCCGTTCGCAATCTCGTCGCCCTCACATTGCGCCATCGCCGCGAGATACTGAAATTGCCGCTCCGACACCCTGCGCAGCGCAGGGGCAATCACCATAGCATTAAAACTATCAAGAGCCGCCTGGATACCCTTGCGAGCCGCCTCTTCGTCCACGCTCTCCGCCCCGCTGCGCGCAGCAACCTGCCAAGCGTAATATCCGACCAACTGGACCATAAAGGGATAGCCTGCCGAAGCCTTTGTCAAAAGCTCAGCAACGCCTTCGTCGAGCTCCTTGCCCGCACGTCTCATCGTATCCTCAAACGATCCGCCGACTTCAAAATCTGAAAGCCGAGTGAGTTCGATATGTTTCGCTCTCTGAAGGAACGTCAACGTATCATCCACCACCACGCCGTCCACCGACGTTGGCAAGCCAGCGAAAGCGAAAGCGACGTTCGCTCCTTGGCGAATCAAGAGCTGCATTTCATTACCCAGCTCGCGCATTTCCTCAGTTGAGGCGTCTTGAATCTCATCAAGCGTAATGAGCAAGCCGCCGCGCTTCGCGGCATCGTACATCGCCTCGCCCAGATGGGACGCTGACTTCGACACCTCCACGGAACCAAGGCTGACTCCTAAAATCGACGGAGAAATCGACATTGATTCAAGACGAAGATTTCGCTGCAGAGCCTCCAGAATTCTATTGCAAAAACCAGCATTCGAGGCGACGTCAACGACTTCGAATCCTTTTTTGCGTGCAAGATCACCCAATGCGTTAAGGAGCACCGTTTTACCTGTACCGCGGACGCCTGAGATGCGCATGAGCCGATCGGGGGCACCGGGGCCATTCTCAAGAGCCTCGGCAAAGTCATCCAAAACAGCGTCGCGTCCGATAAGCTCAGGCGGATTCATTCCCGCCGTTGGCTTAAAGGGATTAATAGCTTTAGACATTCGGCCCTCCTCTGCCAGTTTTAACAACTTTAACAAAGTTTAGCAACTTTAGCAGAGTTTAACAGTTTTAGCAGGATGAGCGATTTTAGGCGATTTTAGTCCGCGCCGATCCTGTCAGGCCTTCTCACTCTATGCACAGGCGATGCAAATACCACCGGCCCCGACAGCTCCTCTATGCCGCCCCTACCCCAGCGAGCGGTTGAGAGAGCCGAGCTCGTCGTTGCCCATGGTGCGCCACATTTGGAAGATGCAGCCGCGTGCCAGGAAAAAGAAGCCGTTGTCGACCAGCCGCACGGCAGCATCCGCCAGCTGATTGGTCACGGCGGGCACCGGCGGCAGCTCAAGACCCGCCTTGCGGATGGTCTCGACGGCCTCCTCAAACGTGGGCGGCTTGATGACGCCCATCTCGTTCATAAGGCCCTGCATTTCCTCCTGCGCGCTGCCGCCCGACTCCTCGCCACGCGGCACCAGGCGGTAGCACGCCAGTGCCAGCTCAAGCTGGTCGCAGTTCCAATAGGCAAACGCCAGGCGATAGAACAGGTAACCGATCGAGGGGCGATCGCTGGCAATGCGCAGGCCGTGGCGCGCCACCTCGATAATCTCGTCATAGCGCTCCAAGCGCGCCAGCACGTTGATCAGCGCAAAGTGTGACTGCATGGACGAGCGCGCCAAATCGTAGAGACGGCGCACCTCGGGCAGCGCACGCTCAAAGTCCTCCTGTTCGGCGTAAAAGCTGCAGATCTCGTGCTGGGCAAAATACAGCGCATCGGGCGCGCGCAGAATCCGCACGGAACGGTCCTCCTCCATCACCGGCAGCACCATACGCACCAGTTGGTTGTCGCAGAACTGAGTCTGCACCGGGCCCGTCGCCAAAAGCTCGGCAACGGCACACTTGGCTTCAAGTTCCTCAACAAGTCGGGAAAAGCCCTCGAAAGCACCAGCACGATCCACTTTGGACTGCTCGCGCAGCTCGACAACGCGAGCGACATATGGATCGTCGTCCTCTTCCATGACCTCAAGCTCGTCAGCCGTGTCGGCAAGCAGCAGATCACGCAGTGCCGGCGGCAGCGGACGATGGTCGTCGCGCGGGCGAGCATGGACCTCCGCAGGCTCAATCATATCCGGCGCATCTGCCTCGTATGCCTCGAGCAAATGCTTGCAGGGCATGTCGTCCATGTCCATGCCCTCAAGATCCTTGGCGACAGAAACGCAATCGGCGAGATAGGCCGCACGGCCAAAAGAATACGTTGCGACAACGCGCTCACCTTGCTCGCCGTCGGAAGCCGCAATCTGCACGTAGCAGCGCGTGATGCAGGCGCCCGAAGCAAAGCAGGCCGCCGCGAGCGTGAGCGCAATGCGCGCATCGTGCTCGGCAGCCCATGCTGCGCGTTTGGACTCATCCACCTCGCGCCAAGCGTCATCTTGAGCGTCGTATTCGCGCTGCGGCATAGCATCGACAACCGTGCGGCCAAATCGCACCAGCATAATGCCATCGGCGACGTTCGCCCGATAGGTATAGTCGAGACGCGTGACCACGTTGAGCGCCTCCACGATACGCGCAAAGCGGGTGCGAACGTCCCACTCGCCACCTGGCTGGCACACAACCGTCCCCGGCTTGGCCCACGGGTTGTCATTCGACAGCGTTTCGAGCAGACGGGGAACGTCGTTTGTCGTCTTGCTGATATGCCATAGATCAAAAAGCGAGCAGCCCTCAAAGCTTGGCGACGAGGCAACGGGGCCCAGCCCCGCCCCAATGCGCTCGAGGATGCCCGAGAGGCGATTCAGGCGGCACTCGATGGCAAGCAGGGTATCGATCTCGTCTTGGTCCAACAGGCTACGGTCAAAATTGAGATAGAAGAGCCTCGAGCGATCGATGCGTGCCAGGCTCATTTCGGTTTTGGCCGCGATGGTGCGCAGGCGAGGCAGATTGACTTCACCCATCAAGGCGGCGGCATAGCGCTCGATGCCGCTCGGATTATCCGTATGGTCAATGCGGTAGAGCAATGTTTCGATAGCATCGGGCAGCGGTGTGGAGTCAAAACCCAGCAGCACTTCAACCGGCTCGGGGAGTTTTACAAGCTTGATCTTGTCGACGGCATTTTTCATACCCTCGTCGAGGCCGCCAGCGTCTGCCGTGTTTGCGACAGCGTTTTCGGGATCGGTGAATATCACGTAACGCAAGAACATCGAGGCCATGAACTCGCCGTAGCGAAGGCCGCGCGCTGAATTCCACGTCTCATAATCGGATTGTTCGCGCATGGTGCCTTCGGGAGAGCCGATGACTCGCGCCCGGGAGTGCATCGTCCCATCGGCACCCCTAACCGCAATCTCGCCGATGCTGGAATCGGACTCGTCCAGAACCAGCTGCATGTCGGGATTGTCGGGCAACGACACCTCGTTAACGGGACGGTCAACCTTGTAGACCTCGCCCGACACGCTCACATAGCCCAAAAGCGATACGTGGCTTTTGCCGACGAATTCAACGGCGTAACACGATTCGTGCGGATCCTCGCCAAAGAGCTTCCAGACCACGCCATACGAGCGTCCCGCAGGCTGCTCAGGCATAGCCGGAAAGCGCTTTTTGGGATCGAGAAACCTGAGCTTGTATGTCGGACGCTCTGCCACGAAATATCACCCTGATCGGTCGACTGAAGAAGGAGCGCGCCCAGGTGCACCGAGACGCTTACTCGGAATCTTACACGAGTCGATGAGAAATAGTCCCCTTTGACTGAGGTTCGGATCTATGGGATGTCGCCACAAAAGAAAAGCCCCCGTTGCCGGAGGCTTTCAATTTCAATTGGTGCGGCGTATAGGATTCCGCGCATCCGCTGCGCGGATCCGCACCGGCTTCGCCCGCCTGCCGGCGTCCTCGCCTGCTCACTACGGACGCTCCGCGTCCGCTTTACGCTCGCGCCTCGACCGAGGTTCGAATCCATGTGATGTCGCCACAAAAGAAAAGCCCCCGTTGCCGGAGGCTTTCAATTTCAATTGGTGCGGCGTATAGGATTCGAACCTATGACGTTCTGATTCGTAGTCAGACCCTCTATCCAGCTGAGGTAACGCCGCAGCGCAAGACATATAAAACCACTTTAGTTCATTAGAGTCAAGCACAATCTCAAATTTTTTTCTCGTGACCGTAATTTGTCATGCTGCACCGCGGGCATCAATACTTCTCATGCGATCGATTGGCTTTTCAATCACATCGAATCTGACGCCAAGCTCCCCCAGGAACGACCGCACCCGTTGGGCACAGTCGTAGTCGGCAAACGAGATACTCAGCATACGACCCACCTGATTAGAGGTTCCAACGCCATAGAAGTGCTCAAGGGCAACAAGCCCCTCATGAGCCACAAACGTCTCGACCACATGCGGCGACTCCTCATAACACCATTGCGTCAACGCCCCATCGCTCGTCTGCCGAACCACCAAGCCACCCATACCCGATGGCTCGCACGTTACCAGCAGGTGCTCCCCACCTTCATCGCTCTCAAACAAAACCACCCGCTCGTCGAACAGCTCCATCGCATCCCCTTTCTCTCGCTTGTATCTAGCAAAAGCATAGCAGATAGATAGCTGTATACAGAACGTTTGTTCGTGTATTTTCTATTGAGCTGTCTGCACGGCATGGTATGGCCGCGCGCAAAAAGGGCGCCCCAAAGAGGAGCGCCCTAGCGAATCGCTTGACCAGCTTGCCTACGCGACCGGCTCGATCTTCTCGAGGCCGCCCATGTAGGGACGCAGAACCTCGGGAATCGTAATGGTGCCGTCGGCATTCTGGTAGTTCTCCAGAATGGCGGCCATGGTGCGGCCAGCCGGCAGACCGGAACCGTTGAGGGTGTGCAGGTAGCGCGAGCCCTTGAAGTTCTCGGGGTCGCGATACTTGATGTTGGCGCGGCGGGCCTGGAAGTCGCCGCAGTTGGAGCAGGAGCTGATCTCCTTGTAGGCGTTGTAGCTCGGCAGCCAAACCTCGACGTCATAGGTCTGACGGGCAGAGAAGCCCAGGTCGCCGGTGCACAGGCTAATGACGCGATACGGCAGGCCCAGCTGCTGCAGCAGGTACTCGGCCTCGGCGGTCATGCTCTCGAGCTCCTCGTCGGACTCCTCCGGCTTGGCGAACTTGACCATCTCGACCTTATCGAACTCATGCTGGCGAATGATGCCGCGGGTGTCGCGGCCAGCAGAGCCGGCCTCCTCGCGGAAGCAGGGGGTGAAGGCGGTGTAGCGACGCGGCAGAGTGTCGGCGTCCAGAACCTCACCAGCGTGCAGGTTGGTGAGCACGACCTCGGCGGTGGGGATCAGGAAGTTGTCGCCCGAGACGTGATAGGCATCGTCCTCGAACTTGGGGAGCTGACCCGTGCCAAACATGGTCTGACGCTTGACGACGATGGGCGGCCACCACTCCTTGAAGCCACGGCTGGTGTGCGTGTCCAAGAAGAAGTTGATGAGGGCGCGCTCCAGGCGGGCGCCGGCGCCACCGAGAACGGTGAAGCGGCTGCCGGAGAGTTTGTTGCCGCGCTCGAAGTCGAGGATGTCAAGGTCGGTACCCAGGTCCCAGTGCGGCTTAAAGTCGAAGTCGAACTCGCGCGGGGTGCCCCAACGACGACGCTCGATGTTCTCGTCCTCGTCCTTGCCAAACGGGGTGGCCTCGCACGGGATGTTGGGCAGGTGGGCCATGAAGTCGTACTGCTCCTGCTCGAGGGCGGTACGGCGCTCGGCCAGACCGTCGATCTTCTCGTTAACGGCGCGCACGGCCTCCTTGGCGGCCTCGGCCTCGTCCTTCTTGCCCTCCTTCATCAGGGCGCCGATCTTCTTGGACTCGGCGTTACGCGTGGCCTGAAGCTCCTCGACCTCGGTGATGACGGCACGGCGCTCGTCGTCGAGCTCAAAGAACTTCTCGCGGTCCCAAGACGTCTGGCGATTGGCCATGGCGGCGTCGATGGCATCGGGGTTCTCGCGAACAAACTTGATATCAAGCATTAGATCCTCCGGCGATATACATTCCACTTAGGTTGCAACCTTGTACATGTATGGGCAAGTATATACTTATGAGCGTTTACGACCCAACTCAACTACGCAAGAAGGCACCCAATGGACGCAGTTTTTTCCTTTTTGTTTGGCACCCGCACCGGTTTTGCCATCCTTTTCGCCGGCGGCATCCTGCTGTTTGCGATTCTTGCCTTTGTGATGGAGAAGCGCACCCATAAGATCTACGTCGACCGTGGACCCAAATCCGAGGACGAGGAAGACAGCTTCTGGGACTAACCCGCCAAAAAGAGACAGGTTTATTTTGGTCGGTTTTATCTGGGCAAATGCAGGCGCCCCGCAGCCGGATTTGAGCCGGCCGCGGGGCGCTTTTTGCTAGAACGACAAAACCGCAGGAAAGACCTGCCAAAATAAACCTGTCCCTATTTGGTCGGTTTACTGGAGGGTGGCGTCGATGGCCTTGACCAGGGCGCTGCGCATGCCGGCGTCCTCGAGCGCGACGACGCCCTTGATGGTGGCGCCACCAGGCGAGCACACGGCATCCTTCATCGCTGCAGGATGCTGGCCGGTTGCCAGCTGCAGCTTTGCCGTGCCCAGCACCATCTGGCTCACGATGCGATAGGCGTCAGCACGCGGAATACCGTGCCTGACGGCCGCGTCACCCAGTGCCTCAATCGCCATGGCGACAAACGCCGGCGCGCAACCGCCCACAGTACCGCCCACGAACAGCAGACTCGAATCGAGCTCGACCACCGTACCGAGCTTGCCAAGCAGGCCGAGCACCGTATCGCGCTGCTCGTCGCTAAGCGTGGAAGCCTTCTCGCAGGCGACGACGCCCTCCCCCACCGATACCGGCGTGTTAGGCACCGTAGAGATGTGCGCGATGCCGGGAAGGACCTGCTCCCACTTGGCGCTATCCCAGGTCCAGGCGACCGAAAGGACGACCTTGTCGGCAAGCGCGTCCTTCAGCGGCGCGAAGACCTTCTCGATCATGTACGGCTTGACCGCAGCGACCACGATATCGGATGCGGCGACAACCTCTGCCGCATCATGGCAGGCGGCCATCCCGCGTGCCTCGCAGCGCTCGACCAGAGCATCATAGCGGCCCGCGCAGGCGCACATGTCGCCCGCAGCCACGCCGGCGGCAATCCAGCCATCGGCCATAGCGCTCGCCATATTGCCAAAACCGACAAATCCGATCTTCATATCACAGAGTCCTCTCAGACACGTTCCTCAAAACGGAAGCTATTGTCCCATGCCATTGTTTCGTATTGCCGACCTATTTGTGATACGGTTCGCCGCGGCTAATCTTGCAGGCGCGGTAAATCTGCTCCAGCAGCACCACGCGCGCCAGGTTGTGTGGCAAGGTAATGCGTCCAAAGCTGAGCATTTCGTCGGCGCGGGCGCGAACGGCATCGCTCACGCCGTCCGAGCCACCGATCACAAAGGCAATGTCGCTGTTGCCTCGCAGCATAAGGTCATCGAGCCGTGCCGAGAGTTCCTCGCTCGAGCGTTCTTTGCCTTCAATGGCAAGCAGAATCACATGTGCCCGCGATGGCAGGGCAGCAAGAATCGCCACGCCTTCTTTGTCGCGCGCGGCATCCACGCCGCCCGCCTTAGCCGGATCGATATCGGCCACCTCGCGCATATCCACCTTGGCATAAGCTCCCAGGCGCTTGGTGTACTCAGCGCAAGCATCCTTCCAAAAGCGCTCCTTGAGCTTGCCGACGCAAACAACGGTATATTTCACGCGCGATTACTCCTTAGAGTCGCTCTGAACTTTGCCTGCAGCCAGCATCTGCTCAAACATTGATGCCGACTGCGAAAAGTCACTCGGCAGCACGACCGTCGAGTTTTTGCCCGTGCGCGCGAACTCCGTCATCATCTCGGTCCACTGCGTGAACATGAATAGCTGATTGGCCTCGTCGTTGCCAACGCCCGTCTCTTGGATGATCTCGAGGGAGTCCTTGATGCCCAGCGCGATGGCCTTGCGTTGGTTGGCGATGCCCTCGCCGGCTTTCTCCATAGCCTCGGCCTCGGCGGTCGCCTCGGTCACGCGCTTAATGCGGTCGGCCTCGGCGAGCTCTTGCGCGGCGGCGCGCTTGCGCTGGGCGGCGTTGATGTCGTTCATGGAGTTCTCGACCTCGGTCGGCAGCGCGATCTTGGTGATGAGCGTGCTGACCAGGGTGAAGCCGTAGGCAGCCATCTGTTCGGACACCGTGGCGTTAACGTCCTTGGCAATGTCGTCCTTCTTGGCAAAGACCTCGTCGAGCGTGTAGACGGGGATCGAGGAGCGCAGGGCATCGGTTATGAAGTCGCGCATCTGATCGACGGGCTCCTGCAGCATGTAGTAGCTCTTGTAGATACCCGAATCCGCCGGGCCGGCGCCCATGTCGTAGCTCACGTGGTACTGGGCAGAAACCTCAAGTCCAATGGTCACGTTGTCCTGGGTCTTCACATCGATGCCAAAGCCGTTCTTCATGGTGCGCAAGCTCACCGTGGCGGCCTTGCGGTCGATCACGGGCACTTTCATGTGGAAGCCAGCGTTGACGATACGGTTGAACTTGCCCAGACGCTCGATAATCACCGCGTGTTGCTGCTCGACAACATAGCAGGCATTGGGAAGCAGCAGCAACAGGATGATAATAGGGATCAAAAGGCTGGTAAGGGCAGCGATAATACCGGATAAAAGCATGGTCTCTCCTCTGATAGGCACACGTTGGCACTAGGATACCCGTCCAGAGCGGTCGCACGGCCCCAACGAGAAGGTCCGTGGTCAAAAAAGGCCAAATATGAGTACTGTCACCATTTTAGTAGCAGCGTTTTTCAAGTAAAAACGCCCTGATAGAGCCAAAATTCTTCCGAGTCGCTTCAAATTAACTCTTAGTTGAATATAGTTAACGTACATTTGTTGCGTAAAGTACTAAATTATTGCCTTATAAAATGCAGCCAATTTTGTGACAGTACTCATATTTGGCGTTTTTTGACCACGAGGGTTTCCGCCATACGAAATTCCTACCCCAGATCAGCAAAACAGGCTGCCGGCGTCCTCGCCAGCTCGCTAAAAACGCTCCGCGTTTTTTGACGCTCGCTCCTTCACAGGTTCAAGTCCCCGCGATGGGCCCATAACAAAAAAGCTCCCATTGCTGGGAGCTCTTTCATTTAATGGTGCGGGCGAAAGGACTTGAACCTTCATGGGGTTGCCCCCATACGGACCTGAACCGTACGCGTCTGCCAATTCCGCCACGCCCGCGTGCAGGAATTAGAATAACGGAGTGCTACCGCGAACGCAAGAACTATTTTTGAAAAAGTTTGCAGGTATTTTCCCAGGCGGCTTGCGCGATTGCTTCGGCATTCTCGCCGGTGCGGTCGACACGGTCGTTGACCAGCGCGTTTGCCGTAATGGAAATCATCGCGGGCTCACACTCAAGACCTCGAATTGGCTCTGGGGCCATATAAGGGCAATCCGTCTCGAACAAAATTCGATCGAGCGGGGTTGCCGCGAATGCCTCGCGCACGTCGTCATTGCGCTTAAAGGTCGCCGCGCCGCCATAGGCGATATAGCAACCCAAGTCCACGAAGCGCTCCATCGTGGCGCGGTCCTCACCAAAGCAGTGCAGAACACAGCCCGCCTGAGGCACGCCTACCTCGCGCAAAACGTTGTACGCGTCCACATGCGAGGTGCGTTCATGGTCCGTGTCCTCGTGACGCAGATGCAGCTCTACCGGCACATTGCGACGCACGGCAAGCTCGAGCTGGCGCGCCATGCAATCGATCTGCACGTCGTGAGGCGCCGGCGCAACATCATCGTCATAGTCCATGTGGTAGTCCAGGCCGATCTCGCCAATACCGACGCACAGAGGATCATCGAGCGCGGCCACGATCTGGGCATGGATATCGTCGGTATAGTCCGGGGCGCCATACGGATGCACACCGGCGAGATATTTAATCTGCGGGATATCCTGCATCGGCAGGATCTCGTGCGTCAGCCAGTCGCTATAGTCCGCAACGCTGCGCTTGTCGGCGATGGGATCGAAGATCGTCACAAGTAGGTCAACGCCTGCGGCCTTGGCACGCACGAGCGTCTCGGGTACCTCCTTGCCCCAAAACGAGAGCAGGTGCGCATGCGTATCGGCAAGCGGTGCCAGCGGTTCCGGACAGGCGATCGTTTTCTTTTTCTTGGTAAACGTCACGCGTTCGGCATTAGGCGTCATGGGAAAGCTCCTGAGCCAGACGGACAAAGTCGGCGACGTCGAGCGTCTCGGCGCGCGTGGTGGGTGCAATACCGCAAGCCTCAAAGGCAGCATCGAGCACGTCCTTGGCAAAGCCGTTGGCGCTCATGGAGTTGCGGATGGTCTTGCGACGCTGAGCAAATGCAGCGTCAATCACGCGGGCCACGAACTCGCGATCGAGGCCCTCGGGCACCACGCCGTCAACACGGTCGATACGCACGACGGCCGAATCCACATGCGGCGCCGGCATAAAGCAGCGCGGCGGCACCTCAAAGCGACCCGTCACCTGCGCATACAGGCCGAGCTTTGCCGTGTAACCGCCATAAGTCTTGTTGCCGGGCGTCGCGGCAATGCGATCGGCGACCTCCTTTTGCACCATGACGACGGCGCGTTTGAGTGCGGGCATCGTCTGGAAGAACTGCAGGATGATCGTCGCGGCCACGTTGTAGGGCAGGTTCGCGACAAACACCGTGGGCTCGCCGCCAGCCGTCTGCCCAATCTGCTCCGGCGTCACCTTAAGCGCGTCACCCATGATAAAGCGGAAGTTGGCATAGTCGGCAGCGTGGGCATCGAGCACCGGCTCAAGCTCGGGATCGGCCTCGATCGACGTGACGCACGCCGCCTCCTGCAACAGGGCCAACGTCAGCGTGCCGCAACCCGGGCCAACCTCGAGCACGCGCTCATCGCCCGCAAGCTCGGCAAGCTCGCAGATACGCTCGATCACATGGTTATCGATCAGGAAGTTTTGGCCCAGGCGATGCTTGGTCGCAAGGCCAAACTCCTCTAGCAGCTCCCTAGTTGCCGTGGGGTTTGCCAAAGGCGAAGTTGTCATGGTTGCCTCCTTAACATGGTGGCTGCATCGTAAAGCAAAAGGGCATGGACCGTTGCGGCCATGCCCTTACATCTAAACAGCAAATTGCCGATATGGCGCGCAGCGGCTTAGCCCAGACGCGGGAACAGCGGGTCGCCCTTCTCGACGGGACGTCCGCCAGCAAGCAGGCCCCAAGCGCAAATGCCCTTGAGGTCGTCGCTCGCGGCCTCGTCCTCGCAGGACAGACGGCGCAGAGCCTCGGCAGAGGTCTGGGGCATGAGCGGCATCAGCAGGTGAGCGGCAATGCGGATGGCCTCGAGCAGGTTGTAGATCACAAATGCCAGCTCGTCAGCCTTGGCCTCGTCCTTGGCAAGCGCCCAGGGCTCGGAGTCCTCGATGTAGTGGTTGGCAGCGTGGATGAGCTCCATGACCTCGTCCTTGGCTCCACCGTAATCGAGCACATCCATCTTGGCCATGTAGCGCTCGACCAGGCCGTCGGCGATCTTTGCCAGCGGGTTGTCGAACGCATCGAACGACGCGGGCTTGGCGGGCGCGCAGCCGTCAAAGTACTTGCCACTCATGTTGAGCGAACGCGAGATAAGGTTGCCCCAGCTGTTGGCCAGGTCGGCGTTGTAGACCTGCTCCATGCGCTCGAAGCTGATGGCGCCGTCGGTGCCGGGCACCACGTCGGTCATAAAGTAGTAGCGATAGCCCTCGACGCCCAGCATGTCGATGACGTCCTGCGGAGCGATGGCATTGCCACGGCTCTTGGACATCTTCTCGGCCTTGCCGGTTTCGGCGTTGCGCACGGTCAGGAAGCCGTGGGCAAAAACGTGCTCGGGCAGAGCCTCGCCAATAGCCATGAGCATGGCGGGCCAAATGACACAATGGAAGCGAATGATGTCCTTGCCCACAATGTGGAACTGTGCGGGCCAGCGATAGGCCAGCTCGGCACGGGCCTCGTCGGTGTCGACACCGTAGCCGACAGCCGTCATGTAGTTGAGCAGCGCGTCGAACCACACGTAGGTCACGTGGCCCTCGTCGAACGGAACCTGAATACCCCAGTCAAAGCTCGTACGGCTCACAGAAAGATCGTTGAGGCCGCCCTCGACAAAGCTGCGCACCTCGTTCATGCGGAACGCGGGCTCAACAAAATCGGGGTGCTCGTCATAGAGCTTGAGCAGCTTGTCCTGGAAGGCGGAAAGCTTAAAGAAGTAGGACTCCTCCTGCACGCGCTCGAGCGGACGGTGGCAATCGGGGCACAGGTGCTGACCGACGCTGCCGTACTCCTCGTCACCCTTCTGGACCTGCGTATCGGTGAAGTAGGTCTCGTCGGGCACGCAGTACCAGCCGTCGTAGCTGCCCTTATACAGGTAGCCGGACTCTTTCATGCGCTCCCACAGATACTGCACGGCGTGATGCTGACGCGGCTCGGTGGTGCGGATGAAGTCGTCGTTGGAAATCTCGAGCTTGCTCCAAAGCTCCTTGAAGTGCGGAGCCTGGCTGTCGGTCCACTCCTGCGGCGTCATGTCGTGCTTGGCTGCGGCCTCGGCGACCTTCTCGCCGTGCTCGTCCATGCCAGTCAGGAACTTGACGTTATAGCCGGCAGAGCGGCGATAGCGAGCCTGGACGTCGGCAATGATGGTGGAATAAGCCGTGCCCAGGTGCGGATCGGCGTTGACGTAGTAGATAGGCGTCGTGATAAAAAACGAAGGCTTGGTTTGATCCATGGGGTCTGTCCTCCAGAAAAACGTTGCATACAGGGGATGATTCTAACGCAAGGGCTGGATATCCTCCATCTATTGCATATCGAGCACCATGGCATAGACATCGCGCTTGCGGCGCGAGTACTTCTGCGACAGGCGCTTGGCAACCGCGGAGGCAGGCTCGCCCTCCTCGAGCGCGGCGCGGATATCCTCGCGCAGGGCCTCATCGGGGTCTGCCGCCGCGGTGCCAACCGGCGCGATGCCGGCCTCCTCGTCTTCGCTCGGGGGTGCGATGACCAGCGCAATCTCGCCTTTTACCTCGCCACGGACACGCAGCTCCTCGGCAAGCTGGGCGGCAGACCCGCGCAAGACTTCCTCGTGCAGCTTGGTGAGCTCGCGGCAGACGGCAACATCGCGCTGGGGAAAGACCTCGGCCACGGCCTCGAGCGTCGCCACGATACGATGTGGAGACTCGTAGAAGATGAGCGCACCGGGCACCACGGCAAGGCGCTGCAGACGGCGCACACGATCGCCATGCTTGCGGCCCAGAAAGCCCTCAAAGAAGAAGTGCTCGCAGGGAATGCCGGACGATACGAGTGCCGTGACGCATGCGGAAGGCCCGGGGATGACTTCGACGGGGACATCGGCATCGCGCGCGGCCTCGACCAGAGCCTGGCCGGGGTCGGACACACTCGGCATGCCAGCGTCCGAGGCAAAGGCAAGAGTCTCCCCCGCCAGCAGGCGGTCGACCAGACCGGCGGCACGACTTGCGATTACATTCTCGTCGCAACGGACGAGCGGCTTGGAGATGCCCAGGTGCATCAGCAGCTTTGAGGTCACGCGCGTGTCCTCGCAGCAGATGGCGTCGGCGGCGGCGAAGGCCTCACCAACGCGCGGGGACAGATCGCCCAAGTTACCGATGGGCGTTCCGACCACATAGAGTTTGCCCGTACGGGCGCTGTTTTGTGTCATATCAACCTATTCAATCATGCCGCGCTCGAGCGTGCCGAGTGCCGCGCGGGCGTCCCATGCCGCGATGCGCTTCTCGGTCTTCCACGTTTGGAAGAACCAGCCAGCCGCCGGCGCAAACGAGGCCAGTTGGTTGGCGATGAACACGCGCTCGTAAGCATTGCGACCCTCGGGCGTAACTGACGAGTTGGCAAAGATCGCCGCGCCCGACCATTCGCCCACCAAGACGGGGAACCCAGTTGCAATAGCTTCTTTGAGCTCACGCTTGTTGCGCGAAATCGCCGTGGTTAGACCGCGGGGGCTTGTGATGTCGAGCGCGTACTCGTCGCGGTAATGATACAGGTGAAGGTCCATGTAGACGTTCTTGTACTTGGCACCGCGCATAAAGTGCTTCCACTCACCGGGATGTCCCGAGGAGGAAAAGACGATGATCTTGTCCTCGGGCATATACGAACGGACGAGCTCGTAGGCATCGCGATAGAAGTTGCGCAGGTAGTGCGCCGGAATACCGTCCGTCATGGTAAAGAGGCTCTTGCGAACGCTCATCTGCGGCGTGTCCAACAGCTCAATGCCCAGCAGGCTTTCTGCCTCGCCGTAGCGATCGGCCAGGCGCTCAAGCACGTCGAGTGCGACGTGACGGCCGTTGGTGGACGAATGCCACTCGGCAACGACCTCCGGCGTGGTGGGCGAATCGTTTGAATCGCCCTGGCCGCCGGGCACGGTCGCCAGATCGAGCAGCACGCGGATATTGTACTTAGCCGCCCATTCAATCGCACGGTCGATGTAATCGACAACCGAGATATAGGAGGCGTCGGATTCCTGCGAGCCAAAGGCATACCACGGCACCGGCAGGCGCACGGCGTTGAGGCCAATCTGCGCCATGCGGCGAAAATCGTCCTCGCTCACAAACGTCTCGTAATGGCGGCGCATGCGCTCGTTATAAGCGGCGGTGCCCATGGCCTCCTGCAGCTCGGCCGCATTGGATGCACCGGTTGCCGCATAGAGCGACGGAGTCACCCAGGGCTCGGGAATAAACCAGCCAGAGAGATTAACGCCGAGTATCCTCTCCATCACTGCCCCCTTCGGAATCGTGCAGGTCGAGCCTGCATCGTATTGCATATGAAAAGTATCGTTTTGAGTATACCCGCGCGTGCGGACAGGCGACCGAACGGTCTACAAAGTGGCGCAAAAGTGGGAGGAATGTCCGGGCCAGGCGGGCTCGAGCTAGCGTGCCGAGATGCACGCGTGCACCGGAAAGCGCATCCCATTTTTACACTCAACAATGGGATGCATTTTCCGCTGGCAGGCCCAACCGGAAAGTGCATCCCGCAATTTCGCCGGATTCCGGGTCAAGCTTTCCCAAACAGCCTCAAAGCGGAAAGCACATCCCACTCTGGACCATAATTCTGGGATGCAATTTCCGCAGAGCCCTCGATAAAAGAAAAGGACCCCTTTGCAGAGGTCCTTATCAAGTCAAGGTGGCGGGGAAGGGAATCGCGCCCGCGCTCCGCGCGTGCGGACCGCTGCGGCGCTTCCGCGCCTTGCGAGCTCCGCTGGCAAACGCTATCGCGTTTACTCAGCTCCGCGCCCTCACGGGGTTCGATTCCATGCGGGGGCTACAAAAAAGAAAAGGACCCCTTTGCAGAGGTCCTTATCAAGTCAAGGTGGCGGGGAAGGGAATCGCGCCCGCGCTCCGCGCGTGCGGACCGCTGCGGCGCTTCCGCGCCTTGCGAGCTCCGCTGGCAAACGCTATCGCGTTTACTCAGCTCCGCGCCCTCACGGGGTTCGATTCCATGCGGGGGCTACAAAAAAGAAAAGGACCCCTTTGCAGAGGTCCTTATCAAGTCAAGGTGGCGGGGAAGGGAATCGAACCCCTGACACGAGGATTTTCAGTCCTCTGCTCTACCAACTGAGCTACCCAGCCATTTGAGGTGTGCCTTGTTTCAAGGCTTGATTAGTATAACCAAGGACGCGCTCCGGTCAACCGAGAATTTTAAAAAAGTTTTGAACGCGACATCAGCCACGACCTCGATCCTATAGAACGGCACGTCAGAGGCATCAACCGGCAGCAAGAAGTTTTTCGCTCAGGGCCACACGAGCAAACTCACTTGGCGTCATCCCCTCGGCTGCCGCCCTTCGGCGAATCGCCTCCTTCATTCCTAGGGGAATCTTGACCGATAGCGTTGCCGTCCCCTCACTTGAGAGCGGGGGCCGCCCGTGCACGATCCCCCCAACGGTGTGTTCGCCATCCGGAAACTCACCACGCTCGTACGACTCGCACCACGTGTCAATCATTTCATCCGTTACAACCTGACCATTAGCAGCCGTATACGTCTTGCCCATCATCGACCCCTTTGCCGAGCTCGCTCAATCTCTTGCCAGAATTTCTTCTGAACCGGAAGACAATGCATGAATGATGAGCCATCCACGAATTAGTTCGACCGCAACGAGCTCCACACTCCGACCGTCCGGAAGCCATCCAATCGCAAGCCATCTCGGCGGCTCGTCCTCCGACTCGCGGCGAACACACTCAGTAACCGCGAGCCAGGCACCAAGCACCTGCGTTTCCGTCAGGTGCTTTTTGGCGTTGGGATGAATCTCCACGTCCATGCATCTCCTCCTCCATCTTACCCAATTTCGTATGACGAAAGTCCGCTGTCGCCATTTCTTAAGCCGGTACTCGTTGGAAAGCAGGGGGCGATGCGAGCATTGAGGGGCGTTCTAGCGCGGCCCAGGCGCATGGGTGGGAGCACGTGCGCCAAGGGCGAACGTTTTCGTAGCACGCGAGGACGTTGCCGCTGCGATCGATGAAGGCGATGTCGATGGGAAAGGCCATAAAGCAGGTGTGAACCGAGGAGCAGCGCGGAAACGCCATGACAAGCGGCAGCCCGCTGGCGGCAATCGGCCGCCGTCCCAGCATGCCGCGCAGACGCACGGTAAACGACTCCGCCACCACAAACTCGGCCGGCGTCCAGCCCAGTCTGTTGAGCGCCCGCGCGTAGGCGATATAGGACGAGACCGCGGTCACATGACCACCCCCGGACGCCATGGGTCGACCGTCACCGCGCGCTCATGCGTGAGCACAGCCGGCGCCCCCAGAGAAACGCCGGCGATGCTCAGCGAGCTCGGCCACGGCTCATAGTGCATGGTGCAGGTATAGGTCCTAAACGTACCGGAAAGAGAGAGCAGGCCACCATCCGATACCGCCGTACCCTGCTCGCTCGAGACCTCGACCTGCAGGTCATATCCCTCCATGGCATCCTGAATCTGAGCTTGAACGGTCGCGGAAGCGTCAATAGAGCTCTCGTCGCCCTCCCCACTCGGCGCCACAGCGTGCGCCAGCACGATGTCGGGCACTACACGATCGAAACGCGCGACCGCGCCGGCAAAAATCATGACGTTGTACACGATAAGCGCCAGCACCAGCAGAACGGGTGTAACCAAGGCCATCTCGACCGTCGCCTGGGCGCGCTCTTCGCGCAGGCGCGTGCGTATATCCATTACGACCCACCGCCCAAGGCGCCCACCAGCGTGGCGACATCGACGGTAAGGGGAATGGAACCGCCGCCGGGCAGCGGAATCTCCGCAAGCGTGAACACCGCGCCGCTAATCGTGCGCTCGACGTGATATTCCAAGGCCTCGCAAAGCGCCTTGGGATCGGTCACGCCCAAGGGGATTTTTCGCAGGGTATCTTGAGCTTTGGAGATGCCTGCGATATCGGACCCCGGACTTTTAATGACGTTGGCGGTATCGGTCAGCACCGGTTTTCGCAGGCGCAGATCGCACGGTTCGAGCCCCAGCGCCGCTACGGAAGATGAGACGGTGTCGCCGAGCCACGACGCGATGGAACCCAACGCACCGCTACCCCCTCCCAAGCCACCGATCAGCTCACCCATAAGTTCGTCGGCCGAACCTTGGATGTCTCCGTATCCCACAAGCAGCCGCCCCCAAACATCCATGACGCCGTCGAGCACACCGGCAACGCCGCCCGAGCGTTCCTTCAATGTCGAGAAAAATCGCGAAAGCACGTTGTTTTGCGCCGTCGCCTCATCGGGCGCCAGCACCGCGGCAGAGATGGCACCGCGATCGCCAAGCCTGACTGCCGTGTTAAACGAAGAGTTGAGTTCATCGGGGCTCGAGATGGCACCCGAAACCGCAAAGGCAACCACGCCGTTGCGACCGGGCGGAGCGATACGCGGACGCTCGCCCGAAAGCGCTTTAATGGCCTGGTCAAACGCATTGCCCGCACGGTCGGCTTCGTCCTCGGTCTGACGCTCGAGCTCGAGCTCCTTGTTGCGACAGTCGACGTAGTCCTCCAGGGCGTCTTTAAACTTGTCAAAGTGATACTCGAAGCCGTTTTCGATAGAGGTTGAAGGCGCCGCAACGGCACCAAGCGACAAAACGCCAAAATGGCATTTGCTGCATTTATCCTGTCCATCGTAATCGGCAACCGAAGCAAATCCGCTCGGCGTCCCTTTCTTATAGTTAGGGCAGGTCGTCCCGTAATGCAGATACGCCTTGTCATCGTTCACGCTAGTCGGCCACACCGCATCGGTATAGAGTTCCGTCGCCCGAACCTCATCAGAGTTGCGCGGCAGCAGCGGAATATAGGAGGAGACCCTGTCTCCGTTCTCGGTTATATGTGCCCGATCGACCTCCGCGCTCGCATAGGTATAAAACGCCTTACGCGCCGCAGACTCTGCCTTCATCTCGACACTCGAGCCGTGGGGCTTCTCATTTGTCAGACGCCAATGGTAGTAGTCCTTCGCGCGATCAAGGGCAACTTGGGGCTCCCACGTAACGCTCGATGAGTAATGCGGATTTTGAACACCGGAGAGATCCGTTAGGCTTTTCGCACGCTCCCACATGCAAGAACAGCTGCCGACCGAGCCCTTGTCAGACCCACCACAATCCACCAGCCAAGCACGCTCTTTAGCCTTCGCCGTGTCCTCAGAAGCCTTCCGCAGCTCCTCGGCCGCACCCTCTAAATCATCTGATGTGTCTTTAATGGTATCGGTCGAGATCTCTGATCCTTTGAGCGCAGCGAAGTCAGACTCGGATGTCCTGGGCACGGCAAGCGCCGTACCGGTATAGGTCACACTATCGGTATCCTGCGCCGACACCGCCTGCGTGGCACGCGCGGCGATCAGATACGGCAGGGCCGTCTCGATTTTCTGTAAGCCTTCCGATGCGCTTTTGGCAAACTTGTTGCGCGTTTTAATGATCTCAATCCCGGTGTCGACCATATTGCCGGCAACCGGCTCGGCACCCGGGATGAGGATGGCGACCAGGCCCGTCCCGATCGTGGCAAACCCCGCCAGCCCCAGACTCAAGATGCTCGCATCAACCACCGTGGCAGCCGTGTGATAGGACGACACTACGTTGGCACCCGCCAGCGCGCCACTATCAGCCGCCACCTGGGTATCCCCGGCACGCGACATGCTCCATATCGCCGCGGTCGACGAAAACAACAATGTGAGCACCACTAGGATGACCACCGCAGAGGAGAGCGTGGTGTAGGCACCGTCTTCGATAAACAGGTCGATACCGGCTCGACCCATAAAGCCGCCTCGTTTGCGGAGAGCGCCTGGTCGACGGCGGGCCGCAAACCCTTGCGCCACCCGCAACAGGCAGCGCCTAATCCCATGCAGCAATCCACGAATCATAATCTCCCTCCAGCCATTCGGGACGCGATTGATACGAGACATCGACCTTGAGCTCAACGTAGCCGCCCTCGGCGGTACCACCCATAGCCTGCGCAAACGCACCGATCACAGGCAACGGCTTGACCTCGCCGGAAACGGACACGGACGAGACGCCACCCGCACCGGCCCGGCCAAGCTCGATATCCCACGACAACGGCCCGCCGGCATGAAAGATCGAAACGTTGGGCACTGCGGCAAGTCGGCGGCGGGTGAACTCCTTAAGATCGTCGTCCTCCGCCGTCGTCGTGGTCATGAGCCGCGCGGTCTCGGCGGCGGCAGACTCCATGACCGCGCGCGTATAGAGCAGGCACACCGGTTGCAGCGCGAGAAGGATGAGTGTCAGAAACGTCGGCAGCAAAAAAGCGGCCTCGACCGTAGACTGCGCCCGGTCCTCGCGCGCGGCATCAATACAACGCGATGTCCTTAGCGGCCGCAGCGGCGTCGATAACCGACGTCGAGGCAACGCCATGGGATGCCGCCCGCTCAACCAGCGCCGCCAAGCGCCCATCGGTGCCGGCACGCCAAAGTCCCGCGATCGCCAGCACGATCGATAACAGCGCCACCGTGACGATGGCGTATTCGACCGTCGCCTGGGCAGATTCCTCACGCAGGACATCATGCATTTCACGATCCCTCCTTTGAGTCCGTTGCCTGCGGGCTCAGGCGCACGGCGCGCAGACGACACGAAGCATCGCCAGCATCCGCGGCAATTGTCACCATATCGACCCAGCCGCGTCCGTCGCGCACGATGGCGCCCCACACGTTTCCCTTGATGTCGAGATAGCCGCTCAGAGCAAGTTGCGCCGTGGGTACCTCGCGATAGGCACGCAGCATATCCGCCGCCGCTTCGGTCATCGGTCGGTCCTCGGACCATGCAAGCCGGACCGCAATCGCGTTGCCCTCAGGCGAATCCGTCGCAGTGCCAGACCGCTTGTCGAGCGTCCGCAGAAAGGTTTGCGCCGTGACAGCGACATCCGAATCGTCCGCATCTCGCATCTCATCTTTTTGAGACGCCACCGCCGAATCTGAGCCCAAATCGGAGGCGGTCCCAGGACGCTGCTGCCGCGCGGCGTTAAGCCCCCAAAGCACCGCCGCTATCGCCACGGTCAGGCAAGCAAACACCAGCAGCACCCCGATGGGGCGCTCGCCCTCTACAGGCTGTTGATGCCCTCGCTGATAGCGTTCCATAGATCTTGGACCTTGCCCTTAAATGCGACGATGGCGATAATCGCGATCACCACGAGCACGCCGACCAAGATGGCATACTCGGTGGTACCCTGTGCACTCTCCTCCTGCAATAGTTCCTTGGCGCGCTGACGAACATGTGCCGCCCGGCAAAACGCCCAGCCCTGGACCTTGCCAGCAGCGTCAGTCATCGTGTTCATGTATTCCTCCCTACATCATCCCGCCTGCTCCCAGCAGCGGGCCCAATATGGACAGAAGCAACGCCGGCAAGATGAGCGTGCCGGTGGGAATCAGCAGCTTGACGGGTGCACGCTCGATCTCGCGCTCGACCGCGGCGCGATGAGCCGCACGGATCTCGCGACTTTGAGCGGCCAGCGTCTCGGCAAGTGGGGCACCCAGGGCGAGCGCCTGCCCCACCGTGATGGCAAAGGTCTCGAGCGCTCGCACGTCCAGGTCGCGCGCGGCGGCCAACAACTCGTCCTCACGCGTGCCCACGCCCACCTGCCACGCCATGCAGGCGCGCTCAAGGCGAAGAGCCAGCACTGACCGGCGGTTGGCGCAGAAAATCTCAAGCGCCGCATCAAACGAAAGACCGGCCGAAAGACCCAAGCGCACAACATCGATCATCTCGGACACTTCGCCGAGCGACACTCGCGCCGGGCCGCCCGCTCCAACCGCGCCCTTCACTCGCGCGGTCAGAGCATCGACCACCGAGCGACCCGCGGCAGCGACCAGCACCGCCTCGCGCTTGCAGGCCCCTGCGATCTTGCGTGCGTCCGCCCGATCCAAACCCGTCGCGACAAATACACTCAGGGCGCACAGGCAAGCCGCAACTGCAACCGGGGCGCTCATAGCTCCACCCGCATAATGCGCCGGATAACCACCAGGGCAACGGCGTTGAGGGCAAGACCCAGCACCACAGCGCCCGCGCCGGCAGGCGTCGCAAGACCGCGACGAAAATCTGCCGAAAGCAGCACCAACACCGCGCACATGCCCGCCGGCATCGCCGCGACCATATGCGCAGACATGCGAGCCTGCGACGTCTTAACATCCAGGCGGCGCTTGAGCTCAATGCGCTCCCCCACCATGCTCGACGCCTCGGACAGTAAGTCGGCAAGCGGAGCGCCGGTGCGCTGAGACACCTTAAGCGCCAAGGTCACAAGCGAAAGACCGGGGGCGTCGATACGCACGAGCAAGTCATCGAGCGCGTCGGTCGCCGAGATGCCGCAATCGATCGCCGCCGCCACCCGCAAAAACTCGGTATGCACTGGCTCTTGCGCATGAGCGCCCACAAAGCGCATGCCCTGAGCCAGCGAATGTCCCGAGGCAAGCGACATGGAAAGTGCGGTAAACGCCTCGGGCATTGCCTCTTCTGCATCGTGTTGCTCGCGCCGGCTCTCAAAGCCATCCCGAGCGGCACCAACGGCAAACGGAGCAACAAGTCCCAAGGCAAATCCGAGGGGCGATAACGACACCATCGTTAGTAAAACGCAGCAGACACCGCTCGATAGCAGCAGAAACGCCAAACGTCCCGAAGCATCTTCGATCACGAGGCCAAGGCGATGCGCCGGAGCCAGCGATGCCCACGAACGGGCGATCTTTTTCAGCAGATCGTTTTCCACCAGCTCACGCGGCAGCTTCTCTGCCACCGTCTCGAGCGCCTGACGTGCCAGCTCCGCCGGCGGTACCTGCGGCACACGAGGTTCCGCCCCGCACGCCGTCGCGACAGAAAGCCCTGCCAAGCCCCCTACGACGAGGGGCACAGTGATCTCCATTCGTCCACCTCCTCTTGTGTGAGCGTCCCCGACCGCAGGCCTTCTGCGATAAACGGCGGCTCGCGGTCAAGCGTCCAGGTGCGCTCGGCGGCATCGAACGTCACATAGCGCTCGAGCTCTACACCGCCCGATGCGGCGCGTCGCACCCCCGAATACGAGGAGACGAAGCGCCTGCCATCGGCGTGGCGCTCGGACATCACGATACCGTCGAGTGCCATGGCAATCTGCTCCTCGATGAGCTCGCTCGGCAGATCGATGCCATAACGTGCAAGCAACGTCAGACGCACCACGGTCTCCTGTTCTGAACCCGCATGAAGCGTGGTGAGCGACCCGTCGTGGCCCGTGTTCATGGCCTGCAACATGTCGCAGCACTCGGCACCGCGCACCTCGCCCACCACGATGCGGTCGGGGCGCATGCGCAGGGCATTAGTCACCAGGTCGCGGATCGTCACCGCGCCCTCGCCCTCAATTGAAGCCTCGCGCGCCTCTAGGCGCACCACGTGCGGATGATGCGCAAACTTGAGCTCGGCAGAGTCCTCGATCGTCACGATGCGCTCGCCGGTGGAAATCTCACATGACAACGCGTTGAGCAGGGTGGTCTTACCAGATCCCGTGCCTCCCGCAACCGCCAGGTCCTGTCGCAGCGACACCGCACACGACAGCAGCTGCGCATACCAAAGCGGCAGCGATCCCAACCCCACGAGCTCGTCCAGCGAGCAGATACGGTCCGAGAACTTTCGGATGGTGAGAATCGGTCCGTCAATCGCCACAGGCGGAATCACCGCGTTGACGCGATAGCCCGTTTTGAGGCGGGCGTTGACGATGGGGCTGCGCTCGTCGATACGGCGGCCAAGTGGCGAGATAATGCGGTCGATAAGCACACGGATCTGCTCATCATCCTCAAACGCATGCTCGATGGGGTACAAGACGCCGCCGCGTTCAAAGAAAGCCGAGCGGCAGCCGTTGATCATGATCTCGGTAACGGTGTCGTCCTCGATGAGCGGCTGCAACGGCCCCAAGCCCACCACGTCATCCAAAATCTCGTCGATGATGGTCTCGCGCTCGGACGTCGCGAGATCGGTCGGCTCCTCAACATTGAGCGCCGCCTCCACCGCAGGACGCAATTCCGAGCGGGCAAGTGCCGGGTCGATATAGGCGCTGATACGCGCCACTTCGTCGTAACCCATGCGGTCCATCACGGCGCGCTTGGTGCGTCGTTTCACGGCGCGGCGACGCCCCACATCTACAGGCGCTGCCGCCGCCGCAGCGCCGGCAGCCTTAATCCTCGTTTGCAGGCTCATCGCTGATCACCCTCGCGCGACCAGGGAAGGCGGATACGCGGGCGTTCGGTGCGCGTTGCACGGTCGGCGACCATATCGCTCCAAGGGCCGACGGCGCACCCCAGTTCCACGAGCATCTCGCGCGTGGCCTCGCGCACGCTAGTCGCAAAAGCGCTGGTCTGCCCCACTGCCTCGTCAGCGCGCCCAAACGCCATGAGCGCGGCGAGATCCTGCCCGCCATCGGCGATACGAATCTTGGAGCTTAACGCACAGGCAATCTCAAAGCGCATGGCGACGTCCTCGTCTGCCCCGCGCGCACCGAACCGGTTGAACACGGCGCTCATGCGCGTGCGCGGCACACCTACTCGACCTGCCAGTTCAATGACGCGCGACGCCGATGCCGCGGACGACACCGCCGCATCGCCAACGACCAGGCAACGGTCGCTCGCCGCCACCGCAGCCGCCACGGCGTCGCCCCAAAAGACCGAGGTATCGATAAAGACCACGTCGGATTCGCGACGCAGAACATCAAGCAGTAGCTCCACCGGACGTGCCATGAGCTCGGCTTGCTCGGGCGCCGCGACGGGACCCCAGAGCGTAACGCCCGGTGCCACGCGCATCGATGTGGCTACGATATCCGGCTCGGTGAGCGTGCCCGCCGCCGACGGCTCGATAAGTGCCGCCATATCGCGCGGAGCATCGACGCCTAACAAGTCGTAAAGGTTTCCAAACATCAGGTCCAGGTCGAGCACGGCGGCACGCAAGCCCAACAGCGACGATGTGTGTGCCATGGTGGCAACGATCGTCGACTTGCCGCAACCGCCCGAACCCGAAATGGCGCAGATGACCGGAGCTCGATGCGGCGAAGCGGCAGCGTCTGCCGGCGGCATCGGAGGCGGCGGGGCGGGCATCGGTGACAGCGTCCCCGTCTCCCCCGCCGCAACCACACGCTGCGTCCAAGCCGGCATGGCAGCTTGTTCGGTCTGCGAGGCAGGCTCGTTCTGTGCAATCTGCTCATGCTGCATCAGCGACAACTCGCCGCACCCGGCAAAGCCCTCAACTTCGTCGAGTTCATCCGCCAGATTCACGCCGTGCACGTATCCCATATCTACAGCCGGGGAATCGCCAGCATGCTGCGCCGGCCCTCCAGCGTCATCGTATACAAGGGGGTTCCGGGGGCGCCGACCATGCTCGGCTTCCGCTTTTCCATAATCATCAACACGCGGGCCTCTTGTAGCGCGAGGCGCCCCGGGTTCCCTATCAACAAAAGCATCGGGCTCAATCGTCATGCGCCGATCGGAATCAACCGCTCCCTCGCCCGCGCGCCCGTTGCCGCATATACTGTGTGCAGCGATGACCTCGGTCGCCCCCGCGCGAAACAGCCCCTCGATATCCGACGGATCGAGCGCTTCTATCAACACGACCACGCGACTCACGCGGCCTTCGGCCGTCAGGCGCGCAACAGTCTTGCGCACATCTTCGGTATCAAACAGAGACGCCGCGATGATGGCAGCCCCGCGGCGCGACGGAAACGCCCGCGCCATGGAAACCAGCCCGTCCAGGTCACCCACACGAAGCACCTGTGCACCCGCATCACGGCCCTCGACTTCCCGCTGCAACAGCCCGTAATCGCCGCACGCGCAGCACGCAAGCCAGATCGCCTTCATCACTCGTCGCCTCCGCTCTTTTTGCCGCGCGCCGTGGCGGGAATCGTCAAGCTGACCGTTCCCTTGCCCGAGGCGCCCAGCAGTTCCTTGACGTCTTCGGGGTCAGCCGCCAGCGTCACCCATTCGATCTTGCCCTCGCGCGTGGCACCGGAATCCTCACTGGTATCGATCACGTACGCGCCGCACAGCCGATCGGTTACGCCGTCTTTTTGCACATACACATCCACGTAGCTGCCCACGCCCGTGGCACCGCCGACCGAGTGCTCGGCATCGACCGCCACCGAAACGGCGACCTTGCCCTTAGGCACCTCGAGCTTGTGGCTCTCGGCCTTGGTGTAGACATTGCAGATCACGGCGTTTTTGGGAATACGCGAAGTCGTCACGTCGCCGCGCACCTGGCGCAGCTCGGTCGCTGCGCCACGCGGCAGCAGGCTCGTCAGCCATTCCTGGGTTATGACATTGGTCTCATCGAGGGTCTCGCCCACATCGATATCGCGCGCCGCGACGCATACCTCGACGTGATCGCCACCGCACTTGGCCAAGGTCTCAGCCTGGACCTGTTCGGCTCGTGAGCGGATCGACGAGCCGTAAGCCATGCAGAGCAGCGCAGCGAGCACGCCCGCGACCAGACTGATGGCGATGCGCTTGCTCTTGTTCACGGCCGCTCCTCTCATGGCAGTGCCGGGCGAATGCCCGTACCACCATTGTCTGGGCGGTCAGAGCGCAAAGCGGCGCAATCGCGATCTTGGTTTTCGATGTCAAACCAATCGCCGACCAAAAGCTGACCAGCCCGTCAAGCTCGTGGCAAGGTTTTGGTCAGCACGTCAGCAAACTGCATGTTTCGAGGCTTTTCCGCAGCAAAAAAGCCGTCTCCCGAACAGTTGGGAGACGGCTGTCATAGGAAAAATCAATTACAGATGAACATCGGGATCGAGCATTTGAGCGCTCACGCGCATGGATGACGCCAGGTTTTGGAACGTTTCCAGACGCAGGCTGTCAATCTGCCCGGCGTCCTCGGCCTCGCGAACGGCGCAACCCGGCTCATGGGTATGCGTGCAATCGCCAAACCGGCACGCGCGCGATGCCTCGACAATCTCGGGGAAGGCGCGCGCCAGACCCCGCTCGTGACCCACGAGCGGTAAGCTGCGCAGGCCCGGGGCATCGGCGATCACGCCGGCGTCGCCCGGCAGCGCCACCATCACGCGCGCGACGGTAGTGTGACGGCCCTGGTCGTCGCGTTCGCGCACACCGCCGGTCGCCAACGTATCGTGGCCCAGCAGCGCATTGAGCAGCGTCGACTTGCCGGCACCCGACTCGCCCAGAATCATGGCGCAGCTCCCGGCAGGCACGCAGGAACGGACCTCGTCCAGGCCGCGGCCCTCGGCAGAGGACGTCACGATCACGCGCACGTCCGGACCCACCAGGCGGCGCACGCGGTCCAGATCGCGCTCGAGCTCCTCGGCATCGCAGCGATCAGCTTTGGTGAGTACCACCACCGGCTCGGCATCGCAGTCGAGCGCCAACACCAGCGAGCGCGCCACGCGGTCGAGCAGCACCTCACCGGCACCGAGCGCCTGCACGATTAGCACGCTATCCACGTTGGAGCAGAGCACCTGGCGCTCTCCGCGGGCACGGCCGCGCCAACGCTCAAAGCTCGTACGGCGCGGCAGCACGCACTCAATCACGCCCATATCGTGCCCGGGAGCGCGGCGCACCGCCACACGGTCGCCCACGGCAGGCAGCAGGACCTCATCCTCGCCGCGCGACTTGGCAAACCCCACGGCATGCTCGGCGCGGAAGGTATCGTCGGCAGTCGCCACCAGCGGAAACCCGCGATCCAAGCGCACCACAGCACCCAGCCGCATCTGCTCGGGCTCCTCGGCATGTGCGCAGAAATCATCAAAGGCAGCCTGCTGAGCTTCATCGACCGGCAGGTCATCAAACGCCGGAACATCCTGCAGCGCGTCAAGCCCCGGTACACTCGCCAGCAACTCCTCAGCAGATGCGGGAGCCTCGGTCGCGAGCTTCCGACGACGATCGCGCTTAGCCCGCGCCCCCGTCGTCTTTTTCTTCGCTTTAGCCTTAGCCTTGCCCACAGATGCCTCCCAGCACAAAACCACACAACTGAGCAGGTATTTTACCCATAAAAAAGAGTCGGTCGAGCAACTGCTCGACCGACTCACACACTTTCCCTCAGCCCTTTATCATCCGCGCGGGAGAAAAGCCAGCAAGGATACCGTAGGGCCCGCCCGCCGGGAGGGGTTTCCTAAGGGCACATCCCGCAGCCGCAAAGCGGCGAGGACGTGCCCGTGGAAACCCCGCAGGCGGTCGGGCCGATGGGAAGGACAGCCTTTCGACCTACTATTTCTCCACCGCGCGCATGATCGCCTTGTAGATCTCCATCAGCGGGATGATCAGGAAGGCCAGGCCCAGGGCAGCGACAACGCCCTTGAGCTCAAGCGTCACGGGGCCAAAGAACATCTCGGCAAGCGTCGGCTGCACGGTTACGATCACCGTCAGCACCAGCGCCAGCGCGGCGGAAGCCCACAGCCACTTGTTCTGCTTCTTCATGGTGAACAGCGACGCACGACGGCTGCGCATATTGAAGCAGTGGAAAATCTCGACCATGTTGAGCGTGATGAACGCCATCATCACGCCTTCCTCGTCGGCATTGCCGGCGATCATATCGGCGATGTGGATGTAGCCCATGTCAAAGTACACGCCCACAAAGAAGCTCGCCAGCACCAGCACGGTGATGATAAGGCCCTGGACCACACAGTCCAGGCCCATATGTCCGGCAAAGACACCGTCCTTGGCGTTGCGCGGCTTGCGCTTCATGATGTCGCCCTCGGCGTCCTCCATGCCCAACGCGAGCGCGGGGAAGCAGTCGGTGACCAGGTTCACCCACAGCAGCTGCACCGGCTGGAAGATGGTAAAGCCGATGAGCGTGGCGATAAACACCGAGAAGACCTCGGCAAGGTTAGCCGAAAGCAGGAACTGGATGACCTTGCGGATGTTGTCGTAGATGCGACGACCTTCTTCGCAGGCGCCGATGATGGTAGCGAAGTTGTCATCGGCAAGTACCATGTCGGCGACGTTCTTGGTGACGTCGGTACCGGTGATGCCCATACCAACGCCAATGTCGGCGCGCTTGATGGACGGGGCGTCGTTGACGCCATCGCCCGTCATGGCCACGATCTGGTCGCGCGACTTCCAAGCCTCGACGATGCGTGTCTTGTGCTCGGGTTGGACGCGGGCGTACACGCCGTAGTCCTCGATGTGCGCGTCGAGCTCCTCGTCGCTCATGCGATCGAGGTCGGCACCGGTGATGGCATGGCTGCGATCGGTGACGATGCCCAGCTGCTTGGCGATGGCCACGGCGGTGTCGATGTGGTCGCCCGTGATCATGACGGTGCGGATACCGGCATCGTGCGCCTCGCGGATGGCGTCGGCGACCTCGGGGCGGACAGGGTCAATCATGCCGGACAGGCCGCAGAAGACCAGGTCGTGCTCGAGCGCAGCGGGGCTGCAGTCGCTCGGGACCTCGGTGTAGGTGCGGCTTGCCAGCGCCAGCACGCGCAGAGCCTCGTCGGCCATGGCCTTGTTGGCGGCCACGAGCTCGGCGCGACGCTCCTCGGTCAGCGGGACGACCTTTTCGCCCTCGTAGATATGGGTGCACAGGCCGATCACCACGTCGGGCGCGCCCTTGGTGTACTGCTCGTACTCGCCATCCAGGGTCTCGACGATCACGGACATCATCTTGCGGCCCGAGTCGAACGGGGCCTCGCCCACGCGCGGATGCTCGGCAGTCAGGCCGGTGAGGCCAGCCTTGCCGGCGTCGTTGACGAGCGCGCACTCGGTCGGCTCGCCCACGGCCTCGCCCAGCTCCTCGTCCCACTGGGCATCGGAGCAAAGGGCCATACCGGCCAGGAACTTCTCCTTAGGCGCAGCGAGCTCGTGCTTGACGACGGTCATCTTGTTTTGGGTAAGGGTACCGGTCTTGTCGGAGCAGATGGTCTGCGTGCAGCCGAGAGTCTCGACGGCAGAGAGCTTGCGGATGATTGCCTGGCGCTTAGCCATCTTGGTCACGCCAAGCGATAGCACGATGGTCACGACGGCGACCAGGCCCTCGGGGATGGCAGCGACGGCGAGCGAGACGGCGACCATAAAGGTATCGAGCAGGGCGGTCGGGTCGGTAAGAACGTTGCCCACGCCGTGGCGGATGATATCAACGCCAAAGATGACGACGCAGATGACGATAACCATAATGGTAAGGATGCGGCTGAGCTCAGCGAGCTTCACTTGCAACGGCGTGAGCTCTTCCTTGGCCTCGGCCAGGGCGCCGGCGATCTTGCCCATCTCGGTGTTCATGCCGGTGCCGACCACGACGGCGCGACCACGGCCGTACACGACGGTGGAGCCCATATAGCACATGTTCTTACGGTCGCCGAGCGGCACGTCATCGGTGCCCGCAGCGAGCTCGATCACGTTGGCGTGCTTCTCTACGGGCACGGACTCGCCGGTGAGCGCGGCCTCTTCGATCTTCATCGTGGCGCTCTCGAGCACGCGGCAGTCGGCCGGGACGGAGTCGCCCGCCTCGAGCATGATCACGTCGCCGGGCACGAGCTCGGCGCTCGGCAGGTGCACGAGCTTGCCGTCGCGCAGCACCTTGGACTGCGCCGCACTCATCTCCTGCAGGGCCTCGAGGGCCTCCTCGCTCTTGGCTTCCTGGACCACGCCCAGCACCGAGTTGACGATAACGACGAACATGATGATGGCAACATCGGCAAAGTCGGGCTCGCCCTTGACCATGCCCGTGAGCGCACTGATGACGGCGGCAACGATCAGCATGATGACCATGGGGTCGGCCATCTGCTCAAAGAAGCGCTTCCACAGCGGCGTCTTCTCGGCTTCCTCGAGCTTGTTAGGGCCTGTCTTGGCGAGGCGCGAAGACGCCTCGTCGTTGCTCAGGCCGAGGTTCTCATCGACACCTTGGTCGCTGAGCACCTCCGCCGCGGCGGACAGGTATTCCTTTTGCATATAGAGTCCCCTCCTGGGATTCGGGCCACTCAGCAGATTGATGCCCGATCATAATTCCCAGGAGAAGGGCAAGGGCTCATCAAGGCTGCCGTGCTGAGCGGCAGTTGATAGTGGAGCTATGGTACCCCAAAGCGACGCGTCTAGCCAAAACAATCGGTTTGGAAATATGGTCCGCACGCAACGGTGCAGACCGTGTGATGCTCAACATTGGTAAAACGTTTTTTCTTCGGCACATCGCCAAACTGACATATCTCCCAGATAGCAGCGGTTGGAGTGGTTGGTAAAGATTTTTCATATACCGTTTTTCCCGCAAAAAATGAACTTCCATTTCGGCATACGGTCGATTTTTTGGGGTATTCGGTCGGCATTTCGTTATAATCATCTCGGTTTTATTTCTTATGGTTTATCTATCAGCGCAAGACGATGTCAGATGGAGGTCTGAATGTACAAGCGCACTAAGATTGTATGCACCATGGGTCCCGCCTGCGATAGCGACGAGACCATCCGCGAGATGATCAAGGCGGGCATGAACGTCGCCCGTTTTAACTTCTCGCACGGCTCCTACGACGAGCACCACGGTCGCATCGAGCGCGTCCGCCGTATTTCCAAGGAGCTCGGTCTGCCTGTCGGCATCCTGCTCGACACCAAGGGCCCCGAGGTCCGCACCGGCCTTCTGGTCGACGGCAAGAAGGTTGCCGTCAAGACCGGCGATAAGATCGTCGTCACCGCTCAGCCCACGTCCGAGGATTTCCATGGCACCGCTGAGCACATCTCCCTCGACTACCTGGCTCTGCCTTCCGAGGTCGAGAAGGGCTCCCTCATCCTGATCGATGACGGCCTGGTTGCCCTCGAGGTCGAGTCCGTCAGTGGCCAGGACATGACCTGCGTCGTTAAGAACGACGGCCTGATCGGCGAGCGCAAGGGCGTCAACATGCCCAACGTCAACATCTCGCTGCCCGCCATCACCGAGCGCGATCGTCAGGACATCCTCTTTGGCCTGACCGAGAACATCGACTACATCGCCGCTTCCTTCATCCGTGACGGCGAGTCCGTCCGCGGCATCCGCGAGCTTTGCCGCGAGAACGGCGGCGAGCACGTGACGATCTTCCCGAAGATCGAGTGCGCCTTGGGCGTCGAGAACTTCGACGAGATTCTCGAGGCTTCCGACGGCATCATGGTCGCCCGTGGCGACCTGGGCATCGAGATCAAGCCCGAGCTCGTTCCGCACATCCAGAAGGAGATCATCGCCAAGTGCAACGCGGCCTACAAGCCCGTTATCACCGCTACGCAGATGCTCGACTCCATGCAGCAGAACCCGCGCCCGACGCGCGCCGAGGTTGCCGACGTTGCTAACGCCATTTATGACGGCACCGACGCCGTCATGCTGTCCGGCGAGTCCGCTGCCGGTAAGTACCCGGTCGAGGCCGTCAAGATGCAGGCCAGCATTGCTCTCGAGACCGAGAAGTACCTCCCGGCCCACGCTCCGCTCGAGGTTCCGGCCGATGCTCACGGCACCCGCGTCGTCAACAACGTTGTGGGTATGTCCGCTGTGAACATGGCCACCACCGTTGGCGCCAAGTGCATCACCGTGCCGACGACCACCGGTCGTACCGCTCGCCTGATCTCGCACTTCCGTCCCAACATGCCGATCTGCGCGTTCTCCCGCCACGAGTGGGCCGTCCAGCAGATGATCATGTACTGGGGCGTTATCCCGCACCAGGCCGAGATTACCCAGGGTACCGTCAACGGCACGATCGTCAAGGCGATTGAGACCGCTAAGGAGCTCGGCTACGTCGAGGCCGGCGACCTGACCGTCGCCACCGCCGGCGATCCCCGCATGAGCGTCCAGCTCGAGGACAAGGTCTCCTCGACCAACGTCGCTTACGTCGCTCAGGTGCGCTAAATCGCACTTGCAAGCACACTTGCATTGCAAAGGGCCCGGAAGGCAAAGCCTTCCGGGCCCTTTTTCTATGCCAATGCCGGCACACGGCAAAACACACACTCATTTCTTTACCAAAAGCGCGAAATCCGCCCTTCGAGGCCCAAAAAATAAGGCTCTGTTAGACCGGGATTGACATTCAACCCAATCGTCTTTTTTGCATTTGCAA
>CAVCKO010000017.1:19472-53276 GCA_963602825.1 Treponemataceae bacterium | reverse complement strand
GTCCCCAAGTGCCGCCATGTGGGGGAGGCGTGAGACAATGGTGGGTGCCGTGTCGTCCGTGCTAAGGAGTTGCCATGTTGTTGTGTCCCGTTTGCCATGAGCCGTTGGTGGACGACGAGCGTGGGGCTGCATGCACGGGCGGGCATCGGTTCGATCGTGCGCGCGAGGGCTACCTGTACCTGTTGCGCTCGTCCAAGAGCGGCGACTCCATGGGCGATCCCAAGTCGCAGGCCCGAAGCCGTCGCGACTTTCTGAATCGCGACTACTATGCGCCGCTGCGCGATGCGATGGTCGAGCTGGTGCGCGAGCGCGCGGCTGAGCGCGGGGCATCCGCAGGCAAGCCTCTGACCCTGCTCGACATCTGCTGTGGCGAGGGTTACTACACGAGTGCCATGGGCTCGGTGTCGAACGTTGATGCCTACGGGTTTGACCTGGGCAAGGAAATGGTGCGCCTGGCTGCCAAACGAGGCGGCGCGACGTATTTCGTCGCCAACATGAAGGACATTCCCGTGGCAGATGGCGCCTTCGACATGGTGACCGAGCTCTTTGCTCCCTTTAACGAGCGCGAGTTTGCCCGCGTGCTGGCGCCCGAGGGCTCGCTCTACACCGTGGTCCCGGGTGCGCGCCATCTCTTTGGGCTCAAGGAAGTGCTCTACGACACTCCGTACCTCAACGACGAAAAGCTACCGCAGACGACCGAGCTCGAGTTGGTCGGCACACAGCGCGTGACGGCGAACATTACGCTGGCAACGAAAGCGGACATCGAGGCCGTATTCCAGATGACGCCGTACTACTACCGCACGCGCCCGGCCGACAAAGAGCGCCTGGCAAACCTCGACACCCTCCAAACCGACATCGACTTCATCATCGCCGAGTATCGCCACTAACCTGCCAAAAAGGGACAGGTTTATTTTGGCAGGTTTTATCTTGGCAAACGTAAAGGGCCGACCGCGTTGCTGCGCGATCGGCCCTTCTTGTTGCTCGTTGCAAGGGGTATGAGATGCAGACGCCTACAGGCGATCCTTGTTCTCGGCCTTAACCTCGTGCGCCTGCTGAATAAAGAACAGGTCGTACACCACGACGACGAAGGCGCCATAGTTGATGGCGTCGCCGCCGAGTGCGGGAAGCGTGAGTACGGCCCGGGCGATCGTGGCGACCGCGGCGACGACGCCGAGCTTAAACGCGCCATCCACCTGCGAAGGCTTGTTGGCGCCCTTGATGCCCGCAACGCCCGCGGCAAGGTCGACGAGGCCCTTGGCGATAATGATAACGGCAGCAAGCATGGCATTCGGTCCGTAGGTGGACTCGAGCTTGCCGGTCGCGATGCCGGCGATTCCAATGACGAGACAGGCGATGCCCAGAACAAAATAAATCAGGGCAAGGATTTTGAGGGTCTTACGAGCGGCGCTCATGGCTGGTCCTTTCAAAGTGGACATGACGTATTTGATGCGCACGCATGACGCATGTCGCGAAGCATATTGTAATTCAACAAGGTGCTGTGTGCGTTCATCCAATAGTTGAACGCTCCGCTCGTGACAGGGATGGCACTTGCGCTGTGCTAGGTTTTTGCTTAACTGGATTAAACTGTGCATTTTTAAGGGGCGAATGGTGAATATCAAGCAGGTCGGCTATTTTGTCGCCGTATTCGAGACGAAGAGTTTTACTGCTGCGGCGCACCAGCGCAACGTGACCGTTCAGGCCATTTCCAAGTCAATTAGCGAGCTCGAGCAGTTTTTTAACGTTCAATTTTTTGAGCGTGGAGGTAGCGGCGTCAGGCCGACTCAGGTCGGTCGCAGTTTTTATGCCAAGGCTCGCCCCGCCGTCGAAGCATATCGCGAGGTCGAAAACTTTGACCCGTCTGGATGCGACCTGGCCGTCTCGTCGGCCTCTGGTCCGCAAGCGATGCCGGAGCTCTCGATTGGCCTGTGCGCTCCCGCATTCGATAACGAGGATAAGCTATATAAGGGGCTATCTGCGCTTATCATGCGCGGTGTGTGCGTGCGGGTGAAGTTTTGCACTGTGCATCCCGGAGTTGCCCAGCAGGAGCTCGAGCAGGGCGGCCTCGATGCCTTGCTTACGGTGGGTACATATGACAATACCAATGATGACTGCGAGCAGCTGGGAACCCTGCCCACGGGTATTTTCGTCGCCGCCGACCATCCGCTCGGCAAAAGGCCCTTTGTGACTGTGGCTGATCTGAGCTCCTATCCGGTAGGACAGTCGTCTGCGTTCGATAGCTTTAACAACTCGATTTTTTGGCAATATAAAAACTGCGATGTCCTAGGTGAGACGCGCGTTATCGATAGCCCCGCTCAAGTTGGGGCGTTTTTGACGGCCGAGCGCGGCTATTTCTTAAATGCCATTCTTCCCGTTCCCGGACGGGTCGCTAGTGGGTTTGAGGTTGTTCCCATTGTGGGCGAAGGGGCCCTGACGGTTCCGGTGTGCTTAGTTTCCCTTAAAGATGAAAAGTCCCAGGCTTATCACGTCGTAGAGAACTACTTGATTCGCATGGTGGGCTGTGCCAACGGGTCTGCTGCTCGCTAGCACATTCGTTGACGCGCTTGCCGCTGTCGGCTCGGTTGTCTAGCATTATGCTGTTGATTGTGCCGTGCCGTGGCAATCGAATGAATGCAAAGACTATCCATAGCATGCCGCCCTCCGTTTCTTGTCTGCTCAAGAAACGGAGGGCGGCTTTCATATACGGTGCTCTGTGCAGGCGGGTCAGATACCCTAGCTCAGGCGCTCCTGGCTTTCCTTTTTAACGCGGTTGGCGAAAACGAAGTATACGGCACTTACGACCACGGCAGTGACATCGGTGGCGCTGGTGCCGACTCCGCCCAAGAAGGGCTCGGAAAGCAGCAGGCTCACAACGGCGCATACCAGGCAAATGATAGCCCAGACCCAAACGACACCAATCTTGCTGGGGTTATTCGAGGCGCGGATGCCCAACACGGCAGCGATGATTTCGACGATGCCCATCACGATGACGACAACGCTGTAAACCGAGAGATCGCCGCTGGCGTCGCCCGAAGCCGCGGTGAGAGCCAACGCGCCCGCGGCGATGCTAAAAATACCTCCCAATAGATAGATGATGGACATGACCTTTAGGACTTTACGGTTGTTGCTCATGTTCAGTTCCTTTCCCTTGAGCCTTAATGGCACCGTGCGGGTGTTGCCCGGTGCCATGAATTACTGATTGGTGGGTTCGTTACCCAGGTCTTGCGAGGCGAGTTTCTGTTCTTCGCTAAACTCGTCCGCTTCGGCGAGTTCTTCGGCGGTAGCTTCCCTTGGAGCGGACTCGTCGGCATCGCAATGATCGAAAACGAGTTGATAGGGGGCGATGTCGCGGCGGGAGAGCATGAGCTTTACCTCACGGCGCAAAGAACGCATGACGCTGCCGCGATCGGTCTCCTTGCAGGTGGCGACAACGCGAATGGTCATTGCGGTGCTGCTAAGGTCGACCACGCCCTTGTAGAAGGGGCCATCGATAATGGCGGGAACGCGGTCATGCACGCTTTTGAGCTCGTCTTTAAGCACCTTTTCGACATAGGGTAGAGATTCTCCCACCGGGATGGTGATATCTATGCTGGCGTAAGAATTAAGTTTTGTCATGTTGGTGACATTCGAAATCGAGCTGTTGCGTAGGAGCAGAACATTGCCGTTGCCGTCATTGATCTTTGTGGTTCGCACACCAATCTCCATAACGGTGCCGGTATTGCCGCCAACCGAGATGACGTCTCCAACGCGGAACTCGCCTTCAAAGATAATAAAGAGCCCGCATAAGATATCCGTGATGAGGTCTTTGGCTCCAAAGGAGACGGCGAGCGTGATGATACCTGCCGAGGCTAAAAGCGTTGCGGTGTCGACACCCAAAACACCGAGGCACCAATAGAGCATAGCAATGAGAGTTCCGTATTTTGTCAGGCTCGAGAGAAGTCGGCATATCGTCTCGCCGTGCGCTCCAAGCACATTGGACAACATGCGAAGAAGCGCCTGCGCGATTGCGCACACTGTGAGAGCCACGCAGGCGTACATGATTGAAGCGGTGAGCGCGAATATGTTGAGACCGTGCTGCCAGTCGTTGCCCAGGATATAGGTAAATACCGAACGCGGGCCAAACAGAGCGTCTTTAAGCAAGACGGCCAAAAAGACGATAAACACCGCGATGCCGATAAACCATTTAAGGACTGTGCCGAGTTTTTGCTCGGGGGTTTTGTCCTCCCATTTAAAGGAGATATTGAGCCATCGGCTAATGGCGCTTTCACTGTGTTTGACACGGCCGTCGGACGTCGTGACGGTGATGTTGTGCCGTCTTGTCGCGAAATCGTCTTCGTGCTTCGAACGCTTTTCTTCGACTTTTATGGTGTCGAGCGTCAGCAACGGGTAGATAAGGGCAAAGCAAATGGCGGCGATGATTCCGGTTGCGATTGTGAGCGGAACGCGCTGGTGCATAAAGGAGTCTTCGGGTGCCGCGACGTAAACGTAATAGTCACCAGTCTCCAAGCAGGAGGCGTAGAGTTTTTGGTTGTCGATGTAGACGAAGTCACTAAAGCCGTCTGCAAGCTGCTCGTCAGTTAGTCCTATTTCGGATGCTTTTTTCCCAAAAAGAAGGTCGTTGGGATGATATGCGACGGTACCGTCTTTTTTCTCGATTGCAAAGGCGAATCCTCCGGCACCCGCCTTGATGCCATCGAGTACTGCGTCGATCTTGGTGCTCTTGAGCATTTCTTCTAAGCGCATGGGGCGCACGGCAATCTGCACGATTCCGTCTGCAATGCCATCCTGATCGTAGAGTGCGACTCCGATGTACTGATATGTCTCGCCAGTGGTTCTGTTGATAGAGAGAGGCTGAATATATTCATCCTTGCCGCCCAAAAGCGAGCGGAACTCGTAGGAGGAGTCACCGTACTTGGTCGAAAGGCTGTAGGATCGCTGCGACGTGCTCGAGCTCGTCATATTGCCGTCGCCGTCGTAGAGATAAATTGACTCGATGTTGAGTGTTTTTGCCATGCTGTGCAGGTCGGCTCGCGTGGCGAGTTCTGGATTGTGCTCAACGATGTAGGCGATAATGTGGCAGGCAGTGGCATAGTGCTCGCTATATTGCCTCGTAAGTTCTTCCTCGCGCAGCGCATTATTTTTGAGCGTTTGATCAATCTGCTCTAAGCGTTCCCGATTGACCGTCGCCTGGCTCGAAAGGGCAAAGAGCGTTTGCATATAGAAGGTTACTGCCAAAAGTAAGACGAGTCCTGCAATGGACAAGGCTGTTGCGCGCCTGCCCACGGAGGGGCTAAACCGAAGGCCGCGACCGATCTTGACGTATTCGTGATGGTCGTGGTCGTCATGTTCGTCATCCGCTAGGACAAACAGGTCATAGAGTGCCACGGCGGCGACGACTGCGATGAAGGCAAAGAGGATGACGCCCACGGTGATGTTGCGCGCGGAAGCGGTATCGCTTTCGGGAATGGCGAGAATGTAATAGGTGTCATCGACCAACTTGACGCGACAATACAGGCTTGTGTTTTTGACGGAAGTGACGAATGTCTTGCCGTCCTCAAGATTGCCCACGTCGATGCCGTTGTCGAGCGCATCGGTACCTATCATGTTCTGATCGGGATGGTAGGTGATCAGGTGTGTTTTTGCCGATACGGCGAGGACATATCCGTGGCTGCCGAGCGAGATGTTCTTGAGCATGCTCTCGGTCGAGCCGGTGTCCTTGACAAGGGCGTGCAGCTCTTGGGGATTTTGCTCTACGATAACCATGGTGTCGTCGTCGATTTTGGCGGCATAGTATCGCATGAGCCAGTCTTGATCGGGAAGATCGACCTCAACTGGATCGGAGGGCTCGCCGGTCTCGAAGCACTGACGTAGCTGGTTGAAGCGGGCGCGGCTAAAATCGGCTTTGGTGTCAGCCGCTTTGGCGATAATGGAACCGTCACGTCGGGTAATGAGAACGTTATCGACCTTGAGCAGGTCCTTGAACTCGGCCATTTTGGCATCAGTCGCTTCATAACCGGCATCGTTGGCCGCCATAAATGCGATGCTTGCGGCGCGCGTGCGATACAGGTCATCAAATGTTTGGGTGTTGTCTTTCGTTTCCGACTGGGCCGTTTTAACGAGATCGGGGAGTTCGGCGGCAACGCGATCGAATTCTAAAGCGTATTCCTCTTGCGATAGACGCGTTTGCATCGAGGCGAGTAGGAGTCCCATCGCTAACGTGCAGACGGCTACGGCAATGGCAAGCGCCACGGACTTCTGTTTTAGTCGCTTGGACATGGGTGGACTTCCTTAGTTCCATTTCTCGATGAGCGTATCGATTGTTTTGTCTTTGAGCATTGAGCGTACTTCGGCGGCAACCTTGGGTGAAAGCTCAGAGCCCTTCTGCGTTGCGACGGCGTAGCGCTGTGGGTTGATGCCAAAATCGGGCAGGACGGTGCGCTCGCCATCGAGATAGGTTTTGGCAATTGCGCCATCGGTCGCCATGGCGTCAACGTCGCCGGCTTCCAATGCGCGGGAAAGCTCAGCGTAGCTTGCATATTGGCTCAGATGCCATGTGTCGTAGTCAATGTTGCCGCTCTTGGCATCCTGCTGCTGGGGGATGCCGTCCGAAAGCCCCAGCTCCACAAACTTCGCGGCAAGTTGAGGAGCAGCGTTTGTTCCGGATACCGTGCCAATTGTTCCGCCCTTAAGCTGGGAGAAGGATTGAATGAGCGATGTATTTTCGACAACAAGAATTACCGAGTCGGTGTAATAGGCGGCAGAGAAGTCAAACAGCTTTTTGCGTTCGTCGCTTATCGAGTAGCACGCGATTAGGCAATCGACTTTTTCCGACGAGAGCATTTCTTCGCGTGTCTCGGGCGTTACGGATATAAACGAACAACCTCCATAGCCAAGACGGTTTGCCAATTCGTTGGCGAGGTCGATTTCGAATCCGTAGTACTTGCCGTTGTTGGGATTACGCTCACTAAACCCGACGATATCCGAGCGGACGCCTACGTTCAGCCTGGCCTTGCTGGACATGCCGGAATTACTGTTCGAGCAGGCTGGCAGTACCACAGCTGCCAGTGTGGCTCCGGCTGCCGAGATTGCCAACCGGCAGGCCTTTCGGCGTGTGACTGAATGGTCCATTTGCATTCCTCACGACGAATGTTCAGTCCTTTAATGATACGGACGGGCAAGTATGGAATAGTCGCGAAGCGGCAGGTAAACGGAGAGTTGAGGTGGAGGGCAATACCTGACGGGATTTGATGCTTTACCGCTAAATAGGTGCCCGTATTCTGCGATGGGCGGTTGGCCATGTCGCATGTGGGACAATTAGCGGACGGTTGGGTGCCGATGTGAATGGTGCCCATGTATTCGTTTTATTTGCTAAGGAGTGCCCATGGGCGTCGTCGATCCCTTTTCTGTTGCTCGAGCCGCGGGGCTTGAGCTAATCGGGATGCCCGAGGGCCTCACGCTCACCGATGGCGCGATGGAGCTGCGCGCCGATTTTGCCCGTATGCTCCCACGGCTTAAGCAGGGCCGTCTGCAGCAGGAGCTGTTGGTGAAGGCCGCACGCACGAAAGGCATTGCGCAGCCGTGGGCAATCGATGCCACGGCAGGTTTTGGCGAGGATTCGCTGTTGCTGGCCGCCGCGGGCTTTAGGGTCGATCTGTATGAACAGGACTGTGTAATCGCGGCGCTCCTTCAGGATGCCCTAGATCGCGCCGCGGAAGATCCGACGCTTGCGGATGCCGTGGCCCGCATGCGTCTGCATGCCGGCGAAGATAGCATCGCCGGGCTTCACCGGACGGCCGAGTTGATCGAGCAAGGCGAGCTTGCCGCGCCGGACGTGGTGTACCTGGACCCCATGTTCCCCGAGCGCACCAAGAGCGCGGCGGTCAAAAAAAAGTTTCAGCTCTTGCATCACCTGGAGCAGCCATGCGCCGATGAGGAGACGCTGGTCCAGGCAGCGCTTGCGGTGCATCCGCGCAAAGTCGTTATTAAGCGACCGGTGAAGGGGCCGCTGCTTGCCGGCATAAAGCCGAGCTATCAGCTTGCGGGTAAGGCCGTTCGCTACGATGTCTTGGTGCCGCCGCGTCCGTCATCTGCCGAGTAGCGCTCAACGCGAGGGCGCAGCGCGATCTATTTCCAAGGATGCGACGTCAGGTGCCAGCCGCCGCAGTACTCGCATTTGTAGCAGGCCAGGCCGCGACGCCCACGATTCTCGCAATCGGCCATGACGGCCTCGGCCTCGGCGCGCGTGTCGTAGCGGTTCTTGCGCTCGCACGACTTGTAGCGCCAGGCTTCGTCGCGCTCGGCATCCAGGGCGTCGCGACGATCGCCTTCGCGCGCAAACAGGTCGCTCATATCGCCGCCGGTGGCAGCGCCCAAAAACTCGCTTTTGGCCTTTGACCAGGCGGCTCGCTTTTTGCTTCCCATCTGCTTCGCGCCCCTCTCCAAACGCTGATATCATTGCTCAATCAAAGTGATACCAATAAACGTGAGGTCGCCGCGCGATGATCAGAAAAACCCTCGATACCGACATTCCCGCCGTCATGGCTATCTACGACGCTGCCCGCGCCTTTATGCGCGCGCATGGCAACGCTACGCAGTGGCCGGTGGGCACGCCCTCGGCCGAGCAGCTCAAAAGCGATATCGCCGCGGGTGGTAGCTATGTGTGCGAGGAAGACGGCCGCGTGGTGGCGACGTTCGCTTTTTTGCCGGGGCCAGACAGTTCTTATGATGTGATCGAGGGCGGTCAATGGCGCAGCGACGTCCCGTATGCCGTGCTACACCGCGTGGCATCCGACGGCACCACGCATGGCGTTGCGGCCGCGATGTTTGCCTTTGCCAAGGAACGCGTCGACCATCTGCGCATCGACACGCATCAAGACAACCTGCCCATGCAAGGTGCCATCGCCAAGGCTGGGTTTAAGCGTGCCGGTATCGTGTATGTGTCGGACGGCACGCCGCGTGTTGCGTTTGATTGGCTGCGCGAGGCGTAAAGGCCGAGTTACGTATCGGCAATTCGCGTGAACGAAAAATGGCCCCAAGCGGGGCCATTTCTGTTTGCATGTGGTGTTTTGGCTGGGCAAAAGACCAACGTTCGTCGTTAGGGAAATGCTGGCTACGCCTTGGGCAGCTCGCTTCCGCAGTGGCAGCATTTGGTCGCGCCCTCATTTACCTCCTCCAGGCAATAAGGGCAGACGGGCTTGGGGGCGGCCTCCTCGGCGGGGGCGCCGGCCAGCTTGTCGCCAATCTCCTGTGCCTTGTTAAACGCCTTGACGATGGCAAAGACAATGGCGGCCACGATTAAAAAGTTGATGCACGCGCCGATGAACGCGCCAAAGTCGATATTGGTGCCCGGTACCACCAGCCCCGAGATCTCGGTAGCACTGCCGCCGGCTATGACGGCGATGAGCGGGTTGATGATGTTGTCGGTAAGCGAGGTCACGATGGCAGTGAACGCGCCGCCAATGATGACGCCGACGGCCATGTCCATCACGTTGCCGCGATTGATGAATTCCTTGAATTCGTTGAGCAGTGCCTTCATGGTGGCTCCTCGTTGTTGTGGGGCTCGCGTTGTCACCGCCCCAGATGAGCCCGGACAGACAAAAGGGGAGGTGCCGGCTTTCGCAAGGCGCGAACCTACGAAAATCGCCGCGCGGCAACGCAGAGCGATGAGCTCGGTCGGGGGATAGGGCCCGCTTCGCCCGCCGGCTCGTAAATTGTATCATCCAGTGTGTGACAAAAGCGTACCCTGCGGGGTCGGCGGGCTATCAACGGGGGAGATCATGTCAAAGCAAGCGGTCATAGGAATTCTGGCGCACGTCGATGCCGGTAAGACCACGCTGGCCGAGGCCATGCTGTTTCATGCCGGCCGCATTCGCAAACGCGGGCGCGTGGACGATGGCGACTCGCATCTTGACACGAACGAGATTGAGCGCGAGCGCGGCATCACGATCTTCTCGTCACAGGCCGTGCTCGACCACGGCGACACCCACGTTATGCTCGTGGACGCTCCCGGCCATGTCGATTTTTCGGCCGAGGCGGAGCGCACGCTGCGCGCGCTCGACTATGCGATTCTGGTGGTGGGAGCCAATGACGGCGTACAGGGTCATACCGAAACCCTGTGGCGCCTCCTCGCGCGCTATGACATTCCGATGTTCATCTTTATCAACAAGATCGATCTTGAAAACCCTGGTCGTGATGCGCTGTTGGCGCAACTCGGCCAGCGCCTTTCCGAGGGCTGTCTAGATGTCGAGGGCTTGCTGGCAGGCGGCGCCGTGCAAGAGGATGCCGCGGCGCTGGATGAGGCGGCGCTCGATGAGTTTCTTGAAGCAGGTAAGCTGTCTGCCGCAACGCTTTCGCGCATGGTGGCCGAGCGCAGGTTGTTCCCCTGCTTTGCCGGCTCGGCGCTCAAAGACCAAGGCGTGGCGGAGCTGCTCGACGGCATGTGCGCCTTGATGCGCGAGCGGACATGGCCCCGGGAGTTTGCAGCGCGTGTTTATCGCGTGAGTCGTGGAGACCGCGGCGAGCGCCTTGCCTGGGTCAAGGTGACGGGCGGTGTGCTGCGCGCAAAGCAGGTGATTGAGGGACGCTCCGGTGTCGAGACTTGGGAGCAAAAGATCGACCAGGTGCGTATCTATAACGGCGAGAAATACGAACTTGCCCAGGAAGTTGCCGCCGGCGGTATCTGCGCCGTGACGGGCCTCGCGCACGTTCGTCCAGGTGATGCCCTGGGCGCAGAGCCCATGGGCGAGCAGCCGATCATCGCTCCGGTTCTCACCTATACGGTGCTGCCGGGCGAGCACGATGCCCATACGGTGTTCCGGGCGCTGACCGAGCTCGCCGATGAGGATCCCATGCTCGGCGTAAGCTGGAACACGCATCTTGAGCAGGTCCATCTGCAGCTCATGGGCGCCGTGCAGCTCGAGGTCGTGCAGCGCGTGCTGGCCGATCGCTTTGGCCTTGCGGTTGAGTTTGAGCCCGGTGGCATCCTCTACAAGGAGACCATCTCGCAGCCGGTCGAGGGCGTGGGCCACTTTGAACCGTTGCGTCACTATGCCGAGGTACACCTGCGCTTAGAGCCGCTGCCGGCGGGCTCGGGCGTGCAGTTTGGTACCGTGACCTCGACCGACGAGCTTGACCTGAACTGGCAGCGTCTGGCACTCACCAACGCCATGGAGCGCGATCACCTGGGCGTGCTGACCGGTTCGCCCATCACCGATATGCGCATTACACTCACAGGTGGCCGCGCGCATGCCAAACACACCGAGGGCGGCGATTTTCGCCAGGCTACGTACCGTGCGATTCGCCAGGGACTCATGCAGGCACGTGAGGCCGGCGCGGCGGTACTATTGGAGCCGTGGTACCACTTTGAGCTCGAGGTGCCGGGGGAGTGCGTGGGCCGGGCGCTCTCGGATGCCACGCGCATGGGTGCCGAGTACGAGCCGCCGACGATGGCGGGCGACCGGGCGAAGCTTGTGGGTCGCGTACCGGTATCCGAGGTGCAGGATTACGCGCTGGAGGTGGCTGCCTACACGAGCGGTCGCGGACATCTGTACCTGGAGTTCGCCGGTTATGCGGCTTGCCATGATGCCGAGCGCGTAATCGAGACGGCCGCCTATGAGCCCGAGGCCGATCTGCCCAACACGCCCGATTCGGTCTTTTGCTCTCACGGCGCCGGTTACACGGTCAAATGGTACGACGTACCCGCCGCGGCGCACGTAAAGATCGATCCCGCCACCTTCCGCCCCTGGCGAGCGGCAGACGCGGAGTTCTTCTGCCATAGGTGATAGAAGGGCGGTCCCTTTGTCACCCGCTGTTGGTATAACTCGGTATAAGTTGGTATAACTATAGGCAGCGTTTGCCAATCCGAGGAGGCCGACATGAATCCAAATCCCTTTAAGCCAACGGCAGGCAAGCGGCCTCCGATGCTCATCGGTCGCGAGTCGGTCATCGAAGATTTTGCGGAAGGGCTCGATAACGGCGCCGGTGCCCCCGGAAGGCTCATGCTCATTACGGGAAACCGCGGCTGCGGCAAGACGGTTCTCCTGCGGGAGCTGGAACGTCTGGCCAGCGAGCACGAATGGGCGGTTGTCTCCGATTCCGCTTCGCTTGGCTTATGCGACCGCTTGGCCGACGCGCTTCGCTCGAATAAACCCGTTGTGACGTCAATGGAGTTTGGGCCGTCGTTTGGTCGGATGTCGGTCGAGGCGGCGCGAGCAAAGGGCGAAACGTTGCGAGGGCTGGTCAACGAGCGCCTCAAGAAGCTCGGGCCGGGAAAGGGCTTACTGTTTGCGATTGACGAGGCCCAATCTGCGTCTATCGAGGAACTGGCGGCGCTGGCCGTTCTCTATCAGCAAGTGCTCGGAGATCAAGATGCCACGGGCTTGTCCGATAGCGACCAGCGCGGTCTTGCGCTGGTGTTCGCCGGCTTACCCAGTATGGTTGATGACTTGCTCGAAGAGCCGAGCGTGACGTTTTTGCGGCGTGCTCAGCAGCGTACGCTGGGGGCGATATCTTTGCCCAAAGTGCGCGATTCATATATCCAGACGGTCAAAGACGCTGGTCTTTACGTTGACGCGGAGACGGCGGACCTTGCGGCACACAAGAGCATGGGGCATCCCTATATGGTTCAGCTGGTGGGATATTACATGTGGCGGTCTGCTGTCCGGCGTGACTCGCGGGTCATTGAAGAGTGCGATGTTGAGGCTGGGCACACGGATGCCATCTCCGAGTTCTATGAAGCAGTTGACGCGCCCCTGTATTACGGACTGCGCAGTCCACAGCGCCTCTTTATCGAGGCTATGGCGGTTGACGAGGACAAGCCGACGCGCATGGCGGACATCATTGAGCGTTGCGACCGAACCCAAAGCTGGGCGAGTAAATATCGCGCAAGCCTGATTCGCGAGCGCGTCATCGAGGCTGCCGGATACGGCCTCGTCCGGTTTACCGTGCCCATGCTGGGCGCGTACATTCGCGATCGCGTTCTATGGCATGAGTAGGGTGATAAAGGTGACGGAACAGAAGATGAACCCGCAGGCTATCGAGGTGCGTGGCGCGCGCGTCCATAACCTCAAAGACATCGATATCGATATTCCGCTGGGAAAGCTCGTGGGCATTGCCGGCGTGTCGGGTTCGGGCAAGAGTTCGCTGGCACTCGGGGTTCTTTATGCCGAGGGCTCGCGCCGCTATCTGGAGGCGCTCAGCACCTATACCCGCCGTCGTCTGACGCAGGCCGAGCACGCCCAGGTGGACGAGGTGCTGCACGTGCCAGCGGCGCTCGCATTACATCAGCGCCCCAGCGTACCGGGCGTGCGCTCGACCTTTGGTACCATGACCGAGCTCAACAATAGCCTGCGTCTACTCTTTAGCCGTTGCGCCCATCACGTGTGCCCGCATTGCGGGGCGCGTGTGGAGCCGAGCCTTAACGTGGCTGCGGGCCTGTCGCTCACGTGTCCGACATGCGGCCGCGAGTTCTACGCGCCGAGTGCCGAGGATTTGGCTTTCAATAGCGGCGGTGCGTGCCCTACCTGCGGCGGCACCGGTGTCATGCGCGAGGTAGACGAGGCGAGCCTGGTGCCCGACGAGTCAAAGACCATCAACGAGGGTGCGGTGCTTCCCTGGGGCACGCTCATGTGGGACCTGATGAAGCAGGTGGCCGGCGAGATGGGCGTGCGCACCGACGTGCCGTTTAACCAGCTCACGCCTCAAGAGCGCGACATCGTGTTTCACGGCCCGGCGGTTAAGAAGCACATTCTCTACGTTCCCAAAAACGGCGAGGGCGCCACGCCGCTCGACTTTACCTATTACAACGCCGTCTATACCGTTGAGAATGCGCTCGCCAAGGTTAAGGACGATAAGGGGCTTAAGCGTGTGGCTCGCTTTTTGCGCGAGGGACCATGCCGTGACTGCGCCGGCACGCGTCTCTCCGAGGCTGCGCGCCAGCCCCAGGTGCGCGGTATCAATCTGGCTCAGGCCGCGGCCATGACGCTTGGTGATGCGATCGAGTGGGTGCGCGGGGTGCCCGCATCCTTGCCGGCCGAGATGCGGCCCATGGCGACGGATATCTGCGATTCGTTTTTGAGCACGGCTCGTCGTCTGGTCGACCTGGGTCTCGATTACCTTTCGCTCGATCGCGCCGGTGCCACGCTCTCCACGGGTGAGCGCCAGCGCGTGCAACTCGCCCGCGTGGTGCGCAACCGATCGACAGGCGTGCTCTATGTGCTGGACGAGCCCTCAATTGGCTTGCATCCTGCCAATGTCGACGGCTTGGTGGGCGTAATGCGCGACCTGGTGGATGACGGCAATACCGTGGTTGTTGTCGACCACGATACACGTGTGCTGGCGGAGGCTGATTATCTGGTCGAGATGGGCCCCGTTGCCGGAGCAGGCGGCGGCAACGTAATCGCCGCTGGTACGGTAGACGAGGTCGAACAATCGCAGGGCAGCCGTATCGCGCCGTTTTTGCGCGCCGAGCCCAAGCGCTTGCGTCCGCAGGTGACTGACGACGAAATGTTCGACCAGGGCCACATCCGCATGGCAACCGATACCATTCATACCGTCAAGCCGCTCGAAGTCGATATCCCGCGCGGCCGCCTTGTCGCGGTGACGGGCGTTTCGGGTTCGGGCAAGACGACGTTGGTGCTCGAGACGCTCATCCCGGCGCTTAAGGCGCAGGCAGCTGGCGAGCGCTTGCCACGCCACGTGCGCTGGATCGATGCCGAGGGCATTGCGCGTGCCAACCTGATTGACGCCACGCCCATCGGTGCCAACGTGCGCTCGACGGTGGCAACTTATGCTGACATCCATGATGAGCTACGTCGCGCCTTCGCCCGTACGCCCGAGGCCAAGGCAGCCGGCTACAAGGCGGGCGCATTTAGCTACAACACTGGCGCCTTGCGCTGCCCTACGTGCGATGGCACGGGCTCGATATCGCTCGACGTGCAGTTCTTGCCCGACGTCGAGATCGTCTGTCCGACATGTCGCGGCTCACGTTATGCAGACGCGGCTTCGCATATCCATCGCGAGGGCAAGGACGGGAGTCTGCTTACGTTGCCGCAGCTCATGGATATGAGTGTGGACGAGGCCCTCGACGCCACGGTGGGTCTCAAGAAAGTTCAGGCGCGCTTACAGACCTTACACGACTTGGGCTTGGGCTATCTCACGCTCGGTGAGCCCACGCCGGCGCTCTCGGGCGGCGAGGCGCAGCGTCTTAAGCTTGCGAGCGAGATGGGCCGCGTGCAGGATGATGCCGTATTCGTATTCGATGAGCCCACGATCGGCCTGCATCCGCTCGATGTTCAGGTGTTGCTGAGTGTATTTGACGGCCTCGTTGCCAAAGGCGCCACAGTTGTCGTGATCGAGCACGACCTCGACCTTATCCGTAACGCCGATTACGTAATCGACATGGGCCCGGGCGGTGGCGACGCGGGCGGGCAAATCGTGTGCGCCGGCACGCCGGCGGATATCGCTGCTTGCTCCAAGAGCATTACCGGTTGTTATCTATAGGCGATGCGACAAAGGGGCACTCCTTTGTCGCATTGACTTCTATTTCACGCATTGAGCCGCGAGATAGTCGCGGAAGAATGGCAATTCAAATGCGACGAGCCCTCGTCCTCGTTCCCCGATGATGCCGGCATCTATCATGCGGCGTCGGTAGCGGGAGACCTGCTGCGGCGAACGCTTAAGGCGCTCGACAAGGTCGGCGGTGGTGGACTCTTCCTCGTCATCGAGCATGGCGATGAGGAATCGCTTGTCCTCTGCAGTGAGTTCCCGATAGGTTGCCGCGAGGATTCGGTCGTCCATCTCGTCGCGCGCGATTTTGATTCCCAGGTCAAAGTCGCGTGACGAGATTTCCTTCGAATCGCTTGTGAGATCCCAGGCACGGTAGCCTACGAGTTGCAATAGGAAGGGAAAACCAGAGATCGAGCGAACGGCTCTATCGATTCCCTCAGCATCTGCCAGGCGATCGTTTTCCTGGATCGTGCGAATCAAGGCCTCGCGTACGTCATAGTCGGCAATGCGACCCAGATGATATTGCTGGGCGCGACGAAGGAACGAGACCGTCTTGTGGTTCAGCAACGTCGAGACGTTGTTGGGAAGTCCCGCCATGAGCAGGGCGACGCGTTTTCCATCGGTCACAAAGTGCTGATACGTGGCCGCGAGCTGAATCATCTCGTCGAGCGTCGGATCGACCTCATCAACCGTGACGAGCAGTCCGGTGCCCGCCTCGTTGAGCTGGTCGATGATGTCGCTCATGCGATAGCGCCAGGTTGAGACATCATGAACGCGATTGACCTCGATGCTGCCGAATGGTGCAATTCCGAGACCGGTTACTTCGAAATCGTTAGACGGGTCGATGAGATGGCCTGCAGCACGTTTCGCCCCGAACTCGATTTCCTCAAGCATTCCCGGGAGCGCGGTCGTCTTTACGGCAATCCAGCCGTGGGATTCCGCCCTTGTCGCAAGCGACGACATGAGAGCGGTTTTGCCGGTTCCACGCGCGCCTGAGAAGATCGAGGTCAATTCCGGGCGCCTGCGCTGACTCAAGAAGGCACGGTCCAAATCCCGAATAATCTGTTGTCTGCCAGCGAGATGAGCAGGAACCTCACCAAAACTGGGGGTAAACGGGTTCTCGAGATATTCCACAAGGCTCTCCTTTCACACCTCCGTTTAACTTCATTTTATTCTAGTTAATTCTGATTAAAAGCGATGGTCCGTTATTCAGAGCATCAATTAGGCGTGTGTGTCATCGACATGGCGCTTGAATGTGACAAAGGGACAATCCCTTTGTCACATTCCCGGAAAGCCTGTTTGGCGCAGGGCCTCGTAGAGGACGATGGCAGCGCTGTTGGAGAGGTTGAGTGCGCTGATGCGGTAGTCGTCCGGATTGACGAAGTTGCCGCAGATGTCCTGTTGAAGGATGGCCTCGTGGCCGTCCTCGATATGCCCGAGTGATTCCTCGTGGGCTTCCCATGCCTCGGCGTTATCGAGTGAGTCGCAATCGCGCAGCATCGGGATGCGCTCGCAGCGCTCGGGCGCCGCGGCGAGCAACTCCTCGGGAATGCCCGAGCTCTCGCTGCCAAAGACCAAGTAGTCGCCATCGCGGTAGGTACTCTGAGCGTAGGTGCGGCGTGCCTTTTTGGTCAGCAGATGCAGGCGACCATCGGCGGGGGAGAGACCGTTGCGCGTAAGGAAATCCTCCCAGCCGGCATAGGTCGTCACGTCCAAGTTTTGCCAGTAGCCCAGACCGGCGCGGCGCACCGTCTTGTCGTCGAGCGAAAAGCCCAGTGGCTCCACCAGATGCAGATGGGCGCCGGTGACCACGCAAGTACGGCCGATATTGCCCGTATTGGCCGGAATCTCGGGTGCATACAGCACGATATTGAACATGAATCTCCTTGGCTCAGAACGAAAAACCACCACGAAGGGGACAGGCACCTTCGTGGTGGTTTGGCGGTTACGTGGGCGAAAAACGCCCGTTTGGATAACCTAGGCGCGGTGCCAGTCAGTCAGGCAGGCATCGAGGGAGGCGATGAGCGCATCCTTGTCCATGTGACGGCCGATGATGCACAGGCTCGTCATGCGGTCGCCCGTCTCGTCGTCCCAAATTTGCATGATCTCGGGGTTCTCGTCGATGATCTTCTGCTTCTCGCCCTCGGGCGCGGAGTCAACGAACAAGCCGTTCTCCATCAGGCGCATCTGGTGGCCGGCCTGCTCAAACATGTAGCACATGTCCGGATCGCCGGTCTGCCACAGCGGACCCTTGACACGGATGACCTCGTCGGGCCATTCCTGCTCAACAAAATCGGTGAACTTCTGCAGGTCGAACGGCTTGCGGCGCGAGTACACAAAGGTCTCGATGTCGTACTCGAGCACCTCGGGGTCGTCGTGCTCCTCGGGATGCTCCATGGCCTCGATCCAGGCGGCGGAGTTGTAGGCGCGCATAAAGTCGAAGCGGTCGGTGTCGAGCAGCTCCTCCATGGGGACCTCGCCGTTTTGAGCCTCGACAATCACGGCGTCCTTCTGCAGGCTGCGCACGATGGCCTTGAGCTCGGCGATCTGCTCGGGCGTCACGGTGTCGGTCTTGTTGAGGATCAGCGTGGAGCAGAACTCGATCTGCTGGATGAGCAGGCTCTCGATGTCGTCCTCGTCGATATCCTCGGCCAGCAGGTCGCGGCCGCCGTTGAACTCGTCGTACATGCGGGCGCAGTCGACCACGGCCACGATGTTATCGAGCGCGAGCTTGGGCTCGCCGCCCACCTTGGCCTCGTCGCAGAAGCTCGAGATGGTGTAAGCGATGGGGATAGGCTCGCAAATGCCCGAGGCCTCGATGATGATGTAGTCGAACTTGCCCGAATCGGCGATGCCCTGCAGCTGGTTGGCCAGGTCGTCCGAAAGCGTGCAGCAGATGCAGCCGTTGGTGAGCGGGATGAGGTCGTCGGTCTCGGAAAGGCCGCCGTCGGCGATGAGGCTGGCGTCGACGTTGATCTCGCCGATATCGTTGACGATCACGGCGGCGCGGATGCCGCCGTCGTTGGCGAGGATGTGGTTGAGCAGCGTGGTCTTGCCGGCACCGAGGTATCCGGTAAGCATGATGATCTTCACGGGTTTGTTGGGCATGTGCCCTCCTTTGTTAGACATGGCTTACAGTTGAATCTTATGCCAAACGCCTGCTCTTATACCCACGCGCCGGCAAATAACACAGGCTACTCCCAGGCTCCCCATACATCGGGGCAATAACCGACGGTGGCCTTTTTGCCGTTGCGCACGATGGGCTCAGCTAGAACCTGCTGGTTTTCGAGCAGCTTGTCGAAGCGCTGACTAGGGGTGAGGTGCTGGATGAGCGCGAGCGTCTCCTCGTCCTTGGCTTTGGGGTTGAGCAGCTTGTCGATGCCGCCGACCGCCTGCATCACGCTCGTGAGCTCGCCTTTGCTCATCTCCTTTTCCTTAAGGTCAATAAACTGCACCTTAATGCGGCGCTCCTTAAAATAGCGCTGGGCCTTCTTGGTATCGAAGGATTTTTTGGTGCCAAAGATTTGGATCATATGTTCCGCCGTTCTAACGAACGGCGGTCACCTCGACGCTGCAAAGCCATCTGATGGGCAATCTGCCTTTCAATCGTCGGGCGCGGGCAAAAGCCCAGCGCCCTCCTCTTTCAAGGCACCTTGCCTCATCAGCTGGTTTTTCGCTGACATTAACGAAACATCGAGGTGACCACCGCTGGTCTTATCGAATGAAATTGGTCGTTGCGCGATCTGCTTCGGGCGCGTTGATGCCGGCGGCGCGGCCTGCTTCGATGCAACGCAGGAGCCAGGCCATGTTTTTGCCGATGTTTCGCATGGTGGCAAGGCCCTCGGCATCCCCATCGGCGTCGCCGGGCACGCGGCCAAACACGTTGTTCCAGTAGGTGGAGGCAACTACGGGCATTTGCTTAATGGTGAAGTACTTGTTGAGCACATCGAAGGTGGTCGACGTGCCGCCACGACGGGCAACGGCGACCGCGGCGCCAGGCTTGTGCTCAAAGGCGCGGCCGCCCGCATAGAAGGCACGGTCGAGGGCCGAAAGAATGCGGCCGCTGGGGTGCGCATAGTAGACGGGCGAGCCAAAGACAAAGCCGTCTGCCTGCTCGGCGGCGGCGATAAGCTCGTTTACCACATCCTCGTCGAAGGTGCAGCGCCCATCAAGATTGCCGCACTGGCCGCAGCCGATACAATCGCGGATGGGCTTGGCGCCCAGCTGGAACACCTCGCTGTCGATGCCCTCGGCGCTAAGCTGCTCGGCGACCTCGGCGAGCGCACGAGCGGTGTTGCCATTTGCCTTGGGGCTGCCGTTGACTAAAAGAACCTTCATCACAAACTCCCTCTGCTGTCGGTGACTTCTGCGGAGGATTATCGCACGAGCGGGAAGATGGCGTGGGGCGCGATGCGAAACGGCTTGTGTTTCACATCGCGCCCCACGACGCTAGTTTAGTTTGGTGCCCGGTATCTGCGGCGCCTCTTTAAGCAGCGCTTTGAGCTCGTTCAAAATGGAAACAGGTTGTCGGTCGACGGCGTCCAGATGAAGCGTCGCCACGCGAAGGGGCGGCTGATATTCAAATGAGCCAAAGAGCACAGGCGACCCTAAGAACCGCTCGATTTCGTCTGCGAACGCGTCGGTCTCTTCGGAACCAAGATCGTCGAAAAGCGCCACGAACATCGGTCCGGTTGAGCGGAACAGGCAACCCTTGCCGCGTGAGCAGTCCATGAGGCAGGCGGCGCTTTCGGCCAAAACACGGTCACCCGCATCAAAGCCAAAGCGGGCATTGACCTGAGCGATATCGTCAATTTTAATGGCGACAAAGCCCACCTCGTGCGCCACGCGACGCATCTCGCCAATGGCGTTGACCAGGGCGTGGATATCGCCCAAGCCGGTCACGGAATCGGTCGTATCTGCCAAGCTTCGGTTGATGATAATGCCCACATACATGTTGGGCTCGGTATCGGTGGCGTCCAGGCGGTAGCTCGTACAGTCACAAAGCACGTATTTTCCGGTGGCGTCCATGACGCGATACTGCATGTAATGGAAGTGCCACGTGCCGTTTAGCACCATATCGAGCTCGGTGCGTACATTGTCGCGGTCTTCGGGGTGAACGCGGGCAAGCCACATGTCGACAGAGTTGTAGGGGTGTTGCGAGGGCAAACCGAAATCGCGCACGGCATTAACCGACCATTGCGATTCGCCGGTATCGAGGTTAAGGATAAACGGATAGCGCGTCTCGGAGCTCATGGAGATCGCTTGGAACACGCGGTCGTTGCAGGGAAGCTGATCGGCGATCGGGCGTTGCGACGCGTTGTCTTCTTTCGGTTGCTGCACGCGGTGCATGAGCTTGTAGCGATACATTTTTCGGTCGGCGTCCATGACCGTCTGGCGATGCGTATCGCCAGCAAGCGGGTCGACGCGCGAGCAGCCAAAACTAAAGCTCGCGATCATGGGCGCTTTGCCGTCCGATGTTGCCTCGATAAGATCGCTGCGTGTCCGCTCCAGGCGCCGCTCGAGCTCGGCTTCGTCTACCGTAGGAGACACGAGTACAAATTCGTCTCCGCCGATACGGAACAGCAGATCATCGTGCTTCATTGTTTCGGTGAGCACGCGGCAGATGCCCAGAATGTAGCGGTTGCCCTCGGCGTGGCCAAACGTATCGTTGCAATGCTTGAGGTGGTCGATGTCGATATAGGCGCAGGTGAAGGGGATGCCTTTGCGCCAGAGTTGATCGACGTGGCGGTCGAGCCCGCCACGGTTGCCAAGATTGGTGAGCGGATCGATATAGGCGCTGTGCTCAAGCAGCTGCCGTTCCTGCTTCAGGACGGCATACGTTTTTTGCATCTGTTCGCCAATGGCACGCAGCTCTGCGGGCAATGCCGAGACATCGATCTCGGCAGTTGAGACTCCGTTCGCAAGTCGTTGCAGATAGGCAATAATCGATTGCTCGCCCAGGCGATACGACTCGTTCATGATGTAAAACCTCCTTGGGCGAGACAATGGTTTGTATCATATCCCCAACTGCCTTTTAATGGGGATATAAGTTAGCCAATGGGGACAACGCGTCCCTCAACGGTAGCGGCCTGCATGTGAACGCATCAATCCTCGCCATCGCCATCGAGCAATGTCTCAAAATCTACCGCCGGCATGGGACGGTAGTAGAGGAAGCCCTGAGCGTAGCGGGCGCCCATCTGACGGAGCAGCTGAGCCTGTGCCTCCGTCTCGACGCCTTCGATCACAACGGGCAGATCGAGCGATTGCGCCATCCCGAGCATCGACGAAATGATTTGCGCGCTACGGCCTTGATCGCCGTCGACGGGTACAAACGTGCGGTCGAGTTTGATGACGTCGACGTTGACGTTTTTGAGCATCGCGAGCGTGGACTGGCCGGTGCCAAAATCGTCCATGTAGGTCGAGAAGCCGCGGGTGTGCAGGTCGGCCGTCAGTTTATCCACAGCCTCGGGCTCTCCGGTATAGGCAGTCTCGGTAATCTCGATGCGCATGAGCTCGGGCGATAGATTGTAGCTGGCGGCAAGCGCGCTCATATGCTCGGCGACATCGCAGGCAAGGATATCCACGCGCGACACATTAAGCGAGATCGGAACCACGCGAAGCCCCTGGTCAAGGCGCTTGCGCAGCCACAAGGCAACGCCCTGCCAAATATATTTGTCGAGCGTCACCACAAAACCGCTTTCCTCGAGCGTCGGGATAAAGGAAACGGGCGGAATGAGGGTGCCGTCATTACCAATCCAGCGCGTGAGCGCCTCGGCACCAACAATCTCGCCGGTTTCCATGTCCACCTGGGGCTGCAGGTAGTAGGTGATGCGATCGTTGGAGAGCGCATATTGGAACTCGGTGAGGGTGTTGTGAAACGCAACCTCGTGGGCGTACTCTTCGGGGCGGAAAACAGCGATGCGGTCTTTAAAGTCATTTTTGGCGCGACGGTTGGCATACATGGCCCTTGCCTGAGCGTCGATGGCGATTTCCTCACGGGGTTTGACGGGGTAGACGCCCATGGACGGCCAAAAACCCACGCCGTCGTCGTGCCTGGCAACCGCTTCGCGCACGCCGGCATAAATTCGATGAATCGTATCGCGGTCAAAGGGAGCAAGGATGCAAAAGTCGTCCATGCCCCAGTAGCCCGCAACGCCCATGCCCGCGTTCTCGATATCCTTAAGCACCGTGCCCACATCGGCAAGCACGCGGTCGCCCTCGGTTTGTCCGTGCCATTCGTTAAACAGGCGCATGTGTCCCATGTCGACGGTGGCAATGCACCATGCGCTGCCTTGTGCCGTCGACAGAAAGGCATTGGCGCGTCGCATAAACTCACTGGGGCGGTAGAGGCCGGTGAGCGGGTCGATGCGCTCGGCGATTGCGCCTTTGCGCTTGATTTCGGGAATGCAGGGACTGTCGTTGTGGAACGGTCCGTTTATGGCGCGAATGCGGCGGTCGAGTTCGTCCAAAACGGCCGGTGCCTGGTTAACAAGGCGCTCGTAGTAGACAGGCACGACCAGGCATGTGGGGGTGATGACGTCGCCGGCAATCTGGATGGGTTTTGAGACAACATGTTCCAAATCCCCAACGAGGTGATCGAAGGCATTGCGGTCAAAACTATCGGTAAGTACAACGAACTGCGCGCTGCGCGAGCGGAATACACGGCTTCTGCCGCGGATGAGCGAGAGCATGCGGCCGGCATACTCGGAAAGCATGGCATCGACGGCGTCGGCCCCATAGCGTTCATTGAGCTGCGTTGTACCGCGAACACGCACGGCGGCAAGGCCCATCCCGCGGTTATCGCGGCGGCAAGTATCAATGGCGCCGATCAACATGCGCTGGGTTCCAAGCCCTGTTGCGGGGTCAATCGTCTCGACCAGAGCGTGATTGACGAGTTCGCCAACGTAGAGCGAGGGCGTGTCTCCGTTTCCGTCGATGCGATAGCCTCGGACGCGACAAAGCACGTAATCGCCAGCAGCGTTGCGCACTCGATACTGCATGACGCGATAGTGCTTGGAGCCGTTGTAAATCTGGTTGATATCGTTGATATAGGCCTCGAGGTCATCGGGATGGACGCGCGTTTTCCAGTAATCGTGGCAGTTGTCTATATGCTCCGAAGGAAGACCGAAATCGCGCAAGGCGCCTTGTGACCAAAGGGTGCGATGCTTGTCCAAGTTCTCGATAAAGAAATATCGTCCCTCGTCAAGCATCGAGAAGGCGTCGAAGACACGGTCGCTGACTTCAAAATCGTCTGCATGAACTTGTTTGATATTGCGACGATCCAGGTGTACGGCATGGCGCAGCTTGTAGTCGTACATGCGGTGGTCGGCATCGAGCGTCATACGATCGGACGTTTCGCCCAGTTTTGGGTCGGCATGCGATACGCCATAGCTAAACGAGTGAGGCATCTCGGCGTCGTTGTTTTTGAGCAGCACCGAGCGGCAATGCTCAAGGCGCTCGGCAAGGTCGTCTTCGGTCGCGACGGTGGACAAGATTGCGAACTCGTCGCCACCCAGGCGAAACACCGCCTCGTCAACTTTGATATAGAGCTTAAGGTACAGGCTCACCTGCATAATGTAGCGGTTACCCTCGTCGTGACCGAAGGCGTCGTTGCAGTGCTTGAGGTTATCGATATCGATAAACGCCATGGTGACCGGCGTGCCCTGCTCCCAGAGCTCTTCCAACGAGCGGGTAAAGCCGCCGCGGTTGCCAAGGCCGGTAAGTTGGTCGGTAAAGGCTGTTCTTACCAGGTCTTCCGGGCGCTCGAACAGGTCTTGAACGATCTTTTCGAGCGTCTTTGTATAGGTGTTGGCTGTGTCCATATGTGAGTGGCTTTCTGGGGTCGAGATGGCTTGCGTCGGATGTTTTTCTTGTCAATGTGACCTTCTGCGGTCTATGGACGCGTGAACTTTCGTCCCCGCCTTGTTTCATCGATGGGCTAGATTGTTGTCTACTGTTTGGTTCTGTTGCCAAATGATACGAACATCATTATAGGGGCGTTTTTGTTTAAACAGCTCAGTCGTTAATAATAATCGCCGAGTGGTAGTGTTTAGTTTGCATCGGCAAATGTGACCGAGACGGTATATGTTGACGGGTATACTTGTTCCGTTCAAAAGCATGAGGACGGAGATGGTTGCATGGCACTACCGAGTAAGGCGCACACGGTGGGTCTGGCGCTCGAGGGCGGTGGCTACCGGGGCATGTATACGGCGGGCGTGCTCGACGTTTGGATGGAACATGGCCTGACCTGCGATCATATGGTGGGTGTCTCGGCAGGCGCCGCGTTTGGATACAACTTTAAGTCGCGCCAGATCGGCCGTGCCATCCGCTACAACAAGGCCTATTGCGACGATAAACGCTATGCGAGTGTGGCCAGCTGGCTGCGCACCGGTGACATGTTTAATGCCGAGTTTGCGTATCACGAGGTGCCTATCGAGCTCGACCCCATCGACTTGGATGCCTACCGCGCCAATCCCATGAGGTTTACGTGCGTATGCACCGATATCGAGACAGGCGAGGCTGTCTACCATGACCTGCCCTACGGTGACGAGCGTGATATTGAATGGATTCGTGCTTCGTCGGCGATTCCCGTGGCGACCAGGCCTGTTGCCATTGATGGGCATCGGTATTTGGATGGCGGCGTTGCGGATTCTATTCCCAGCGCCTGGCTGTTTGCACAGGGTTACGACCGCAATGTGGTGGTGCTGACGCAGCCGGCGGGTTTTGTAAAACAGGCCAATAGCCTGATGCCCATGCTGCGACGCGCGTTCTGTCGCTATCCAAAGTTTGTTGCAGCGCTTAGAGATCGACATGAGGTGTATAACGCCACGCTTGACGATCTTGCACGTCGTGAGGCCGCTGGTGAGATCTTTGTGGTGCGGCCGAGTGAATCGGTGAAAGTGCCGTCGTTGTGCCGCGAGCCCGATGAACTCGAGCGCATCTACCAGGTCGGTCGCCGCGATGCGGAGGCGACTTTGCCGGCGTTGGAGGCCTACCTAGCGGGGTAGGGGTTGCATACGGAAAGCGCATCCCGGAATGGAGGTCCAAACTGGGATGCGCTTTCCGCTCTAGAAGATATGAGACTGTGGATCAGCTGCTCGGCTTATGCCTATGCCTGCTGCCAGGTATCGACGAGCTCCTTGGCGGCGGCGTAGGGGTCGTCGGCACTGCAGACCGCGCTCACCACAAAGAAGCCATCGACGCCGGTTGCCTTGAGCTGCGGCAGGTCGACGGTCTTGACGCCGCCGCCCACCACGATGGGCACGGGGCTTGCCGCGTGGAGTGCGGCCAGGTCCTCAAAGCTCTTGGTGATGATGGAGCCGTCGGCCGCGCGTCCGCAGTCGCGCTTGGTCTCGGTCTCGTGGAGCGGGCCGATGCCCAGGTAGTCGACCAGGCTCATGTCGGCGGTTTTGACGTACTCGAGCATCTCCTCGCAACGGGCCGAAAGGCCCACGATGGCATCGGGGCCCAGAAGCTTGCGGCAGACCTCGACGGGAATGTCGCTCTGGCCCACGTGCACGCCGTCGACGGCAATGCCCTGCTCGCGCGCAGCAAGCACGCAGTCCAGACGGTCGTCGATTAACAGGGCGACCTGACCGGTCTTGCCAGCCTGTGCGATTGCCTGCGCGGCGTCGCCGGTCAGCGCAATGATCTCGCGGGCGCTTGCCACCTTGGAGCGCACCTGGATGCAGGTAAAGCCCGCGTCGAGTGCCTGGGCCACCACATCGCCCACGGGGCGCCCGAGGGTGTTTTCGGGGCCGAGTACCAGATAGGCCGAGATATCAAGGTTGTCGCGGATGCTCATCGTGCTTCCTCCTGCTTCTTGATCTGTGCTTCCATGCGCTCGAGCTTGCCGGTCATGGTGTCGGTAAATCCGGGCCGAATATCGGCTTTGAGCACGACTTCGGTGCGGATGCCCTTGCTCGCCAACACAAAGGTTGCGTCGCGCACGACCTGCATGACCTCGTCCCAGTCGCCCTCGATCTCGGTGAACATCGAGGTGGTGCGGTTGGGAAGGCCGCTCTCGCGAATGACGCGCACGACCTCGGCGACCTCGGCGGACAGCTCATCGCCGGTGCCGCATGGGGCGATGGCCACGGCGACGAGTGTGTTCATGCCGGCATTGGTTGCGGGCTCGGACATGGCTTATGCCTCCTCGAGTTCGAGTCGGTTATCGGCAATGTCTTGGGCGGTCGCGCGGTAGAGCTCGTCGATAAAGGCGACCTTAAAGCTTGCCGGGGCATCGGCGACGGCGGCGGCACGCGTGCCGGCGACGTTGTAGACGGCGGTACCGCAGACGGCTGCCGTAAACGGATCGGCAGCGCAGGCGTACACGGCCAGCACGCCGCCCTGCGAGCAGCCGCAGCCGGTGATCTTGGACATGAGCGGGCTGCCGCCGTGGGATTTGGCCACGGTCGTGCCGTCGGTGATCAGGTCGACTTCGCCCGAGACCACTACGGCGCCGCCGGTGTAGCGGGCGAGTGCCACGGCGGCATCGCGGGCGGCGTCGACCGTGTCGGTGGTATCGACACCGCGCACGCGGCTCAGATCGGCTGCCTCGCCCTCAAGACCCCACAGGCCGGCGAGCGCAATGATCTCGGAGGCGTTGCCGCGTACGATGGCGGGCTTGTACTGCTTGAGCTCGTTTACCAGCTGGGTGCGCAGGCTACCGATGCCCAGACCCACCGGGTCGAGCACCCAGGGCTTGCCGGCGTCGTGTGCCGCCTTGGCCGCGCGGGGAATCGTCTGCTCGTAGATGGGGAAGAGCGTGCCCATGTTGAGATAGATGGCACCGCCGCCGGCAACGAGTGCCTCGCCCTCGTCGGGCAGATAGACCATGGCGGCCGAACCGCCCACGGCGAGCTGTGCGTTGGCGACAAAGTCGATCGTCACCGTGTTGGTGATGGAGCCAGCCATCGGATTGGTGGCTCGAATCTCCTCTACGGCCTTGACCACATTTTGCTTAAGCTGTTCCGAATCAATCACTGCACATGCCTCCTTGGCATAGAAAAGGGGCGCTGTGCATAGACAGCGCCCCTGTAAAGGCGGCATGCTCCCTACGCCAGCATTAACTGACAGGTTCAAAGGATTGGGCCCTATGCCCTCTCAGCCTTGTGGTTTGCACCGCCGGCACTCCCGCATCGAATCTGTTGTTCCCTATACTAACGCACCTGCCAAAAAGGGGCAGATTTATTTTGGCAGGTGGCAACAGGGGCGCTGCATTTTCCCAGATAAAACCTGCCAAAATAAACCTGTCCCTTATTGGCAGGTCGTTACAATGGTTACGGTGAAAATGACTGGGGGACTCTATGATCAAACTTGTGCTGACCGATATGGACGATACGCTGATTCCGGCTGGGCATGACGGCGCCAGCGACTACGCCATCGAGGGCATTCATGCCATGCAGGCGGCGGGTCTGCACTTTGGCCCGGTTTCGGGTCGGCAGCCGTCCGCGATGGGCTGGATGTTCAAAAATCGTTCCGAGTGCTTTTCGACCGGTGCGTTCTGCAACGGCCAGGTCATGTTTGTCGACGGTCAGGCGGTCGCTTCGCGCGCGACCGACAACGATGCCCTGATGCGTCTGGCCGATTACCTCGAGCAAGAGACCGACGATACCTATCTAAAGGTCTACAGCCTGGGTGACGACTTTTGGGATAACGATGCCTATTGCGTGACGAGCGACCCCGAGCGCGTGCGTCGCGCCATGGAGTCGGGCGGCAACGCATGGCTCAAAGGCGAAGAGGCTCCGTGCCGTCCCGTTGTCGATGATGCCCCGGTATACAAGGCGAATATCTGGAGCGCCCGCTCGCGTGAGGAGCTCGCGGAGCTACGTGAGCGCGTTGCCGCTGAGGTGCCGGAACTCTCGCTCGTGTTTCCCAACAATCGTGTGCGCCTGTTCGACATTCTTCCAGCAGGTTGGGACAAGGGTTGCGCCGCGCTGGAGCTGGCGCGCGCTTTGGACCTGACGCTCGACGAGGTGGCCGTATTCGGTGATTCCGATAACGATCTGCCCATGATCGATGCCGTTCCCAACTCCGTTGCAGTCGCCAATGCCAACGAGGCTGTCACGGCTGCCGCGCGCTGGCATATCGGCGCTGCGGTAGACGATGCGGTCGCTGGGGCTCTGCATCAGATTGCCGCCTGCGCCGCGACGGGGGAGATGCCGCCGTTTATGCGTCAGATGGATGCGACGGGTTTCGACGTCACGAACGTCTAGGGAGGGCGCTATGAAGCTTCAGCAGCTCAGATATGTCGTCAAAGTTGCCGAATGCGGCAGCATCACCGAGGCCTCGCGCCGACTCTTTGTGTCGCAGCCTTCGATTACCGCGTCGATCCGCGATCTCGAAAACGAGATGGGTGTGCATATCTTTGAGCGCACCAACAAGGGTGTCATTGTGTCCGAGGAGGGCGAGACCTTCTTGGGCTACGCGCGCCAGGTGCTCGACCAGGCCGACCTGCTCGAGGGCAAGTACAAGGGCGCATCCGAGCAGGTGCCGCACTTTAGTGTGAGCTGCCAGCACTATTCCTTTGCCGTTAATGCGTTTGTCGATGTGATCCGTGAGTTCGATGCTGCGCGCTATGACTTTACCCTGCGCGAGGAGCAGACTCACGAGATTATCGAGGACGTCGCGCATATGAAAAGCGAACTGGGCATCCTGTACCTGTCCGAGCACAATCGCGAGGTTATCGAGCGTATGCTGGCGGCCAACGAGCTCGTCTTCGAGGGGCTCTTTTGCGCCGCGCCGCATATCTTTGTGTGCGCCGACCATCCGCTGGCGGGCCGCTCCAGCGTGACGCTCGAGGACTTGGAAGACTATCCGTTCCTGTCCTACGAACAGGGCAGCTATAACTCGTTTTACTATTCCGAGGAACTGACCTCGACGTTTGAGCGCCGCAAGAACATCCGCGTGCGCGACCGCGCGACGCTGTTCAACCTGGCCATGGGCCTCAACGGCTACACGGTGTGCTCGGGTGTGATCAGCCATGAGCTCAACGGCCCCGGTATTATCTCGATTCCGCTCGACGTGGACGAGTACATGGAGATCGGTATCATCACGCGCAAGAACACGACGCTCACGCGCTACGGTCAGGCCTATATCGACGCGATCCGTCAGCATATTTAGCCGACGTTGATCGCGTGTGGGAGACGCGCGCCCGGTGTTTGTCATATAGATAATTTCTATGGCAAACAGTAATAAACGCATATTTTACGATGACGGCAAGGACGCTCATACTCTGTCTCGGTAAAGCAACCAACCTCAAAAGGGAGACATCTATGAGCACTTCGACCCAGCTAAACGCGCCGTTTCGCGCTGATATCGTCGGCAGCTTTCTTCGTCCGCAGGCCGTAAAGGATGCCCGCGCTGCCTATGCGGCAGGCACGCTTGATGCCGAGGGGCTTAAGGCCGTCGAGGAAGAGGCTATTCGCGACCTGGTGGACAAGCAAAAGGCCGCCGGCCTGCAGGTCATCACCGATGGCGAGTTCCGCCGCAGCTACTGGCACCTCGATTTTATGTGGGGGCTGAACGGCGTCGAGCGTCGCACCTCGCGTACGGGCTATATGTTCCACGATGAGGAGACCACCGCCGACACCGCCGTGGTAACCGGTCCCATTAGCGGCGAGAACCATCCGTTTGTCGAGCACTTTAAGTTTGTCAAGGCACTTGAGGGGGAGGGCCACGTTGCACGCCAGACCATCCCGGCGCCGATCCAGACGTTCTCTGAGGTCACGCTCGATCGCTGCGACGGCCAGCAGGAGAGCCTGCACGCCGTTTACAAGACCGATGAAGATCTCGCCGATGCCATCGCCGCGGCATATCGCACCGTGATTGCCGACCTGTATGCCGCAGGCTGCCGCAACATTCAATTTGATGACTGCACCTGGGGCATCTATTGCGATACCGACTTTGTGGCAAAGACTGGTATGAGCCCGGTCGACCTGCAAAAGGTGTCCGAGCTGGGCGTGGCGCTCAACAACGCCGCCATCGAGGGCAAGCCCGACGACCTGGTCATCAACACGCATGTGTGCCGCGGCAATTACCACTCCACCTATGCCTTCGAGGGCGGCTATGACCCCATCGCGCCGTACCTGTTCGCACACGAGAACGTCGATGCGTTCTACCTTGAGTTCGATACGCCGCGTGCCGGTGGCTTTGAGCCGCTCAAGTACGTTGCCCCCGGCAAGAAGGTCGTGTTGGGCCTGGTGACCACCAAGGCCGCTGAGCTTGAGGACGAGGATGCCATCGTCGAACGCATTCACGAGGCTGCAAAGTATGTTCCGCTCGAGAACCTGTATCTGTCGCCCCAGTGCGGCTTTGCCAGCTGCGAGATTGGCAACAAGCTGACCGAGGATGAGCAATGGGCAAAGATCGCGCTGGTCAAGCGCGTTGCCGAGCGCGTTTGGAAATAGCAGTACCGTTTGCGGGGACGGTGCGTGCGGGGCGGCATATATCACGTACAATGGTTCGGATCGTATCGTTCGGGCAGGTTATCCGATGTGCCCGATCGCCCTTCCATTCGAAAGGACATCCATGTCCCAGTCCTCGACGCCCGCCGTCACCGATGCCATCTACGATGCATCGTCGCTCGGCCGCCCGCGCATGTTTTTGCTCGGCCTGCAGCATCTGTTTGCCATGTTTGGCGCCACGGTGCTGGTGCCCGTGCTCACCGGCCTCTCGGTGTCGGCAACGCTTTTGTTTGCCGGCTTGGGCACGCTGCTGTTCCACTTCCTGTCGCGCGGTAAGGTGCCGGCATTTTTGGGCTCATCGTTTGCCTTTATTGCCGGTTATGCCGCAATCGCGCCCAACGGCGAGACCGAGCTTTTGCCCTACGCCTGCCTGGGCGTAGCTTGTGCCGGCCTGCTCTATCCGGTGCTGGCGGCGCTCTTCCGCGCGTTTGGCGCCAAGCGCGTTATGCGCTTCTTTCCGCCGGTGGTGACCGGCCCTATCGTCATTTCCATCGGCCTGATCTTGGCGAGCTCCGCTATTGCCAACTGCCAGACCAACTGGTTTGTGGCTGTTATTGCCGTTGCCGTTATCGTGATCTGCAACATTTGGGGCCGCGGCATGGTCAAGATCGTGCCGATCTTGCTGGGCGTCGTGGTGAGCTATGCCGTTGCCGCTGCGCTCGGCGAGGTCGATTTTTCGGGCGTTGCCGTCGCTCCGTGGGTCGGTCTGCCCATCGTGTGGGACAACACCGTGTTTGCGCTCTTTGGCCCGCAGTTCGATAGCGGTCTTGCCACGACGGCCATCATCACCATTATGCCGCTGGCCTTTGCGACCATGATCGAGCATATCGGTGATATCTCGGCTATCGGCTCCACTTGCGAGCGTAACTACATCGCCGATCCTGGCCTGCATCGCACGCTGCTCGGCGACGGCCTTGCCACGATCCTGGCTTCGCTCTTTGGCGCTCCGGCCAACACCACCTATGGCGAGAACACCGGCGTGCTCGCCCTGACGCGCGTGTTCGACCCGCGCGTGATCCGCATTGCCGCGTGCTGCGCCATCGTGCTTTCGTTCTGCCCCAAGTTCGCCGCGGTCATCGCCGCCATGCCGGCATGCGTTATCGGCGGCGTGTCGCTCGTGCTCTACGGCATGATCAGCGCTGTGGGCGTCCGCAACCTCATCGAAAACCAGGTCGATTTCCAGAACAACCGCAACGTGCTGGTGGCAGCTCTGGTGCTCGTGCTCTCGCTCGGCATTGCGTACAGCACCGCCGGTGCCATCGTGTTGGAGCTGGGCGGCGTGACGATTTCGCTTTCGGGTCTTGCCGTGGGTTCGCTGGTGGGCATTGTGCTCAATGCCATCCTACCGGGTAACGACTTTGAGTTTGATGTCTCCGAGCTTGAGGAGGCTGCTGAGTAACAACTGCGTCCAGCTGAATCAAAAAATGGCGCCCATGCGTACGCGCGGGCGTCATTTTTAATGCGTCAATATCCAGTGGATGCCACGTGCCATGCGCAGATCGGTTTGGGCAAAGTGATTGCCGGGGTTGAGCTCCAGCGTTGTTGGAATGCCGCGCGCGACGAGCAACGCTTCCATCGCGCGTGTGTCGTCGAGTACATGCCGCATCATGCGGTTGGGTGTCTTGGTCTCCTTTTTGCCGAGTGACAGATAGACGGCCTGCGGGTTGCCGGCAAAAGGGGCCGTGCTGGCGCGATCGACAAAGTCGGGAAACCACAACGACCCCGATGCGCTTGCGGCGCGGCTAAAGGCGTCGGTTTGCCAGAGGGACCAGAGCGCGAAGAGGCCCGCGAGCGAGTAGCCGGCAATGCCGCGCCAGGTGGGCGGCTGAGGAAGCGACGACTCGGCCTCTGGGATTATCCAGTTCAACAGCTCATCGAGAAATCCGGAAGCCTGACCGCCAAAGGGCTCGGCATCGCGCACGGTTCCGTCGCATCCCCAGGGGCTCAGCTCGCGATTCCAGTTGAGGCTGCCAATGCCGACAAGCGTGAAGGGCGGGCAGTTGAGCTCTCGGCAGCGTTCATAAACCTCCGCGCCGTCGCCCATGACCACGGGAAGATAGATGACTGGTGCGCTTTCGGCATGCTGTGCATGAACGGTTATCTGCTTTTGATGCGCTTCCATGACGGGCTTCTCTCGACGTTGTGATATCGACGGCCCCCATTGTCGCACGCCGGCTCATGCAGGTTGGGCTAGACAAAAGACAATCTCGTGCATACCCTGCGGACGCATATGGAAAACGCCACCGCCGGAGGGGAGCTCGGCGGTGGCGTTGTTAAACGGTGCTGGGACTCGGGGCCTTCGCGGGAGCTGCCATGTGCGCAGAGGCGTCTACGAGCGTTTGCGGCTCGCCATGGTGCCTGCGGCGATAGCGGCTGTTCCCGCAAGGACGGTTGCCACGATGGCCGCACCCGAGGTGTCGCCGGTTGCCGCGAGCACGCCGGTGGCCTTGGCCTTCGTGGTTGCAACCGCAACGGTCTTGGTCGTCTTTGCGCCCTCGGGCTTGGGGTCCTGCTTGGACTCCGCGGGCTTGGTCTCGTCGGGCTTGGGGTCTTCCGGCTTGGCTACCTCGGGAGGTGCGATGACCATGCTCTTGGCGACAGCTTCGTTATAGGGGGAGTCGATCACAGCGTCGCCCGTGCCGATGGCTTGGCCTGCCTCGTAGATGCCGTTACGGAGCTTGCGATAGTCAATGACCTTGCCGCCTTCGGGCGTCTGGATGGCGGCGTTCTCAATCTTGATGGTGCCGATTGTCTTGCCGTCAGCGCTCATGGCACGGGCAAAGATTGCCGCTGTATCTCCTTCGGCCGTTACCTTGCTGCGGATGACCGAGATGAC
>CAVCKO010000017.1:0-19406 GCA_963602825.1 Treponemataceae bacterium | reverse complement strand
GATGACTGCGGGTGTGACGCCCTCGCTGGTCTGGGCGATGATGCCGATGTTCTCGCCTTGGGGCTCGGGGCTCGTCTCGCCATCTTGGTTTTCGCTGTAGGGGGTGGGGCCGTCGCCGTTCTCGACATAGCGGGCTATGGCCTTGACAACGGAGTCGCTGATGTAGATGTGGCCACCCTTCTCGTTGGGTCGATTGTTTCTGGTGGAGAATGCAGCCGAAACCTCACCTTCCGCAAACGCGTCCACGGTGGAGCCGTTCTTGACGACGATGTCGTCCTGGTAGGTGAAGAGGGCGATGGCGCCACCGTATCTGCCTTTACCTGCACGGACCGTCACGTTTGCATGATCGAGGGTGATGCCCTTGTGGGCATAGACGCCATATTCAACACCGTTTACGTTGAGGGAGGCGTTTGTGGCTGCGAGGCTGCCCTTGGCCTCGACGGCAGCGTCTTTCTCGGAGCTTGCCTCGACCGTCCCGCCACCCTTGATGGTGAGGTTCTTGCCGGTCCCAATACCCTTGTCCTCGGTAGCCCTGGCGGTGACGACTCCGCTGTCGTCAATCGTGATATTGCCGTTTGCCCTGATGCCATCCGATGCACCCGTGGCGTTGACGTTGCCCGAACCTTTGATAGCGAGATCACCCCCGGCATTGATGGCATCAAACCCAGTGCTCGTGGCGTTGACGGATCCGGCTCCGTCGATGTTGATATTACCCGTGGAGAGGATAGCGTCCTCAGTAGATATCACGCTGAGCGTGCTGCCCGCGTCGCCTTGGATATTGAGCTCGGCATTCTCGTTAGTGCCATGAGAAGCCTTGATGCCTTCGATCCAGTCGGCAGTGACGATGTTGTTTCCCGAGTAATTCACGTTGAGCTTGCCTGCGGCCTGGATCTCGCCGCCGTTATAGTTGTTGAGCTTCAAGTCGTCGGCGCCGTCCCACGACCAGGTACCGGCCTCGTCGCTCGCCGCGGTGTTGTACTTGTTGCCGCCGACCTTGACCCATTCCGCTGCGAGCGAGACGCTCGGCATGAGCAGCGAGCTCACCGTGAGCGCGCACACGGCGCCCGCGACGATGCGGCGCGTCACGCGGCGCCAGCTGCCGTGCGCGAGTCCTATGCGACGGCGAACGTCGGGTTCGGCAACATGGGTTCCGGCGGTAGTGTCATTGCGTTTGGGGGTCGTGAACAAGGCTGCCATGGCTGCTCCCGTTCTCATAGGGCCTGTACGACTAGATTCAGCGTATCTGCTGGATGTTGCCGGCGGTAGTGCCGTTTGGAGGGCAAAATGGCCAAAATGGGGGAGAAATAGGCCGCACGCCGGCGCAGGGACCGGCGCTAAAAGAAAAGCGCGGGGCCGCATGGCGACTCCGCGCTTTATTGTTCAGCTTTTGCAGCCTTGCCCTTACGCTACGAAGAAGTAGACGAGGAAGGCAAGGGCTGCGATCCACCCGTCCTGTGCGAAAAAGTGTTTACGAGCGCTTGCGGCTCACCACGGCGCCCGCGGCGATGGCGGCTGTTCCCGCAAGGGCGGCTGCCACGATGGCTGTGCTCGAGGCATCGCCGGTTGCCGCGAGCTTGCCGGTGGTCTTGGCTCCCGTGGTTGCAACTGCAACGGTCTTGGTCGTCTTCGTGCCCTCGGGCTTGGAACCCTCGGGCTTGGTCTCGCCGGGCTTTTCCTCGGGTTTGATCTCCTCGGGAGGCACGATGACCGTGCTCTTGGCGACAGCGGCGTCATAGGGGGAGTCGATCGTGGCGTCACCCGTGCCGATGGTTTGACCTGCCTCGTAGGAGATGCTGGGGCCGTACTCTTCTTCGTAGCGATAGTTAATGATCTTGCCGCCTGCGGGCGCCTGGATGGGAGCGCCTTCGATCTTGATGGTGCCGATCGCCTTGCCATCTTCGCTTATGGCAAGAGCGAAGATTGCCGCCGTGTCTCCCTCAGCCGTGAGCTTGCTGCGGACGATCGAGATACTCGCGGGCGTGATGCCCTCGTAGGTCTGGGCGAAGATACCGATGTTCAGACCCTTAGGCTCAGGGATGACCCCGCCGCTTTGGTCGTTGCTGTAGTGATCGGGGCAATCGCCACCGGACTCGACATAGCGGGCTATAGCCTTGACAACGGAGTCGCTGATGTAGATGTGTCCGCCAGCGACGTTTGGCTGGTGGTTTCTGGTAGAGATTGCAACCGAGAATTTGCCTTCCGCGAACGCGTCCACGATGGAACCATTCTTGATGACGATGTCGTCCCCGTCAGTGATGAGGGCGATGGCCTGGCCGCCGCTCGCGCTTGTACGGACCGTCACGGTCGCGTGATCGAGCGTAACGCCCTTGTAGGCATAGACACCATATTCAACACCGCTTGCGTCAAGGGAGGCGTTCGTGACCGCGAGACTGCCCTCAGCGTCGACGGCAAGGATTTCCTTGGAGCTCGCCTCGACCTGGCTGCCGCCCGAGATCTCGCCGTTGCCGCCGGCCCCAATCGCGCTGTTCTCGACAGAGCTTGCCTTTACCTTGCCGCCGCCCTTGATGGTGAGGTTCTCGTAAGCAGCGATACCCTTATCATCCGTGGCCTTGGCGGTGACGGTTCCGCTACTGTCGATCGTGATGTTGCCGTTGGCCCTGATGCCATACGAATCGCCCGTGGCGTTGACGTTGCCCGAACCCTTGATGGTAAGATCGCCCTCGGCATTGATAGCATCGAATTCGGTGCTCGTGGCGTTGACGGTGCCAGCGCCGTCGATCGTGATGTCGCCCTCAGAGATAATGGCGTCGTTATAAGATTTTACGTTGAGCGTACTAGATGCATCACCTTGAATGTTGAGCTCGGCGTTCTCGGCATTGCCATCCGTAACGTAGACGCCACGGCCGTTGTCGTTGGTGATGGTGTTGTTGCCCTCGTAGCTCACGTTGAGCTTGCCCGCGGCCTCGATCGCGCCGCCGTTGTAGCCGTTGAGCTTCATGTCGTCGGCGCCGTCCCAGGACCAGGTGCCGGCCTCGTCGCCTGCGGCGGTGTCATACCGGGTGCCGCCGACGTCGACCCATTCGGCGGCAAGCGAGATGCTCGGCATGAGCAGTGAGCTTACCGTGAGCGCGCAGGCCAGGCTGCAGACGATGCGGCGCGTCACGCGGCGCCAACTGCCGTGTGCGAGCAGCGTGCGACGGCGCACGTCGGGCTCGACAAAATGGGCTCCTGAGGTTTTGTCATTGCGCTTGGGGGTCGTGAACAAGGCTGCCATGGTTGCTCCCATCCTCATTGGGCCTATGCGACTGTATCCAGCGTATCTGCAGGATGCGGCGGGCGGTAGTGCCGTTTGGAGGGCAAAATGTCCAAAAAATTTCGGGAAACAATAAACCGCGTGCCCACGTGTTGCCTTGCTTTAAAAGAAAGGCGCGGAGCCGCTCGATGCGACTCCGCGCCTTGTTGTTTTACTTTAGCGTCCTTGCCGTTACGCCACGAAGAAGTAGACGAGGAAGGCAAGGGCTGCAATCCACATGAGCGGCTTGATCTTGGAGGCCTCGCCCTTAAAGAGCGCGACGATCACGTAGGCGATGAAGCCCAGGCCAATGCCGGCGGAGATGGAGTAGGTGAAGGGCACGCCGGCGACGATCATAAACGCCGGGAAGCCCTGCGAGACATCGGACCAGTCGATCTCGGAGGCCTCGCTCATCATGAGGTAGCCGACGTAGACCAGGGCGCCGCAGGTGGCAGCGCTGGAAACGATGGAGACGACGGGAGAGAAGAACGCGGCGAGGATGAACAGCACGCCGGTGGTGACGGAGGTGAGGCCCGTGCGGCCACCGTCGGCAGCGCCAGAGGTGGACTCGACGAAGGTAGTGATGGAGGAGACGCCCATAAAGCCACCGGCAGCAGCGGCCACGGAGTCGACGACCAGGATGGGACGGATGTCCTCGACATTGCCGTCCTCGGTCAAGAACTCGCCCTGCTTGGCGACGGCCATCGCGGTGCCCATGGTGTCGAAGAAGTCGCTCATGAGCAGCGAGAAGGCAACGACGAGCAGCATCGGGTCGGTCAGGACCTTCACGATGGCAAGGTTGCCGTCGGCAGTGCTGGCAAACGGGGCGCCGAAGGTCGAGAAGTCGAGCGGTGCGATGAGGCCCTCGGGCGCATGGGTGACGCCCAGCGGGATTCCGGCGATAACGGCGACGATGATGCCGATGAGCAGCGAGCCCGGCACGTTGCGGGAAGCCAGGGCAACCGTCACGACGATGGAGATGATGCCGACGATAAAGGTGGGGGAGGCGATGTCGCCCAGGCCGACGAGCGTACCGGCGCCAGCGGTGATGATGCCGGCGTCGCACAGGCCGATCATGGCGATAAACAGGCCCAGACCCACCGAGATGGCGTGGCGCAGGACCACGGGGATGGCGTCCATGATGGCCTCGCGCAGGCCGCACAGGACGAGCAGCAAGATGACGATACCCTCGAGGAAGATAACGCTCATGGCCACGTGCCAGTCGCCGCCGCACATGGTGGTGGCGATGCCCGCGATCATGGCGTTGATGCCCAGACCCGACGCGCAGGCGAGCGGGCGGTTGGCGAAGATGCCCATGCAGATGGTCATGATGCCGGCGCCCAGGCAGGTGGCGCAGGCGAGCGCTCCCGCATCGATGCCAGCGCCCGAGAGCACTGCGGGGTTGACGGCGATGATGTAGGCCATCGCCAGGAATGTTGTCAGTCCAGCGCGAAGTTCGGTCCCGATTGTGGACTTGCGCTCACTGACGTGAAAAAGTTCGTCCATGCATACCCTTTCCTTGTTCGGCCCCGAGTTTAGGCCGATTGACACGAACTCACTTACTATATCGTCTTTACAACCTTGCTGTTCCTCGCATGTTGATGTTCGGCGCTTTGTAACAGACGGACGGTATTTATCGCATGAAAATGTGTGGGTACCGTATACTTAAGCGGTTACAACGACCCCTATGGAGGAACGTATGATTAAAGAGCTTTGCCACGATGAGGCTATCCTGTCCCAGCGTTGCGAGGTTGCGACCGTCGAGGACGAGTCGGTTGCTCAGGACCTGATCGATACCATCAAGTCGCTCGACGATGCCGGCTGCCTTGCCGCTAACCAGATTGGCGTTACCAAGAAGGTCTGCGTCTACCTGGACGACGCCGGCGAGCCCCACGTGCTCTACAACCCCCGTCTGGTGTTTGGCCTGGGCGCCAGCAAGATGGAGGAGAGCTGCCTGACGCACGAGGAGGTCACCAAGTCCACGCGCTATATCAAGTGCAAGGTTGCCTTTGACCAGATCGTCGACGGCAAGATGCGCGAGCGCAAGCAGGACTTTGTGGGCTTCGAGGCGCAAATGATTCAACACATGATTGACCACTGTCTAGGAAAGTTGGTCTAAGGGGACCAAAGCACCGCACCTTGCCGCTCAATCGTCGCTCGCGTACCTTAAGTACGCTTCGCTCCTCTTTCGTGGCAATCTGCGGCACTTTGACCCCTTAGACGACCTGCGGGGTCAACTTGGTTGAGTTTATCCTGCTTGAATAGCCCGGGTATGACGTTGTTGTCATGTCCGGGCTTTTGTGTTTAGCGCCTTTTTGTTTGGTGACAATGAACTTAGCAAGAACGTAAAGCTAGGAGGCGCTATGTGTACGAGCATTCGATTTACCGATAATTCCGGCAACATGTATCTGGGCCGCAACCTCGACTGGAGCTTTGACTACGGCCAACAGGTTCGCGTGATGCCGCGCGGGTTTCACATTCCGTATTCGTTTATCGACGACACGACAGCGGCACACGCGGTGATCGGTATGTGCATCGATTACAAGAACTACCCTATGTTCTTCGACTGCGGCAACGATGCGGGCCTCGCCGTGGCGGGTCTCAATTTCCCGGGTTATGCCGAGTATGCCGAGGACCCTGTCGACGGCAAGACCAATATCGCGGCCTATGAGTTTCCCCTGTGGGTGGCAGCGACGTTCTCGACGGTCGACGAGGTCGAGGCCGCGCTGCACGACACGGTGATTATCGCCAAATCTGCCGGAGAGGGGCTGGGCGTGTCGCTGCTGCATTGGATTATCGGCGACAGCCAACGCAGCATCGTGGTCGAGATGATGGCTGACGGCCTGCATGTATACGACGATCCGGTCGACACCCTTGCCAACCAGCCGACCTTCCCGTGGCACATGGAAAACCTGCGCACCTATATCACTGCCACAAGCGATTTTCCGCAGACGGCGACATGGCGTGGCGCCGAGCTCAAGCCCTATGGCGCGGGTGCCGGCATGCGCGGTATTCCGGGTGACTGCTATTCGCCGAGCCGTTTTGTAAAGGCGGCGTACCTCAATGCCAATTACCCGCAAAAGGAGAGCGAGACCGAAAACGTCGTCCGCATGTTCCGCTCGCTCGAGGGCGTGGTGATGATTGAGGGGGCGTCCAGGATGGGCGATGGCAAGTTCGAGAAGACTATCTACACCGGATGCTTTAGCGCGCGCACGGGCAATTATTACTACGCGATGTATGAGGATCCGTCGATTCGCTACGTGAGCCTGACAGATGCCGAGGGCGCGAGCCCCGATAGGCTCGTGGTTCCCGAGCCGCGTCGTTCGTAGCCGTTAGCTTTACTGCAATGCAAAGCGACCCTACGTCTCTCGTGAGGTGCAGGGCCGCTGTCGTTGATTTGTGACGTCACTAGAAGTTGACGTCGTTGAGTTGTTCGCTCTCGAGTCCGTCGAGTTGCTGTTGCTCGGGCGTATCGGCGACGCTCTCGAGCAACTCGGTGGGATCGACGTTCATGTCCTTACCGGCTTCGTTGCCGTTGACCAGGTCGTCCGAGAAGATGTCGACTTCCATTTCCTCGGCCTCTTCGATCAGGATCTCGAGCGGCACCTGGGTGCGTACGAGCTTGACTGCCGGACGCATGCGGGCAAAGAGCGGTACGTACTCAATGATGATGGCCGAGTTCTCGAGACCATACCAACGTGCCGGGCTTCCGCAGGCGCGGCGGACGGCGTACTTGATGGCCATCACACGGTGGTCGTTGCGGTTGATGTCCGTTTCGGGGGCAAGCATCTTGCGCAGCATGCAAAAACGGAAGTCGCCCACGTTGCCGCGTGTCTCGTAGATAGAGTAGGTGTGATGCTGCGGCGGCAACTCACCCGATGCCATCAGGTCGCCAACGATCTGGCGCAGGTAGGCATTAACGCGCTGGTTGACCTTAAAGCCCAGGTCCAGGCGCACGCGGAACAAAAAGTCCGTGCCAAAGGTCTCAACGGAATACTCGTGCGTATAGGGCTCATCGGTGACATGCACGTTGATGAACCAATATGCCTTGGCGCGCTTGGGGTGCTTGTCCAGGATGGAATAGAGCACGTCGCGGTCGAGCGTGAGCGGGTCGGGGCTGTTGGTGAGGAACACCAGATTGTCGGCGAGCACGGGGTAGGTCTCGTCATTGCGCAGGCGGCCGAGCTGGTCGATGTACTTGGAGACGGGCAACAGGATCGTTTGCGTGCGCTCGATGGCGGTGCCGCGGCGCCACACATACATAAGGCCAAACAGCAGCGCGGCCAGGAAGATCATGACGTAGCCGCCGTCAAAGAACATAGTGAGGCACGAAGCGAAGAAGCACAGCTCAATGGCACCAAAGAGCAGGGCGAAGACGCAGGCACCCAGCTTGTGCTTGAGGATGCCGGCGATATAGCTCGTCAGCAGTGTGGTGGTCATGAGCATGGTCACGGTAATGGCGAGGCCGTAGGCGCTCTCCATGCGCTCGGAGTTTTGGAACAGCAGCACGATGAAGATACAGCCGACCCACATGATGTTGTTGACGAGCGGAATATAGAGCTGGCCCTTGGTGTCGCTGGGGTAGTGGATGCGCAGGTGCGGCATAAGGTTGAGGCGCGTGGCCTCGGATACCAGCGAGAACGAGCCGGTGATGAGCGCCTGCGAGGCGATGATGGCCGCCACGGCCGAAAGCACGATGGCAAAGGGGCGCAGGGGCTCGGGAAGCATCATGTAGAACGGGTTGACGATGTCCATCGCGAGCATCTGGGGATTGGAGTTGTTGGCGAGCAGCCAAGCGCCCTGACCCAGATAGTTAAGGATGAGCGCTGCCTTTACGAACGGCCAGGATGCGTAAATGTTAGCCTTGCCCACGTGACCCATGTCCGAGTAGAGCGCCTCGGCGCCGGTCGTCGACAGGAAGACAAAGCCGAGCACCATGATGCCCGAATGGTTGATGGGCGAGAACAGGAACATGATGCCGCGGATGGGGTTGAGCGCGCGCAGGATGGACAGGTTGCCGAGCGTGTTGAACAGGCCGGCGCCCGCCAGGAACAGGAACCATAGCGTCATAAGCGGGCCGAACAGTTTGCCGATTGACGAGGTGCCGGCGCGCTGCATGGCAAACAGACCGCAGATAATGATGATGGTAATGATGATGACGTTGGTCTGGCCGTCGCCCAGCAGCGCATGGCCCCATTCGATGGTGCGCAGACCCTCGATGGCTGTGGTGACCGTGACGGCGGGGGTGAGGATGCCGTCGGCAAGCAGTGCCGCACCGCCGATCATGGCGGGCAGAATCAGCCACGGTGCCACCTTGCGTACGAGGCTGAACAGGGCGAAGATACCGCCTTCGTTGTGGTTGTCGGCCTTCATGGCGATTACCACGTACTTGACCGTGGTCACGAGCGTCATGGTCCAGATGACGAGCGAAAGCGCTCCTAAGATCATGTCCTCGCTGACGGTATCGATGCCGCCGTTGTTGGCGACGATTGATTTCATGGTGTACATGGGGCTCGTGCCGATGTCGCCGTAGACGACGCCGAGCGTAACGAGCAGCATGCCAGCGGAGAGGGGAATGGCTCCATGCCCGCCTTGACCACGCTGATCTTGGGGGCTTGCCTCCAGTTTGTTGTGTGCCACGTGGACTCCCTTGGACATCTGGCCCCTGCAAAGGGCAGCAGACCTTTATGCCATCTTTATACATATAAGAGCAGTTTGGCACATCGGGGTGTTTTAGACAATAATCCCCATCTGGGGATTATTCATGTACGCAGGTGGCATTTCAAAGCAGGGGCTGTTAGGCGCGTGCTGCCTGAGCGATGCCGGTCTTGGCACCTGCGCGTTTGCCGGCGAGTTCGCAAAAGATCGCGCCGCCGATGATAAGTGCGGCACCCATCAGACGGACCGGCGTTATGGCTTCGCCTAAAAGGACGGCCGAGAACACGACGGCCGAAAGCGGCTCGAGGTAGCCGACGACCGCGACAGTCTGGACGGGCAGCTTAGCGACAGCACTAAAGTAGAGCAGGCAGCCAATGCCGGTGTTGACGACGCCGAGCATGACGACGGCGCGCCAATCAATACTGGCGGCGACGCCGACGGACAGGAATGAGGGGGCGCCCTGCGTGATGAGCGTGAGGACCAGCGCGGTCACAAAGGCGGCGCTCACCTGGAGCGTGGAGTTTTCGAGGCCTTCGATGTGTGATGCACCCTTGCTGGCGATGACCATCAGCGCATAGCAAAATGCCGAGGCGATGCCGCAGGCGATACCCGCAATGGGCATATTGCCGCCTAGACCTTGCGCTGCAATGAGAAAAGCGCCGCAGGCGACGGCGATAAACCCGGCGATTTTGCCGCCGGTCAGCTTTTCGCCAAAGATGAGCGGGGAGAGCGCCATGACGATGATGGGGCCGCAGTAGTACAGCAGCGAGGATACGCCGACGCCGATCGTCTGATAGGCGCGGAACAGAAAAATCCAGCTGGCGCCCAGTGCGGTTCCCGAGAGGAGGAGGGCTGCGGCTTCGCGGGGGCGAGATGGCGCCTGCAACTTATGGCGTTGGGTGATGGCGAGGACGGTGACAAGCGAGAGTGCGCCCAAAAACGTGCGTAGTAGCACGATATCGGAGCTCGGCAGCGCGATGGCAGCGGCGATGATGCCGTTGGAACCAAACAATAGCAATGCTGCTAAGTACGTAAACAGTCCGTTGTTCATGCGCTGACATCCCCTCTATATCCGAGCATGTTCACTATGGGTGAACTGGCTTTAGAAGAAAAGCGAATATAATGCATGGATAGCATGAGAAAAACTCATGAAAAGGTGGAGGGGTGCCGTGGAAACGAATATTCAAAAGATGCAGGTGCTGCTCGAGACCGTACGCGCCGGCAGTTTTACGCGCGCCGCCGAGCGGCTAAGCTATTCGCAGTCGGGCGTGAGCCGTATGGTGGCCGATCTCGAGGCCGACTGGGGCTTTAAAGTGCTCGATAGAAGCCGCGAGGGCGTAGTGCTTTCTGCCGACGGGCGGCAGGTCATGCCGGCGGTCGAGGCGTTATGCGAAGAGTTTGGCCGTCTGCAGCGACGCGTGGACGAGATGCGAGGGCTCATGCGTGGCAAGATCTGTATCGGTACGTTTTCGAGTGTGGCGACCCATGTGTTGCCGCCGGTGATCGCGCGGTTTCGCGCCGATCACCCGGATGTCGATTACGAGCTGCTGATGGGTGATTACTCAGAGATTGAGCAATGGGTGGCGGAAGGCCGCTGCGACCTGGGCTTTATCCCGCGCGAGCCACGCGGCACCGGCATGGCGTCGCGGCCGTTGGTGCAAGACGAGCTGATGGCCGTGGTGCCAGCGGACTCCTCGCTTGCCGCGGCGGAGGTCGTCTCTCTTGCCGATTTGGCCAACGAGCAGTTTATTCTGCTGGAACGCGGTAGCGACGACGAGATTACGCCGCTGTTTCGCCGCGCGGGGCTGACGGCGCGCTCCAAGCTGTCGACCTGGGATGATTATGCGATTATGGCCATGGTCGAGGACGGTCTGGGTGTGAGCATTCTTCCCGCGCTCATCTTGCGCCGCTGTCAGTTCGATGTTGCCGTGCGTCCGCTCGAGGGGCATCCCCATCGGCAGATCAATGCGATATATCGCATCGCTGACGTTTCGCTTGCGGCGGCTCGTTTCCTTGAATATCTCTAAAAGCGCGTACCTGTTGTCCACTTTGGACAAATCTCGAAGTTCGGTACGTTTTCTTATGAAATTGAACTTCCGAATGAGGCGCGGCGCTATACTGCTTGCTAAATTGAACTCTGGTTCAATTCGTGTTCTATAAATTGAACTTTGCCAGCAAGGAGGTTCCTGTGGCCCATGAGACGTTTTGCGATCGCTTGCGACAGATTATGTCCGATCGCGACGTTCGACAGTCGGACGTGATTCGTGCATCGGAGATGCTCGGCAAAAAACTCGGCAAGAGTCAGATGAGCCAATATGTGAGCGGCAAGACGATCCCGCGGCGCGATGTGGCAGAGCTGCTCGCTCGCATTTTGGAGGTCGATGTTACCTGGCTGCTTGCCGGTGACGCCGATCAAGGCGAGGCGTCCTCGTCCCATAACGTTGCCAAATCCGAACCTAGTCCCACGGCTCAAATTACAAGGAGCACCACCATGCGTACTTTTTCTAAATCCACCAAGCTCGATAACGTCCTGTATGACGTGCGCGGTCCCGTCGTCGACGAGGCTGCCCGCATGGAGGACGAGGGCGAGCGCATCCTCAAGCTCAATATCGGCAACCCGGCGCCCTTTGGTTTCCGCACGCCCGACGAGGTCATCAAGGACATGCGCCAGCAGCTGCCCGACTGCGAAGGCTACTCCAACTCGCGCGGCCTGTTCTCTGCGCGCAAAGCAATCATGCAGTACTCGCAGATCAAGGGCCTGCCCAACGTTCAGATGGAGCACATCTACACGGGCAACGGCGTGTCCGAACTCATTCAGCTTTCGATGAACGCGCTGCTCGACAATGGCGACGAGATTCTGATCCCCAGCCCCGACTACCCGCTGTGGACGGCGTGCGCGACCCTTGCCGGCGGCCATCCTGTGCACTATCTGTGCGACGAACAGGCCGATTGGTATCCCGATCTGGAGGATATGGAGTCCAAGATCACGAGCGCGACCAAGGCCCTCGTCATCATCAACCCCAACAACCCTACGGGCTCGGTCTACCCGCGCGAGGTGCTCGAGGGCATCGTTGAGGTTGCGCGCAGGCACCAGCTCATGATTTTTGCAGACGAGATCTACGACCGTCTGTGCATGGACGGCTACGAGCACGTCTCCATTGCCTCGCTCGCTCCCGATCTGCCCTGCGTCACCTTTAGCGGCCTTTCCAAGTCGCACATGATCGCGGGCTATCGTATTGGCTGGATGGTGCTTTCGGGCAACCAGCGCTGCATGAGTGACTTCATCATGGGCATCAACATGCTCTCGAACATGCGCCTGTGCTCCAACGTGCCGGCTCAGTCGATCGTCCAGACGGCGCTCGGCGGCCATCAGTCGGTCAATGACTACATCCGCCCCGGCGGTCGTGTCTACGAGCAGCGTAACTTTGTGTATGAGGCACTCAGCAAGATCGATGGCATCTCGGTGGTCAAGCCGCGCGCGGCGTTCTACATCTTCCCCAAGATGGATGTTAAAAAGTTCAACATCACCGATGACGAGCAGTTCGCCCTCGACCTGCTGCACGAGAAGAAGATCCTGATCACGCGCGGCGGCGGCTTTAACTGGGCCGAGCCCGACCACTTCCGCATCGTGTACCTGCCGCGCATGGAAGTGCTCAAAGAGTCGCTCGAGGACCTGGCAGACTTCTTTGACCATTATCGTCAGAACTAGTGGGATAGAAGCTCCGCACTATGAAAAGCTCCCTGCAGTTGTTTTGCTGCAGGGAGCTTTCTTGAATCGGCGGAACTATATAACGATTCCTCGGCAGTGGTCGATTTCGTGTTGGATGATCTCGGCGGTGTAGCCCGAGAAGTTTTTGATGCGGTGGACGAAGTTCTCGTCCAAATACTCAACCTTAATGCGGCGATAGCGGGTACAGGGACGCTCGCCGATCAGCGAGAGGCATCCTTCGCTCGTCTGAAAGGCATTGACCTGCTCAAGAATTTGCGGGTTGTACATCAGGAGCGCCCTGTTGCCGTCCTTTACGCAGATGATGCGTTTGCGCACGCCGATCATGTTGGCGGCGAGGCCCACGCACTCGTGCTCATGCTCGTGGAGCGTATCCAGGAGGTCTTGCCCGATCACGGCGTCGTCGGGTCCCGCGTCTTCGGAAGGCAGGCGTAAAAAGAACTCGGATTTCATGATGGGCTTAATCATGGCGGGCTCCTCATGTCTCATGCTTTCGTGGACTTTTAATAATAGCGCGGAAGGAAAGCTGCGCGTCCGCGTTACAATCTTTCGACGTTGGACCATGTTGTCAGATTCGTCGTGTACGGCGTCTGGCGTAAGTCTAGGGCTCATTTTCGCCCTGGACCGTTCCTCTGGGGCGATGCGATTGTCGTTCTAAGAGGAAGGAATTTCATGGGGACCAAATCCCAAAAGCAAACTCAATCACCGTCGACAGCCTCGGCGATTCTCGTCGTAATGTATGTTGCAGCCTTTGTTGCCGCGTTTAACGAGAACATCATTAACGTGGCGCTGCACGACATTATGGCGGCCTTTTCGGTGAGTGCCACCACGGCGCAGTGGCTCGTTTCGGGCTACATGATCGTGACGTCGATCTTTACGGCCATTATGGCCTTTCTGTCCGGCCGTTTCTCGACGCGCAAGCTGCTGTTTTTCGCATGCGGATGCATGGTCGCCGGCGAAGTCCTGTGCCTGTTCGCTCCGTCGTTTAGCGTTTTGCTGCCAAGCCGTATTTTGCAGGCTGCGGGATCGGGCATCTTGTTCCCACTCATGATGAACGTGGTGCTGTCTTGCGCTCCGCGCGAGAAGCTCGGTCTGTATCTGAGCCTGGGCGGTGCCTGCATTACGCTGGGGCCGGCGTTTGGACCCGTGATCAGCGGTCTCATGTGCACGTTGTTTGGCTGGAGGGCGGTGTTCGTAGTGCCGCTGGTGGGCGGCATTGTGGTCGCTGCGGCGGGCGTAAAACTTGTTCAGAATGTCGGAGAGCGCTCGAACACCACGCTTGATATTCTGTCGGTTGTTTTGCTCGCCGCCGGTATTACGGCATTTGTGTATTCCGTAGGCGAGTTCTCGACCAATCTGATTGCCGGCATCGAGACGCTCTTCGCCGCCATTGTGCTGCTCGGCCTGTTTGCGGCCCGCCAGCTCAAGCTCGAGCATCCGGTGCTTAACGTGCGTCCCATGGCGAGCGTTCGTTTTTGGCCTGCGTGTCTGCTTGTGGTGGTGTCGATGATGACGACGTTCTCGATGAGCGTTTTGTTGCCGCTCTATTTTGAGGGCGCATACGGCATGACCGCACTTGTTGCGGGCTTGCTCATTTTGCCAGCGATTGCCTGCAATGCCGTGACCTCGATTGCGGGCGGACGCGTGATGGACGCCCGTGGCGCATGGCCGCTGCTGCCGGTCGGCTTTGCCTTGATCGCCGTGGGGCAGACTGCCATCTCGATGACGGCCGCAAGCATGAACATCGGCGTCGTCGTGGCACTGACCGTTGTTGTGTATGCCGGAGTCGGTTTGGTGCTGAGCCCCTCGCAGACGGCCGGCTTGGAGACGCTGCCTGGCGCTGAGCATCCTCACGGAACGGCATTGCTCAACACGTGGAACATGATTGCCGCATCGTTTGGCCCGTCGCTGTTTATCGGCCTGCTCTCGAGTTCTGCGGCGACTGCCGGCGCCGTTGGCACTGCGACCGACGTTGCCCAGGCGATTGGATTTGCGGTAGCCGTGCGTGTGGCGGCTGTAATTGCCGTGGTCGGATTTGTGGTATCGGTTGTGTACGCTCGTCGCGAGTCGCACATGTCGCATTAATGTGTGCACATAGATTCTGCAGCTAGATTGAATGGCGACACCATAAACTAATGGACGTTTTGCCGAGAGGCATGAATGTTTAAAGCGCAAAGAGTGCGCGACGGGCCCCGCGAATGGGGCGATGATGCCCGAGAGGGCCAAGAAGGAGTCTCATGTCTGAGAACGAAGAGATCATGAACGAGACCGAGAACGAGACCATGGCTGCCGAGGTCGAGGCAGTCGAGACCGTGGAGACCGAAGCTGCCGAGGTTGAGGCTGCTGCCGAGGTTTCCGCCGAGGAGGAGGCCGAGGTTGTCGAGGCCGCCGTTGATTACGATGACGAAGAGCTGATGGACAAGATGCAGAAGGCCGCCCGCCTGCTGCGTAGCCGTCGCTTTGCTATTTCCAAGGAGGAGGAGGCCAAGGCCGAGCGCATGGCGAACATCGAGCGCGCCATCAAGCTCCTTGACCTCAAGCCCAAGATGGAGCAGAAGGAAATGTCCGACCTGCTGGGCATGCGCCTTCGTGAGCTCGATGGCCTGATGGCCGAGGCCGAGGCTGCCGATCTGGTCGGCCGCATCGACGACGCCGAGGGCGATATGCGCAAGATCGTCGTCTTCGCTGCCGAGGATGCCGCTGAGGGCCTGGTCGAGCTTGCCAACAAGAAGGAGAAGCTCCTGCCCGAGCTTTCTTACGAGGAGGCCACCGAGCTGATGGCCGCTCTCGATAAGGTTATCGCTCCGCTCGTCGCCATGGGCCTGGACGAGGACCGCGGTCCTCGCGGCGGCCGTGACGATCGCGGTGGCCGTGGCGGCGACCGTGGCGGTCGCGGCGGCTTTGGCGATCGCGGTGGCCGTGGCGGCGACCGTGGCGGTCGCGGTGGCCGCGGCGGCTTTGGTGACCGTGGCGGCGACCGTGGCGGCCGCGGCGGCTTTGGCGGCAACCGTGGTGGCTATGGCGACCGTGGCGGCAACCGTGGCGGCTTCGGCGGCAACCGTGGTAACGACCGCGGCGGTCGCGGTGGCGATCGTGGCGGCCGCAACGGTGGCGGCTTCCGCGGCAACCGCTTTTAGTTAGTTACGCGGTTCTACCGAACCGCGTAACCAGTTGACGCTGCGCGCCCGCCAGAGCGACAACTTGTCATTCAAAGAGGACGGCATGACCAGAAGGTCTATGCCGTCCTCTTTTCATGCCAATTTGTTCACTCTGGCGGACGCTCGCTGTCCGTCCTCTACCTGCGGCGTTGTCACGGTCCAAAGTAGTCATTGGGGACGTTCTTAAATGACTAGTCGTTTAAGAACGTCCAACGACTAGTCAGAATGAGAGTGGATAATCTCCCGGTTTTGGCCTGAATGTTGGCTCAAAGCGGGAGATTATCCACTCTCAATTTCTATGTGTCCGCAAATCCACGCTCGTTTTATCTGCCTACATTTGTAGGAACAGTTCGTGGAGGCGGGTGTCTTCATCGAGTTCGGGGTGGAAGGTTACGCCGAACTGGTTGCCCTGGCGGGCGGCGACGATTCGCCCGTCGACTTTCGCTAAGGCCTTGGCGTCTCCGTGGACCTCGACGATACGGGGCGCGCGGATAAACGTTAACGGCACTTCACCGTCGATGCCGGCTACCTGCCCCTTGGTTCGAAAGCTGCCGAGCTGCCTGCCGTAGGCATTGCGCTCGACAAGTACATCCATGGTTGCCAGGCGCGGCGTCCCCTTATCGTCGTGGGCGGCAAGGTCGTGAGCCAGTAGAATCAGGCCGGCGCAGGTGCCCAGGACGGGCATGCCTTCAGCGATACGGGCACGAAGCTCCTCGAGCATGCCCAACTCATCAAGCAGCTTCCCTTGAACGGTAGACTCGCCGCCGGGAAGTACCAGACGGTCAAAGTCCTGCTTCAAATCAGCCGCCTGCCTCAGCTCAATACAGTGTGCGCCCAGCTCGGACAGCCTCGCCTCGTGCTCGGCAAAAGCACCTTGGACCGCCAGCACGGCGACCGTCTGGTCTGCGTAATCGCTCATGTGCGATCCTTTCTGCTGGACTAGCGCCCGCGCTCCTCCATGATGATCTCAATTTCGTCGGCGTTGATGCCTACCATGGCCTCGCCCAGGTCCTCCGAAAGCTCAGCGATGAGCTTGGCGTCGGTGAAGTTGGCCACGGCCTTGACGATGGCGGCGGCGCGCTTGGCCGGGTCGCCGCTCTTAAAGATGCCCGAGCCCACAAAGACGCCTTCGGCGCCCAGCTGCATCATCAGCGCGGCGTCGGCGGGGGTCGCTACGCCGCCGGCGGCAAAGTTCACGACGGGAAGCTTGCCCGTGGCATGGACCTCGCACACCAGCTCGACCGGAACCTGCAGCTGCTTGGCTGCCTCAAAGAGCTCATCATCGCGCAGGGCAACAACGTCGCGGATCTGCTTTTGGATCTTGCGCATGTGGCGCACGGCCTGGACCACGTCGCCCGTGCCCGGCTCGCCCTTGGTGCGGATCATCGTGGCGCCCTCGGCAACACGGCGCAGCGCCTCGCCCAGGTCGCGGGCACCGCAGACAAACGGGACGTCAAACTGGGTCTTGTCGATGTGGTAGACATCGTCGGCGGGGGAGAGAACCTCGGATTCGTCGATGTAATCGATCTCGATGGCCTGCAGGACCTGCGCCTCGACAATGTGCCCGATGCGGCACTTGGCCATAACGGGGATGGAGACGGCCTCTTGGATGCCCTTGATCATCTTGGGGTCGCTCATGCGCGAGACGCCGCCTGCGGCACGGATATCGGCCGGGATGCGCTCGAGTGCCATGACGGCGCAGGCGCCTGCCTTTTCGGCGATGCATGCCTGCTCGGGCGTGGTGACGTCCATGATGACACCGCCCTTGAGCATCTGCGCGAGTTCGCGGTTGAGTTTGACGCGATCGACCTTGCTGGTCTGTTCTGCCATGGTTGCTCCCTTGGTTGGCATGTGCATTGCTTGACGGAACATCCTATCGGGGAGCTGGGTATGGCGAAATACTCAGTTTTCGAGATAATAACAAGGTCAGACTAATACCAGATTGAATGGCTTAATAAGGTCAGGTGATAGGCTCATGCTTGACTACAATTTGGAAAAACGCGGCGAGGCATCGCTCTATGAGTATGTTTACCAGCAAATTCGAGATGATATCGTTGCTGGACGCATTGCGGCGGGGGAGCATTTGCCGTCTAAGCGCGCCTTTGCCAGTCATCTGGGAATCAGTGTCATTACCGTCGAGAATGCATATAGCCAGTTACTTGCCGAGGGCTATATTTGCTCAAAGCCGCGGCGTGGCTACTACGCTTGTGAGCTTCCGGATGCACCGGTTTTGGCTTTAGCTGCGGAGGGTATCGACCGAGATGCCGTTTCTGTGGGTCCCAGCGCGCATGATGTCAACGGACGGGTCGAGCGATTCGATGCGCTCTCTCCTTCTGCTTTGGAGGCGGCACGGCTTTGGCAAAGCGCGCTGCGGGCGACGCTGGCATCCGAAGACGAACGCGAAATCTTTTCGACCGCGCCGGCACAGGGCACCGCGCGGCTACGACGCGCTATCGCTCACCATCTGCGTGGGACGAGGGGCATGAATGTCGATCCCGACAACATCGTTATCGGTGCGGGCGCCCAGCTGCTCGATACCATGTTGGTTCAGTTGCTTGGCGCGGACAAGGTGTACGCCGTTGAGGACCCGGGCTATTTGCGTCTGACGCGCATCTATCAGGCTATGGGCTGCGAAGTTCGACATATTCCGTTGGATGATGACGGCGTGGACCTGAGCGCTCTGCAGAAAACTGGGGCCGATGTCCTTCACCTGATGCCATCCCATCAGTATCCGACCGGCCTTGTGACGAGCATTGCGCGTCGCTACGCGCTGCTCAGCTGGGCCGCCGAGCGACCAGGCCGGTATCTCATCGAGGATGACTTTGATTGTGAGTTTCGCCTTGCCGGCAAGCCGATTCCCGCGCTCGCATCAATCGATGCCGCTCAGTCGGTTATCTACACCAACACGTTTTCGAAGAGCCTGTCATCGGCGTTGCGTTTGGCGTATATGGTCCTGCCCGATGAGCTGATGGAGCGGTTTAGACGCAACCTTGGTTTTTACGCCTCGTCGGTGAGCTCTGTTGACCAGGTCGCTTTGGCTCGCTTGCTGGAATCGGGTGATTACGAGCGACATGTGAACCGCGTGCGCGTGCGCGCTCGCGAGGCGCGCGATGGTCTGGCGGCGCTTGTGCGGAAGGCGTTTCCGGCGGGGGAGGTCTCGATCGAACATGCAGACGCGGGCCTTTACTGCACCGTGGTTGCGGAGCGCGGAGCGGGTGGAAGCTCTTTTGTGCGGGCCCTCACGCGCTCGAGTATCCCTTTTGTCGATATCAGTGACTGTTATTGGTGCGCCGATGGCGCATCTGCCCCTGAAAACTCAAGTCAAATTCTTGTCCAGTATGACGATCTGAGTCCAAAAGTGCTAAATATCTTGGAATTGCAGCTCATGGGGGCACTCTGCAATCTAAGTGAGTAGACTTTTGGCACTTTGGCGACCAGGCAGTTTTGTAACAAGCTATCTACCTGCACTGATAATTGTTCTCGGGGGAAGCGGGCACTGCGGGGCGCGGCAACGGCGCGCGATTTCCGCGTCGCAGCGCTACCCTGATGCTGAATGCCGGGACGATGACCCACTGACCTGCTGACGCCTCTTCGGCCGTCCTCAAATCCG
>CAVCKO010000016.1:51902-54608 GCA_963602825.1 Treponemataceae bacterium | reverse complement strand
TCCGTACATGTGCGGATGAATGTGGGAAGTGTTCGGATGAAGTTGATAATCAAGGCTCTGTAATGAACGCAGCAATTATCCGACAATACGTTACTAAAGATATATAGTTAGGATAAAAGGAAATGTCCCCGCTAGAGATTGGGCTAGTCCATTGTGATACTTGTTTAGACAATTCGCATCTTGTTGGCTTCGGCCAAATTGCGAAAACTCACAGCTAGTCCATTAGGCATGGCAGCGATGGGCCATAGGAGGTTCATTATGTCTGCTAATGATGTGTGCTCTATTTTGTCTAAATACGGTATTGAAGTCTCCGAATCTTTCGCAAAAAAGATTCCTGTAACTTCTTATGCAGACGAGCATAAGGACGAGCAGAATCTGATTCCAATTCGCTACTAGTAAAACCCGATAAGTAACTAATCTTTGATTTGAGCCCGTCGTTGTCGTGCCTCCCTTTGAGGAGCGTCTCATGAAAATTATCACCTTTGAAAATGGCAGCGCACGAAAGATCGACGTTGAAACTGGCCCTTCTTATTTTCTAGACACAAACATCTATATCGCACCCTTTAGTGATGAACAGACGTTGGTTATCGATTCTTGGAACGACACGATTGATTTGGTTTCAAGAGACAACATCGACCCCGTTTCGCGCATATGCAAAATAGCGAATCGTTATTTCCCGCGCACAAACGACCCGAGTGGAGAACTCTTTTCGATATCCAAAAGATGCGAGGAAGAGGAGAGGATGCGCGGCATTAACGTCATATCGCTCTGTCCGACCTTTTCATGCAATTTGGCATGCACTTATTGTTTTGAACGAGCGTTCGACCTAAAAGAGCCGATGCCCAATAAAGAAGACTACGCCTCAATGATTAAAGAAGCCGAGCGCTTTCTGCAAAAGGCAAAAAAATGCTATCCGGACAACCCGTCAGTCATCGAGCTTTTTGGAGGAGAGCCTCTTCAAAGAAAGACACGCCCCTTTGTTTCTAACGTCCTCTCACTTGCAAGGACAAATAAAGTTGGAGTATCCATTGTTACGAACGGATATGACCTAATTTCATTTTTAGATCTCCTTGTTTTATATAGGGACGTATTAAAGAGCGTTAGTCTGACGCTCGACGGAATTAAACCAATTCATAATGCGACTCGTTTAACGCGAAACGGAAAGGGGTCATTTGACAAAATAGTTGAATCGGTGGACGCGATGGTCGATCTCGGGCTTCCCATTCGTATATGCACAAACGTCAGCAAAAGCTCTCTTGACGCTCTCGATAGGCTCATTGAGTTTGTCATCAATAAACAATGGCCTTCATCTCCCTATTTTCAAATGGAAATAGGGAGGGTCTACGATCGCTATGCAACAAACAATAATGACATTGTTTTCGAAAGCGCAATTCAACATAAGCTTATGGAGCTATTTGCCAACGGCAAACCTAGTTGGCTGATATCCGGCTTTATGAAATCAACTGAATATCCATCGAAGCTCCTCGGAATTGGTTTCGGGCAAAATGAATACGGAAAATCCCGCTTCAGATATTGCTGGGCAACGTCGAACATCATTCGTGGTTATTATTTAGGACCCGATATGCAGCGATACCGATGCACCACAACTGTCGGGAACAGCCATTATCGACTTTCACCGGGACCAGGGCACATCCCGCTAGATACAGAAGCCGAGTGGCTTGACACGGCCAAAAAAACCAAGTGCACAAAATGCCCAATCGGAGGGTATTGCAACGGCGGTTGCAGGATTGAAAACCGACATAAGCATCGCACTGAAATATGCAATTATGAACTCGATAATTTCCGCTTTTTTGTCAGCGAAAACGCAATTCCTGCAGTTAAAAATATCTTGGCAAAAGGATGTGAAGCTTAGATGCCGTTAGCACTCTGCGTCATTGCCATCCTTACTCAGCAAGCGTTGGTCGCTTCGACCACCGTAGCAGTTGCACGTGCCGCCGCCATCATCTCCGAGGGCGGCAATCCGTTTTCCCAACTCATCTTTTTCTGTCTGGCGTTACTCTTCTCAAATCTGCCCGATATCTTTATCGATCTCGAGCGCGAGCGCTCCAAATATTGGCTTTTCAACAAGGCTATCTCGCGTTCTGCAAAAGCTAATTATGGAGCGACGGGCACATACTTCAACAAGCGGATCCGACAAGAAAAAGAACCCTATATCGACACGGAGCTGTGGATAACGATTTCCGACAACGTCGCCTATGCGGCAGACCTCTTCGCAACGCTGGCGAATATCGTCCTCAACACGGCGGCCGTGGCAAGCGTTCTCGACGCTTCGTTTGCCATCGCACTCGGTGTCGCGGGAATCATCTCGCTCGCATCATCCGGCCTTTCGTTCTCCCTTATTGGAAGCAAAACAAAACGCGCACAGTCCGCTCGTGCAAAGTTGTTCTCCGCAATCCGACGCTGCATCCCCAACGCCTGGATTGGAAACGCCCGGAATTACCACGACTGGGAACATGATTTCCTGCAGAAAAGTATTGAATCAACCCGAACTCAAGCCATACTCTCCCTCACGCGTAGCGGTCTATCTGCAGCCACCACGATCATAAGCTCTATCCCGTTTATCCTGACCACAATGGGCTACGCAGCAGCGCACGCCAGCAACCTCCCCGCGATGACGACGCTCATCGCCGTCCTTCCGCGACAAGTCTCGATTCTTCAGAACATGAACGTTATCGTCGTCTATGC
>CAVCKO010000016.1:28771-51892 GCA_963602825.1 Treponemataceae bacterium | reverse complement strand
GACTGGTGTACAGCAACCTTATCTTAAGGCCTGAGGAGCGCGATGCGCGCGGCTCCATCCGATGGGACGAGTTGAGGTTGTGTTCGGCAGGAAATGGGGCAGAGATGGCTTGTCCCCGTGAGATCTCCGACATCGATACGGCAACCCACAGCTTCTCGAAAGGACGCCTGACAATCCGGGGAACAAACGGCTGCGGCAAGAGCACGCTGCTGACCCAGTTAAAAGAGATGCTCGGCGATCGAGCATACCTGCTCCCCGCTAATCCGGCACTCTTCTACCCCTCGCTCGTCGACAAGGAGGCTTCCAGCGGACAAGCCGTGTCCAGAATCCTAGACCTCATCGAAGATGGCTATCTTGATGAGAGCGTAGACGTTATCCTGCTCGATGAATGGGATGCGAACCTCGACGATACGATGCGGACCTTCCACGACGAGAAGCTGGACGAACTTGCCAAAGGCAAATGCGTCATCGAGGTGCTCCACAACAAACATGGCCTGGAATAGCCCGATTCACCTCTCTCTCCTCGCACCCCCATGGGTTTCTCGCCGGATTTGATTGATGAGTTGATGTTGGTCGGTCATGCAACACGTACGATTCACATCTGGTGGGTACCCTGATGGCTGCATGAAACGAAGTAGATTTACACCGGGAGGACCCCGTATGACGACTAAGTACACCGATGCGCCGCGCACGCGCGTCATGACGCCGGCATCCCTGAACAATGGCGTTCACGAGAACCAGTCCATCGGCCAGACCATGGCCATCGCGCCCAAAAAAGGCCTGTTCGACGATATTTCCATTCCCCAGATCATCGCCGGTGCCGCGGCGGCGGCCACGAGCGTGGCACTCGCTTCGAAAATCGGCATCGCCGGCTCGGTGATTGGTGCTGCCGTGAGCTCGGTCATCACCGTTGTCTCCTCGCAGGTCTACCGCCACTTTATCTCCGCCAGCGCCGAGGCTATCAAGGGCACGCACGCGGCCGACGACTACCCCGCCGGCGCCTACGAGCCCGTTGAGCCCAATGCTAACGAGCACCTCGGCGGCGCCGCGACCACGCAGGAGATGCGCCAGATTGCAGGGCGCGCGACCACGGCACGCGTCGCCCCCAACAGCCTGCGCGCCAAGGCCGCAGCAGAGCGCAGCCAGACGCAAAAGAAGGTCATCATCTTCTCGGTCGCGATTGCAATCGTTGCGGTCATCGCCTGCGCCGGAGCAATCCTCATCACCACCGCCGGTGAGGGTTTGGGCGCGCGCCCCGAGCCGATTCTGTCATCGCGCACGACCGAGAACGACGCAAATGGCAACGACCAGACGCAGGACCAGCAGGCGCGGACGGGTGAAACGCAAGACAGCTCTACCTCTGACGATTCGTCTTCTAACACCCAAAACCAGCCGCAGGGCACCGATTCCTCTACGGCCAACAGCGGCACGCAATCCAGCACGACCGACTCAAGCCAGACCACCGACGGCTCGCAGCCGAGCACGGGCGACCAGACAAGCGGCAATACGTCGGGAACGGGCGCGACCGACAGCGGCACCAGCAACTCAAACGGCACCGCGTCTGGCACGACGTCTGACAGCGCAAGCCAGGGCACGACATCTGGCAACTAGGCACTCCACCCCACAGATAGACGACCTGCATGACGGGCGCGAATCGATAACGGTTCGCGCCCGTTTGCCTTAGGCGCCGCCGTGGCAGACCCCGGGCGATGGTAAGATGCTCTACGTGTGTAAAGAGGAGATTTGCCATGAGCAAGACAATAGTTAAGCCCACGTTGTCGTTGGGCAACCATATCTATCTGTACCGCCTGCTTCGTGATGCGATTGGATGCGGCAAGCAGACGTTTATGACACAGGTCGAAGAAGCGCTCGCCGCCAGCGATATGGCTGCTTGCGATCTGGGTTTTGAGTCCACGCGCGAATTGCTCGAGGAACTCGATGACTGCATTAAGCTGACCGTCTTTAAGGGTGGGCGCCTGTATGCCACCGTCATCGCCAACGAGGCCTGGGATGCGGCCCTTGCCAAGGGTGAGGACAAGCCCAAGGCCGCCAAGGGTGCCAAGCAGTCCTACAAGAAGAAAAAGCGCGGCGAGAAGGACCTCAAGGCCGTGCGCCCCAAGCACGCTAAGCGTCCCGAGCCTGAGCCTGTTGTTGAGGTCGAGGCCGCGCCGGAGCCTGAAGTGGAGATTGAAGTCGTTGTTGAGACAGCGATAGAAATCGAAACCGAAATTGCCGCCACGACCGATTCCGAAGCTACGTCCGAGCAGGAAGCCATCGCGGAAGCCGACGAGGCTCCCGAGTCGGAAACCGAAGAGGCCGCCGGCCAGCCCGAGACGCCTGCGTTCCAAAATAGCGATATCTTTGGCGACGATGCCAAGGATGGTCAAACCGACGAGCCCGCAGAACAGGACGCCCCCGCAGCAACGCCGGAGCCCGAGGCACCCCAGCCCGCCATCTCGCTCACGGTGGTCTACGACCCCGAAAACGCCAATGCCGGCATCACCACCATGGCATCGACACCCGTCGAGGTAAAGCCGAACGTCGAGAACGAGAATGCGACACAGGTTAAAGTTGAGACCGTAACTGCAAACGCGCCCGTCACCGTGGAACCCACAGATCCCGCGGTCAAGCCGGAGGAGGCGCCGGAACCCGCGCCCGTCACCGAACCCGCGCCCACCCCTGCCTGTGACCAGATTCCCGCTCCCGCAGCGACCTCGGTCCACGTTGCGGTTCCAGTCCCCAAGTCCTCAGCGCCGACCATCCCCGAGGACTTCCCCGTTGACTTTGCAGCCGAAGTCTTCTGCCCCGGCCCGCTCCTGCACCAGCTGTCGACCTATCTCCCCTACGGCGCCGACACGCTCGGTATCGTCGGCGAGTACTACTGGATCGCCCGCGAGAGCGGCTCCATCGAGGCCGCACGCAACCGCGCAAGCTTCCCGCTGCGCTACACGCAGGCCGGCGAGCGCCACGAAGTCACCGTGCGCATCCGTCGTAACACCACCGGCGGCCTCGGCGCCGCCTGGACCATCGACAAGATCGAAGAATCCGAGCAGTAACGACAAACGGCTCAAATCCAAACCCGGATTTGAGCCGTTTTTATTTGCCGATGTTACGTGACCGACAGGAACCTAATCCCTGGTGAGCTTGCGGTGGATACGGTGCGGCTGGGCTGCGTCCTCGCCCAGGCGCTCGATGCGGTTGGCCTGATAGGCCTCAAAGTTGCCCTCGAACCAGTACCAGTTGCCCGGGTTCTCGTCGGTGCCCTCCCATGCCAGGATATGCGTGGCGACACGGTCCAAGAACATACGGTCGTGGCTAATGACCACGCTGCAGCCCGGGAACTCGAGCAGCGCGGCCTCGAGCGAGGACAGCGTCTCGACGTCCAGGTCGTTCGTGGGCTCGTCGAGCAGCAGTAAGTTACCGCCCTGCTTGAGCGTAAGCGCCAGGTTCAGACGGTTGCGCTCGCCACCGGAGAGTACGCCAGCGCGCTTCTGCTGGTCCTGGCCCTTAAAGCCAAAGCTCGCCACATACGCGCGGCTGGGGACCTCGGTCTCGCCGACCATCATGTGGTCCAGGCCGTCCGAGACGACCTCCCATAGGTTCTTATCGGGGTCGATACCGGAACGGTTCTGGTCGACGTAAGAAATCTTGACGGTCTCGCCCACCTCGAGCTCGCCCGAAGTCAGCGGCTCCAGACCCACAATCGTCTTGAACAGCGTGGTCTTACCGACGCCGTTGGGGCCGATGACGCCCACGATGCCGTTGCGCGGCAGGGTGAACGAAAGGTCGTCGATGAGCACGCGGCCATCGAACTCCTTGTGCAGGTGATGGGCCTCGAGTACCTTGTTGCCCAGACGCGGGCCCACAGGGATGCGGATGTCGGTCCAGTCGAGCTTCTGGCTTGCGCGCGCCTCGGCCTCCATCTCCTCATAGCGGGCCAGACGGGCCTTGTTCTTGGCCTGGCGAGCCTTGGGCGAGCTGCGTACCCACTCGAGCTCAGCCTCCATGCGCTTGGCGAGCTTGGCGTCGCGGTTGCCCTGCGCCTCGATACGGGCGGCCTTGGTCTCCAGATACGTGGAGTAGTTGCCCTTGTAGGGATAAAGGTGACCGCGGTCGACCTCGCAGATCCACTCGGCAACGTTATCCAGGAAGTAGCGATCGTGTGTGACGGCAAGCACCGCGCCCTGGTAGTTGTGCAGGAAGTGCTCGAGCCACAGGATCGACTCGGCGTCCAGGTGGTTTGTGGGCTCGTCGAGCAGCAGCAGGTCAGGAGCCTCGAGCAGCAGCTTGCACAGGGCCACGCGACGGCGCTCGCCGCCAGAGAGCACGTTGACCGGCATGTCGGAATCGGGCAGCTGCAGAGCGTCCATGGCCTGGCCGAGCTTGGAATCGATATCCCAGCCATCGGCGGCGTCGATCTCGTCCTGGAGCTTGCCCATCTCGGCCATGAGGGCGTCCATGTCGCAATCCGGGTCGCACATCTCCTCGCCGATCTTATTGAAGCGATCGACCTTGGCGATCATGTCGCCAAACGCCATGCGCACGTTCTCGATGACGGTCTTGTCGTCGTCGAGCGGCGGCTCCTGCTGCAGGATACCCACGGTGTAGCCGGGGGTAAGCCTGGCATCGCCGTTGGAGACCTCCTCGATGCCGGCCATGATCTTGAGCAGGGTCGACTTACCCATGCCGTTGGGGCCCACGACGCCGATCTTGGCCCCGGGGTAGAAGCTCAGGGTCACGTCGTCAAGGATTACCTTGTCGCCATGGGCCTTACGAGCCTGATACATCTGGTAGATAAACTCCGCCATTTGCCTGTTTTATCCTTTCTACCTTCTGTTTCCCTATTCTTGATTCGCTTTAGTGGAAACGAAATGAGGAAACCAGCTCTGAAACTAAACGAAAAAGGGGCATGGTTGCCCACACCCCCTAATACTACCTGGGAAAAATCCCCCGGAACATACTATGAACTGCGTACGCTAGTTTTCCGCAACCTTAACGAGCGGCTCGCTGCGATTTGCGCCACAGCAGATACGAATAGACGTAGGCAGCTCCAGCTGAACCAAACGCCAGAACCGCAATCACCGCGGCGACGACTTCACTCGAAAGCACGCTACCCGCCACGCCCATCACAATCAGGCCAACGCCCAGCACCATAAAGCAGGCACCGCCAAAACGCTGCGTACGGCGCCAGTTCTCGGGATCGGCAAGCGCCCAGGGCGTCTTGATACCGAGCGTGTAGTTCTGCTTTACGCGCGGTAAGTAGTTGCCTACGCCGATGAACAGCAAACCGACAACACCGGAAATCAGCACGTTAACCGAACCGACCGCCGGCACCACGCCCCAGACCGTAAGCTCTCCCAGCCAGCTTATGGCGCACATGAACAAGGTGAAGGCGATTACGAAGCCCTGATAGAACTTGCCCGAGGTTCGATATGCCTCGCCTTTGGGGTCGATGCGCGGCACCACGCAGAACATTGCAAGAAGTGCCAGAGGCAGCACGCCGAGCGCGGAGGCCATCCAGCTAGGGCCACAACCGTCGACGGCGCCGTTCGCTCCCCAGTGCGTGGGGATCTGCGCAGGCAAGCTCGGCATCACCATGAGGTGCGCTACGACATTGGCGACGCACAGAGCGATCAGCGCAATCCACACACGCCGCGATACCCCCGTGGCGTGAATGCCCTTGTTTTCGTTATTCATCCTTATCACCTTCCGTGTTTGTAAAGCCCATAAACCAACCGATCAAGTCCTGCATGACGGTGGTGTTTAAGCTGTATACGATGTTTTGGCCATGGCGCTCGTCGGTCACCAACCCGGCATTTTTGAGCGTCGCCAAGTGATGGCTGAGCGACGGCTTACTGATATCGAAATGCTCGGCAAGCTCCCCCGCCGTGCAATTGCCCTCGCGCAGCAACTCCAAAATGCGCCGTCGCGTTGGATCGGCAAGCGCCTTAAAACCCTCTCCCGGCATAAGACCTCCTCTCATCATCTCTCATGACGCGCACACTATACTCGATATTTAGATGTTTGTCTAATTGTCTAATCTTACACTCAAAAAAAAATAGCCGCCCCCGCGTAATGCGAAGACGGCCACTTCTCACGCTACAAACGTGTTTGGGAGTTGGCCAACCCGCGGCAACGGGTGCCATCTGCTTCATCTTATGCGAATCCCTGCCTCATTTCAACAAGCCCCTAGGTCTCAAATGGAATCGCGATAATACCTATAATGACGATAGCTAAAACACGATTCGCTTCCCCATCGGAGGATGTCTATGACTGAAACCACAGCCGCAACTCCCAACGAGACACGCGACACCAAGCTCGAGATCATCATGGGCCGCGAGGCACTTAATAAACTCGCCAACGCCACGGTGTTGGTGCTCGGCTGCGGAGGTGTGGGCTCCAATTGCTGCGAGGCACTTGCCCGCGGCGGCATTGGTCATTTCGTCATTCTTGACAAGGACATCATCGCTCCAAGCAATATCAATCGCCAGGCCATCGCCTTTCACAGCACCATCGGCAAGCGCAAGGTGGACGTGATGGAAGCCATGATTCGCGATATCAATCCCGCCGCCACCGTTATCAAGCGCACCGAATACCTGCTGAGCGACAACATCGACGAGTTCTTTGCGAGCGTTTTTGAGCAGACGGGCGGCAAGCTCGACTACGTCGTCGACGCCATCGACACCATCTCGGCCAAGCTCACCATTGCCAAATATGCTCAGGACCACGACATTCGTTTGGTTAGCTCCATGGGCGGGGCCAACAAACTCCATCCCGAGTGCCTCCGCTTTGCCGACATCTTCGATACGGTACGTGACCCCATGAGCCGCATTATGCGCAAAGAATGTAAGAAGCGCGGAATCAAAAGCCTGCACGTGCTGTTTAGCTGCGAGGAATCGGTCAAGACTCAGCGCCGTGACCCTTCCAACATCCATGAGCGCACTGAACTTGGAACCGCCAGCTTTATGCCACCCATCATGGGTCAGATGATTGCCGGAGAGGTCATTCGCCAGATCAGTGGACGCGGTACCGAACGCGTACGCGCTGACGGCCAGCGCCTGGACTAGCAAGGCACACCGCGATGGAGCTGCAGTCCTTTGATACTCACTGTCACCTCGACCTGATGGCCAGCCCGGACGCCGTTGCCCACGAAGCCGCAGCGATGGGACTGGGGCTCTTTGACTGCGGCGTCGATCCGCGCGATTTCGCAACGGCAAATAAACGCGCCGGCATTATTCCCAACGTTATTGCGGCCGTCGGCCTCCACCCTTGGTGGATTGCCGATGGCCGATGTGGGGCCGCCGAGGTCGACCTGCTTTGCGAGCTCGCCAGCCGAGAGCGCTTTATCGGCGAGGTCGGACTCGACTTCTCGTCACGCTTTGCAGGCACCGGAGGAATCCAGACGCAGGCATTTGAGCGGCTTTGTCAGACGCTATCGCAGCACCCACTCACTGGGCGCGTCCTGTCCATTCACGCCGTTCGCGCGGCGGGGGCAGCCTTGGACATTTTGGAGTCGAGCGGCCTTCTAAAGGACGATCCCAACTCCCCTATCATCATCTTCCACTGGTTTAGCGGTACCTCGGATGAGCTCGTCCGTGCGCGCCACGCAGGCAGCTTCTTTTCCATCAATGAACGCATGCTTGCGACCAAACGCGGGCGCGAATACGCACGACAGATTCCACTCAACCACTTGTTGCTCGAAACCGATGCGCCAGCCGAGCAAAATAAGGAAACCACTGCGCGACAACTCGTCGATTCGCTCGCGAGAACCTCCGAAGTCGTTGCCGCAATCAAAAAATGCGACACGCAGAGCATCAAGTCGGCTGTTTTGGGAAATACCCATTCCATTTTCGACCTTCGCTGACCCCGGTGGGCAAAAAATGCCAAATATGAGTACTGTTGCAAAGCTAGTCACATTATTTTGCAACAAAACAGTGCCTTGATAATGTACATTCGTTCATTATCAAGGCTTATTTGCATGGGTAAAGCCATATTTAGCAGGTTTTAATCGGCCGCAGGCACTCAACTAGGCCCTCAAAAGCTATTTTTCGCTGTTGCTAAATTAGTGACAGTACTCATATTTGGCATTTTTTGCCCACGGGGTCCCAGGGAGGCGACAATTCGACTCACCGGGACTGCTCTCACCTATTCGGAAATCGGCGCTCCATGGCCCCAGGAGCCTTCCATGCCGCATACGGTCGAAGCAAACCCCGCCGCAAAGTCGAGTGCGCGCTCGATGGCCTCAGCACCATCCTCGCCACGCTTGGCGGAATCGAGATAGCACATCAGGAACGAAGTCAGGAACGAGTCGCCCGCACCCATGGTGTCCTTCATGTCTGCCACGGGCTTGGCATGCTGCCGATAGTAACGCTCGCCGTCATAGGCAATGCAACCCTCAGCGCCAGCCGTTGCGGACACAAAACATGGGCCCAAGCCCTTCAACCAGGCAAGGCGCTCGCGAATCTCATCCTCGCTCGCAGCGTCTGCCGCGCTAAAGAACGCGAAGTCAACGTAGGGAGCAATCTGCTCGTAGTACTCGTCGGTCGAATCGTCCGAGAAGTCAAACGAAACGGTAATACCCGCTGCCTTCAGCTTAGGCAGCTCGCGCTCGGTAAAGCAGTAGTTACCCGAATGGACCACATCAAACTGTTTCATATACGCCAGATCAAAACGATCGAGCACATAGCGCGCATCGCCACGGATACCGCCCTCGTTGGAACCAAGGAAGACACGGTCACCGTCAACGACGGTCACGCGAGCCGCTCCGTTCTCGCCAATCATCTGCTCGCACTTGTCAAGCTCGATACCCTCATCCTCGAGGCTTGCAATGACATGCTCGGCAGCAGCGTCATTGCCAAAAATGCCCATGTATGCGGAGCGTGCGGCACCGCATTTCTTGGCATACACGGCGAAGTTCACCGCATTGCCGCCAGGATACATGGTGTGGATATGCTCGTAGCGGTCGACGACGTTGTCGCCAAACCCCAGTGCGCTCACGTTAAAAGCCATGCCGCCGCCTCTCTCTTATGCCAACGGAGCTACTGTTGTAACAGCAGTACCGCCCAGGATCTACGCGAGTTCCAGCAGTTCCGGCAGCTGGTCGATAATCTTGTCCGCGGCATCCTGGCTAAATCCAAAGCGCTCCTCGCGCTTGGCAATGACTGTCAGGCCGGCTCGCTTGCCGGCAGTGATTCCAGGCACCGAATCCTCAACGCAGCAGCAGCGATTCGCGGGCAGCCCCAGCAGGTCCAGCGCATGCAGGTAGATGTCGGGCTCGGGCTTGCTCTCCTTAAACTGCTCGCCGCTCACCACATACTCAAAGGCATCCGACAGCCCGCACGCATTGAGCACTTCCTCGATGCTATCCATGGGAGACGAGCTAGCAAGCGCCACGCGAACGCCACGGCGCGGCAGCTCTCGAATCGTATCCACGGCGCCTGGGTTAATCAAAGCCTGATAGTCGCGCGGACGCTTATGCGCCCACTCGTCCCAACGGGCCAACGCTTCCTCGCCAGTGAAATGCCCCTTACCGGCGCGCTCAAACCAATCGACCAGCATATGCAGGAAGAACTGATGCGAGGTACCGACCTGCCCATTCAACTCCTCTTGAGTCAGGTTAAGCCCAAGCTCCTTGGCAAACGCGGCAGTCTCGCCCAGGTAGTAATACTCGGTATCGACAATCACGCCGTCCATGTCAAAGATAACGGCGTCGAACGGAAATGCGGACACGGCACCCTCCCTAACAAAAGGGCGCCTGTAAGCAGGCGCCCGAACCATGCATTATCGGCGATTCTAACCCAGCAGCTTATCCAGCGCCACCGCAATACCGTCTTCGTTGTTATTGGCGGTCACCATCTGGGCTACAGCCTTAACCTCATCGACGGCGTTGCCCATGGCAACACCGGTACCGGCCCACTCAATCATGGACTTGTCGTTCTGGCCGTCGCCAAACGACACGACCTCACTGGCATCGATGCCGAGCTTGGGCAGGGCACCCTCGAGCGCACGGGCCTTGTCGATACCGGGCGCCGTGTACTCAAAGTACCAGTCGGCCGTAAACATGCCCGAAAGCGTCTGAGTAAAGGGCGCGTACATCTCCTCGTGATGCGCTTGCAGATAGGCCGGGTCACCCGCAGTGAGTAGCTTGTCCACGGGATAAGCATCAGCGACCTCATGCAGGCTCTCCACCTCGCGAATCTTAAGATCGCACGCGTCGCGCTCATACTTGACGATATTCTTCTGCGAGCCGTCAGGCAGCGTGATCGTGCAATGGTACGAGTCCTCGACGTGCAAATCGCGACCGAGCGAAATCATAGGGATCACGTCAAAATTGCGCAGATGATCAATCAGACGGTGCAGTTCGTCAGCCGGCATGGCCTGATCGAACAGCACCTCGTCGGTCTGGGCATCGACGACGTGAGCGCCGTTAAAGGCCACCAGCAGACCGTCATGGTTTTGAAGGTCGAGCTCCTGCGCCAAGGCGTGCAGCCCCCATGCGGGGCGGCCCGAAGCCAGAATAAGCTTAATGCCCGACTCCTGCGCCGCGAGCAACTTCTCACGCGTGCGCGGACTGATGACCTTTTGGTCATCGGTGAGCGTACCGTCGATATCCATCGCAATGGCTTTGATTGCCATATATGCCTCCCTGCATCGCTTTTATCGCGCTTCATCATATCCGAGGCGGGCGTCCCTCACACGGATTAATTGAGGACGAATGCAAAACACACCGAACGATTGCGGACAAATGGCAAATTGCAAAGGGCCCGTATCCCAACAGATACGGGCCCCTTCTTCGATGAGCTAGCTCAGCAGACAAAGACTACTTGCGGTGAGCGCGATAGAACTCGATGAGTGCCTGGGTCGAAGCGTCCTGCTCGGCCTTGGCGGCATCGTCGTGGAAGGCCGGGGTGATCTGCTTGGCAAGCTGCTTGCCCAGCTCAACGCCCCACTGGTCATAGGAGTCGATACCCCAGACCGTGCCCTCGACAAACGTGATGTGCTCGTACAGAGCGATGAGCTCGCCGAGCGCAAACGGGGTCAGCGTGTCGCCGAAGATCGAGGTCGTCGGACGGTTGCCCTCAAAGCAGCGGGCCGGGACGATCTGCTCGGGCGTACCCTCGGCGCGCACCTCGTCGGCCGTCTTGCCAAAGGCGAGTGCCTTGGTCTGAGCCAGGAAGTTGCCCAGGAACAGCTCGTGGACGTCCTGACCGTTGTCGGTCGCGGGGTTGGCAGTGTTGGCGAAAGCGATGAAGTCGGCCGGAACCACCACGGTGCCCTGGTGCAGCAGCTGGTAGAAGGCGTGCTGGCCATTGGTGCCGGGCTCGCCCCAGAAGATCTCACCGGTATCGGAGGTCACGGCGCTGCCGTCCCAGCGGACGTGCTTGCCGTTGGACTCCATGGTGAGCTGCTGCAGGTAAGCCGGGAAGCGATGCAGGTACTGGCAGTACGGCAGCACGGCATGGCTCTTGGAGCCAAAGAAGTTGACGTACCAGACATTGAGCAGGCCCATCAGCGCAACGGCGTTCTGCTCGAGCGGAGTGTTGCAGAAGTACTCGTCGATGGCATGGAAGCCCTCGAGGAACTGCTGGAAGCGCTCGGGGCCGAGCACGACGATCAGCGACAGGCCCACGGCGGAGTCGACGGAGTAGCGGCCGCCGACCCAGTTCCAGAAGCCAAAGGCGTTGGCCGGGTCGATACCGAAGGCCTCGACCTTGTCGAGTGCGGTAGAGACGGCGACAAAGTGCTTAGCCACAGCCTCGGCGTTCTGCTCATCGGAGCCGTCGATGGCGCCCTGGGCCTTGAGCTGCTCGAGCATCCAAGTCTTGACCTCGCGAGCGTTGGTAAGCGTCTCGAGCGTGGTAAAGGTCTTGGAGACGATGATCACGAGCGTGGTCTCGGGATCCAGGCCCTTGAGCTTCTCGGCCTGGTCGTTGGGATCGATGTTGGAAATGTAGCGGCAGTCGATGCCGGCGTCGGCGTAGGGACGCAGGGCCTCGTAGGCCATGACCGGGCCCAGATCGGAGCCGCCGATGCCGATGGACACCAGGTGCTCGATCTTCTTGCCGGTAACGCCCTTCCACTCACCGGAGCGCACGCGCTCGGCAAAGGCATACATACGGTCGAGGACCTCGTGCACGTCGGCGACAACATCCTGGCCGTCAACGATGAGCTGGCCCTTCTCGCTCGCCGGGCGGCGCAGCGCGGTGTGCAGCACGGCGCGGTCCTCGGTAGTGTTGATGTGCTCGCCGGAGAACATGGCTTCGCGGCGCTCCTCGAGCTTAACCTCGCGGGCCAAATCGCACAGCAGCTTAACGGTCTCGTCGGTCACCAGGTTCTTGGATAGATCGAAATGCAGGTCACCGGCGTCAAAGCTCAGCTTGTTCACGCGCTCGGGATCGGCGGCGAACCAGGCCTTGAGGTCGATGCCCTCGGCCTCGAGCTTCTCCTGATGAGCCTCGAGCGCCTTCCAAGCGGCGGTCGACGTGGCGTCGATAGGTGCGGCAACAGTTGCCATAAAGTCCTCCTCAGCATACGGGCGCGTGTCCCCATGCGCCCGGACATTCAGATGCCACTATTCTAGCTCAGGTCAAGACCGTAATCAGCGAGCGTTATCAATCCGCCCCCAAACGGCGACCGACCAAAAAGGGACAGGTTTATTTTGGAAGGTCAAACGCTTTACCTATCAAAACTATGCGGCGGCGCACACACTGGCGAGCAACTCGCGCAAGGGAGAGCCAATGCCATCCAGGAGCTCAGGCGCGATAATGGCAAAGACGGGCACTTCGCCTATACCCACAGCCGCAGGCACCTTTCCCTCCGAGACAATGCAGCCATGGGGAACAAAACCGTCCTCGCCAGAATCGAGCACCGCCATACGACGGGCAACCTCGCGCGCAAATCCAGCCGTGTCGGCATCCCCAATCGCAAGCACAAAGTCGACGCCCTCGTCGGTGGCCAAGGCAACAGCCTCATCGACCAGCTCGTCTCCCCCCCTCGCCCTCAACCGAGCCACAACGGAACAGCGCGCGCTCCAACAATGCCCGGTCAAGCGACCCAAGCGCCGCCGCAACGAGCTCGTCGCGCGTATGCTTGTCGCCGCCCAGCACTACCAGTGCCTTGGTGCCGCCGTAGTGGGCGACCAGGCGCCCGCACCAACGTGCCACGTCGCCATCCGCGACAAGGCGCGTTGGCATACCAAACCCATAGTTGACCATCTACCCCACAACCCTTCCATGCTTTATGGTGGTATCGATCGTTAGGCTCATGCTACGAAGCGAGCTTTTCCGAGCTGTTTCGCGCTCTTTAGGGCTGCGTTAAAAACCGATGCGACTTTACGGAGGGCAACCGAGCAATCAAGGCGTCAAAAGCCCGGCGACAAGATGCACAAACAAAACGAGCCAAGCATACGAAAGGCAGAAACCGCCCAGTACATCCGAGGCATAGTGCACGCCCAGATAGATGCGGCTAACGCCCACCGCAAAGATGACGCACGCGAGTGCAACCTCAATAGCCGCGCCAAACGGAAGGCCATACGCACCGCATCGCACCAGCCATACCCCATAGCCATAAAACGCCATGGCCGCCATCGAGTGTCCCGAAGGAAAGCTCAGCCCCGGCGCCTCGACAAGCCGAAATCCCTGGGGACGAGGTCGACGCACAAGGACTTTTAACAGCTGGTCGATCGCGCTGATAGCACCGACGTTGACGGCGGCCCAGACAACATAGGCCCGACTGGGCGCCCACAGCATTGCCGCGGCCAGCACGCCGACGATAAACGGCAGCGACGCCAAGCTCGAGGTGGCTTTCATCGCGGCCGTCAACACCGGCAACCGAAGCCTCTCGACAAGCAGCAAGCAACCCAACTCATCGATTCTTATAGCCCGTCCTTTGAGCACCTTGATCAGCAGGCAAACAAAGATCGCAAGGCACAGCACGGACAGTATCAGAAGCGCAAGATCACCCATATCGATGGTCATCCATATCCCCTTCAGCGTATTCAACACATCAAGGCTACCGACCTACCGTAAGCACGATGTAAACCGACCAAAATAAACCTGTCCCTTTTTGGAAGGTTTTGACGGTGTCCGGTCGAGCAGGTATTATCGAACAGGTATTCGATAAGAACATGTGTTTGATGGGAGGCTCGGATGGAGCACGAGCAGCACACCTACATCTGCATCGACCTCAAGACGTTTTATGCCAGCGTCGAGTGCGTCGATCGTGGGCTCGATCCGCTCACCACCAACCTGGTCGTTGCCGACGAATCGCGCGGACGCACGACCATCTGTCTCGCTATCACGCAGACCATGAAGGACCTCGGGATACACAACCGCTGCCGTCTATTCGAGATTCCCGACGGCATCGACTACATCAAAGCAGTGCCGCGCATGCAACACTACATGGAGGTGTCGGCGCAAATCTACGGCGTCTATCTGGAATACGTCAGCCCCCAGGACGTGCACGTCTACTCCATCGATGAGTGCTTTATCGACGTGACGCCCTATCTGGACCTTTATCACACCGATGCCGAAGGGTTCGCCTGCATGTTGCGCGACGAGGTCTTGGGGCGCACCGGCATCACGGCGACGGTCGGTATCGGCCCCAACCTATTCCAGGCCAAGGTGGCGCTCGACATCACCGCCAAGCACGTAGCCAGCCGCATTGGCGTACTCGACGACGAGATCTTTCGCAAGGAGATCTGGCCCCATCGCCCCATCACCGACATCTGGGGCATCGGCCCCGGCGTGGCGGCCCGTCTCGAGAAATACGGCGTCTACGACCTGATGGGCGTCGCCGCACTCGACGAGAACCTGCTCTACGACGAACTCGGCGTCAACGCCGAATATCTCATCGACCACGCCTTCGGGCGCGAGCCGACAACCATCGCCGATATCCAAGCCTATCGCCCGCAAGCGACCTCGACCACCACAGGACAGGTGCTCTCGAAGGGCTATGCCTACGAGCAGGCCTACACCGTCTTGCGCGAAATGGTCGACAACGCCGTGTTGGATCTAGTCGATAAGCACGTGGTCTGCGACAGTATCTCGCTCTTTGTGGGCTACGCGAGCGAGCGCGCCGACATACGCCGGCTCAACGCCAGCGGCACGGCGCAGTATATAGACGGCTGCGGACACTTGCGCTCGAGCACCTCGGGCATCGAGCCCGCAGCGACCGACGGCCCCGAGCTCGCGCCCCGTGCTCCCAAGCCCGTCCAGCGCGATGACGAAAGGCGTCGCCTGGTGCGCGAAGCGCAGGCAATCGATGGCATCTTTGTGGGAGAGCATGGCGGCAAACCGCGTGGTGGCTATGCCGCACTCTTTGCGCACTCCAACGCCTCGCGAAAGCTGCCCGAGCGCACTAATTCGTTTAAGAAAATCATGGGGTATTTCGATGACCTTTGGGCACAAACGGTCGACCCCAAACGACCGGTCAAGCGCATCAACCTGGGATTTGGCAATCTTGTGCCCGAGGAATTTGCCACCATCGATCTGTTCAGCGATATCGAGGCCGATGAGCGCGAGCGCGACCTGGCGCGCGCCGTCCTGGCCGTGAAAGGCAAGTACGGCAAGAACGCGCTCGTCAAGGGATTAAGCTTTACCGCCGGCGCCACCGCGCGCGAACGCAACGGCCAAGTTGGAGGACATCGTGCCTAAACCCAAGCAGCAGCCCGTGCGCCCGCCGACCGCCTTCGAGCGCCTGGCGGACCCCGAGGGCAGACGCCGCGCCGCCGACCCCAACCTCACTGCCAACGGTGCCGTGCGCGCCAACCGCGCCGCACAGTTTATGCCCTTTGCCGCCCTCACGGGATACTACGAACTCGTGCGCAAGCAGGAAATCACCGTCGAGTCAAAACGTGAGCTCACGGAAGAAAAAACCCTCGAGCTTTCGAAAAAGCTCGAGGGCCTCAAGCGCGGAGACCTGCTCCGCGTGACCTATTACGATACGTACGGTTATCGCTCCCGCACCGGCATCCTGGTCGAGGTGCTGCCGGCATACAAGCTGCTCAAACTCAGGGATATCGCCATTAACTTCGACGACATACAAGACATCGAGCTACGCGGCCGAGCCTAGCGGCCAGAGCGCTTGCGCAGGCCAAACGCAACGGCGAGCACGGCGACAGCGGCAATCAAAAGACCTGCGACCAGCGCTGCGGTCGAGTCACCTGTGCCAGGCAGGGACGACTTCTCGGCCTTCTTCGTGGTCTTCGAAACCGTGGTCGTGCTGCTGGTAGACCCGTTGGGCTTATCCGTGGAACCCGGATTCGACGGGTTGCTCGGGTTGGGTTTGCTCGGCTCGGTCGGATCCGGAGTGCCGGGATCAATTGGATTCTCCGAATTCTCCTTGCGCTGGATCCAAACCTGGCAGCCATAGAACGGGTTGGCGGTACCGAGGCACAGACCCTGGTTGGTCACCGCAAAGGTGCGCAGACCATGGTTATACGGATCGTTAAAGCCATTGGTCGTCAGCGTCGTAAAGTTCACGCCGTCCTCGGTCACATACATATCAAAGCCACGCTCAGCATCGCGAAGGTAATACATGCACGTAAGCACGCTCTGCAGCTTCTTGAGGTTCTCCTCGCTCAGCAGCTTATCGAGCGCATCTTGAATATCGCTCGGCAGCTCGGTGCCATAGGCATCCTCGTACTGCTGCTTTAGGCTCTCATAGCTATCGAGCATGTCCTGATACTGATCGGCAAAAGACTTGAAGTACGCAATCTCGCTATCGATTTTCTGAACATAAGCAGCGTCGTCTTCAACGTCCGCGGACATCATCGCGGCCTGATCGCAAAGATCGCCCGCGGCCTCATCCAACGCATCGCTCAGATCGCCAAAGCCCTTAGCAACCTCGGTCTTCTCGTCATCGACATCGACAGCTTCGTTCGAATCATCGGCCTCGACGGCCTCGTTTGAATCATCGTCCGCAGGCGTGTTCACGGGAACGATGGGGTCGTCAGGCGATTTCTTGTCGAGCAGGTGATCGAGCAGGTCCCTAAGGCGCTGAACCTGAGAGTCCCACTCCTCGGGCGTCATATCGATAATGTCGCCATTGGAGAACTGGCCGATCGGCTCAAGCAAGCTCGCGGTGTCAAAGGTACCGACATACAGCTTGCCGTCGAACTTCTGCATGCGCCAAATGTACTGATTCTCGTTTCGACCAAAGCCCGAAGTCAGGCCGGAAATACCGCCCTCGGGGAACATGTCGGTACGATCGCCAACGACGAGCTCCATGTTCTCGTCCTTGTCCATGCGATAGATGTTGACCGACTGCTCAAGATTGGCATTCACAAACGAGCAGTCAACGCCGCCCATGCCGCTCTTGCCGCCCTCTTCGGTGTTGGACTTGTTGAACAGGATGCGCTCGAGAGCAATCTCCTCGTCGTTGTATTCACCGATATAGAGGTAGTCGTTGTAGACGATGAGGTTAGCAGCGCCAGAACGGGTACGGGCAGGATCGATGCCAAAGCAGTACTTTGCACCGTCCGTCTCCTGATCGCCAACAATGGGAGTCCACGAATAGCTGCCGTCGGCGTTCTTGTCGCCACGAACCATGGCGAACGACTGCATGGAATTATCATCGGGGGCGTTCTCGGGCGTACCGGTGCAGATGGTCGCATAGAGATGGCCATTGTACGAGACCATATCCCAAATGGCGCCGCCGTAGATGCTGTCCTGATAGCGAATCGCCGGATAGTTAAACAACGTGTCCGAGTTAGCAATCTCGGTGAAGCTGCCCTGGCCCTTCGACGGGTCAGACGACGTCAGGATTGTCGACACAAACTTACCGGCCGCGTCTTTACCCACATTGCTGATGACGAGCTGGCCATCATGAACGCACATGCCGCGGATACCGGTAGAAATGCCCTGCTTGTAGGCGGCACCGTAATCCTGCATGCTCGAAAGGCCCTGATAGACAACTTTGTACTCATCCGTCTTAGGATCGATCTCGTATACAGCAGGCAGACCGCTTTTGCCGCCATTGGTCCTGACGCTGCCGCAGAAATAGAGCTTGCCCTTATAGCTCACGGCATTGCGGAACAAAGGACCGACGCCGTTGAGCGATTCAGAGAGCAGCAGCTTGGTCTCACCGGTCTTGGTATTGATCTTGACCAAGATACCGCCGCTGTCCTTGTCGGCCGTGCCGTCCTCCTTCTGCTGTCCATAGAAGAAGGTGCCGTTAAACATGGCCTCCAGCGTCAGGCGCATGGTCTCGGCATCAAAAGAATCGCCCAGCGTGCCGTTCATGAGCGCAAGCGTGTTGCCCATCGCTGCATAGCAGGTGCCCACATAAAGCCAGTCACCATAGCTCGCAGCCGCCCAAGTGTAGCTCTGGCCGCGATCGCCTTCATTGTTGGCCGTATTACCATCGGCGCCCGGAACGGCAACGGCACCGTTACCCTGGTAGTCGACGATACCATCCGGCTGCGACGTTCCTACCGTAGGATGCGAGAGCTTCTCAAAGGAATACCCATTTCCCGCATTGTAGGTAACGGCACCCGAAGCGTCTTCGGCGTGCGCCGGCAGCGGCGATACCAAGATAGCGGCAAGCGCTGCCACCAAGCCAAGTGTTCCCACTCGTCTCATAAGGCTATAACCTCCCCTGTCCTAAAGCCCAGCTTTAGCATTCTTCATTTCTGTCCACGGTTAATTGCAATCTGAGCACAGCAATAATCAGCATATAAATATACACCTGTAATTTTTTGGACGGGTTAATAGATGCTCGATTGGTAGCGAATTCCGCGCAAACCGTCACCAAACTTCACTTTTGCCGCATCTGCGAGTTGTTTTTTGCGCAAATTTTAGGACGTCGATGGTCCCAATGGGTAGGAGGCCGGTATCCATTGGAGAGGGCGACATCTACAATTTCATGACGTAGTAGCCCGCGTCCTTCACAGCCGTCTCGAGGGCACCGCGATCGATCGGCTGCTTAGAGCGCACGCGTGCCGTGTGGTCCGCATACGTCACCGTTGCCCACACGCCGTCCAGCGCATTGAGGGCGTTGGCCACGTTCTGAGCGCAGCCGTCACAGCTCATGCCGCCGATGAGCAGCTCATCGCTATAGGGATAGTGCGACGCATCGGTATCCGCCACAACGACCCTTTTGGCCTTCTTGCCGCTCGCACCATCGCTGCAGCAGCTCTTCCCGCGTGTCGAGGCGGCAATACGACGCAGGCCAAAAAACATGCCGATGGCAATGACGGCCAGCACGATGAGATTCGCAGGGTTGAGCAAGTCACTCATGCGCTCCCCTTTCCAAGTAGTCTTATCTAGATACCCCCATGGGGTGTCCCCATCTTAACCCAAAATCATGTCTGTTCGGTCAATTAGTTTCCCTATTCAAACTTTTTTGTTGACCGTGGCTTACTTTCGTGTATAAGTTTTCCTTGGCTAACATACAAGACCTCGACAGGAGCGCCATGACGCGAACCATAGATATCCCAACGTTTCAGGCGGCAGTCGTGCGCAACTGCTCCCCTACGCTCGCGGGCATCAAGCCGGCGTCACTGTTCACCTATCCTGGTGTCTACGCCAACCAAGATAGCTCGGCCACGACCACTGCGATAGCGGAGCGTCGAGCTCGCCTGCTCGGCGTCATAGCCCAGTGCAATCACGAACTCGATCCGCTCGGCATACACCTGAGCGTTTTGGTCTGGAGGCCCTGCGGGGCGCTCATCTACGTATACCGGCCCAAAAACCTCGCATCCTATTTCGCAGACCCGCGTGCCAAAACAGCACTCGCCAGGGAAGGTTACGATACCGACAATCTCCGGGCATGCCTTGTGCACCTGGCATCGCGCATTACGCTCGCGAGCACCAACGCCGCAGAATGCGCATGCGGCCAGGCTCATTGCGCGCTCGCTCAACAGCCCAGCAGCAGTAATGACTGCACCTGTGAGTTTCCGCACGAGATTGGCTATTTTTTGGGATATCCCTACGACGACGTGCGCGAATTCATCGTCCAGCATGGCGAGAACTACAAAGTCTTTGGGGCCTGGAAGGTCTACACGAATGTCGAGCAGGCGCTTGCGACGTTTGATGCCTACCGCGCCTGCACCCAAAACCTCACCTTTGTCTATCAACAGGGCCACAGCCTGGCGCAGCTTGCCCAGGCAGCCCGATAGAGCATACAAGCCGCGGCCACGTGCCGCACAACCGAAAGGACTCAACATGAGCAAGATCGCCGTCGTCTACTGGAGCGGCACGGGCAACACCGAGGCCATGGCAAACTTCGTCGCCGAAGGTGCCACGTCCGCCGGCGCCGAGGCCGAGGTTCTCCCCTGCGCCGACTTCTCTGCCGACAAGGTCGCCGGCTACGATGCCTTCGCCTTTGGCTGCCCCGCCATGGGCTCCGAGGAGCTTGAGTATGACGAGTTCCAGCCCATGTGGGATGAGGTCAAGGAAGCACTGGGCGACAAGAAGGTTGCCCTCTTTGGCTCGTATTCGTGGGCCGAGGGCGAGTGGATGGACAACTGGAAGGCCGATGCCGACGAGGCGGGCGTCAACGTGGTCGATTCGACCATCTGCTACGACGCACCCGATGACGAGGGCGAGGCTGCCTGCCGCGCACTCGGCGCCGAGCTGGCCTAAGGACCTTTTGCAAAAACGTTCACAGGCAAAACGCGGGAGGGCCCCGGAACGCACAGTTCCGGGGCCCTCCCGCATATGGGCCGCACCGCAGGTGCCACGGCCCCGCCCGCACGCAACTAGCGGGCACTATGTCATGCTGTATCGCTACGCAGCCCTACGAGAGCGCACGAACCATGCACCGATAACCGCGAGGCAAACGATGCCCACGACGACACCGGCAACGGCAACCGGGTTCATGCCGGCGTCGTCCTCCGAAGCGTCGCGAGCGGAAGCGACAGAAGCCGAGGGCGCCTTGGCCGCGGATCCGCTCGATTTCCCGGCACCAGCCTTTGCATCGGATTTCTTCTTTTCAGAGTTCTTTCCAGAAGCATCCTTTGCCGAGTCTTCCGCCTTCGAGCTCTCCTGCGTCGTCTTCTGGCCATCGGACCCGGACTGTTTGCCGGAGGTGCCGTTACCAGACTGCTGCGCAACAGGGGCAGCAGCCGGCGTCGGAGCGGGCGTCGGCACCGTGGGCGTAGGAACCTCGGGCGTCACCGGCGCAACGGGGCCGCTCGGCGCGGCGGTGCCGGCCTGCACGTTGCCAATCTTGGCCCAACTCATACCGGAAACGGCGGCCTTGTAGGCCGAAAGCGCGCGCAGGGCCTGAACGGTCGCAAGCGCGTTTGCATTGCCGGGCTTGCCGTCGGAACCCATGATGTGGGCATAGCCCTTGCCGTCGCCCACCTCGTAGGCGGCGATAGCGGTAACCAGGCTGTTCGAACCCTTCGCAAAACCATTCTTGGTGTTCGCGGGGTCCTTGCCAAGAGCCACCAGCGCGAGCAGCACCTGGGCGTTAGACTCGACCGAGCCAAAATCGCACAGGCCGTTCATCTGGCCCTTAAGGAAGCTGAGTGCCGCCTCGACGGAGGCCGACACGGAAGGCTGGGTATCGGCAGCCATGACGGCCGCATCCTCGCCGCCCTCGACATTGAGCGCGAGCGCCTGCAGCGCCATAGCGGTCATATCGACATTGCTCGAACCGCCAGCCTCAATCGTAAAGCCGCCATCGGTGTTTTGGAACGTAAGCAGCTCGGAGACGAGTTTCGCGCGGGTCCACGTGGAGCCCGACGCAAGCAGCGCCTCATCCGAAACGCCCGCCTCGTCAAAGGCGATAAGCGCATAGACCAGGTTGTTGGCCGAAGCCGTAAGGCCTCTGTTGGAGCAGATAACGTTGACGAGGTTCACGCCGTCAAAAGAGGTGACATCCTCGCCGAGCGCGGCGAGCGTAAGCGCCACGCGCTCGCTGTCGGTCACCTTGGCCGCGGCGCTGGCCCACTCGGCCTTATTGGCGGCAAGGGACTTCTTGTAGTTTGCGATCAGGGCATCGTCAATCTTGCGGCCCGACTTCGCAAAGGCGTAGATCTCCCACTCCTGGCCATATACGTAAGCATCGGACGTGCGGTTCGTGTCGAAATATTTGGCGGCAGACAGGGCACCGTCGTTGGCCTTAGCTTCGTTATCCGGCGAAGCCGCGATACCGTCGACCGTGATCTCAAAAGAAATGGCCTTGGCGCCGGCGGTCTGATCGACCGGGGTGCCCGTCACCTTGTAGTTGCCCGCCTTGTTGGCCGTAAGGGCATACGCGCCGCTCGCGATAAAGAGGCCATCATCGGGGGAGCCAGACACGTGCTTCCAGTCGCCGAGCGCACGACGGTCGATGGTCACGGCATCCCCGGCGTCCTTGCCGTCCTCAGTCGTGACGGTCCAGATCATACCGGGTTCAGAGACGCTCCAGCCATCCGCATCGTTCTCGCCCGTATAGGCAAGGTTAAGGTCGATGGTCTTTCCGGCCTTAACGCTCTTCGGCGCATCCTTGAGTTCGACGCTCTTAAGCGGGTTGCGATAGGCAAACGTAACCTCATGCGCACCCGACGAAAGCACGCTGCCGTCCTGGTTGGCAACCGTAGCCTCAAAGGTCGTCTTGCCCGCCTTGTAGGGCGTAAAGCCAATCTCGCCGCTCGTGGTGTAGGTGGCCACAGACGGATCGGTCGACGTGACCGTATAGTTCGCGCGGTCGCTCGCGTTTTCCGGGCCCACGACCGGCGCTGCCTTATCGGTAAGAAAGGCGCCCTTGGCAAGCGGGTTGCGGCCGTGCAGGTAGACGGTCTTGCCGTCCTCGTTGTAGCCAAGCGAGATGCTCGTCGCCGGCACATAGGTCGACGTGACCTTTACGCTCTTGTCGGTAAGGTCGGCATTCGTACGCGAGGACACCCAAATCGTGGCCTCGCCCGCCTGCTTAAAGTAGAAGCAGGCCGAACCAGGATTGGAGTAGAGCACGTTCGACGGCGTGCCCGCAAAACGGAAACGCGTATAGGAAACGGGGACGTACTCGCCCTCGGCAGCGTCGGTATAGTGAACGCGAATCTCGAGGTTCTTTACCTCGGAGCCCGAGACGGCAATGCTGCCGCCCGTCACGTTTTCGCCGTTGTACCAAATCTGGAAGTCATCGATCGGCTTGGAAATCGCCTTGACCACGACGGTCGCGACGTTCTCGGTG
>CAVCKO010000016.1:1814-28761 GCA_963602825.1 Treponemataceae bacterium | reverse complement strand
CGGTGGTGCCGTCGTCCTTATGGAGCGTGGCAGTTACCGTACCCACGGCATCGTTATACACGTGAAGCAGGCCCGTCTCCTCGTTAACGGCGATGTCGCCCTTATTGGCATCTGGAGTTCCCCAGGTGACCTTGGCACCCTTGGGCAGGCCCTTAAGCGCAAGCGTGCCCGACACGCAGGCGGCACCGTTCTCGCCCACCACGACATCGTCGGGAGACGGATAGAGCACACCGTCGGCAGCAGTCACGGTCTTGCCCGTCCTGGCCGAAGTGAAGGTCACCTCGTACTTATTGTTCGCGGCCGGGCTCTCGGGAGACTCGTAATCCTGGTCCTCACCAAAGTACGGCAGGCCATCGGAGCCCATGCCCCAGGAGCTACCGTTCTCACCGCGGTTGGCGTTGAGGGTCTCGACGAAGGTTGCGGTCTTCATGTCGTCGGCATCGACGGCGTAGGAGTTGACGAGCGCCTTTGCGGGGAACTGAGCCTTGTTGGTAAGGCCCTCTTGCCAATACGTGTTGATGAGCTGACCTGAGCTGTAGCTTGCAAACAGTACGCCACCGGTCGATGCGGCGGTCGACATGCAGTTGGAGATCACGCCACCCTCGAGCGTGCGGCCAAAGCCCACAACGCCCTTGCCCGTAACGGACGTGGAGCAGTTAATGACAGCACCCTTGATCTGGTTGCCGAGCGGACCGAACGGCTTGCCGTCCACGGCCTGCTTAAGCTCGCCGGCAAAGGAAACGTTTTGGACAACACCGGTCGCGCCGATGCTCGCGAAGAGCGACTTGACGCCACCGCCGTTGTTAAAGGTGATGGTGTGGCCCTGGCCATCGAACATGCAGTTGAGTTCGCCCGAAGGACCAAAGAACCACTCATCGTCGATAACAATATCGTTATCGAGCACATAGTAGTTGTTCGCATCCTTGACGTTCATGTACATGAAATCGTCCTGCGACTTGACGTGCTTGACGCTCTCGGGCTTGGCAACGGGAATCGTCGGCTTCTTCTTCTCGAGGGCATCTTTGGCAGCGTTGAGTGCCTTAACCGCTGCATTCACATCGGACTGGGAGGCATCAGCGTTATCGTTAACGGCCTTGGCATCCGAGAGAGCGGAGGCGAAGGCAGACCACGAATCGGAAGTGTAGTCGGACTCCTTGAGCGCCTCGGCTGCCTCGATGGCCGCGACGAGTGCATCCTTGTTGACGGCAACGGACGCGGAGCCACTCGTCAGAATCGGGAGGCCGCCGTTGGACGTCCAAGTAAAGCCAGTCGCCGGCGCATCGGTGTTAAGTACAGTAAGAGAATCGGCAGACGTTAGGTCCGCGTTATTCTTCGAATCATTGGAAATAGTGTACGTGCCATATGCATTAACGTAGCGGGCAGCAGCGCTATTCGAAAGGACATGCAAAATTGTAAACCCGGTATTGCCTATAATAAAACAACCGCTCGACATGCCCCAACACTCGTCGGAAACAGAACCGGCGAAATAGCTGTTAAGGATCTTAGCTCCGCTGGCGTCGCCCACGAGGCCAGCGGCGCCGTGGACCCAGTCCGTCGCCGTGGAAACCACACTCGCCGTGGACCAGCACATCTGAATGGTGCCGGAAAGCGTCATGGCAATGGAGCCCACGTTATCGCTGCTCGAAGCGGAACCCGTCACACCCAGGTTCTGGATAGTACCCGTCACGTTGTTTGCGACGGCCTTGCCGTTGATAGCAATGGTATGGCCCTGGCCGTCAAGCACACCGGCAACAGTCTCGATCTGCTGGTCGGCGGCCATCGAGATATTCGCGCCGAGCTTAACGGTGGCACCGGCCTCAATGGTCGTGGGCATGTCGGACGCGTTGTTGACGACAATCGTCTCGCCCGAGCGTACCACCTTGGTAGAAGACTCGGCAGCCTCAGCCGGCGTGGCCGCATCGTTGCTTGATGCCACAGCCTGGGCAACGTCACCGGAGCCCTCTTGCCCCTGCGCGTCGCCGTCTTCGCCAGACGCATCGGCCGCAGAGTCCTCTGAAGATTCCTGCTCGCCGGACTTATCCTCGGCCGCATTGTCAGCCGCAGCAGCCTGATCGGCCAACACGGCAGCACCTGCACTCACCTCCTCGGCAAATGCAGTCATTCCGGTGCTCGAGCTGGCGAAAATAAACGCCATGAACACCACGAGGAATTTCCTCGCAACAGTTCGGATGTTATTGAGCATCCCTTTCCCCTTTTTCTCGGAAGACACGGTCCTAACAGAAACAAGAGGCCAGTCATGTAAAGGGAAACGAGACGCAGCGGAGCGCCCGCACCTGACGGTACGCAGCAATGGCCCCACACAACAGATGGGGCACAAAGAGCACAATATAACGTCATCTCTTGTTCACCGGAATCCAGCGGTTTCCAAAAGACCCTCGACACGAGAAGACCGTGGGCAAGTAATCTGACTCGCGAAGGCAACGTCTCCGCACACAGTAACCGCCTTGTCTGGGATTCCCACCCAGTTCCCTTTTATGCGCCAAGCGCACCCATGGTCCGGCATCTTTTCAACAGCACATTATTTTATGAAACCCCAACGTACCAAACTATTGCCCCTTGCTTACACAGAATTCACCGAAAAAGCGCTGGAAAAAGGCCGTTAAACAGAAAGACGGGACCGCGGCGTTATCGCCACAGTCCCGTCTTTCTAAATAACTCGATCACAGAGTGCATCCGCGTCTACGAGATGTTGCCCAAAAACGCCTTGGTGCGCTCGCTCTTGGGATGGTCGAAGACCTCACTCGGCGTGCCCTCTTCCACGATAACGCCGCCGTCCATAAAGACGACGCGGTCGGCGACGTCGCGGGCAAAGCCCATCTCGTGCGTCACGACGATCATGGTCATACCGTCGCGCGCCAAGTCGCGCATGACGCCCAGAACGTCGCGAACGAGCTCGGGGTCGAGCGCCGACGTGGCCTCGTCAAAGAGCATGACATGCGGGTTCATCGACAGGGCACGGGCGATGGCCACGCGCTGCTGCTGGCCGCCCGAGAGCTGGCTCGGCATAAAGTCGATACGCTCGGCAAGACCGACCTTGGTCAGCTCCTCGACGGCAATCCTCTCGGCCTCCTCCTTGCTGCGCTTAAGCACCTTTTGCTGGGCAAGCATGACATTCTTTTTGACCGACAGGTGCGGGAACAGATTGAACTGCTGGAACACCATGCCCAGATGCGTACGCACCTTGTTAAGGTCGACGCCCTTGGCGCACACGTCCACGCCCTCGACGACAATCGAGCCGCTCGTGGGATGCTCCAGACGGTTGATGCAGCGAAGCATCGTCGACTTGCCCGAGCCCGAGGGACCCAAGACAACGACGACCTCGCCCTTGTGCACGTCCAGATCGATATCGCGCAGGACCACGTTATCGCCAAAGGCCTTCTGGAGGTTCTTAATGCTGACGACGACCTCGTTCGAGTTATTGGTTTCGCTCATGATAGGACCTCCTTACAGACCGGCGATGTGATCGGCGGGCGTCGCGACAACCTGTCCGGCGCTCTTGGCGGGACGCTTCTTCTTGGACTCGGCCGTGCCCAAAAGCCTCGCCTCAAGACCGCTCACCAAGCGGGCAAGAGGCAGGGTGATGACCAGGTAGAACAGGGCGGCAACCACATACGGCGTAATGGAGCCCGTCGTGGCCACGATGGTGCGGGCGTTCATGACGATCTCGACCACGCCCACGGCGGCGAGCAGCGACGTATCCTTGTAAAGCAGGATGAACTCACTGGTCAGCGTGGGCAGGACATTGCGGAACGTCTGCGGGATCATAACGTAGAGCAGCGTCTGGAACGCGTTCATGCCCAGCGAGCGCGCGGCCTCGTTCTGGCCCTTGGGAATCGACTGAATACCAGCGCGGAAGATCTCGCACAGGTAGGCAGACGAATTCATGGCCATGACGATGACGCCGAGCACATAGTCGTCCACCTTGACGCCAGCCAGCGGCAGACCGAAGAACGCGATGTAGATCTGCAGGAACGCCGGCGTACCGCGGATGATGTTCACGTAGATGCCGGCAAGGCAGCGAAGGATGCGCGACTTGGAGATGCGCATGAGCGACAGGGCGAAACCGAAGGGAATTGCCAGCGGAAACGCCACGAGCACGATCGAGAGCGACATGAGGAAGCCCTTGAAGACGATCGGCAGGCTCTGGACCAAAATGACCGGGTTCAGGAAGAGGCGCAGGAACATATTGGAATTCCATGCCTCGACCCACGGCTGCCCCTTAAGGTCGGCCAGGAAGTTATCGAAGGCCGTCACGCCCTTGATCTCAACCGAGGGGATCTTGGAGATTTTCTTGGTCGACCCGTCGGCCAAGGTGTAGGTGCCGCTAAAGGCCTCGTCGCCGCCCTCGACGGGGAAGGTCACGCCGTAGACCTCGACGCGGAAATAACCGCCGGCGGGCGCCGTCTCGCCAAAATCGATCTTGAGCGTCTGGCCGTCGACCTTGCACGTGGGCTTCATGGGCGTGCGGTCCATAAGGTCATCGCCCGAGAGCATCGTCAGGCGCGTGTCGTCCGCACCAAAGGTCGTGCCATCGGCAAACGTCAACGAAAGGCCGCTCAGCTCCTCGTCGGCATCGGCCTGGACCTCCCAGGTGATGCGGGTCTCGGTGCCACCGACCACATCGCTACCCGAGCCGGTGTTGGGCCGGGCGGTGATCTTTGCGGTCTCAAGCGCCTGAGCGGTCGAAGGCACGCAGGCCCCCGCACACACCAGGGCGAGCGCCACAACCAGGGCGCAGGCTAGCTTTTGGAGCATCGAGGGCAGCGGATGGCTTTTGCCCATGGCTCCTTGGTTCAATCGAGACAAGGTGGCTCCTAACGTACAAGTTGCCGAAATAACGGGGCGGGACGACGCCCTTTCAAGAAGCGCAAAGGCCCTCTCCGCCAAAACGGAAAGGGCCCACATGCAATCAAGAGTAAATTTACTTGATATTGTACTTAGCCATGAGGGCGTCAACGGTACCGTCATCAGTCAGGTCCTTGATGGTCTGGTTGATGTCGTCTTTGAGCTTGGTGTTGCCCTGGTTGATGGCGATGGCATACTCCTCGCCCGTGCTGATCTGCTTGATGGTCTGGCAGGTGTTGAACTGCTCGGCGGTCAGCTGGCTGGCAACGGAGCGGTTGGTGACGACGGCGTCGCCCTTGTCGGACTGCAGGGCGCTGAAGCACTCGGTGGCGTCCTTGTAGGGGACAATCTTAGCCTTGGGGAAGTTCTCCTGGGCAAAGGCCTCGGCGGTCGAACCGGACTGGACGATGATCGTGGCGTCGGCGTTGTTGAGCTTCTCGCTGTAGTTATCGGCCGTAATGTCGGTGTTGTCGACCTTGGTCACGATAGCCTGATCGTCCATGTAGTAGGAGTCAGAGAAAGCGACTTCCTTCTCGCGCTCGGGCGTATCGGTGATAGCAGCGATGGAGACGTCGTACTTGGCGCCCGAAGCAACACCCGGAACCAGCGTGTCGAAGTCGTTGTTGACATACTCGACATCCAGGCCCAGCTTGTCGGCGATGGCCTTGATAAGCTCAAGGTCAAAGCCCTGATAGTCACCGTTGTCGTCCTTGTACTCAAACGGCGCATACTCGGCAGAGGTGCCGACGGTCAGCGTACCGTCCTTGACGAGCGCGTACTCCTTGGAGCCATCGACCTTCTCGACCTTCACGTCGTCAGAGCTGCTGGAACCGGCATCGGAACCAGAGGTGGCGTTGGACGAGCCACAACCCGTCAGTGCAAGGGCGAGTGCCATGGCGCCCGTGGCCGCAAATGCGCCAAGCTTCTTGAGCTTCATAATCAGTCTCCTTCCGGTGACCCCACTTGATTCAGAGGTCTGCAAAAACTGTTGGCTATTATGCACCCGTAATTGCAAATCTGCAATCAGAAAACTGATTGAAACAAACCCATAACGTGAATGAGGCACTCCACTTTGTGACAGTCCTTACTGCTGCAACGAGCGTAGCAGAGTAATTTCCGCTGCATAACCTGCAAGTTCGTTCGGCGTCTCCAAAATGAATGGCAGCGCACGTAAACGGTCATTCGATACAATATTGTGCATAATCTGCAAACCACCACCAAGTTCCTCGCTGCCAAGGTAGCCCTTGCCGATGCACTCATGGCGATCCTTATGCGAACCGCAGGGGTTCTTGGAATCGTTGATATGCACGGCATGTAAGCGCTCAATGCCCACCACACGGTCGAACTCGTCGAGCACGCCGTCCAGGTCGCGGATGATGTCGTAGCCCGCATCGCTCACGTGGCAGGTGTCCAGGCATACGCCTAGCTTATCCGACAGCTCAGGGCGCTCGGCAGCGACGCCCTCGATAATTCGTGCCAGCTCCTCAAAACTGCGCCCCACCTCGGTACCCTTGCCCGCCATAGTTTCGAGCAGCACTGTGGTCTGCTGTCCCTCGAACATCACCTGGCAAAGCGTGTCGACAATCATCTGGATGCCGGCGTCGGACCCCTGTCCCACATGTGCGCCGGGATGGAAGTTGTAGTAGTTGCCGGGCAGCGCTTCCATGCGCTGCAGGTCCTCGGCCATGGCCTCAAGGGCAAACTCGCGCGCCCGTTCCTTGGCAGAGCAGGGATTATAGGTATATGGGGCATGCGCCACGAGCGGGCCAAAATCATTTTGCGCCATAAGCTCACGCAAGGCCGCCACGTCATCCATATCAAGGTCTTTCGCCTTGCCGCCGCGCGGGTTGCGCGTAAAGAACGCAAAGGTATTGGCGCCAATGGATAGCGCCGTCTCCCCCATCGCCCGATAGCCCTTCGTCGTCGAAAGATGGCACCCAATCGTCAGCATCTCCAGCTCCCCCTCATCAGTTGCGGTGAAATAGTTCCTGTTTAAGCCTTATTCTGCCGCAAACAGGAACTATTCCACCGCAAGTTATAAAAGGGGCATCAGGAGCGCGTTTTGCCGAAGGCTTTGAGCGCGGCCGTCACGGGGCCGGGCTGGAAGCGTCGGCGCACGCCATCGAGACGCTCCGGGATATCGATATGCTGCGGGCAGTGACGCGCGCATTTGCCGCACTTGATGCAATTGCTCGCCAGCTTAGGCTCGCTCGTGCGCACCGCACTCGCCGTAAAGTACTGCGACAGTCCCGTAAACCAGCTATGCGCATAGCTCGCGTTGTAGGCGGCAAAACAGCCAGGGATGTTGACACCCTTGGGGCACGGCATGCAGTAGCCGCACCCCGTGCAGGGCACACGGTTCGATTTCTCAAACTCCCTCAGCACGCGTGCGATGGTGTCGAGCTGGTCCGTCGTCATCGAACCCGGTAGCGCACGACCTGCCAGCGCCGCGTTCTCGTCCACCTGCTCGGTATCGGTCATGCCCGAAAGCAGCATCGTCACCTGCGGATGGTTCCACACCCACGAGAGGCCCCAAGCAGCTGGCGTCTTCAGATGCGAATCGCTCGCGCTATCGAGCACGGCGCGAGCCCGCGGCGGTAGCTTGCCCGCCAAGCGCCCGCCCAAAAGCGGCTCCATCACAAACACCGCAAGCCCGCGCTCGGCGGCAGCCATGAGCCCCGCCGTTCCCGCCTGGTAGCGCTCTCCGGCGTAGTTGTACTGGATCTGGCAGAAGTCCCATTCATACGCATCGAGCATCGTAAGGAAGTCCGCCGCACTGCCGTGGTACGAAAAGCCTATCTGGCGAATACGCCCCGCAGCCTTTTGGCGCGCAATCCAGTCCTCGATACCCAACGCAACCACACGCTCCCATTGCGCGGGCGAGGTGATGTTGTGCATAAGGTAGTAGTCGATATGGTCGGTCCGCAGGCGGCGCAGCTGCTCGTCAAAAAAGCGGTCGAAATCCTCCGCAGATTTGCACGAAGCATGCGGCAACTTGGTCGCGAGTAAAACCCGGTCGCGCAGGCCCAGGCGCTCAAGCGAAGCGCCCACACAGGCTTCGTTGCCGGGATAGAGATAGGCCGTGTCCAGGTAGTTAATCCCCTGCTCCACCGCACGTGCAATGATGGCATCGGCCGTCTTCGCATCGGGGCGTCCCGGCGCGCCGGGAAACCTCATGCACCCCAGCCCCAACGCCGAGATACGGTTACCGCTTTTGGGGTCAACGCGATATTGCATGGCCCCTCCCTTCGCCATCAATGCCCCAGCCACGCGAAACACAACGGTCACGCAGCTGAAACAACTTGGAATCGCAATTGAGAACGTATCGTAACGCAGCAGAAATCGAGCCGTCACGGCGCCGCTTTAACATCAGCAAAAAGCCCGATGAAAGGAGCCAATCATGCTCGCGCTCGACCTTTGGAACCTCGCCTCCCAGCTCAAAAGCGACGATTATCGCTGGGTCGACCTCACCCACACGCTCTCGTGCGACACCCCGCACTGGTTTGGCTTTAAGCCGTTCGAGTCCACCAAGCTTTTCGACTACCTGCCCGACACGCCCGAGGACATGCTCGCGCCCATGCGTTGCTTTCAGTATTCGGTCGCTTCGCAGTACGGCACCCACGTCGACGCGCCGCGCCACTTCCATGTCGACGGACGCTCCCTCGGCGAGATTGAGCCCATCGAGTTTATGCATCCGCTCTGCGTGATTGACAAGCACGAGGAGTGCGCCGCGAACCCCGATTATGTCCTGACTGTCGAGGACCTCAAAGCCTGGGAGGATGAGCACGGCCGCATTCCCGAGGACGCCTTTGTCGCTTTCCGCTCCGATTGGTCCAAACTCGCCGATCTTGAGAACAAGGACGAGGACGGCCAGCCTCACTACCCCGGCTGGGACCTCGACGCCATCAAGTGGCTCGTTGAAGAGCGCAACATCGGCGCTATCGGCCACGAGCCGGCAGACACCGACCCGGCGAGTGTGACCACGCGCGAGGACGCCTACCCCTACCCCGGCGAGCAGTACATCCTCTCGGTCGACCGTTATCAGATCGAGGTCATGGACCATCTGGACGAGCTCCCCGCCACGGGCGCCGTCATCTTCTGCACCTTCCCCAAGGTTCGTGATGGCGTCGGGTACCCCGCGCGCGTCTTTGCGGTCTGCCCCGCGGCGTAAGTCCAGCGCATCCGTTCTTCTATATATCCGCCGTCCCGCACATGCAAGGCGCTCCGGCGGCTTACAATCCATCAGGCGCCCCGTACGCGGGCGCCTTTTTATGGGGAGATGATTCACATGCAGATCAACAAGGTCGCCTTTATCGGCAAAGGCGGTGTCGGCCTGCTCTACGGCAGTATGATCGCCCAGGCGCTCGGCAACGACGCCGTCGAATATGTTATGGACGACGCACGCTTCGAGCGTCACGCGAACGACGCGCTCACCGTCAACGGCAAGCCCTGCGCGCTCAAGTCCGTCCGCGCCAGCGAGGCAACGCCCGCCGACCTGGTCATCCTCACGGTCAAGACGACCGGACTCGACCAGGCGATCCAGACTATGGAGCACATCGTGGGCCCCAATTCGCTCATCGCCTCGCTGTGCAACGGCATCACCAGCGAGCAAAAGATCGCCGAGCGCTTTGGCTGGGAGCACACCGTCCTAGGTATCTGCCAGGGCATGGACGCCGTATTCCTCAACGGCGCACTCACCTTTACCAATACCGGCGAGATTCGTTTTGGCGCGGCAGCCGGCACCGACCCCGCGACCGTCGCCGCCATCGACGAGCTCTACACGCGTTGTGGCATCGCCCATACCGTCGAGGCAGATATCGCGCACCGCATGTGGGCCAAGCTTATGCTCAACGACGGCATCAACCAGACCTGCATGGCCTACGGCGGCACGTACGGAAGCGCCACGGAGCGGGGCTCCGAGCAGCGTCGTTGCTTTGTATCCGCCATGCGCGAGACACTTGCAGTTGCCAACGCCGAAGGCATCGAGCTGACCGAAGCAGACCTGACGCAGATGGTGCGCCTCATCGAGGGGCTCGATCCTGCCGGCATGCCGTCGATGGCGCAAGACCGCGTCGCGCGGCGCAAAACCGAAGTCGAGGAATTTGCTGGCACCATCTGCCGTCTGGCGTCCAAGCACGATATCCAGGCACCGCAGAACGAATGGCTCTATCAGCGCATTCGCGATATCGAGGCAAGCTGGTAGCGCCCGGCTCACCACGTCAACAGACTCAACAGCAAAGCCGCCGCAAGGAGCACTCCCCTTACGGCGGCTTTCATCTTCATCTATAACCAGTAGTCGATGTCCCGACGGTTAGAGCTGCGACTCCGACGCCTGGTCCTCATCGTCGCGACAAAGGACTACACCCGCACTTCCCAGCAGTGCGGCCGCGACCAACGCACTGACCACGATAGAGGCAGCCCCACAAGACCCCTGCATGCCCGCAACGAGCGCGGCCGTAGGACCAAGGCAGCCAAGCACCAATGCGACGGCGGCAATGGCAATATCTCGAGCGTTCACAAGACCACTTCCTCCACGAGAAAGACCTTATTTCTCATGAACTAGTGTGCCCCGCGCCCATATGCGCGACGTACCGTCACGGTAAGGGCTCTGTTAGCTCAAGCGCATACATAGAACGGGCGTCCTTACGTTGCCCTAAAGCTCGGTAAAGACGCCCGTCCGCCAAATATCCGTGATGCAGAAAAATTACCAGCCAGTGTAGTAGTCGGTGGTTCCGGCGGCGCAGCCGGAGTCATAGACCTTGCACTCGCCCTTGGAACCGGTAAACGTGGAGCCCTGAGCCTTATCACCCGCGGCCACGACGTAGTAACCATCAGAATCGCGCCAAAAGCCCTCGGAATCCTGCGTCCATTCGCCCGTGCGGTGGTGATACAACACGTTGCTGCTGTAATAAGTCTCGCGGCGGCCGTTATAGTTATTGACGCCGCTCGAGCGCGTCAGGCCCGAGCCGTTCGCGTAATACGCAGCAGACGCGTAAGACGAGCCGGAGCCGGCGTTGTAATACGAAGCCTGAACGGCCTCAGCGGCCTCGGCTTCGGCTGCGGCAGCCTCGAGCGCCTCGCGCTTGGCATCCTCAAGCGTAGAGCGAAGCTCGTCGAGCTCGGTCGACTTGGCATCGACCTCCCCCATCGTCAACAGACTACCCGCACCGTCGATGCAGCCCTGCAACACAGCGCGCTCGTCATCGGTAGCATAGTCGCCATACATATTCATAATGATCTGAGCGCGCATCTCCAGGGAATCGCGCTTTGCCCCCATCGAGGCGTTCCACTCCTGCATAGAGCCATAGCCGTCGCCGCGGTAGTCGACGGGCTGCACCAGCGTCGCCTCGGACGGCGTAGATCCGACCGTATCGGATAGTGTTGCCGCGTGGACATCAGTTGCGCCGGCGCCCGCCAAAAGTGCCACGGTCAGAGCGGCGGAAAGGGCGGCGGCTTTCGGTTTTCGTGAATCGATCCTCATGTAGCTGGAAACCTCCGTAGTGCGTTTTTGCTGCGTTTGAGCTGCGTGTGATTTAATCGCGCTGCATAGTACCCCGAGCAAATCGCGACCTGCGGTTTTACTCAAAAGACGCACGTCAATTGCGTAAAACTCACATCCACTCAACAGGAGTTTTCCATAACTCGAATGCATAAAGCGTGTCAAAAACCCTGTTTTTGCACCCTCTCTATGCAAAAAAGGCGCCTGTGCAACCATTGTTCGCACAGGCGCCTTGAGCAGCCATTTTATGCAGTTATACCTATCGAGTCGCAAGGGGTCCTTGCACAAGTCGCCCTACTCGTCCAGCGCGGCGAAGGCCTGCTTCAAATCCCAAATGATATCCTCGGCGTTCTCGGTGCCGATGGAAAGACGGATCGTGGAGGGCGTGATGTTCTGCTCGGCGAGCTCCTCGGCAGAGAGCTGGGAGTGCGTGGTGGTAGCCGGGTGCACGACGAGCGACTTGACGTCGGCCACGTTGGCGAGCAGCGAGAACACCTGCAGATGATCGATGAACTTCCAAGCTGCCTCCTGGCCACCCTTAATCTCAAAGGTAAAGATCGAGGCACCGCCACGGGGGAAGTACTTCTGATAGAGCTCGTGATCGGGGTGCTCGGGCAGGCTCGGGTGGTTCACCTTGGCGACGTGGCTGTCACCAGTCAGGAACTCAACGACCTTCTTGGTGTTCTCGACATGACGGTCAACGCGCAGCGACAGAGTCTCGGTGCCCTGGAGCAGGACCCAGGCGTTGAACGGGCTGATGCAGGCGCCCTCGTCACGCAGCAGGATAGCGCGGACATAGGTCGCGAAGGCGGCGGGACCGGCAGCCTCGGCAAACGAAACACCGTGGTAGGAGGGGTTGGGCTCAGCGATCTGGGCGTACTTTCCGCTCGCCTTCCAATCGAAGTTACCGCCGTCGACAATCACACCGCCCAGCGAGGTGCCGTGGCCGCCGATAAACTTGGTCGCGGAGTGGACGACGATGTTGGCACCATGCTCCAGCGGACGGAACAGATACGGGGTGCCGAAGGTGTTGTCGACGACAACCGGCAGACCGTGCTTCTTGGCGATCTCGGAGATGGCGTCGATGTTGGGGATGTCGGAGTTGGGGTTGCCGAGCGTCTCGAGATAGACGACCGTGGTGTTGTCCTTGATGGCACCCTCGACCTCTTCCAGATTATGGGCATCGACAAACGTGGTCTCGACGCCAAACTGGGAGAGCGTATGCTCCAGCAGGTTGTAGGAGCCACCGTAGATGGTCTTCTGGGCCACTACGTGGTCACCGGCCTGGGCAAGAGCCTGCAGGGTATAGGTGATGGCAGCAGCACCGGAGGCGACGGCAAGACCTGCCACGCCACCCTCGAGGGCGGCGATACGGTCCTCGAAGACGCCCTGGGTGGAGTTGGTCAGACGGCCGTAGATGTTACCGGCATCGGCAAGACCAAAGCGGTCGGCGGCGTGCTGGGAGTTGCGGAACACATAGCTCGTGGTCTGGTAGATAGGCACGGCACGGGAGTCGGATGCAGGATCGGCGCTCTCCTGGCCAACGTGCAGCTGCAGGGTATCGAAACCAAAGGTGTGCTCGGGGTTGTTGATGAACTGGCTCATGATGATCTCCTTGATCGAACAAAAGTAAATAAAAAGAGAGAAGTAAGTCGCTGTCTCCTGATCACGCCGACGGGCGCAAACAGGAGCCCGGCATTCGTCTTGGTAAGCAATTCATATGCGGATCTCCTTTCGCATCCCGGTTCCGTGGTCGGCTTAATTACCTACCGCCTTTGTGTGTTTTGAATAGTACGAGCATTGTTTCGCTCGGTCAATCACTTAAAAGCGCTAACCTGTTATCGGTTTTATAGATAGCAATCGAAAGGATGGCGGCGATGACCCTTCAGCAACTTCGTTTTCTGATCGCCGTAGCAGAGTCCGGCTCAATCAACGCCGCAGCTCAGCGCCTCTATACCGCACAGTCCAACATCTCAAACGCCGTCAAAAGCCTAGAGCAGGAACTCCACCTGGAGATCTTTACGCGCTCCAGCCGCGGCGTCACGCTCACCAACGACGGCACCGAGCTTTTGGGCTATGCGCGCCAGGTCGTAGAGCAGGCCGACATGCTCGAGGCCCGCTACGAGGACGGCGGCACCCCGCAAGCCCGCCTTGCCATCTCCGCCCAGCACTACGCCTTTTCGGTCGAGGCATTCGTCAACGTGGTCGAGCGCTGCCGCGACAGCAAGTTCGATTTCATCATGCGCGAGACCACCACGTCACAGATCATCGATGACGTCCGCGCGTTTCGCAGCGACATCGGCATCCTCTATCTGGACGACTTTAACGCCCGCGTCCTCCAGAAAGCCTTTACCGATGCGCGCGCGAGCTTCCACCCCCTCTTTGACGCAAAGGTCCACGTGTTCGTAAGTGAGCGCCACCCGCTCGCCCGACGCCCGCAGCTGTCCCTTGCCGACCTTACGCCCTACACCCGCTACAGCTTTGAGCAAGGCACCTCAAACTCCTTCTATTACGCAGAGGAGCCGTTTAGCTACATCCCCTGCGACCGCAACATCCGCGTGTCCGACCGCGGTACGCTCACCAACCTGCTCATCACCTCGAACGGCTACACCTTGTCGACCGGTGTCCTCTCTAACGAAATGCAATGGGGCATGGCATCGATCCCGCTGGCAGACGCCCCGACGATGCATGTGGGCTATATCATGCACGACGAGCGCAGGCCCTCTCCCCTGCTGCAACAATACCTCGACGAGCTCGACCGCATCATCCGCGAAAGCCAGCCCTCGGGCAACGAGGCAGAGGCGACGGAGCACTAGCCCTCAACGAACGTGGCGCTACAATGGACACCCACGAGAGAAGCACCCAGCGAAAGGAACCATGTGAAGGTCATCATCTATACCGACGGCTCGGCCCGATCAAACCCGGGACGCGGCGGCTATGGCGCCGTGCTCAAATACACCAACCCCGCCGGCAAAACCTTCACCTCCGAGCTTTCGCGTGGTTACGCCAAGACCACCAACAACCGCATGGAGCTCATGGCCGTCATCGTGGCGCTCGAGGCGCTCAACCGTCCCTGCGAAGTCGAAGTCCATTCCGACTCGCAGTACGTCGTCAACGCCTTTAACAAGCACTGGATCGACGGTTGGAAAAAGCGCGGTTGGAAAACCGCCAACAAGCAGCCCGTCAAGAACCGCGACCTGTGGGAGCGCCTGCTCACCGCCAAAAGCAAGCACAAGGTTGAATTCATCTGGGTTAAGGGCCACGCCGGCCACGAGCTCAACGAGCGCTGCGACGAACTTGCCACCACGGCGGCTGACGGTGCCAACCTCGATATCGACACCGGCTTTAACGAGAGCGACCTCTAGCGGCGTTTTCGCGCGTTTCCCATGTCCCCACGCGCTACACTCATTCGTGTAGACCAAACAACGCAAGGGGGACGTATGCTGCGCATCGCGACCATCGGCACATCCATGATCACCGACGACTTTATCCAAGTCGTCAACGCCAACGACCAAGCCGCGTTTGTGGGCACGCTTTCACGCGATGCCAATCGCGGTGCCGCCTTTACCGCCGAGCGCGGTGGCGAGCGAAACTATACTTCACTCGATGAGCTCGCGGCAGCCGCCGACGTCGACGCCGTCTATATCGGCAGCCCTAACGCACTTCACTACGAGCAGGCCCTTGCCTGCATCGCCGGTGGCAAGCACGTCATCGTCGAGAAGCCCTTCTGCGCCACCGAAGCGCAGGCGCTGGAAGTCTTCCGCGCTGCCGAGGCAGCAGGTGTCGTGGCCCTCGAGGCCATGCGTCCCCTCCACGACCCCGCCTTTCACGCCATCGAGGACGCCCTGGGCGAGATCGCCCCCATCCGCCGCGCCTCATTGCGCTTTGGCAAATATTCCTCGCGCTACAACGAGATTCTCGCGGGACGCGCCACCAATATCTTCGACTGCAATATGGCATCGGGTTCCCTCATGGACATTGGCGTCTACACCGTCGAGCCCATGGTCGAGATTTTCGGTATGCCCTCCGGCCTTACGAGCATGGCTACTCTGCTCGACCCCGCCACGCGACAGCTCACGCACGGCCCCATCGACGGCTGCGGTTCCATCCTCGCCAGCTACGGCGGTGGCCGTATCTCCGTCGAGCTCGCGCACTCCAAAATAACGAATGACCTGCTGCCCTCGCAGATCGAAGGCGAGCGTGGCACTATCCAAATCGACCATCTGTCCACGCCCCGCAACGTCCGCATCGACTATCGCGGCGATGTCGTACGCGGCTCGGCGACCGAGGCACCGCGCGAACAGGGCGACAACGGCCGCGTGCTCGACCTGCCCAAATCGAGCAACACTATGGAATACGAACTCACAGACTTTATCACCGCCATCGGCGGCATCGATAACGTTAAGGAAGAGATTTGGGAGACCCCGGCGGGACGCCACGAGCTCGGCCACTACCGCGATGTCACGCTCGTCTCGCTGCGCATCATGGATGCCGTGCGCCAGCAGGCCGGCATTACCTTCCCGTCAGACGCAGGCAAGCAGGCCTAGCGATGGGCTTCTTCGATACGTTCTTCTCCAGCGTCACCGACGGCAGTCGAGAGCCTCAAAAACCATCAAACGTCGAGCTCGAGCTGCGCCGCAGGCTTACTGTGCTCGCAAGCGACGAGGTCACTCAAGACACCCCCCTGCGCTATTTCCTGCGCTGGGCGGGGCAAGTCCAGGGCGTCGGTTTTCGCTTTACCAACACCAACCTCGCGCAGGCACGCGCACTCACCGGCTGGGTGCGTAACATGGAAGACGGTTCAGTCGAGATGGAGATACAGGGAGCTCCGGCAAACATCCTATCTCATCTCGAGGCGCTTCACGCCTCCTACGAGCGCATGGGGACGCGTTTTCGCCTCGTAAACGCCCAGGCCCGAGCCCCACTTGCCAATGAAGACGGTTTCATTCCTCGTTATTAGTATTGTGTGCTAAATACGGTATCATTTACCTACGACCGTTGATAGAAAAGAGGCGAGGCGCATGGCGGTGCAAAGAAGGAATACCAGGCAGCGAAAGCTGGTTCTTGACGCTGTGCGCCAAAGCTATAACCATCCCACCGCCGACGAAATCTACAACGTCGTGCGCGCGCAGGATGACAAAATCAGCCGCGGTACGGTCTACCGCAATCTCAATCTCTTGGCCGACGCCGGCGAGATCCTCTCCATCAAGACGCCGGGCGGCAGCCGCTTCGATCGCACGATCGAGCCGCATGCGCATATCATCTGCACCTCGTGCAGCCGCGTCATCGACGTACCGCTCCCCTTCGATGCCCAGCTCGACGCCAAGGCGTCCGAGCAAATCGGCTGGCACGTCACGTCGCACTACACCATCTTCGAGGGTCTCTGCCCCGACTGCCGGTAGATGTTTGGGACATGCCTACTCAGCAAGCAGACGACGCAGCTCTTCTTCGACCGTGCGCGCGTAGCGGACACGGTCATTGACACCGCGCATGCTGGGATTGCAGCTCTCCATCAGATAGGGATGGCCCACGACGTTGAGCATGTCGCGATCGTTCTCATTGTCGCCAAACGCCATCATCGCATCGGGCGAAATCCCCAGAGCGCGACCGTAATCGGCAAGCGCGGAGCCCTTGCCCGAACCAAAGCCGATAAAGTCCGTCCATTCGGTTCCCGATGTCATGACATCGACTCGATCGCTAAAGCGGCGCTCGAAATACTCCAGCGCCGCCGGCTGCTCTGTCTCGGGCGTCTGGAAGGCAATCTTAATGACATCCTCGTCAATATCTTCGGGACGGTCGACTACCGCCACATCGCAGTGGACCTCATAACGCAGGTGGTCAACAAACGCGTCGTTGCCGCTCGTGGTGTAGAGGTGCCCCTCACACGAAAGGGTCACGTCGGCATGGGGATACGCAACCACGGCATTCGCGATATCCATAGCAAGGCAACGCTCCATGGAACGCTTGACAACGGCACGCCCCTCGCTCATCACCAGAGCTCCGTTTTCACATACATAGGCGAGCTCATCGGCCACCGGGGCAAACAGGTAGCGCAAGCTCGCATATTGACGGCCACTCGCCGGCATAAACACGATACCGCGACGATGCAGCTCATCGATAAGCTCAAAGGCCTCGGAACGCGGCTCGCGCTCCCCCGGATGCAGCAAAGTGCCGTCCAAATCGCATGCAATCAGCTTGATTCCCTCAAGACCCATATGCTTCCCCCAAAGCCTCATATCAACAGCAAGACGGACTTTGATTGGTCGCCCCTCAAAGCCCGTCTTGCGCATACGCGCACTTAGCCGCGCGTCTTTTTTACGATGGTAAAGTCGGGAGCCATGCTCACGACGACCTCTGCCGCACTCGACGCAAAGCGCCGGTCCGCATCGAGCTCACGGGTAACCACCGAGAGCCGAACACCCTCGACGCCGCGAAGCATACGGCCCAAAACAGGCTGCACCGGCGTATACATGCGCATGGTATGCTCATCCGAGTCACCCCGGAAGAGCGGCGCATGCATGTTGCCGATCTCCCAACACGCATGCGCGAGTGCAGTCGGATCCATGCGGTCGACTTCGACCAAATAAACCTCGGCGCTGCGCAGGCGCACGACAACCGCCACGGGCACCACGCCCGAACGGTCAATGGCGAGCACGTCGCCATCGGCAAGACGACCGCCATCAGCAGTATCCAGCCGAACATCGACCGTGCGCCCCAGCTCCGTCACGCCCACAAACGCGCATACATCAGCCTGGTCCCAATCGAGCAGCAGCTCGTCAACCTCAAAGACACCGCCCAGCTCCCGGCGAAGCAGGAGTTCATAGGACGGATCGTTGAGATTTCCCAAGCATGTCGTCGAAACCAAGCGTTCAGGCATACTCTAGCCCTCGACCTCGACGAGCTCGATATCAAAGTTGAGGTCCTTGCCGGCCAACTCGTGGTTGGCGTCGAGCGTCACGGCCTCGGGCGTCACGTCGATGACCACGGCGGGGACGGGCATGCCGCTCGGCGTGGACAGGAAGAGCTTCATGCCCTTCTCGATCTGCTCGATATTGGGAACCTGTTCGGCCGGGAAGGTAATAACCATCTCGGGGTTGTGCTCGCCGTAGGCATCGGCAGCAGGAATGTGCACGGTCTTCTTCTCGCCCACCTGCATGTCGACAACAGCGGCGTCGAAGCCCTTGATCATCTGGCCGGCGCCGCAGGTGAACTCCAGCGGCTCGCCGCGATCGTAGGAGCTATCGAACTGCGTACCATCGTCGAGCGTGCCGCGATAATGAGTCTTGACCTTCTTGCCCTGGTTGGACATGGTAACCTCCGTGATAAGGGCGGCGCACAACGCGGGCCGCCGTGAACATATGGCGCTAACTATACCCTAGTCATACAATTCAAAGACAGTTTGCAAAGAAACGCTGCAACCGGAGGAACCATGGCATATCCCGTATTTGACCTACACTGCGACACCGCCGACCGCATCGGCTGGGCCACGCTCGATCTCGACCTGCGCTTTACCGCCGGCACCGACGGTTATTTCCCCGGCGACGAAACGCATCCGCAAGATTTCGACCTCATCGAGGGCAACGCCTGCGCCATCTCGCTCGCAAAGATCGGCAACACGCCGTGGGCACAGTGCTTCGCCACATTTGTCCCCGACGAGATTCCCACCGCCCACGCCGCGCGCTTCCAGGCGCAGATCATGGCACACATGAGCGGCCAAGCAATGCTCAACCACGACCGCATGGTCAACGTACGCAACGCCGCAGACATTCGCCCCGCGCTCAAAGACGGCAAGGTCGCCTGCATCCACACCATCGAAAACGCCACGTTCTTTGCCGAGGACCCCGCGCTGATCGAGGTGCTCAAGAGCCTGGGCGTACTCATGTCATCACTCAGCTGGAACGCGCAGGGACCGCTCGCGAGCGGCCACGACACCCACGCCGGTCTCACCGCCGCCGGCATCGAGGCACTTACGCAGATGGAGCACGCCGGCATGGTACTTGACGTCTCCCACCTCAACGATGAGTGCTTTGACGAGGTTGTCGCCCACGCCACGCGTCCCTTCGTCGCCAGCCACTCCAACTCCCGTGCGGTTTGCGGTGTCAAACGCAACCTTACCGACGACCAGTTCCGCACCATTCGCGACATGGGTGGCATCGTCGGCCTCAACTACTGCAGCGAGTTCCTTTCCAACGACGCAACCGACGAAACCGCCGCAGACGTCACCTTCGACCAGCTGGCGGCACATATCGAGCACTGGCTCGACCTGGGCGGCGAAGATGTCATCGCACTCGGCGGCGACTGGGACGGCGCCAAGGTACCCGACTTCCTCTCTGATGCCAGCAAGATGCCCGAATTCCAGAACATGCTCTCCAAGCACTTTGGCAAGACCGTGATGCAGAAGCTCTGCAGCGACAACGCGCTCGCCTTCTTCGAGCGCTATTAAGAGCGCAATTAATTTCGCATCCCTTGAGCGGCCCGGCATGCCGAGCGGTCGACATGCCGGCCCGTCCCCAATCTGAAGGATCACATTTGACGCAGCAATTTACGATTTCCGTACCCCGACCGGATGGAACGCTCATCCCCGTCGTCGTTACCAAAAAGCGCGTCAAGAACTTTAACCTACGCGTCACATCGAGCGGCGAGGTCCACGCCAGCGCACCGCTCGGCGCCAGCCGCGAGCGCATCGAAGCGTTTGTGAAGCGCAACAGCGCCTGGATTATCAGCCGACTTGCCCAACGTGAGCAACGTCAGGCAACAGCGCGAGAGCCGCTCAGCCCATCGTCCATCATTGCACTTTGGGGCAAGCCCATCACGGTACAGGACGCACTCGATCACAACTTTGCATCGCCCGCACCGCGACCCAAGCAGGCCACCTTCGCAAGTTTTATGGGTACCGACGAATCGGACGAAAGCCCGCAGGCCAAGCGGCGCGCAATCCTCGACGGCCTAACGTCCGACGAGCTCCAAGCCCACATCGACCAGCTCTACGCGTCCGAGGTCACCGCAGCGCTACGCGACATCGTGCACGCGTACGAAATCGCAATGGGCGTCACCGTGGCCCGCGTCTCCGTGCGCAGCATGAAAACGCGTTGGGGCTCCTGCACACCCAAAACCGGCGCCATTCGTATCGCGCGCGAGCTCGCCGCCTACCCTGTCGAATGCCTCGACATGGTTGTCGCCCACGAGCTCGTCCATCTGCTCGAGCCGAGCCACAATCAGCGCTTTCACGCCCTGCTCGACACGTACTGTCCCAACAATAGAGCACTGTCTCAGCGGCTCAAGCAGCCACCCCTCAACAAGCTCTAGCGTCGACTAGCGCACGCGCTCGATCTCGACGCCGCAGCTTGCCAGGGGCAGGCCAACAGGAGCCCACGGCTTATCGAGCTTTATGCGCACACCAAGCAGCGAGGGATAACGGCGCAGCAGCATCTGGGCTGTCCCCTCGGCTGCCGCCTCGATGAGCTTAAACGTATGCTCGCGCAGATAGCCATCGACATCGTGGCACACCGAGCCGTAGTCAATCGAGGCGTCCAGGTTATCGTGCTCCCCCGCCGCGCGCAGGTCGGCATAGAGCACCAGAGAAACGATGAACTTCTGACCCAGCGCGTTCTCCTCGGGATACACGCCATGGTTGGCAAAAACCTCCAGGCCGTCAATGACAATACGATCGGCATGGCGCAAATCGTCATAGCTCACGTGAGGCACCGCCGTTGCGGTGGATATTTCGCCCCTTCCACGGCGGGCGAGCTCGGCGCCTTCGGTCTTGGTTGCATTCTCGGGCAGTTTCTTGTTACTCAACGCGATCGTCTCCTTCGTTTAGAACCCCGACCGCGCAAACTAACTACACGCGAATCGACAGGTTCTTTTTATCATCGCTCCAGTTGCAAGCGTTGCGCGCGGGGCATGCAAAGCAGGCACGCGACGCTTTGTCGGCTGCATAGAGCAGACGCTCAAGCGGTTGGCTGTTCACGCGCAGCTTTCGATGGCCCAGAATGGCCGTCTTAATGGCTGCGGCATCGGCCGGCTCAAACGCCACGTCATCGGGCATGCCGCCGAGAATCGCATCAGCGACGCGTTCGCTTGCAACATCATGGGATATACCCGATTCATACTGTTCATCTTTGCCGATATCGTGAAGAAGTGCTGTGGCGTAGATGACCTCGCGGTCAAATTCGAGCTGCTCCTCGAGATTCTTGATCCACATAATGCGCGCGACATCGAGCAGATGGTCAATACCGTGGCGGCAGAAGATGCGCCCCGATTCCAACTGTACGATGTTGCCCAGGTGCCGCCGGAACAGCCCGTTGGCACAAATGTAATCAATGCGAGGCATGGCACCAAAGGGGGCCAGGCCCGAAGCCATAAAGCCGCGACGCGACGTCCCCTCATCGGTCTTCGATGTAAAGTCGTTGACGACTCTCATGGTTAGCGGCCCAGCATCCTAAAGAAACGCTCCTCGAGCGCGGGATCGGTCTCAAAGACGCCGCGGCGAGCAAGCGTCACGGTCTTGGTGCCGGGCTTTTGCACGCCACGCATCGTCATGCACATATGCTCGGCCTCCATCAACACAATCGCTCCCTGGGGAGCGAGATAATCCATGAGGGCATCGGCAACCTGTGCGCACAGTTGCTCCTGCAGCTGAAGACGGCGGGCATAAACCTCAACCGTGCGGGCGAGCTTGGAAAGCCCAGCCACCCGACCGTTAGGGATATAACCAATGGCGGCCTTGCCATAAAACGGCAGCAGATGATGTTCGCACAGCGAGTAGAACGTGATGTCGCGCTCGATAACCAAATCGTTCGAAGCGACGGCAAAGGTTTTGGACAGGTGTTCCTCGGCACTCTGGTCCATACCGCCGGCGATCTCACCATACATACGGGCAACGCGCGCCGGGGTCTCCAGCAGGCCCTCACGAGTTGGGTCCTCGCCTATGCCCTCAAGCAATAGCTTAATAGCGGCCTCGACTTTTTCCTGATCGACCATCTGGGCCTCACTTTTCCGATTTCACGTTCGCGCTATGGTACCACGCCCTCCGGCATCGACCACAAGCTACATAGTATGGGTCGAATAGACCGGATCATCATGCCAAAGTTCAACCGCATCACAAAGCGCAACACCCTCGCGCTCAGCACGGGCGCGCGTAGCGTTCATATCGATCACGCGCTGGTTGCTCGAGCCCCTAAAGCGCAACGAGATATCGTACAGATCTTGAGCAAACGGGCCGTCCACCAACATGTCGAGGCAAGCAAGAATGCGGTCCGTCACCTCGGTATGATGACGACCGCCCGGCATAAGCTCCTCGAGTACGTCGCCAGTAAAGCACCAAATAGTCTTCCCCGACCCCATAGGATAAGCGGCACGAACACGCTCAATGAAATCAACGAGCCCCGCCTGATTCTCAGGTTCCATAGGCTCGCCGCCCAAAATCGTCAGACCATCGATAAAGGGATGGTCGAGGCTCTCGATAATCTTGTCCTCGACGGCGCTATCAAAGGGCTCGCCCGCAGCAAAGTCCCACGCAACAGAGTTAAAGCAGTTCTTGCACCCACGACGGCACCCACTCACAAACAGAGAAGTACGAACGCCTTCTCCATCAGCAATGTCGAAATACTTAATGTTCGCGTAGTTCATAAGTAACTCTCCCGGGAGGCCGGGACATATCATCCCGTCCTCAAACATTCTCGGCCTGCGGCCTGCGAAACTGCGGCCGGGACGATATGTCCCGGCCTCATGCAAAGGGTAACTCAATGAACGAAGCGAACATCGAGCATAGGGTTCGAGGTCCAATAAAAACTGGGTTGCGGCTCAACCGCCATCGCAAGTAAATCGCAGCTGCAACTCGAATTATTTCCGCTAAGAACTTCGAGGAGTGAGCAGACTGCGCGCTGCATCTCAACTACATCAACTTGGCTGAGACGAGAGGGCCGCTTGGGCTTTTGCTCGATATGAGTTCCGCACGCAAAGAAGGCCACTTAATGTGGCCTTCGTCTTGCGCAGGACTGTCCGAAATAGCGAGCAAATGCCCAAGCGGCCCTCTCGGCTCAGCCCCGGAGCGGTATTAGAGATGCAGCACGCGGTCGCGGATCTCCTCGGTTCGGCCCTGGTTCCAGAACTGGGTACCGATGTAGCCGCACGTACGACGAGCGACGTTCATTTTCTCCTGGTCGCGGTTGCCGCAGTTGGGGCACTCCCACACCAGCTTGCCATCGTCCTCAACAATCTTGATCTCGCCATCGTAGCCGCACACCTGGCAGTAGTCGCTCTTGGTGTTGAGCTCGGCGTACATGATGTTGTCGTAGATGTACTGCATCACGCGAATGACAGCCTTGAGGTTGTCCTGCATGTTGGGAACCTCGACGTAGGAGATAGCACCGCCCGGCGAAAGCTGCTGGAACATGCCCTCAAACTTAAGCTTATCGAAGGCATCGATCTCCTCGGACACGTGGACGTGATAGCTGTTGGTAATGTAGCCCTTGTCCGTCACGCCCGGGATAATACCAAAACGGCGCTGCAGGCACTTGGCGAACTTGTACGTTGTCGATTCCAGAGGCGTGCCGTACAGCGAGAAGTCGATATCGCTTTCGGCCTTCCACTCCGCGCACTTGTCGTTCATGCGCTGCATGACAGCCATGGCAAACGGCGTGCCTTCCTTCTCGGTGTGGCTGTGGCCCGTCATGTACTTGACGCACTCATACAGGCCGGCATAGCCAAGGCTGATGGTAGAGTATCCGCCCACGAGCAACTTATCGATCGTCTCGCCCTTCTTCAGACGCGCTAGGGCACCGTACTGCCAAAGAATCGGCGCGGCATCCGAAAGCGTGCCCATCAGGCGCTCATGACGGCACAGCAGAGCACGGTGGCACAGCTCAAGGCGCTCGTCGAAGATCTTCCAGAACTTGTCCATGTCCTGATGCGAGCTCAGCGCGACATCGGGCAGGTTGATGGTCACAACACCCTGGTTAAAGCGGCCATAGTACTTGGGTTTGGTCGGGTCATAGTTCAGCGCGTTGGCGACATTGTTAAAGCCGTTGCCCGAGCGGTCGGGCGTCAAGAAGCTGCGGCAACCCATGCAGGTGTAGCAATCGCCGTTGCCGGCGGTCTCGCCCTTCGACAGCTTGAGCTCGCGCATCTTCTTCTCGGAGATGTAGTCGGGCACCATGCGCTTGGCGGTGCACTTGGCAGCCAGCTGGGTCAGGTAGAAGTACGGGGAATTCTCGTGAACGTTATCGTCCTCGAGTACATAGATAAGCTTGGGGAATGCCGGGGTAATCCACACACCGGCTTCGTTCTTAACGCCCTCATAGCGTTGACGAAGCGTCTCCTCCACGATCATGGCAAGGTCGTGCTTCTCCTGGGGCGTACGGGCCTCATTGAGATACATAAAGACCGTCACGAACGGCGCCTGGCCATTGGTGGTCATAAGGGTCACGACCTGATACTGAATCGTCTGGACGCCGCGACGGATCTCATCGCGCAGACGGTCCTCAACGACCTCACGGACCTTTTCGGCAGATGCCGAAACACCGAGCTCCTCAAGCTCGCGAGCGACCTCGCCGCGAATCTTTTGACGGCTCACCTCAACAAACGGGGCAAGATGGGTCAGCGAAATAGACTGGCCGCCGTACTGGGAGGAAGCAACCTGGGCGATAATCTGCGTCGCGATGTTGCAGGCAGTCGAGAAGCTGTGCGGCTTCTCGATCAGCGTGCCCGAGATAACGGTGCCGTTCTGAAGCATATCCTCCAGGTTCACCAGGTCGCAGTTATGCATGTGCTGGGCAAAGTAGTCGGAATCGTGGAAGTGGATCAGGCCCTCGTTGTGGGCATCCACGATCTCCTGGGGCAGCAGCACGCGCTGAGTCAGGTCCTTGGAAATCTCGCCGGCCATGTAGTCGCGCTGAACGGAGTTGACGGTCGGGTTCTTGTTAGAGTTCTCCTGCTTGACCTCTTCGTTATTGCACTCGATCAGCGACAGAATCTTGTCGTCGGTCGTGTTCTTCTGGCGCTTCAGGCTCTGGACATAGCGATAGATGATGTAGTGGCGGGCGACCTCGTAGCAGTCGAGACGCATGATCTCGTCCTCGACCAAATCCTGGATCTCCTCGACCGAAACGGTGTGGCCCGCGTTCTCGCATGCCTCGGCGACGTTTTGCGCCGCATAAACCACCTGGCGGTCGGTTAGACGAGAGCTCTCCTCGACCTCCAAGTTTGCGGCGCGAATCGCATTGACGATCTTATCGATGTCAAAGACAACCTCGGTGCCGCTGCGCTTGATGATCTTCATCCTCTTGCCTCTTTCGCGTCGTAGTCTCATTGCGCTTCAGAGCCAAACGATGCCCGGCAGGGCTTGCCCCTGTCTTGCGGCGCCGTCGCGCAATCTGTGTTCTCGATAAACCATAGGTCCTCATGCGGACAATCCTCGCGGCCGATCAAGCGGCTCAAAGATCTATCCAAATGGGGCAAATAAGGTCCTCGTTCTCTGTCCGCCATCTATCATACGACAAAGAGGCATCTATATCCTGTATTCTTTTTTTAGTTCAAACACAACATATAGTGTTTCAGCAGGTCAAAGCAATTGGTCATTTTGCAGACGCATTAATTATGAGGGGTTCTTGGCAAGTCGGTAAAACGTTACCAACACGGCTACCTGCATGGCAGTTATAAAACCCCCTTAGTCAAGCCGCTGACAAATCCTACCAAAACCAAGCCGCTCACGCCAAAAGAATCCAAAAGATTATGCTTGACCAACATGTTGCGGTCGTGCCTTGCCGAGCCCCATGTAACCGCGGCACGAATCCTTGAAAGATATGTGTATGCAAACAGAGAAGATGAGAGTTTTCTCGGATGGCTACTGAGAAGCATCCCAGAAGATCAAAAAACTCGAAATTTGGTGACGTATTTGGCGACCCATTTGGCGAGCAAAATAAAACAGCCCAGAGGCTAAGCCTCTGGGCTGCGAACATTTGGTGGGCGTTAGAAGATTTGAACTTCTGACCTCTTCCGTGTCAGGGAAGCGCTCTCCCCCTGAGCTAAACGCCCAAATGGAGCGGACAACGGGGCTCGAACCCGCGACCCCAACCTTGGCAAGGTTGTGCTCTACCAACTGAGCCATGTCCGCTTACGAGGATTAATCTTACGTGATACCCGCATCCTATGCAAGAACTTTTTTTGAAAAGTTTTGCGACGCCCTCTCGAACCTCGCGAAGACATCAGCCACCATGGAAAGCGCGGGCAAACGCAAACTCGCCGCAAGAGGCCCCCTACAACTCAGCGAGCATGATCCAGGCAGAGCTGTCCTGCGCAAGCCTGCCGTCTGCAAGCGGTGATGAGGTGAGCAGGACCTTGCCCGCCGGCAGCTCCACGGGTGCTGCACCGAAGTTCGTCACACACGCCCAGCCGTTGTCGCGGCGATAGGCGATGACGCCGCCCTCAGCGCCCTCGGCACCATCCGCAAGGCCGGTACGCCCGTCAAGATCGAGCCACGCAAGATCGTTGGCGCACCCGCGCAGCTTGCGCCGCAGCCAGAGGGCGTCACGATAGAGCGCAAGCATCGATGTCGGGTCCGCTTCTTCCCTATCGGCAGCG
>CAVCKO010000016.1:0-1804 GCA_963602825.1 Treponemataceae bacterium | reverse complement strand
TCGGCAGCGTAATCGGAAAACCATGCAGGCTGCGGCAGATGGGGCGCCGCATCGGCGTCCATCGGCGAAAATCCAAACGATCCGCCCTGCGCGGGATCGTCCGTCGCCACCCACGGCAGGGGCACACGACAGCCGTCGCGCCCCTTCTCGCGCTTCGATCCGTGCGTATTGGTCGCAGTGGGATCTTCGAGTGCAGCCCACGGGATATCGGCCACCTCAAAAAGGCCGAGCTCCTCACCCTGATACACGTATGCCGAGCCCGGAAGCGCCAGCTCAAGCAAAAGGGCCGCCCGCGCGCGGCGCTCGCCGAGTTCACGGTCCTCGTCATAAGACGACCCGTCGCGTAAGAGCCAGTCGAGCGCAATCTGGTGGTAGCGCGTCGCCTTGATCTGCGGCAGGGCGAAGCGCGTCGCCACACGAGGCACGTCGTGGTTGGAAAGTACCCAGGTCGAGGCGGAATCGGATTCGATGGCTGCCTTCAAGCCCTCCTCGATTGCAGCGTGCATGTCATCATAGGTCCAAGTGGCCTTGGCGAACTCAAAGTTAAATGTCTGGCCAAGCTCGCTGGGGCGCGCGTAGAGATACTGGCGCTCGGGCAGTACCCACGCCTCGGCAACAGCGCTGCGCGGCGGATTATAGCGGTCGAACACGCGGCGCCACTCGCGATAGATCTCGTGAACCTCGTTGCGATCCCACAGCGGATGGGTGCCGTCGTCAACCATGTCATCGCCCTCGGCGAGATGCCACTGGTCGAGATCATCGCGGTCGAGATCCTTGGCGAGACCGTGTGCCACATCAATGCGAAAGCCATCAACGCCTCGATCGCTCCAAAACGCCAGGACGTCGCAAAAGAACGCGCGAACCTCGGGGCATGACCAGTCAAAGTCCGGCTGCTCGGGCGTAAACATGTGCAGATACCACTGACCGTCCGCAACACGCGTCCAGGCACGGCCGCCAAAGTTGGCATTCCAATTGGTGGGAGGCAGCTCGCCATGCTCGCCGCGACCATCGCGGAAGATATAGCGGGCGCGCTCGGGCGATCCGGGGCCGGCAGCAAGAGCGGCTTTGAACCAGGGGTGCTGGTTGGACGAATGGTTGGGTACGATGTCGACGATGACCTTGATGCCGCGCGCGTGAGCCGCGGCGATCATGTCATCGAAGTCGTCAAGCGAGCCGAGACGTTGGTCGACATCGCAGTAGTCCGCCACATCATAGCCGCCATCGACAAGAGGCGATGGGTAAAACGGACTCAGCCAGATGGCCTCGATACCCAGCCGCTCAAGATAGTCCATCTGCTGGGTAATGCCCGCGATATCGCCCAGACCCGAACCAGTCGAATCCTTAAACGAGCGCGGGTAGATCTGATAAATCGCGGCATCGGACATCCATGAGCGCGAAGAGGACTTTTCTGTAGCCATGGGATGAATCTCCCTTGCAACGAGGTTTTGCGAGATGCCCACGATGATACGCCCAAAGCTGACATTCACGGCAATCAACGCCGCAGCCACGTCCCAAAACGCTCTCTCTCGGGCTCGAGCCTCCTGGGACGAATCGATCGATTAGTGAAAAGAACGGAAGACTTACTCCCCCGGCCACGACAGCGAGCGGGCTCCGGGTGCCCCAGGTTGCCGCGAAAGAGGAGGGAAGCGTACTTTATGTACGCGACCGACGATTGAGGGGCAAGATGGGGTGCCCGGGGCCCGCGCAGCGTCAACAAAAACGCGGTTCGTTAGAACCGCGTAAGATAGTTGGAGCGGACAACGGGGCTCGAACCCGCGACCCCAACCTTGGCAAGGTTGTGCTC
>CAVCKO010000015.1:3769-58908 GCA_963602825.1 Treponemataceae bacterium | reverse complement strand
GGCTGCGGGAACGGCCTATCAGCTCAATGTGTTCGGCTGAGATCGGAAATCAACCGTGGAATAGTTCCTGGTTTGACGTTAGATGCTGAAAACAGGAACTATTTCACCGCAACTGATAAGGGTGGCCTAGCGCAGGGAGCGCAGGCCGCCGGCTTCCTTGTCGAGCACCGTAAAGCGCACGGCGTCTAGGTGCTCCAGGATGCTAATGGCTCGCTTGCGCGACACGCCCAGGGCCTCACGCAGCACACTCGTGGTGGCAGCGCCGCCGGCATCGGCGATGGCCGCGGCGGCGAGCTCGCGCGCATGGGCCTCGGCGGCAGCGGACAGGGCCACGTCGCGCTCGACCTTGACGATTGAGCGGTTGAGCGAAAGCTCGCGCAGGGCACGCGTCATGGTGTCACGATCGAGCTGCAACTGCTCGCCCACCTCAGGCAACGCCGGCGCATCGAGCCCGGCCTCGTCCAGCAGGGCAACGATGCGCTCGCAGGCCTCGCGGACCACGCGCGCCGCGGCGGCAGCGGAGTGCGGGTCGAACACCTCGGCGCCCTCGGAGGCACACACGCCACGCGAGCAGCCCTCGGCAATCAACGCCGCGGCAACAGCGTCGTCGGCGGTAGGCCAAGCAGCATGGGCGACCGCACCGGGCGTAAAGCCCGTCTCCTTGGGAGCCGCCGTGTGCATGGCCGACAGGGTCGCCGCGAGCGTATCCATCGCAGCGTCGAGCACGGCAGCACTCGCGTACAGCGCCACGTCGCCCGCGGCAAGCTCGCGCACCGCACCCTGGTCCACCAGCGCACGCAGCGCAGCCTCAACATCGCCGGCAGCAGCATCCAGCGCCGCAACAACATCGGCAGCCGTAACCGGCAGCGCCTGCAGCGCCAGCCACGCGTCGACCGCACCAGCAACATCCCAGGCTTCGAGCGCCGCGTACAGCACGCGCTCCCCGTCGGTAAGCTCACGCGAACGACGGCAGCGCGACAGCAGTACGCGCCCACCGCCAATGAGCATCACCGGCGAATACGACAGAACCACGGCATGGTCGCCGGCGCGCAGCGGCAGCGGATCTTCCAGGCGCACCTGAACGGTACGCGTCTCGCCCACCGCCATGGGCGCCTCGCCCTCCATGAGCATGATGCGGCCGACGACCTCGGCCGTGCCCGCCATCACGTGCACGCGCGCACCCGACTCGAGCACACGCGGCTTGGCGCCCTCGCGGCCCAAATACATAAACGTCATCATAAAACGCAGCGTCTGGCCAAAGCGGCCCTCCACACCGAGCATCTCGCCGCGATCGAGCGCCGCGACGCCATCGCCCACCAGGTTGAGCGCCACGCGCTGACCGGGCAGCGCCCGCTGCGTGTCGCCATGCACCTGAATCCCACGCACGCGGCAGACCGTACGCGACGGCAGCGCGACAAGCTCATCGCCCACCGCAATCGACGCATCGTGCAGCGTTCCCGTCACCACGGTGCCGGCGCCCTTGATCGTAAAGCAGCGGTCGATCGGCAGGCGCGGCGCGGCGTCGGTTCGCTCGGCACGACCGCGGCAAGCATCCCAGCAAGCATCCACGCACTCGTCGAGCACGGCCAGCAGCGAATCAATCCCCACGCCCGTCTTAGACGACACGGGCACGATCGGAGAGCCGGCAAATACCGTGCCCGACAAAAAGTCATCAACATCGAGCTCGGCAAGTTCGGTCATCTCGGCATCAGCCAGGTCGCACATCGTCAGCGCAACCACCATGTGCGAAACGCCCAACAGCTCCAGCACATGCACGTGCTCGCGCGTCTGCGGCATCACGCCCTCGACGGCCGACACCACCAGCACGGCCACATCGATGCCCGTGGCGCCCTGCACCATGGCGCGCAGATAGTGCGCATGCCCGGGCACATCGACCAGGCCTACGATCTTGCCACTCGGCAACGCCAGCTCGCCAAAGCCGAGCTCCACGGTCATACCGCGGCGACGCTCAACTTCCAAGCGGTCGGGGTTTTTGCCGGTCAGGGCCTCAATGAGCGCCGACTTGCCATGGTCGACGTGGCCCGCCGTGCCCACGATGACGGGGCATTCCACGAGTGTGTTATCCGGGCTCATCGGCGCGCCGCCTTGGCAACGCACGCGGAAAGCGTCGAGGCCGCGGTCTCGATATCGCGGTCGCCCACGAGCGTGCGAACGTCAAACAGAATGCGATCATGCGAGGTGCGCGTGACGACCGGCGTATCAAAGTCTTGGACAAGCGAGCGCTTGAGTGCGTCGACCGTCAGGCGCTCGTCAACAAGGCGCACGGCAACGCACATCGTCGGCAGCTCGACGGTGGGCAGCGATCCGCCACCGGGGGTCGACGACTCCTCGACGATCTCCAGCTCAACGGCGCACGGGCAGCCGGCTTTATCGAGCCCAGCCGCCATAAGGTCGCGCAGCTTGCGTGCACGACGCTCCAGATGAGCTTGCGGAAGCGTAAGCATGCTGAGCACCGGAATGTCGCGATGGGCCACATCGGCGCCGTCCATGTAGATGCGCAGCGTAGCCTCGAGCGCCGTCAGCGCGAGCTTACCCGGGCGCAGGGCGCGCATGAGCGGATGTGCGCCGCAGGCCTGAATCAGGTCGCGACGACCCATGATGATGCCCGCCTGCGCGGCACCGAGCAACTTGTCGCCCGAGCAAGACACGATGTCGAGCCCGGCGGCAACCGAGGTCGGCGTGGTCTCCTCGCCGCCGCGGACCAGGATGTCGTCGGGCAGCAGCGCGCCCGAGCCCTGGTCCTCGTAGAACAGCAGGCCATGCTTGTGGGCCAGCGCGGCAAGCTCCCTGGAGCCAACTTCCTCGTGAAAGCCCTCGATGCGGTAGTTGGAAGGGTGGACCTTGAGGATCATGGCCGTGTCGGGCGTGATAGCGCGCTCGTAGTCGACCAGGTGCGTGCGGTTGGTGGCGCCGACCTCGACGAGCTTGGCACCCGAAGCTTTCATGACATCGGGAATGCGGAAACTGCCGCCGATCTCGACGAGCTCGCCGCGGCTCACGATAACCTCTTTGCCCACGGCATGGGTGGCCAGCACCAGCAACACCGCGGCGGCATTGTTGTTGACGACGAGCGCATCCTCGGCACCGGTGAGCGAGCGAATCAGCTGCGCGGCGTGCTCCTTGCGCGACCCGCGCGAGCAGGTGTCGACGCTGTACTCGAGCGTGCTGTACCCGCGCGCGACCTCGGCCACGGCCTTGGCGGCCGACTCCGCGAGTGGGGCACGGCCCAAGTTGGTGTGGATAACCACGCCCGTGGCATTAACTGCCGGGCGCAGGCTCGGCAGCGCAGAGCGATGCGCACGGAATTCGATGGCCGATGCCAGCTCGCGCTTGGAGCGCGGGGCGGCGCCGGCACGGATAGCGGCGCGCTCCTCGTCGAGCTCGGCCGTGACGGCAGCATGGACCACCGCGTCGCACGTCTCCCCCGCTGCCTTCACCACCGGCCACTCGGCGAGCAGTTCGTTAACAGAGGGAATGGCGCGCAGGCGGGCGCGCACCTCATCGGAAATGTTCTGGCTATCGCTCATGTGCGGCCTTTCAAAACAAACGTGGATCAGTCGAATGAATCGGCTGAGTCAATTACTCGTCATTATCCCCGTGCGCGGCAATCTTTTCCACGCGAACGGCGTTTTCCTGGGTAAGCGCAGCGCCCGTAATGGGATCCCAGCGCAGCGGCGTGTGGTCGAGCGGACCGACGCCGAGCGCTTGGACACCATCTGCACCAGCGCCAAACGAACGCCCGCCCGGAGCCGCCGACGTAAAGATGCACGCCGGATGCAGATAGGGCGTGGTCTCCACACGCACGCGGTCGCGGCCCATGTCACTCACCAGCTCGACGACCTCGCCGTTGGCGATGCCCATGCGCGCGGCGACGTCGGCATTCATCTGCACGGCGTCCAGGTCGGAGCCCACCTCGGCAGCACCGGCCGCAGCAAGCCTGCGCGACGTGTGCGACTCAAAGGGTCGATTACCGCTAATGAGGCGAAACATCCCCGGCCCCGGCTCCACCATGGGGGCAATCCAGCCGGGTACACGACCCAAGCCGGCGCGCTCCCACACGTCGCTTGCCAGCGCAATCTTGCCACCGTCCAGCGGAATCACTGGCCCGTCCGTACGTGTCGGCAGCGTCACACCCGTATCGGCCCAACCGCGCGCCTTCAGCGTAGCCAGGTCGATCCCAAACGGGGCCACCTGGGCCGCCGCAAGGTTATCCGGCGTAAAGTCGAAGTACTCGCCCACGCCGCAGGCAGCAGCCAGGCCGGCAAAAATCTCCCGTCCGGGACGCGTATCGTCATGCAAAACCGGCAGCACCGCATTGCGGTAAAACACGCGCGCATCGTTGCGACCCACGACCGTGCCCACGCCGCGGTCGGCCTCCAGATACGTCACATCGGGCAGCACAAAGTCGGACGCACGCGCCGTCTCGGACCAGCGAATATCGATGGTCACGAGCAGGTCGAGCTGCTGCAAGATGCCAAGCCACGCATCGGCGTTGCCGTAACCCGCACCGGGGTTGCTGGCATAGACGATGAGCCCGCGCAGGTCGCCGGCAAGGATCGACTGGCCGATGGTCGTGCACAGACCGCGCACTGGATCGACGAGCGGATAGCGCTCGGAGCCCAACTTAGGCTCACGCGGTACCGGCGGCGTCGCAAAGCGCGCAGGGTCCAAGTCGCCCAGCGAGAGCGGCGTCGGCGGGTTGAGCGCACCGCCCGCATGCCCCAGGCAGCCCAACAACACATCGACCAGGCAGATAGCGCGCGCCGTCTGGGTGCTGTTGGCATACGCGATGCCGATGCCACCGTGAAAGCCCGCGTCGACCACGGCGGCGGGTGCCGCAGCAGCCAGATCGCGCGCCGTCGCACGGATGTCGTCGGCCGGCACATCGCACATCGACTCAGCCCACTCGGGCGTCCAGGCGACAGCCGCCCGCGCCAGCTCATCAAAGCCCGTGGTATAGCAGGCCACAAAGTCGTGGTCGTACAGGTCCTCGGTAATGAGCACATGGGCAATGCCTAACAGCAGGGCCAAGTCGCAGCCCGGACGCACGCGCAGCCAGCGGTCGGCAAGCGCGGCCGAGCCGCTGCGCCGCGGGTCCACCAAAATGATCTTGGCCCCGCGCCGGCGCGCATCATTGAGCGCATCGACCGCGCCCATCGTCGACGAATCCACGATGGAGCGCCCCAGGTACATGATGCAATCGGTATGGGCCAGGTCGGACGCCGGACTGTAGCCCAAGCTGTGCTGCCAGCCTGTCAGACGGCTCACCTCGCAGGCGCCATCGGCACCGTACACGTTGGGCGACCCCAGCGCATGCATAAAGCGATAGGCCCAATACCGGTCGAACGAGGGCACGCCGAGCGTCATGCCCAGCGCACGGGCACCATGCACGTCCACGATCCCGCCAAGACGCACCGCGATCTGAGCAAACGCCTCGTCCCAGCTCACCGCATCGAAACCCGAGCCATCCTCACGACGGCGCATGGGGTGCAAGATGCGGTCGCGCTCGTCAAACGGCATGGACAGGCGATGTCGCCCGCGGGCGCACAGGGCGCGCGCCGCGCACGGATGCCCCGGCACCGGCAGCTCGGCCACCACACGGCCATCCTCAACATGGGCCGCAAAGGCGCAATCGGCATAGCATCCCCCGCACGTGGTCACCACGGCGCGACCGGCACGCTCAGTATCAGATGCCATCTCGATTACCCCTATCCAAACCAAACGCGACAGGCCTACGGGCAAACAATTAGCCCCAAGCCCCAAAGCCAACAAGCCCCAAGGCCAAATGAGCCTCCCGCACGGCAACGCCCCGCGGGAGGCTCAAAACCCAGCGAACAGCCCCTTTACGCCTCGGACTTCTTGGCGTAGATAAACCAGTAGCCGAGCGCGACCAGAACCGCGCCGCCCACGATGTTGCCCAGCGTGGCGGCAGACAGGTTAAACGCAATGCCTGCGGCGTTCAAAGCATCGGCGCCGGCAACGTCGGCACCGTAGCCGCACGCGTGCATCACGGCACCCATGGGCAAAAAGTACATGTTGGCAACGCAGTGCTCAAAACCGCAGGCCACAAAGGCGGCGATGGGCAGCAGAATACCCACGACCTTATCGACCACGGTCTTGCCGGCGGTACCGATCCACACGGCCAGGCACACAAAGATGTTGCACAGGATGCCGCGGAAAAAGATCGTCATCCAGTCGATCGTCACCTTGCCGGCGGCCACACTCACCATGGAGTTGGCGACCGCTTCGCCGTTGAGCTTGTAGATGCCGGCCATGTACACCAAAAAGACGATGAACAAGGCACCGACAAAGTTACCGACCCACACGACAAGCCAGGCCTTGAGCATCTGGCCCAACGTGATCTTTTTGCTCTTGAGCGCGCAGGCCATGAGCGAGTTGCCGGTAAACAGCTCGGCACCGCACACCAGCACAAGCACCAGGCCCAAGCAAAAGCACAGGCCACCCACGACGCGCTGGGCACCCCAGCCGAGCGTGCTATCGCTCAAGAACACGGTAAAGAACAGGCCACCGAAGGCGATGAACGCACCAGCGAACATCGCCAAGACAAAGGCCTTCGCGACCGGCAGGTTGGCCTTGGTCACGCCGGCGGTCTCGGTCTTCGCCTCGATCGCGGCGGGCGCCAGGCAATCGGGAGCGGGATACTCCACCTTGGTATCTGCCATGTCAATCACTTCTTTCCTAATCAGCAGGGACAAGCGCTCCTACAGCTCCTGCCCCAAGCGGACAAAGTGGGAAAAGTCGTTGGCGGCCACGGCGTCGTACACGGCGTCGACGGCGTCAAAGACCTCCGGGGACATGGGGTTGTAGAACTCCGTGTCGCCCGGCTGAATCCCTATGAAGACGATATCATCGCATGATTGCTCGATCTCTTCGATCAGAATCGAGAGCGGGAGCGAATGCGTGGTGAACATCGACTTACGAGCCACGTCACGTTTGTCGAGCAGACGAATCGCACCGACAGGCAACGCCATATCGGCGGCATCGACGAGCACCAGGCGCGGCGGACGCTCGCGCTTGACCTCGATGATGTCGTCCTCGGGCGTCTGGCCGCCGTCGATGGTGTACCAGCCGGGGATGGGCGCGTCCTCCATCTTTTTGGAGAGCACGGGGCCGGCGGCATCGTCGGCGCGCAAAACGCTTCCGGCCGTGAGCACGATGCCCGCAAAGGGGGCACCGTTCACGCGGCCCTCGATAACGCGGCCCATTACTGCAACCTTCCCGTCAAGTACACGCCCGATACGTCGCGCACGCGCTCAACCAGGTCACGGAACTTCATCAGAAACGCGACCTGCTGGGCATGCAGACCAAAATCGTCGTCGAACACCGAGATGCCGGCCTTGGCCGAGCCGCGAAAGCCGCGCTCGTCGAGCAAGGCATCGCAGGCCTCGAGCAGCGAGGGTACTGCGGCCTTGTCGAGCTGGCACTCGCCAAAGGAGCGGATGGCCTCAAACTTGGTCTTGGCCTCCCCCTCCGGCAGCGCGTCGACGAGCGAATAGAAAACGTCCACCGGCACCGACAGACGCGGCTCAAAGCAATCGAGCACGCCGGTGTGGTGGCCCACGGCGAGCGTGTAGTACAGCACGTCGCAGGCCTCCTGGGGAACGTCTTCCTCGGTCTCGACAAACTTGCGCGTGAGCTCGTAGAAGACCACCTGGTCGGGCTCGTGAGCCAGGCAAGGGTCGGCGACGCCCTCGGCGGCCTCGACGCTTGCGCGCGAGGCATCACCGAAGGAGCCGCCGAGCATGCCGGGGCCCGCAAAGTAACCAGAGCGGTCCGTAAGCTCCATCTAGCGACCTCCGGCCAGCACCAGATCCTGCAGCGCCGAGTAGACCTCGACGCGGCGGGGATCATCCTGCTTGTCGATGAGCAGCGCCATGGCGCCGCGGATATCGCCCTTGGGCGCGCCCTCGAGCGTGTCCATGAACTCGTTGGCCAGATCGCGGCCATAGCGGTAGCCGCTCATGGCACGAGCCTCGCGCTCGATGGCCACGCGCAGCTTATACGGCACGCCGGGGTGCAGGATATCGGCCTGCTCGCCTTCGGCCTCCACCGTGGTCTCGGCATGGAGCTTTTGATCCAGCAGACCGAGCGCCATGGCAAAGCCGTAGATGGTCTGCGCGGGGCTGGGCGGGCAGCCGGGGATGTAGACATCGACCGGCAAAATCTTGTCCGTGCCGCCCCACACGCAGTAGTTGTCGTAAAAGATGCCGCCGGTGCAGCCGCACGCGCCGTAGGACACCACGATCTTGGGATCGGGTGCGGCCTCAAAGGCACGCAGGGCCGGCATGCGCATGGCGCGCGTCACGGCACCGGTGTACAGCAGCACATCGGCGTGGCGCGGCGACGGCACGACCTTAATACCAAAACGCTCAACGTCAAAGACAGGCGTGATGGAGCCGAAGATCTCGATCTCGCAGCCGTTGCAGCCACCGCAGTCAACGCGGTAGACGTACACCGAGCGCTTGATCTTCTTAAGAAGGGTCGCCTTGGCCTTCTCGATGCTCTCGTCGAGCTCGATCTTGGTCGGGCGGTACTGAAGCCGCTCGGGCAAAAGCGTGGGTTCGGCCATGGTTACTCCTCCTTCTTATCGAGATCCATGATGATGCCCTCGACCGGCGCCGGACCGGCGGGAATCTCGGGCGCATCGGGGTTAAGCTCGCGGTCGATATACTCCGGGTTCACGCCATGGCCGCCCAGATACTCCATGCCGGGCCCCTGGGGCTCACCGGACGCGAGCGTCTCGTTGGCAGCCATGCCGGCCGCGTTGCCGGTCTTTACGGCCGAAGCGGCGCGCAGGGCGTCGAGCTCGCGCTTGCACTCCTGGCACATACCCACGGTACGGGCGGCCTGCACGGCCTCCATACCGCCGGCCGCCTGCAGCAGGCGCTTGGCGTAGTCGATCTCCTTGTGCGGGGCGAACGGCTTGCCGCAGCGCGAGCAGTGCTCGAGCGTATAGACGCTCTTGCTCGTAAGGTCGTCCTTGCTCATGACGGCCAGCTCAAACTCCTCGGTGAGCTTGATGGCCTCCATGGGGCAGGCTTCCTCGCAGCGGCCGCAGAAGATGCAGCGGCCGTAGTCGATCGACCAGGTGATGGTATCGGTCGCAAGGTCGGTATCCATGCGGATGGCGTCGGCCGGGCACGCCACGCCGCAGGCACCGCAGGCGATGCACAGCTCGGCGTTGTGCTCGGGCTTGCCGCGCATATCCTTGTTGGTGGGAAACGGCGCAAACGGGTACTTGACCGTCGCGTCGCCGGCCTTGGCATTAACCTTCCAAAGCTTCAGCATATTAGAGCGCCTCCTCATCGAGCGGAGCGGCCATGGTGCCCTCGCCCGCAAGCGGCGACTTGTCGCGCCAGACGTTCTCGAACTGCTCCTTGTCCAGCACGTGGTCGCGCTTGGCGGCCACATCGGTCACCGTCACGCGGTCGGTGCAGGAGTAGCACGGGTCGAGCGAGCCCACGATGAGCGCCGCATCGCCCACGGTGTTGCCGCGGAACATGTAGCGCAGGACCGGCCAGTTGCTGTACGTGGCGGCCTTGGCGCGCCAGCGGTAGCACTTCTGGTTGTTGCCGAGCATGGCCCAGTGCACGTCCTCGCCGCGCGGCGCCTCAGTGGCACCGATGGCGTACTTGTGCGGGGTGTACTCCCAATCCGTGGTGAGGATGGGGCCCGACGGGCAGTTCTCGAGCATGGTCTCGATCATATCGATCGAATCGTAGACCTCCTGGATACGCACGGCGGTACGGCCGAAGGCATCGCAGGTGTCGGCCGTGGCCGCATGCATCTTTTGGATGTCGGGATCGGCATAGCCGTCGAAGGGATGGTCAAAACGCACGTCGCGGGCATAACCCGAGCCGCGCATGAGCGGACCGACCGGCGAGAAGTCGCGGGCGATCTTGCGGTCGAGGATGCCGATACCGCTCGTGCGCTCGATAAAGTTGGGCGTGGAGAGCAATACGTCGACAAGCTCCTGAACCTCGGAGCGCAGCTGGTGGATGGTCGTGAGCGTGGAGAGCTTCTGCTCGGCCAGGATGTCGCGACGCACGCCGCCGATCACGTTGAGGCCATAGGTCTTGCGGTGACCGGAGAGCTTCTCGGCCAGGTCCATGGACTTCTCGCGGACGCGGAAGAACTGCTGGAAGCCGGAATCGAAGCCGGTGTAGTGCGACGCCAGGCCAATGTTGAGCAGGTGCGAGTGCAGGCGCTCGACCTCGAGCATGATGGCGCGGATGTACTGGGCGCGCGGCGGGACGTGGACGCCCTGGGCGCGCTCGACAGCCTCGGCGTAGGCCACCGAGTGGGCGCAGCCGCAGATGCCGCAGATACGGTCGGCCAAAAACGTCACGGCGTCATAGTTCAGGCGCGTCTCGGCGACCTTCTCCATGCCGCGGTGCACGTAGAACAGACGGTAGTCGGCGTCGACGATCGTCTCGCCCTCCACGAACAGGCGGAAGTGGCCCGGCTCGTCGGAGGTAATGTGCAGCGGTCCCATGGGGACGAGCGTGGTCTCCTTGCCCTTGGTATCGGCCAAGAACTCGTAGTTCTCCATGTCGCTCGCGGGCGCGGGACGGAAACGGTAGTCCATGGAGTCCTTGCGCAGCGGGTACAGACCGCTGGGCCAGTCATCGGGCAGCACCAGGCGACGGCGATCGGGCAGACCCTCGGGAATCAGGCCGAACATGTCGCGCAGCTCGCGCTCGCCCCACACGCAGGCGGGGACGAACGGCGTCACGGACGGGAACGTCATCTTGGCGGGGTCGACCTCGGCGCGGACGGTCACCCAGCCGGGATCCTCCCCCTCCATGGAGATGAGGTAGTACACGGCGTAGCGGCCGCACAGGCTGCGCTCGTCGTTGCCGACGATCACGGGAATCCAGCCGTAGCGCTCGTAGTACAGGTAGTGGACGGCCTCGGGCAGACGGTCCAGCTTAACGGTGATCGTCAGCTGGTCCTCGCACTGCCACTCGACCTTCTCGATGCAGCCCGGAACGGCGCGGCGCAGGGCCTCGACATGGCTCTCGCAGCGGCGGGCATACACCTTGTTCTCAGTATCAGTCATTGGTTACTCCACCTCGCTCTGAGCGGTCTGGGTACCGAACACAGCGCGGTACATCGGCGCCGCATGAAGCTCCTCGGTGCTCTGCTCGAGCACGATACCGGTTGCGGCCTCGACACCGCTCACGAGCGGCGTGGGCGTGGCGATACCAAACCAAAGGATCATGACGGCCAGGATGATCTCGGGGATCAGCATGAGCGCCGGGGCCTCGTGCTTACCCATGCCCTCGGGAGCATGACCGAACACCGACTTAAGCGCGATGCGGGTGAGCGCGGAGATGGCGACGGTAAGGCCGAGGGCCACCACGACGACAAGCCACATCGGGCCGGCGGTGACGCCGGCGACGAAGGTCAGGAACTCGGAGATAAACATGCCGAAGGGCGGGAAGGCGGCAAGACCGAGCAGCGCCAGAATGGTAAGCGCGGCAGTCGCGGGAGCAACCTCCACGACGCCCTGGATCTTGGTCAGGCTGCGTGTGCCGTAGGCGTGCTGGATGTTACCGGACACGCAGAAGGCAAGCGTCTTGGTAAAGCCGTGGAACACGCAGTGCAGCAGGGCCGCGGCGATACCCAGCGGGCCGCCGACACCCAGGCACAGCGCGATGACGCCCACGTTCTCCACGGAGGAGTAGGCGAAGCGGCGCTTGAGGTCGTCCTGGCGGAACATGGAAAGTGCCGCCACCAGGACGGACAGCGTACCGACGATCAGCAGCAGAAGCTGGGGGTAGTCGGCGCCGACGGCCTGGATGGCAAAGCCATAAAAGCGCATGATCACGAGCATGGCGCACTTAAGCAGGACGCCCGATAGCAGGGCCGAGACAGGGCTCGGGGCCTGGGAGTGGGCATCGGGCAGCCACGTGTGCATGGGGAACAGGCCGGCCTTGGTGCCAAAGCCAATCACGATAAACGCGAAGGCGAGGCGCATGAGCGTCGGGTCGAACTGGTCGGCATACGGCAGCACGCACGACAGGAACGCAGCCTCGTGGGCGTTGGGAATCACGTCGGCGGCGTTGGCGTAGATCAGCAGCGTGCCAAAGAGGCCAAAGGCCACGCCGGCGGTGCAGACCATGGCGTACTTCCAAGAGGCCTCGAGGGCGGTCTTGTTCTTGTAGATACCGACGAGGAACACGGTGGACAGCGTAGTTGCCTCCACGGCGGCCCAGGTGAGGATCATGTTGTTGGACAGGCATGCGAGCAGCATGGTGAACACAAACAGGCTGAACAGCGCGTAGTACTGCTTGGCGCGCTCGGCGGGCATGGCGCCCTCCTCGATGTCGGCCTTGACATAGGGCAGCGAGAACAGCCCCGTGAGAAAACCGATAAAGCCGATGAGCAGCACAAAGATGGAGCCCAGCGAATCGAGGTGGAACCACAGGCCAAGGGCGTTGGCGGTGTTGCCGCTCACGAGGACGTCGCCGGCGGTCATAAGCGACAGCACCAGGACGGCCGCGACAGAGACCAGGTTGAGCCCGGCAAACACGCTATAGGACGTGCTCTTGGGCAAAAACGCCATGACGAGCGAGAACACCAAAGGGGTCGCGAGCAGGGCAAGAATCAACGTTTCCATGGACTACCCCCTCAGCTCGGACAGGTCGCGCGAGTCGAGCGAATGGGAGTCTTCCCAAATGCGACGCACGACGATGGACATGATGATGACGGCGAAGATGGCGTCGGTGGCGATACCGATCTCGATGATCTCGGGAGCGGTGGGCGCAAGCAACGCGAGCGTCACGTGGCTGCCGTTTTCCATGAGGCAGTAGCCAAAGATCTGCTTCATGATGTTGCGCTGCGAGATGATGCAGGTCAGGCCCACAAAGAAGTGGGCAAAGCTGATGGCGAGCGCCGGCGTTGCGACCTCGGCCGTGGGCAGGCTAATCTGCGTCACAACGGCAAAGCAGATGGCGACCTCGACGGCGATGATGCAGATGGCCCATGCGGGCTTAATGCCGGCAGCCAGCGAAGCGTCGCTCGGCTCGCCCATCTTCTTGTACGCGCGGTTGAGAATGTACGGGACCAGGACGACCTTGGTGATAAAGGCGGAGCCGGCCCACATAAGGAGCTCCTGCGCACCGGTGGTGACACCGAGCGTGGCGAGCAGCCCCACGAGCACCAGCGACTGAACCGCATACCAGCGGATGGAGTGCTTGATGTTCTTGGAGATGACCACCATGGTGGACGTGACGATCAGAAGGCCGCCAAGGATGTTGACGATCGAATAACCCATGTCGTTCTACCTCCTAACCGATCCAGCTGGCCGAAAGCGGGCCGCTGACGATGACCATGATGATGAGCACGATGAACACGAATGCCATCGCCTTGGGGAGTGGTGCTCCCGCGGCGACCTCTTCGCTCGGCTCACCGGGCAGGCAATAGCCCATCCACTTGAGGAACCAGGCGAAGGTGGCGACGGTCTCGGCGACCATGATGCACACGAGCACCAGGATCGCGACGTTGCCGGCACCGACGGAGAAGCCGCCGGCGATGATCTGGAACTTCGAGAAGAACGTGTTCATGGGCGGCACGCCGGCAATGGCGAGTGCCGCGACACCAAAGCCAACACCCGAGATCGGGTACTTCTTTACAATGCCGCGCAGCTTGGGCAGCATACGCGTACCGAGCGTAAAGGAGAACGAGCCCGCGATCAGGAAGAACAGGGTCTTCGCGAAGGCATGGTTAAAGATGTGGCACACAGCGCCGTCAAAGGCAAGCTGGCTGCCAAAGACCGAAAGGCCCAGGCCAAAGAACACGTAGGAGAGCTGGGCGATCGTGGAGAACGCCAGCAGGCGCTTCATGTCCTTTTGCGGCAGGTACATCAAGAAGCCAAAGAGCATAGTGACCATGGCGTCGATGACGGCGACCCAGCCCACAATCTCGGGCACGTCGCCGGCAGAGACGAGGGCGCGGGCGAACACGCACACGCCGACCTTGACCATCGAGGCACCGTGCAGGTAAGCCGAGACGGGCGTGGGGGCCTCCATGGCCGAAGGCAGCCACATATACATAGGCACCTGCGCGGACTTTGCCCAGGCCGCAAACAGCACGAGCAAAAGGACGATGGCCTTAAGGTTGGAGTCCAGGCCGGCAATCGCGGTGATGGCGAAGGTACCGGTATGGGCAAACACGATAGCGGCACCCAGGTACAGGCCGAGCGCGCCGATATGCGTGATAATGAGGGCCTTCATGCCGGCCTTCTTGGCGGTGGGGGTCATGTAGTAGCTGATGAGGCCCCAAGAGCACGCGCCCGTGATCTCAAAGAACACGAGCTGGCCCAGCAGGGTCGAGCTGTACACAAGACCGGCCATGGCACCGATGAAGGTCGCGAGGTACGCATAGAAGCGACGGCGCGGCGCATCGGGGTGCTCCCGGTTGTTCTCGCTCATATAGGGAATCGAGTAGATCACGACGAGCAGGCCGATGCCCACGAAGGCGGGCGCGAGCAGCGTGCTCATGCGATCGAAGGTGAAGCCCATGACGAGGGTCTGCCCAAACGAGATCAGGGGGACCTGCGTATCGGGCATGCCGGCGCCGGCGAAGTTCGCGGCGAGGGCGATGGTGCACACCGTCGAGACGGCAGCACCCAAGACGCTGAACCACTTGGCGTACGGACGGGGGAACAGGGCGACAAGCACCGAGGCCACCATCGGGGCCGCAATAGCGACCAAGCCGAGAAGGGACAGACTGACTGCGAATGACATTGTTTCTCCCTTCTCCTACACGCCCACGACCACGAAGACAAACGCCAAAACGGCGATGCCCACGACGATCCAGGTCTGGTTGCCAAGCACCTTAAAGCGCGAGCGCGAGCAGGAGTTCTCGATCACGCCGCAGATCACAAAGTCGATGAGGCACTTCACGAGGAACACGACGGCTCCCAGAACGACCGCGGCGCCGATGGCAGCAGGCTCGCCCCAGGGGACGAAGATCGCGCAGAACCAGGCGACGACAAGGACCTGCTTCATGGACATGGCGAGCTTGGCCATGGCAAGCGACGGACCGGAAAGCTCAGCAAGCGGGCCCTCCTGAAGCTCCTGCTCGGCCTCGGCCTGGTCAAACGGCAGCTTGCCCAGCTCCATATAGCAGGCAACGGCAAAGTCGATGCCGGCAAGGATCACGGCGACCGGCGCATCGACGGCACCCGTCATGATGTGCTGGCCCATGGTGGCAATGTCGGTAGAGCCGCATACAAGGGCTGCGGCGAACAGCGCCAGCAGCATGGAGGGCTCGATGAGCACGCTCATGAGCAGCTCGCGGACACCACCGATACCGGCGTAGGCATTGGAGGAATCGACGCCGCAGAGGGCGAAGAAGAAGCGGGCGAGCGCCAGGCTGTACATGATGGTGATGGCGTCACCAAAGACGGGGATGGGGCTTTGTGCCGTAAAGAGCGGCAGGCCCATGGCAAGCATAAAGGCGACGGCGAGGAACAGCGGCGGCATGATGCGAAGCGCGAAGCTCGCATCTTCGCTTTGGGACTCGGGGCGCGCAAAGAGCTTTGCGATGTCGCGGTAGTCCTGCATGATGCTCGGTCCGCGACGGTTATGCATCTTGGCGCGGATCACGCGGCCGAGGCCGGAGAAGAACGGCGCAACGGCCATGACGACCACGCCCTGCAGAACGGCAAGTACGATGTTGTTCATGCTCTCCCCTCCTTAACCCATTTTGACGGCGAGCACGAGGAACACCACGAGCGCCGCGACGATGTAGCAGATATAGATGCTGTAGTTGCCACCCTCGAGCTTGGTCGCGAGGTCGGCGAGCTTCTCGACACCCTTATGCGGGGCATCGACGAGAACCTTGTCGGGCACGGGCTCCACGGCCTCGGCCACGCCGGTGAGCTTCTGGAAGAAGTGGGCGATGGACCAGCAGATGGCCGTGCAGCGGTCGCGCAGCGTGTAGAGGGGCTGCATAAACCAAGAGACCTCGGAAGCGAAGGTCGTGGCGACGACGGGCATATGCTCGTTGGGAGCATAGCCGCATGCCCACGGCTGGGACTTCTGCACCTTGCCGACCGTCTTGAGCTTGCGGAAACCGCAGGCAAGGCCGACGAGCACCACGAGCGCGATGGCGATCGCGGGCGTGGAGGTGGCAGCACCGGAGTACTGGTTCATGAGCTCCATTCCTTCAGCGGCAAAGACGCCACCATAGGGATGCAGCACGGACGCAGCGACGTCGACGAGGACGGGCGCGAACACGGGAGCGCCGATGCCCAGCACGATGCAGATTGCAGCGAGCAGGCCCTGCGCAAACACCATGGGAGCGGGGACCTCCTTGGCGTTGGCCGCGGCCTCGGAACGAGGAGCGGATGCAAAGGAGACGCCGTAGGCCTTGACGAAGCACGTGACGGCGAGCGCACCGGTAATGGCCAGCGCGACGGCGGCGAACACGGCCACGATCATGACGGCCTTGTCACCCTGCATAGCCGCATTAAAGAGCGACTGGTAGGTAAACCACTCGGAAACAAAACCGTTGAAGGGCGGAATAGCCGAGATGGCGAGTGCGCCGATAAGGAAGCAGATGGCCGTTGCCGGCATACGGCGGAACAGACCGCCCATCTTCTCCATATTGCGCGTACCCGTGGCATACAGCAGCGCGCCGGCGCCCAAGAACAGCTCGCCCTTAAACATCGCGTGGTTAAACGTGTGATAGAGCGCGGCCATCAGGGCCAGGACAGCGATGCCGACCGAGTTGAGCGCCATGGCGGCCATGGAGGCGCCGACACCCAACAGGATGATGCCGATGTTCTCGACGGAGTGGTAGGCCAGCAGGCGCTTAATGTCATGCTCTTGCAGAGCGAAGGCAACGCCGAGGACCGACGAGATCGCACCGAAGACCATGACCATGAGGCCCCACCAGACCTGAACGCCCGAGGCGGAGAGCAGGTCGAGACCCACCTTGAGAATGCCAAAGATACCAATCTTGATCATGCCGCCGGACATGAGGGCCGACACGTTGGACGGCGCCTCGGGGTGCGCCTTGGGCAGCCAGCCGTGCAGCGGGATGATGCCGGCCTTGGCGCCAAAGCCAAAGAAGGCAAGCACAAAGCAGACCGACGCGACCGCAGGGCTAAACTCCGTGGCGCGGAAATCGGCAAACGCAAACGAGCCGCCGGCGAAGTTGGTCATGGTGAGGAAGCTCGCCATGATCAGCACAAACCCCACGTGGGCGATGACAAAGTAGAGCCAACCGCCGTGGATGGAGTTCTCGTTCTCCTCGATCACGACGAGGAAGTACGAGGTGAGCGACATGAGCTCAAACGCAACCAGGAACCAGAACACGTTGTCGGCCGTGATGACGAGCATCATCGAGGCGACAAACGTGTTAAAGAAGAAGCCGGCGCGGCCCTTCTTGCCCGGATACTCATCAAAGTAATTGAGACCGTAGATCGATCCGGCAAACGCCAGCACCGAGATGAGCATCACAAAGACACCGGCCAGCTGGTTGAGCAACAGCTGGAAATGCGCGAACGGGAAGAAGACGATCGTGTCGACCGACGTGACGTCGCCGAGCACGGCCTGAATGCCGGCAACAAAGGAGAGCACCGCGGCGACGGCGCCGATAAGGCAGCCGGCGGTCTTGGCGGCGTTGTCGGCCTTGATCAGCAGAACCGAGGCGAGCGCACCGATGCACGAGACGGCAAGCGATGCGATAAACAGCGTCATGCTATCCATTGTTTACGCTCCCTTCTGCTTTCTCGGACAAGCCCTGGGCCACAGCCGCCACGTCGACAGACGGACCGTTCTCGATCGAACGCAGGCGCTTGGCCTCGTCGAGCTCGCGATCGGCCGCGCCGCCCATGACGGTAAGCGCCTTGGTGGGGCACGCCGCCACGCAGTGGGGGCCATCAGGGTCGAAGGCACACAGGTCGCACTTGACGGCGCAGGTGTACTGACCGGGCGCCCACGTGAGCAGGCTGCTCAGGGACTTAGGATACGAAGGTGTCGGGTCGCACATGCCTGCGACACCGGCGATGGACGTGCCATCGGGGTGGATGGCACCGAAGGGGCACGCGATGGCGCACAGCCTGCACCCGATGCACTCCTGCTCCTTAACGTGGATGCGGTCGCCATCGTGCTCGATGGCGTTCACCGGGCAAACCTCGGCGCAGGGGGCACCCTCGCAATGGTGGCAGGCAAGGGCGGCCGAAATGCCGCCGGTCTTCACGAGCGCCAGACGCGGCGTGTCCTGAAGACCCTGCATCCGGTGGGCGTCGGCACAGGCGGACTGGCATGTTCCGCAGCCGATGCACCTCTCCGGGTTGATGTCGATGAAGCGGTTCATCCCCACTTCCTTTCAAAGTAACGGGCCGGGCGCCCGAACGTACGGGACGCCCGGCCCAAAAAGCCAACGAGAACGGGACTACACGATTTGGTTCACGCGCGTCTCGTCGTCGAACTTGGCGGCACCAGGCTCAACATCCTGGGGAGCGGCGGCGTCCACCAGAGCCTGCTTAAGCTCGGTGTACTGACGCTCGACCTCGCCCTCGGCCCACACCTGGTCGGCGATGGCGTCGACCTGGCAGGCAGAGAACTTATCCTCGGGCGTGTGCGAGACCGGGTCGACCTTGTGGATGGTCAGCTCGTTGCACTTGCCGATCCACCACTGGTAGGTCATGTAGACCGTGCCCTTGTTGATGCGGTCGCTCACGTCGGCGCGGCTGTATACCTGGCCGCGGCGGCTGTGAATCGAGACGATGTCGCCGTTCTTGATGCCGCGTGCCTCGGCGTCCGCGGGATTCATGCGGACGAAGCCGGGCTCGTCGGCGAGCAGAGCCAGCGTCTTGCAGTTGCCGGTCATCGAACGGCAACTGTAGTGGCCAACCTCGCGGACGGTGCACAGGATGAGCGGGTACTCATCGTCGGGAAGCTCGGAGGGCGCCTCCCAATCGTGCGCCATCAGGTTGGCGCGGCCGTCCTTGGTGGTGAACTTGCCGCCTGCGAACATGTCCGGCGTACCGTGGTCGTTCACGTCGGTGGTCTTGACGGGCCACTGAGCGTAACCGCCCTCGGGAGCCATCTTCTCGTAGGTGGCGCCCACAAAGTTGGGGCACAGGCTAATGCACTCGTTCCAGATCTGCTCGGTGTTGTCGTAGTGCATGGGGTAGCCCATGCGCGTGGACAGGTCCGCGAAGATCTCCCAGTCGTGGCGGCACTCGCCCTTGGGCGGAACCGCGGCGTCGAAGTGCTGGAAGCTACGGTCAGACGCGGTAAAGACACCCTCGTGCTCGCCCCAAGAGGTGGCGGGCAGGATGACATCGGCGAGCATGGTCGTCTGCGTCATAAAGATGTCCTGGCAAATGAACAGATCCAGCTCGGAGAGCGTCTTGCGCATACCGGCCGAATCGGGCTCGGTCTGCACCGGGTCCTCGCCGTAGTTGTAGAAGCAGTGCACCTTGCCCTCGTCGACCAGGTGACCCAGGTCGGTGAGCTTGTAGCCCTCCTCCAAGGGGAGCTTTTCCTCGGGCACGCCCCAAGCCTTGGCAAACTTGGCGCGCACGGCGGGGTCGGTGACTTTTTGGTAGCCAGGGTACAGGTTGGGCAGCATGCCCATATCGCAGGAGCCCTGGACGTTGTTCTGGCCACGCACGGGCGCGAGGCCGGAATTGGGTTTGCCGATCTGGCCGGCAACGCAGGCGATGGAGGCGATGGTGTGCACCGTCTTCAGGTTCTGCTTCTGCTGACACACGCCCATGCCCCAGCCAATGATGGCAGAAGGCTTCGCCGTGGCGTACATCTCGGCAGCTTGGTGGATCAACGCGGGCTCGACACCCGTGATGTCCTGTACGGATTCGGGAGTGTAGTTCTTGATGGTCTCCCACCACTCGTCAAAGCCGTTCGTGTGCTCGGCGACGAATTGCTTGTCGTAGAGGCCATCGTTGACCAAGCAGTTGGCAAAGGCGTTGAGGAACGCCACGTTGCAACCGTTCTTGATCGGAAGGTAGATGTCGGCGATACGCGCGGTTTCGATATGGCGCGGGTCGGCGACGATGATCTTGCAACCCTTTTCTTTGGCTCGCACGATACGCCTTGCGACGATCGGGTGCGAATCGGCAGGGTTATAGCCGAAGAGGAATATGCAGCCCGCATCCTCCATACCGGGGATGGAGCAAGACATGCAACCTGAACCAACCGTGTCCATCAGACCGAGGACAGTAGGGCCGTGTCAAGTACGGGCGCAGTTGTCCACGCTGTGGGTGCCGATGCACGCACGCGTAAACTTCTGCATGACGTAGTTCGCCTCATTGCCGCCGCCTCGCGAAGAGCCGGTGGTCATGACGGCGTTAGGACCATATTCGTCAATTATGGCCTGCATCTTAGATGCGGTGAAATCCAGTGCCTCGTCCCAGCTTACACGCTCCAGATCCGCGCCCTTGGTGCGACGGATCATCGGGTGCAGCACGCGAGGAGTCAAGATCTTGGTGTCGTTGATGAAGTCGTAGCCGCTCATGCCCTTCAGGCACAGCTCGCCCTGATTGGTGATGCCGTTGAGCGGTTCGGTACCCACGACCTGGCCGTTTTGGACCAGGAGGTTAAACTGGCAACCGGCGCCGCAATACGGGCAGATCACTTTATGCTTCTCCATGACACCCTCCTTCCTTTCGGTACTACCGATTACTCGGTACTTGTTTGACAAACGTTGGGCGGATTCGCCGGCCGCTTACGCCTCGTTTTCGATCGTGGCGCGGGCACGCTCGGCGGTCAGTTCCGCCAGGCGCTCCTCGTCCACCAAGGAAAGGCCCTTGGTCGGGCACGCCTCGGCACACGCCGGGCCGCCGGGACGATCGACGCACAGGTCGCACTTGAGCACGAAGCTCTTGGTCTGCGACCCCACGCGCACATCGCCCATCAAGACGGGGACCTGCGTGGTCGCCACGCTCACGGCGCCAAAGGGGCATGCCATGACACAGCTCTTGCAACCGATGCAGTTGTCCTCGTTCACGCCGATGCGGTGGTTCTTTGGATCAAAGAACAGCGCACCCGTGGGGCAGGCCTTGGCGCACGGAGCATCTTCGCAGTGGTGGCAGGCCACCGGTGCGGAAATCTCGTAGGTGCGCGTCACGCGCAGGCGCGGTGCGGCGATGTTGCCGGGGATATCGTGCGCCTCGATGCACGCCGCCATACAGGTTTGGCACCCAATGCAGCGCGAAGAATCGGCGACGACTCGTTTATTGCCCATGTTGTTCACTCCCTCCTGAATCCCTTGTTGGAGAGATCCTGTCGACGTCGTCCCAGACCGCCCGTGGTCTGGCGTCGGCGCATCGAATGTCTGCGGCGAAACAGGCAATCGATAGAATTTCTCCAACGGTATACAGGTTTAATATACGCAGTTTTGGGAGGTAAACAGGGGCATACGACCTACATTACGCGTGTATTGCAGAGGTTTGGGCAGGTCGTAATTATTCTTTGTCGCGTATAAAGGCAAGTGTCGTACATGCGTAAGGGCAACTGAATTATCGCGCTCTGCTTTTTGACTTGTATTACACTTGTTATAGAGTTCGCATTGCGTAACTTGACCGCAATAAAGTGGGTTTAATCAATCGCAAAAACGCTACCATTGAGTTCTACAGATTCAGAACATCGAGTACTACGTGTAAAAAAGAATTGGGGGGCCGTGATGACTGCGACTCAAAAGCGCGCCATCCTACAGGTGCGCATTCGCGAAGAAGACAAGCAACATGCCGAGCGCCTCTATGACGCCATGGGCACCTCGCTTGCCGAGGCCGTCCGTCTTTTTGTGGCGCAGAGCATCCTCATGCGCAAGCTCCCCTTTCAGCCGGTCGCTGTGCGCTCAAAAGACGGCACCGCGGCATTTGGCCTGCTTAAAAAATACGGCGACCCCAATCGCCGGACGCAGGAGCGCAATGCCTGGATTGAATACCTGGCGGTAGAGAGCGACGATACGGTTTTGGGTCCCGAGGAAGTAGACATCCATGAGTAGCACTATCATCGACGAGACCGTTATCCTGCGCTATCTGCTCGACGACGACGAGGTTCTGTCGCCGCGCGCCGCCAAGGTGGTTGCCACGCGCACCGCCCGCGTCTACCCCGAGATCATCACGCGTGTCGCCGTCATTCTGCGCGATGTCTATAACGTCCCTCGCACCGAGATCGCCGCCGCCATGACTAGGCTGCTCGACGACGTGATGGTCGACGAGCCCACTGTTATCGCCTTCGCCATCAAGCTGTTCGGCAAGACACACATGGACTTTAGCGACTGTCTGCTGGCGGCACGTACCGCCATCTACAACGACGACGTCGTGAGCTTTGGCAAACCCATCATCCAAGGCATGATCGATTACCGTCGCAAACGCATCAACGTAGCCGAAGCCCGCGAACGCGCCACCGATGCCCGCAGCCGCAGCACCGACGCCACCATCGACAAGCTCCGCCACCAAAATCGTCACTAATGCGACGGAGGGACAGTCACTTTGCTACATTCGCCATCCTTGTCGAACCGTCACCAACATTTTTCGAGTTGTGCGGTCCATTCGGCAAATCCCAAGTGGAATACACCGTAACAACTTGAGCGCTTATGTCCCACTTTGGGCTTTTATATGTCTACTTGCACAGCAACTTCACAGAATCAAACACCAAAATAGACGCAGGTGATCCTAAGCCGGCATCCTTAATCATGAAAAGGCTTCCATGTGACCGCACAACTCGTTTTTTGTTGTTGAGCAGAATGCGCAACTGGAAAACGCGCCAAAATCGGCCATCCTATAAGTCAAAACCAGTCCGTATTTCTTAATTCCGCACCCAACAGGCTTGATTCCCATCACCCGGCACGCATATGAAAACGGCTTTGGTCCCAAAAGGAGCCAAAGCCGTTAAAACAATCATATGGAGCGGGCGACGGGAATCGAACCCGCGTCATCAGCTTGGAAGGCTGGGGTTCTACCATTGAACTACGCCCGCAAGATATGGTCGGGACGACAGGATTTGAACCTGCGACATCCTGCTCCCAAAGCAGGCGCGCTACCAAACTGCGCCACGTCCCGAAGGTGTTGAGCAGCTAAGGTCTAAACCTTGCGTGTCCCAAAGCGAAGGAAATTATAGGGGAGACTCTCCGCCTGTGCAAGCGCAGAAACCCTAGCTCCTCGAATGTGCGACAAACTGGCTATGGGCCAGGCCGATCACAAACGCCACCACGGCGACCGGCGCCCATGCGGCACCGATGTCCGCCAGTGGCAGCGCATCGAACGGCAACCAAACACCCGCAAAGAACGCATCGCGGACCGAGGTGATCACACTCTGCACGGCGACCACGCCGCCGACCCAGACCCACACCTGCGGATGCGCGTCACAAAAGCCGTGCACCAGGCCCATAAGCACCAGCACGATGGCGACGGGATACAAGGCGTTGAGCATGGGCACCGAGAACATAAGGATTACGTCGAGGCCCACGTTGGAGAGCACACACGAAAACGCGGCGAACGCAAAGGCGAACATCGCAAACGGGCGACGCATGGCCTCCTCGGAAGCCCCCGCTCCCCCTTCGACCACATATGTCTCGCAGAAGTAACGCGAGCAGCAGCTAATAAGACCGATGCACACGTTCATGCACGCAAGGAAGAAGATCGCGAAGACCACGACCGTGCCGGCCAAACCAAAGTGCATGGAGGCCGAGCGGGCCAGGATTGCGGCGCCGTTGGTGGCATCGGGCATAACGGTGCCGAGCTGCATACCGGCAAGCGCCAGGCCGCAGTAGATGATGGCCATGAGCACGCCGGCAATGACACCGGAGCGCGAGATCTCGAAGGCCACGCGTTTGTCGTCGGTCACACCCAGCTCGTGAATGGTCTCGGCGATGATGATGCCAAAGGCGAGCGATGCAAGCAGGTCCATCGTCTGATAGCCGGTCAAGAAGCCCTGCACAGCAGCGCCCGCATCATAGGGAGCCTGCGGCGCGGCAGCCGGACCCAGCGGTGAGATCACGGCAGCGCCAACGACCAGCACAATGAGTGCGATGAGCGCGGGGCCCGTAATGCGACCAAGCACGCGCGTGATGACGCCGGGGCGCAGCGTGAGCGCAAACGCGACCACGAAGAAGGCGACAGCGAAGACTAGGCGTGCAGTGCCAAGCGAGATGCCCTCGGGCAGCAGCGGTACCAGCATCTCGAAGGCCGTGGAGCTCGTACGAGGAATGGCCAGGCACGGACCGATCGCCAGGTACACTGCCGCGACGAAGAACTCGCCAAACTTGGGGTGCACGCGGCCGGCCAGCTCGCGCGCCGTTCCAGCAAGTGCCACGGCGATAAAGCCCATGACGGGCAGGCCGATAGCGGCAATCAAAAAGCCGACCATGGCAAGCGGCGTGGCCGTGCCGGCCTGGAGCGCCAGCAACGGCGGAATGATCAGGTTACCGGCACCAAAGAGCATCGAGAACAGAGCGATGCCGACGGTAACGACATGGTCGGAGCGCAGACCGCGCGGAGCGGATGAGGCCATAGGCACACCTTTCGGGTCGAAACAAAAACGGGACGGGCAAAACACCCGTCCCGCAAGTATAAACGCTTGAGCGTGTTTAACAGGCCAAATCGAGCAACGCCTCAATCGCCGTGTCGACCTCTTCGTCCGTGTTGAAGTAGCCAAACGAGAAGCGCACGACGCCCTGGCGCTCGGTTCCCAGCGCTCGATGCATAAGCGGGGCGCAATGGGCGCCGGGGCGCGTCGCGATCCCCCACCCCTGCATGAGCGCGTCCGAAATTTCGGCCGAATCGACATCGCCCACGTTGAGCGACACGATCGCCGAGCGCGTCGGCTGGTCGAAGGCGCCGTAGAGCGTAATGCCCGAAATCTCGCGCACACCGGCAAGGAAGCGATCAGCAAGCGCACGCTCGTGGGCAGCAATCGCCTCGACCCCACCCTGGGTCTCGATAAAATCGAGTCCAGCGGAAAGACCGGCAATACCATGGCCGTTAAGTGTGCCCGCCTCCAGGCGCGTCGGCCACTCCAGCGGTTGCAGCGTATCAAAGCTATGCACGCCCGTGCCGCCCATGGCCCACGGCGCTACGTCGACGCCCTCCGCCACAGCCAGGCCACCGGTGCCCTGCGGACCCATAAGCCCCTTGTGGCCGGTAAAGCACACTATGTCGAGCCCCATGCCCTGCATGTCAATCTTCGCCGCACCGGCAGACTGCGACGCATCGACAATCACCAGTGCACCAGCCGCATGAGCCATAGCCGCCACACGCGCAACGTCAACGGCATTGCCAGTCACGTTAGAGGCATGCGTCACCACGACGGCACGCGTGCCCGGCGTCATCAAGCGCTCGAGCTCGTCATAGTCGAGCACTCCGTTGGCGTCGCATCCGGCATGCTCAACGGTAACGCCCTGCTCAGCCGCAAGACGATTGAGCGGACGCAGCACGGAGTTGTGCTCGAGCACCGTCGTGACCACGCGGTCGCCGGGGCGCACCACGCCGTTGATGGCCGTGTTGAGCGCCGCCGTCGAGTTGGGTGTAAAGCACACATGGTCGGCCCGTGGGCAACCCAGCAGGCGCGCAAGCTTGGCGCGGCAACCATGGATGGTACGGGCCGCATCGAGCGCACCCGACGTGGCGCCGCGCCCGGCATTACCGAGCGAGCACATCGCCTGTGCCACGGCCTCGACCACCGTCTGCGGCTTATGCATGGTCGTCGCCGCGTTATCCAGGTAGATCATCGCACGACCTCCCACATATCAATCACGGTAAAGCCCTCGGTAGGAACGTCCGCCGCGGCAAGCTCGCCGCGCAGCAAACCCTCATCCGCAGGCAAGGCCTTCCAAGCCAGGCCGCAGCCGGCCGCGACCTCCCCAGGCACGGGAATCGTGCGTCCGGGAAGGCCGCGCTCGGCGCACAGGGTCTCGCAACCCATGGCGGCAGCCGTGGTGGGAAACGTGATGACCAGCGCCGGGCGCTTTTCCCTCATGGCAATCCCGTCCAAGCGTTACGGGCGCACGACGCGCACGGCCTGCTCCATCTTCTCCACGATCACGTACATGTTGGTGACCTCGCCCACCGCGAGCTGGTCCTTAATGCCAAAGTGATCGAGGCAGGTGCCGCAGGTTAGAATCTCGACACCCTGCTCGGACAGGCCCTTGAGGTCGTCGAGCACCGGCGAGCCCTCGACGGTGAGCTTGGCGCCGCCGTTGTAGAACAGCATGGTCGCGGGCAGTTCCTCCTGCTGCGTCACGGCAAAGATGAACGCCTTCATGAGCTTATGGCCCAGCTCGTCGTCGCCGCGGCCCATGCAGTCGGTGTAGACGGAGATGACCAGCTTCCCCTTGCCGGCGCTGGCGTCGCAGAAGGCGGCACCGTCCTGCTCAGGGTCGGCCACGGCAACGACACCAGCAGTCGCGACGGTCACGTGCCACTCGGAATCCGAGATCTTCTCAACCGAGGCCGTGCAGCCCTTCTCCTGCGCCATCTTGGAGATATTCTTGACGGCGGTCTCGTTATCGACCGATGTCACGACAGCGCCCTCGCCATCGAGCTGCTTGAGCGCCTTAAGGGTCTTAACGACGGGCAGCGGGCAGGCATCGCCCATGGCGTTGACTTCAATCTTGGTAGACATAGTTTTCCTTTCGAGTTTATTGTTCCAAAACGATAGGTAGTTACATAAACGCGCCACTAGTGCGCAACGCGAACAGCAGGACCGCCCGGCTCTGCCTCGCATACGCGACCGACAACGGCGGCGATGCGACCCTCGGCATGCAGGCGGCGCGCGAGCTCATCCACATCTGCGGCAGGCGCCGCGATGAGCAGGCCACCAGACGTCTGCGGATCGTACAGCGCATCCAGCATGCCCGGCTCCAGGTCATCGTCGGCAGCCACACGTGGGCCAAAGAAATCCTGGTTGCGGTAGGCACCGGCGGGGATAATGCCCAGTCGTGCCATGTCGAGCACCTGGTCAAAGAGCGGCACCGCCCCAGACGCAAGCTCGATCTGCACGCCCGATCCCTCAGCCATCTCGCACGCATGCCCAATCAGGCCAAAGCCCGTAACGTCGGTACAGCCGTGAAGCTCAAGTCCCTCAGCCAATCGAATCGGCGCCTCGTTGAGGGTACGCATCGAATCAAACATCGCCGCGGCCTCGTCCTGCTCGATGAGCTCGCCCTTAATGGCCGTAGTGATGATGCCAGAGCCGACCGCCTTGGTCAGCAACAGAGCATCGCCCACGCGCGCGCCGCTGTTGGCGAGCATGCGATCGAGCGGGACAAAACCGCTCACGGACAGGCCGTACTTGGGCTCATCGTCATTGATGGTGTGGCCGCCCGCGATGGTGCAGCCGGCCTCAACGCACTTGTCGGCGCCGCCCGCCAAAATCTGCCCCGCAACCTCAACGCCCAGGCAGCTGGGAATGCACAGCAGGTTCATGGCGTGGCTCGGACGCCCGCCCATGGCGTAGATGTCCGACAGCGAGTTTGCCGCCGCGATCTGGCCAAACAGGAACGGGTCGTCGACCATCGGCGGAAAGAAGTCGATGGACTGAACGAGTCCCAGGTTTTCGCCAACACGGAAGACGCTCGCATCGTCGGAGGTATCGAACCCCACGAGCAAGTTGTCGTTGGGCACATTTGGTAAGTCACCCAGGACCTGGGCGAGGACTCCAGGAGCCAACTTAGCGGCTCAACCGCTCGCGGCGGTCATAGACGTGAGCCTAATCGTGTCCTCTGCCATCGATACCTCCTTTCAAGTTTGATAACTGCTCCAGTATACGCGCCCAGCAGGCATCCCACGAAACCGCAGACGGATCAAAGGACGAGATGGGTTCCGCGAGCGACCGAGCCACGGCATCTGCCAGCGCATGCTCAAACCGCGGACAATCGAGCACATCGGGCGTATCGACATCCGTCATACGCGGCGGCGTCACCCACGTCACGGGCGCGCTGGGCAAGGTAGCCTCGATCCACGGTCGCACGCCGGGCAGATCGGTCATGACGACCTTGCATCCGCAGGCCATCGCCTCGATCGGCACCAGCGGTAGGCCCTCGTAAAAGGACGGCAGTACAAACACCTCGGCCTCGCGATAAGCGCGCACCAGCTCATCGCGACTCAAACGACCGGCGAGCTCCACCGGCACGGGGGAATCCCGGGCGGCCCGAGCGATGCGCTCATACTCATCCGTATCGCCATGGCCTCCCACCAGCAAAAGCCGACTCGGGCGCACCTTGTACGCTGCATCAGAGTCCTCGCCAAAGCGCCCCATCGCGCGCACCAGCGATTCGACGCCCTTCTTAACGCAAACCTTGCCCACAAAGACGAGCGACCCGGGAACCTTTGCCGTCTGCGCATCACGGCAAAACACCCGGTGGTCATAGCCCGTTCCAATCACGTGGATACGCGACGGGTCAACGCCATAGACGTGCTCAATCTCCTCTGCCTGCTCGGCATGAAGCGAAAAGACGGCATCAAGGCAGCGGACCGCCGCGACAATACGATCATGGGCGAGTCCATGGGTCAGCATCTGCCGAATATCGGTCGAATGGCACACGCCGCACACGGGAATCCCCCGCACACGCTCGCGCACCAGGGCGCACAGCAAGTACAAGTGGTGGCAGATGATGGCATCGGGCTTGAAGGCGGCGACGGCATGGTCGATTGCCGTGCCAAAGGTCTGCTCGAAGGCTGCCGCCATCGCAGGCGTCAGATCGCGGTAGCGTGTCGAGGGATAGGGCATCACGTCCGACATGCCGCAGATGCGAAACGGCAGCTCGGGCGTCTCGAACGGCACGGTGAACACGCGCGCGGCGGGGTCGAGCTCCCCTTGCGTGTCCCCGGGCGCAGCACCGCACAGCACCGCCGCCTCGTGGCCCGCAGCAATTTGCGAGGCCACCAGTGCAGCGAGATACGTGCCGCTTCCCGTGCTATCGGGCTTTTGGGCCGAAATGTTGAGGATGCGCAACGGACCTGCCCCCTTACGCGAGTGCCTGCGCGCGAATCGCCGCGCCGATGGCGCCGGCAAAACGGGCTTCGGGCGAGGTAGTCACCGGCGAGCCCAGCAGCGCTCCCAGCCGCTCCACAACGTAAGCGTTCTCGCACAGGCCGCCGGTCAGGTAGTACGGGGCGCCCGCTGCCTGCCCGGCCATAGTCGCCACGCGCGACACGACGCTTTCGATCACACCGCGCGCGATGTTCTCGCGCGACTCACCGCGACCGATCAGGCTAATGACCTCGCTTTCGGCAAACACCGTACACATGCTGCTGATCTTGGTCGGCTCGCCGGAGCGGGCGAGGTCTGCCATCTGCTGCTGAGAAATGCCCAGACGATCGGCCATGATCTCCAAAAAGCGCCCCGTGCCGGCAGCGCACTTATCGTTCATGGCAAACTTGGCCACGCGGCCGCCTTTAAGTTGGATGACCTTGGTGTCCTGGCCGCCCACGTCAATCACGGTGCCGTGGTCGCCAAAGAGCGCCACAGCGCCGGTGCCATGGCAGGTGATCTCGGTCACGACCTTGTGCGCATAGGGCACGGCGACACGGCCGTAACCGGTCGCGACCACACGCACGTCGTCGGCCGCCACGTCGTAGCCGGCCGAAGCAAGCTCTGCGCGCAGGCGCTCAGCCGCATCGACCGACGAATACCCCGTCGGCATCACGCAAGTCCACGCGATGGCGCCATCCGCCTCCACCGCCGCGGCTTTCGCAGCCGTCGAGCCTATGTCGATACCAATGCCAACCACGGCATCCTCCTTCACATGCGGCAAAGGGACTGTCCCCATGCCGCATTCGTCCTACAGTGTCTCGATAAAGGCGGCGATGCGCGTCTCGATCTGGCCCATGTCGCCGTTGCTGTAGTCGGTCTCGATCTTCATGTACGAAATGCCCGCGCCCTCGACGGCCTCCTGCATGCGGGCGCTTTCCACATTGAAGGTGTGGCACGCCTGCAGCACGCTCTCAACGACGCCGTCGACGTGGTACTTCTCGCACATGGCCAGCGTGTTGTCCAAGCGGCCGTCGTTGGGCGTCATAACCGAGCAGTTGATGTCCAGATAGCGATCGGCGATAGCGCGCAGGATATCGGGCGCGTCGGGGTCAATCATCATGGCGGCCGTACGCTCGCCCGAGCAGTCGTCCATGCACACGACCACGCCGCCGTTGGACTCGATGGTGCGGCCGATCTTGTTGATCACGCCACCCACCGGGCAGCCGGTAATAAGGATGCGCTTGGTATCCGCCGCAACGGGGCGCTCGCCCGCGTCGTAAGCCTCGCGCAGGGCAGCGACCTTCTGCTCCAGCTGCTGCGTATAGGCCTCGATATCAAAGCTGAACGTACCGGCGAACATGGTGCTCATCAGGTCGACGCCGCTCATGGCAGCCGGCTGGTTGGCCTGCAGAGCGAACATCTCGAGCTGGGCGGCACGCAGGCGGTTGCGGCGGCGTACGGCAGCACGCAGGTCGTCATCGGTAATCGTGATGCCGTAGAAGTTCTCGAGCTCTTCCTTGAGCAGGCGACACTCCTCGTACCAGCCCTCGCGCTCGTAGGCACGGTCGCGGCTCTGCGGCAAGTGCAGAATATGCGTACGCTTGAGCTCGTTGAGCAGCTCGTACATTTTCTTCTTGCCGTCGCAGGTGGTCTCGCCGATGATCATGTCGCTAAAGTACGTAAACGGACACTTTTGCGAGTAGGCAAAGCCGTAGGTCGATTTGATGAGCGGGCAGAGGTTTGCCGGCAGCACCTTCTCGGCCTCGGGAATCACCTCGTCGGACGTGCCGCACAGGGCGACGCTTGCAGCCCCCGCGGCATCGATAATCTCGAGCGGCGTATAGCTGCACAAAAAGCCAACCAGGCGATTGCCGGCCTGCTTGTAGTCCTTCACGCGAATAAACGCCGCCTTGCGTTGCTCGTTGAACTCCTCAAACGAGCTGGGCAGCGGCTGCTCCTCGATGGTTAGCATGACGTTATCTCCCCTCCGATAGGCCACGATCCCGGAAAACGGAATTTCACTCCGTGTCCAGCGACGAACCTCATGGATGCCTTGGGGGCAAAGGCGGCCCCCAAGGCCTGCAATCTATTTCACTTCTGCCTTTATACCGTGCTCAAAGGCATATTTGCTGATCTCGTTTCCGATACCCGGTGCATCTGGGATCTCGAATCGGCCGTTCACGGGCTGATAGTCATTGACCACCAGACGTTTAACGTAATCGAATCGATTGTAAACGTGATGCTCGTGAATCGTGAAATTGGGAATCACACACTCAAGCTGTAGCGAGGCCGCCGTGAGCAACGGACTCGAGCACACATGGACCTGAACGCCCACATCGTAGGTGTGAGCCATATCGCAGATCTTCTTACCCTCGGTGATACCTCCGCAATTTCCCAGATCGGGCTGAATGAGCTGGACGGATCCATTCTCGAAATAGGGAGCATACTGCCAGCGACTGTAGAGGCGCTCCCCCTGCGAGACGGGCATGTTGATATGGTCGTGCACGTATTTGTTCATCTTGGGATTGGGCGTGCAGGGCTCCTCGAAGTAAAAAACATCATAGGGTTCCATCAGATGGGCAAGCTGCACGGCACTTTGTGCATCGGTGTTGGAATGATTCTCCACGATGATATCGACATTGGGACCAACAGCCTCGCGCACGGCGGCAAGACGGCCGACGACAAGGTTGCGCATCCGGGGCGAGAGCAGTCGAGTCGTGTCCTCGTGGGTGAAGTTCACGCCAGGTTTCTCGTCATAGGTGAAAAAGTCGTACTTGATGCAGTCGTAGCCCTCGGCGAGCGCCAGCTCGGCAGCGTGAACATACTCATCGATCGTACGGAGCGATTCCTTATGGTCGCCCCAGCCAAACTGAAGCTGGCTCGCATAGCAGCGCAGCGACTCGCGTTGCTTGCCACCCAAAAGGCGCCACACCGGCACACCGAAGGCCTTGCCCTTGATGTCCCACAGGGCCACATCGATTGCAGATATGGCCGAGAACTCCGTAGGGCCGCCGTTCTGAGCCCAAAACGTCGACTTATAGAGCTTTTCCCAGATCACTTCGTGATCCAGCGGATCCATCCCGATGATTTTCTGGGCATATTCTTGGATCGCGCTCCATGTGCCCTTAGCGCCGGTATTGTAGGCCATCGCCCCCTCGCCGTCACCATAAATTCCCTCATCGGTATAGACGCGGCACAAGACCGGACTCCAATTGGGATTATCCTGCGGATGCTCTTCCAACAGAAGAACATCGACTTTTGTGATTTTCATACCATATTCCTCACAAACAATTTTCTATTAATCGATTGTCCAATTGAGCAAGCGCTCTTTCACGCGTTCAAACAACTGCATCACAACGACCAGCACGATCACCATAAAGATGAAACCTGCCCACGCCTCTGCATACAGGCCGTATTCCGTATACTTCTTGACGAAGAACCCCATGCCGTATTGGGCACCGTACATCTCGGCATAGACCAGGATCACAAATGAGCCACGCAAGGAGTTGACAAAACCGGCCAGAATCGAGGGGCTCGCGGCCGGCAGAACTACCTTGAAGAGTCGCTTGAATCTCGTGAGCCCCAGGACCGCGGCATTGTCCAGATAGCGCTTATCGATCGTCTGAATGCCCGTGATGGTAGCGAACAGCGTCGACCAAATGGTTCCGAACACGACCAAGAACAACGAGGCAGAACGAAAATCAGGCGCTATCAACAGGGCAAACGGCGACAACAAGATCGACGGGACCACGCTGACGGTGTAGACGACCGGATGCAACACAGTACGGACCCGCCTATTTGAGCCCAAGGCGATGCCTATGATGAGAGCGATAACGGTGGCAATAATAACGGCGGGAACAAGCAGCTGAAACGACGACACCAGGTTAAGCAGCATGACGTCGACATTAGACAGAAAAGCCTCGACGATTTTGGGAATCGGCGGAAACAGCAGTGCATTGAGCAGCTTGAACTCGCTGATAACGGCATAGACCCCGACCATCGCGGCAAAAACCAGCGCTGTGATCCAATAGCTTTTTATAAACCCGATCAGTTTCTTTGGCATGTGAAGACCTTTATGCGTTGTACTGCTCGAAGAACTCCTGGCGGTTCTTCCACCAGTCGGGGTACTCGTCACCGTGCTCGTCGATGACCTCGTCCAGCGCCTTCTTGTAGAACGAGATATCGATGTGCTTCTCAACATCGATATTCTTGGCTTCGCCGGACACAAAGTCGATCTGCTTCATAACATCCCACGTCTTGAGAACCTGGTTGTGAACCGGATCGATCGAAATCTTATAATGGTCGTTCTTGAGATAGGCGGCTACGTAGTCCTCAGAGGTGTTGAGCTGCTTGGCCAGAATCGAAACGGATTCGTCCTTGTTAGCCTGGAAATACGCCTCGGCACGCAGAAGAGCCTTGAGAAGTAGCTTGACCGTAATGGGATTGTCCTTGACAAAGTCCGTGCGCATGTTCATGCGGCAGCAACCATAGGCGGGCATAAGTTCATCGGCGTATACGACGATGTCGACGTCGTCATTCTGGCTAATGGAGTACAGCATGTCGCCGGACATGTATCCGTAGTCGGCCTCGCCGGCCACGACCGCCGCCAGACGGTCCGCAGACGTGTCCGTAGTAACCCAAGTGATGTCCTTCATGGGATCGTGCCCGGCCTCGAGCATCGCATAGCAGATGGGAATCTGGGGCACCTTATGGGCGATGCGCTTTCCGACCAGATCGTCGATTCCATTCCACTTGGTCCCCTTCTTGGCGATCAGGTACATGCCCTGCAGCATGTAGCCGCCGACGATGGTGAGGTCTTCGCCAGCCGCGACCTGCTGGAGCGGACCCACCGTACCCTGGTTGGAGGTAACGTCGACCTTCCCCGACGTAAGAGCCGCCATGGCATCCGTATCGTTAGCGACGGGGTTCTCGGTCACCTCGAGACCATACTCCTCAAAATAGCCCTTGTCCTGCGCGAGCGTGACAAAGATATTGCCGCTGTTGGCGCGGCCCCAGCTGATCTGGGAGACCTCGGGCTTTTCGGCAGACGATGATTTTTCCTTGGAAGAGCCCGTGTCGCCCGAGGCGCCACAGCCCGACAGAGTCGCAGACGAGACGATAAGGCCCAATCCCGCGAACAGGCTACGGCGGCTCAACGGCTGGTTAATGGATGTCATGGAACGTTTTCCTTTCTCTTGCATGACGTATTCGTTCCTATATGCAGCGGGCTAATCAATACGCCCGTTGATATCCAAATTCATATGACGGATCAGATCGTTGCGAAGACCCATGAGCACGGAACTCTCGAACAGCCCTTCGCGGGATCTATGCTGATCCGGGTCGATACGGCACTCATAGATGGCGTGGGCGGGCGACTGACCGAACACGATGATTCTCGAAGCAAGCAACAATGCCTCATCCACGTCATGAGTCACAAAGAACACCGTCTTCCTTTGCTCCTGCCTGTTCCACAGTTCCAAAAGAAGGTCCTGCAGACGAGCGCGGGTGACGGCATCGAGTGCGCCGAATGGCTCGTCCATGAGCATGACGGGCGAATCCATTCCAAACGCGCGGGCGATGGCGCAACGCTGCTTCATACCGCCCGACAGCTCCTTGGGCAACTTATCGAACACGTCGGGCGACAATCCCACGGCCTCCAGCATCTCGAGTGCCTTGGCCTTCAGCTCCGCCTTGTCCGTATCGGGAAACTTCTGCTTCAGGGCGAGCACGATATTCTTGCCTGCTGTCATCCAGGGAAAAAGCCCGTAATCTTGAAACACCACCGCGCGATCGGGACCGGCGCCCTTGATGGTCTCTCCGAACATGGAGATCGATCCTCCCGTTGGAGTCTCGAGTCCGGCCAAAAGCCTCAGAAACGTCGACTTGCCGCAACCAGATTGCCCGAGGATGCAGACGAATTCGCCTTCATCGACCCGCATGGAAACATCCTCAAGAATCGTTTTTTCAGAGCCGGGATACGTGAATTTGAGCTGGTCAACTTGAACCGCAGGGTGCATAGACTCGATAATCCTTTCGCTGTAGCTGCCTTGCCCGCGATGCGCTTCCGCGGGACTATAGACCTATCTATTCAGTAGGTTTATTTAACGTAATAAAGCGCTCCCCTTCGTGAAATCGTAGGCAACGAGCGCGCAGGTCGCGCGGCCCCCTCAGCGAATGGCGCCGCGCGACCCGATTGCCCTAAATCGTCTCTAAGAACGCCTCAATGCGCGTCTGCAGCTGGCCTGCGTCCTCGCCGGCGTAGTCGGTCGTGATGTGCATAAACGGAATGCCGGCTTCCTCGGCGGCCTTCTCCACGGCGAAGGACTCCATCTCGTAGAGTGTGCAGAACTGTAGGGCAACGTCGACGATGCCGTCGGCATGCAGGTCGCGCGCCATCTGCACGATGTCCTTCATACGCTGGTCGTTGGGGGTAAAGACGGCGCAGTTGATCTTAAAGTAGCGCTCGGCAATAGCGTCGAGCATCTCGTCGACCGTCTCACCGGACTCGTCGACCAGGTCCTTGTAGTAACGCGAACCCGTGCAGGACTCCTCGCCCACCACGACGCCGCCAGCCTTCTCGATCAGGTTGAACAGCTTCCAATTGGGCACTGCCATAGGCGTACCGGTGTACAGGATGCGCTTGGTGCCCTTGGGCGCCACGCCCTCACCGTTGGCGACGCGCCCCTCGCACTCGGCGGCCATATCGTTGATGGCACCGGTCAGGCGCGGCGTGTCGTCCATAAAGGCGGCTTGCACGGTCAGTAGGCTATCGAGACCGCTGATAGGTGCCGGGTCGGCAGCGCGGGTCGCAGCCAAACGCTGCAGGGCACGACGCTTCTCATTGACGGCGTGAATGGCGGCCTTCAGACGCTCAGGCGTAATCTTGACGCCACACTCATCCTCGATCTTGGCAGCGAGTTTCTTAACCTCGGCTTTCCAGGTCACGAGCGTCGACTCGTCGTGCACGTTGGGGATATCCATGACGTACATGTTCTTTTGTGTGGCAAAGAACTCGTAGGCCTTCTTCTTGCCGTCGCAGGTGTTCTCGCCTACCACCAAGTCGCTCGACTCGATGTAGGGGCAAACCTCGCCCAGCTTAAAACCGGCAAAGCTCTTGATGAGCGGACAGGTGTTGCGCGGCAGATGCTCCTCGACCTTGTCCGTTGCCCAGTCGGCACCCGAGCACAGGCCCACGGGAATGCCATCGCACGCAAGCACGATCTCCTCGGGCACGTAGACGCAGAACGAACCGACGATCTTGGTAGCCTCGCCGGCCTCCTTCTTGTCGAGCATCTCCTTAATACGGCCGCTGTGGATGTTAGTGGCAACAAAATCCAGGTAGGACGTGGACTTGGGGCGATTGTTCTGCGTCAGGAACATATCCCCGTACATCTGGCCCACGGCGCCCAACAGCATGTCGTGGTCGGCAAGATTCATGCCGAGGCTCTCCCACATCGGATGGAAATCGAATTCTTCAGCCATGGCGGTTCCCCTCTCGAACCAAAAATGAATAGCTACGGTATTGCTGCGCGGTGGGTGGCGAAAACCCAGCCGCGCGTAAACCCGGAATTTTGGGGAACCTGCTTTGCAGCTGATGATTTAGTTGTGCGTCGTCTCTCCCGGAGCCGTGAACATACCTGCTCATATGCGACTCCGAGCCATATATAGGGCGCGCGCGGCAACGCAACGCGAATATGTCATTTGCGGCATCGGCGCGCCCTCCTTTTCTCGTCGAAGGTAACTATATCAACGGTCGTCATTCAAACGAACACCGCCGACACGCGTACGACAGCGACAGACACCGTCGTTTAATAAATTATTATCTACTTTGATAATGATTTGTCACCGGTCATTCGGCGAACGGCACCCGGCAAAACGCGGCGGCCGAGGACTTTATCCCCGGCCACATCGCACGTCGAACTACCGACAAACCAGATGGATCCTGCTCGCATCAAAATGCATACGCAAGGTCTCCCCCGCCTGCGGCAACTCCTCGACAGGCACACTCACCTTGTTGACCTTCCACTGCAGGCGCGTCGGCGCGTCGGCACGCGGCACATCTAGCAGCACCAGGCGCTCAAAACGCGAATCACTTACGCGGGCAACATGCAGGTCATAGCTGTTGCGCCCACGCTCGGCGCGATTGTCCACATGGAAGTAGCTCGCGCGAATGCCTAGGTACGCTACGTCGTCGGGAACCTCACGGCCCACATTAAAGGTCATACCCCAGTCCAGGGCCTCAACTTCCTCGTCGCCGATCTTGCGCGCGCGGCTCGTGTTCTTGCAGCCCGTCAGGCGCAGCGCCGCCAAGGTCTGCGGGCGGCGGACCACGTCCTCAACGGAACCGATCTCCTCCACATGCCCGTTATGCATCACGCAGATGCGCTCACACAGACGACACGCCTCGTCAATATCGTGGCTCACGTAGAGCACGGTGCGGTTACATACATCAAACAGGTCGAGCATGTTTTGCTCAAGCGCGCTCTTGAGATACGCGTCGAGCGCGCTCATGGGCTCATCGAACATAAAGATGCCCGGGTGCGCCGCCACCATGCGGGCAAGCGCCACACGCTGCTGCTGTCCGCCCGAAAGGCGCGCAGGATAGCGGTCGGCAAAGTCGGCCAGGCCAAAGATGCCCAGGTAGCGCTTGGCAAGCTGCTTGCGTGCCGCGGCGTCGCCCGCATCCTTGACGCCAGCGCACACGTTATCGGCCACATTCATATTGGGGAACAGCTGATAGTTTTGGAACAGCAGGGCGCACTTGCGTTCCTGGGGCGACAGGTTGATACCCACCGCCGAGTCAAAAAAGGTCACGCCATTGACGACAATCTTGCCCTCGTCGGGCGTCTCCACGCCGGCGATGCAGCGCAAGGTGCAGCTCTTGCCGCATCCGGAGGCGCCGAGCAGCGCCACACGCTCCTCGCCGGCCTCGAGCTGAATGTCGAGGGTAAAACCGGGATAGCGCTTTTTGATATCCAAAACGAGCGACATGGCCTATCGACCTCCCTTCGCGACCGCGTCGTCACGCATAAGCTCGGCCAGCGCCTCGCGATCGATACGCAGGGCATCGCCACCGACGGGGTCGAGCGAATCGCCCTGTCCAGCAAGCTCCTTGGCCTGCTTGCGCTCCGCACGGGAAAGGCCGCGCTCGCGATACTTTTGCGAATGCGCCGTATACATGTTGATGAACAGGATGACCAGGAAGCTAAAAACGATCACGACAACAACCCAGAAGAGCGCCACCGACGTATTGCCGCCCATCCACTCAAAGTAAATCGCAATGGGAATGGTCTGCGTAATGCCGGCATAGTTGCCCGCAAAGAACAGGGTGCAGCCAAACTCGCCCATGGCGCGGGCAAAGGCGAGTACCGTACCGGCGGCGATGGAGGGCCAACCAAGAGGCATCATGAGCTTGGTGAAGATGCGACGCTCAGACCAGCCCAGCGTACGCGCGGCGTCGAGCATCTGCGTGTCGAGGCTCTCGAAGGCGCCGAGCGCCGTACGATAGACGAGCGGAAACGACACCACCACGGCGGAAATCACCGCCGCCGGCCATGTAAAGACAATCGAGATGCCATGTGCGATCAGCCATTGGCCCACCCCGGTCGAGCGACCGAACATCATAAGCAGCAAAAAGCCGCAGACCGTGGGCGGCAGCACCATTGGGATGGTAAAGACCGAATCGAGCAGGCCCTTCACGCGGCTCGTGGTACCCATGGTCTTCCACGCGGCAAACAGGCCCAGCGCGAAGGCGATTACCAGGGCAAGTCCGCTCGTTTTGATGGACACCCAAAACGGGCGGTAGTCGATGCCGCCAAAAAATGTCTGAGCGCGCTCCGCCACCGTGGGCGGCTCCGTCGTCGAGACGTTCGCATACGGCACCAGGGCGGCGTTGTCACTCCATAAGGCACCGTCTCCCAGGTTGAGCTCAGTGTTTGCGGCGTCTGCGGCATTCACGACGGTATAGTAGTCGCCGTCGCCGCCCTTCACCTTAAACTGATAGCGATAATCTCCCTGCACCAGTTCGTTGTCCGAAGTAAAGACCCACTCGAGCTTGGAGTCCTCCAGCAGCGCACCTCCCATGGAGTGAGACTTATCGAGCCCCACGAGCATCTTCTTAAGCGCCTTTTGATCGGAGGCATTTGCGATATCGAGGCCCGCCTCCTTGGCGGCGTGCGCATCGACCCATACCACGATGCTCGTAGGCGTGGTCACCGTCACGAGCGTCGTCTTTTTGTAGATGGGAAAACGGTAACCCTCAGGCTGGCCCGCAAACGAGCGGGCCGTGCCCTTGGCGTTACGCTCAAAGGCATTGAGACCAAAATCGACACCATCGATAAGCGCGGAGTCCTCGGTCGCTTGGCGTCCGTCGGCAGTGGCGAAGAGTGCCTCGGCACGGGCGACCCCAGGCAGCGCCGTCAGCGCGCAGACAATAGCCACCAGCGCGGCGAGCAGGCGAATTGTTTTCCTTGACACGGGCGACTCCTCAAACACAGGGCAACGGCGCACGGACACGCCGCTTCAATCTAAAAAGGGCGGACGATCGCAAGAACGCCCGCCCCACAGCATATCGTTATGCAGTGAAGTTTCGCACTACTCGGAAAGCTCAAAGCCGTACTTAGCCCAAATCTTCTGCGCCTTCTTGTTGGACACGCAGAAGTCGATGAATGCCTTGGCCTCATCGGCATGCTCGGAGCTCTCGGCCACGGCGCCCGGGTACACGATGGGCTTGTGCGAATCCTCGGGGCACACGAAGGCCTCCTCGATGCCGTCGTAGCGATAGATGTCGGAGCTGTAGACAAAACCGGCCACGCAGTCGCCCGTGGACACGTAGGCGGCAGCGGTGCCGACCTTATCGGCCAGCGCAACCTTTTCGGCAATCTCGGGAGCGTACTCGCCGTCGTCGCCCTCGGTGCCGGTGTAGAGGCCCACGGAAGCCAGTGCCTGGTTGGCGTACTTGCCGGCCGGAACGGTCTTGGCATCGCCAATGGCGATCTTGCCGTCCAAGTTCGCGACGTCGGCGATAGCCTCGACCTTGGTATCGGAGCCCTCAGCACGAATGATCACGAGGTCGTTGACAAACATATCCTCACGGGTGTCGGTATCGACGAGCTCTGCGGTCTCGGCGTCATCCATGGTGCCCTTGGAAGCGGTGATGAGTACGTCGACGGCAGCGCCGGCCTTCATCTGCTCGACCAGGTCGCCGGAGGCCTTAAACTGCGTGTCGGCAAAGGTAGTGCCGGTCTGGTCGGTATAGAGTTCCTGGACCTCGGGAAGGGCCTTCTCGAGGGAGTTGGCGGCGAAGATCTGCAGCTCGACGGCCTTCTTCTTAGAGGAGGACTTGGCAGAACCGGCGTCGGAACCAGCAGGCTTGGATGCCTTGTTACCCGAGCAGCCAGCAAGGCCGAGGCCGGCGGCAGCGGCGGCAGAAAGCGAGACGAAACCGCGGCGAGAAACCATATCGAACATATTGAACCCTTTCGGACCTTGTACCCGGGCACCCCACCGCGGGCTTTATTCTGTAATCAGATTATACTTCATCGCGAATAATGGCAGTGAGAAATTATTCTCGCCTGAGAATATATTTTCAGGCTGCCTGCAAAACGCCGCCCCTTAAGGCATAAACAAAAAGGCGGAGCAACCGTTCAGGTCGCTCCGCCGCAGGTGAAACACTTATTTGGCGTGTCCGCCGCCCGCCGTCATCTGGGCTGCATGCTCCAGCTGATCGGCGATTGCCTCCCAGCTTTCGCGGGCCGCCTTGGTTGATCCGGGAAAGTTTACGACAAGTGTAAGACCGCGTTGCATGCACACGGCGCGCGAAAGCATGGCACGGCGCGTCTTAGTCATCGAGTACGCGCGAATCGCCTCGGCAATGCCCGGCACATCGCGGTCGCAGACAGCACGCGTCGCCTCGGGCGTCACGTCGCGCACCGAAACCACCGTGCCGCCGCAGGTAAGCACGACGTGGGCATGGCGCTCGTCGGCAGCGTCCACGATAGCCGCGCCAATCTCGTCGACGTCGTCGCGCACGACAACATGTGACGCGACCGTCCAGCCCTGCGCCGCAATAAGCTCCTCGAGCGCGGCTCCGGCCTCGTCCTGGGCAAGATCGCGCGTGTCAGAACACGTCACGATCGAAATCTTTAACTCCATAGCGCTCCTCCTACAGCACCGTTCCCTCGGGCAGATCGACACGGACGACATCCACGACATCGCCCGGTTCTAACTCGCACGGGCCCTCGTTAATGCGCAGCAGGCAGTTCGCACGCTGCATCGTGCCGAGCAATGCCGAGTTTTGGCTCTTCGCCTCGGTCACCATAAGCTCGCCGGTCTCGGCATCACGCGCAACCGTGGCGCGGTCATAAAAGCGACGGTCCTGACGCTTCTTCACGCCATGCGTCAACGTGGCCTGTTGCACAGGACGAGCGCCCTCGACAAACCCGCGCATCTTGCGAATCGCCGGGCGCGCGAGCATCTCAAAGCCCACGTATGCCGCAGCCGGATTGCCCGAAAGCCCCAGGTACGGTTTGCTGCCAAGCAGGCCAAACGTGATGGCCTTACCGGGACGCATCGAGATGCGATCGAACAGGACCTCGCCTTCGTGCTGGACCAGCGCCGTCACGTAATCGTAGTCTCCGGCCGAGGCGCCACCGCTCGTAATGACAAAATCGCACTCGCGCACCGCGCGGTGTACGAGCTCGGATATCGCCTGCTCGTCGTCGGGCGCGATGCCGTAGAACACGGGCTCGGCACCGGCATCGAGCGCCTCGGCCATAAGCGCTGACGAATTGGAATCGCGAATCTGACCACGCGCCGGAAGCTCGCTCGGAGCAATCAGCTCCGTGCCCAGCGAGATGATTCCCACACGTGGCGCAGCGTGCACCTTCACACTCGCGTATCCGGCGCTTGCCAGCAGGCCCGCACCTGCCGGGGCCACAACCTCGCCAGCGTGCATCACGACGTCGCCGGCATGGGCTTCTTCGGCAGCAGAGCGAACGTTCTCCCCCACCTTAGCCGACGCCGAGAAGCGGACGTGCGAGCCCTCGTTGCCATCGCCGTCGAGCACGTCGACGATCTCGTACTTCACCACGGCATCGGCGCTCTCTGGCACCGGTGCACCCGTCATGATACGGACCGTCTCGCCCGCGCCAATCGTGCCCTCAAACACATGGCCCGCCGCCTCGTGGCCAATAACGGAAAGCGTCACCGGCGCATCGGTTGACGCCGTAGCAAGATCTGCGGCGCGTACGGCATACCCGTCCATGGCGCTGTTAGCAAATGGCGAGATGTCGATATCGGCCACAGCGTCCTCAGCCAAGGGAAGACCGGCCGCCTGCCACACGGGAATCTCGACAACCCCGGTCGGACTCACACGCGACAAGACGATTGCCTGCGCGACCTCCAACGGAATGAGCTTCTCTGCCATATGCACCTCTTACAGATCGCGGCGCGTAACAAGGGCGCCGATTCTTTATGTTTTATTCAGTATAATCCCCCGCCGCTCAACCGCGAGACGGTCTGCACTCGCGAATACACCTGTCGGTTACAGGGCACGAAACAGAACCGAAACCAACCCACCGGCTTGACGCGTTTGTCACGCTCTATAATGCTTGCGTTGCAACCAAAGAAAAGGACACCATGGCTTTTACCGACACATCAGACAGCGAAAGCGAAGAGCAAGACAACTCCCTGCCGCTCGATGAGGGAGGCTTCTTCTCCCTCAACGACGTCATCATGGCCGGCAGGCATCAGCTCGCCCGCTCTGAGCATCTCTTGGCCGCCGACACGCGCCGTAACGCCCGCAATCTGCTCGCGAGCGCCAAGCTGCTCGCGCTCGTCGTGATCGCCTCACTCGCCATGGGTGTTGCCGCCTGGGCATTTTTAGCCTCGCTGAATATCGCGACCGACTATCGCGAGCACCATGCGTGGATCTACGCCCTGCTCCCCGCCGTGGGTGTCGCCACCGCATGGGTGTATAAGAACCACGGCCTCGCCGCCAAACGCGGCAACAACCTGGTCATCGATTCCGCCCTGGGAACCCGCCTCATTCACGCCCGCATGGCGGTCCTCACCTTCGTCTGCTCAACGCTCACGCACCTGACGGGCGGCTCGGCCGGACGCGAGGGCGCTGCGGTGCAGATCGGCGGCACCATCGCCAGCAACATCTCGAACCTGGCGCATCTCAAAAAGCACGACCATCACGACCTCATGCTCGCCGGCATCTCGTCTGCCTTCGGCGCCGTATTCGGCTCGCCTCTCGCCGGCGCTTTCTTTGGCATGGAGATGTGCTTTATCGGCAAGATCGACTACACCGCCGGCATTTACTGCCTCGTCGCCTCGTTCACCGGCTACTTTACGTCGCTTGCCCTGGGCACCGAGTACGAGACGAACGTCATCGCCAGCGTCCCCGATATGACGCCCCGAACGGTTGCCATCGTCGTCGTCAGCGCCATTGTCTTTGGACTGACGGCACGCCTCTTTGCCTGGTCGGTTCGAACCGTCAAGAGCCTCTACGGCCACTTTATCACCAACTATCTTGTTCGCGCCCTCGTGGGTGCACTCGTGGTGCTCGCGGCTTACGCGGCACTCGATGCCTGGAAGTACGCCGGCCTTGCCACCTGGCTCTCGGGCGCCGGTTTCGCCGGCAACACGACCCTCGCCGACGCGGCCATCAAGCTCGTCGTGACGGCGCTCACCCTGGGCGCAGGCTTCCAGGGCGGCGAGGTCACGCCCCTGTTTGGCATCGGAGCTGCGCTTGGCGGCTGGATCGGCTGCCTTGCCGGCATCGACCCCAGCTTTCTGGCGGCCCTCGGCATGCTCGGCGTGTTCTGCGCCGGCCTCAACGTGCCCATCACCACCTGCATGATGGCCATCGACCTATTCCACGGCACGGCGGCCGGGTTCTTTGTCATCGTTGCGTTTATCAGCTACCTTGCCGGCGGGCACCGTGGCGTATATCCTGCCCAGCGCATTATCTCGCCCAAGCGCCGTTCGCTCATTGTTGACGAGGGCGGCACGGTGGCGGAGGCTATCGAGCGCCACAACGACCTGATAGAGTAGACGCAAGTATTCGCCGTGCAGCCACAATCCGGGGCAACGTAACCCGAGCGTGACCGCACCGTCACGCCATACGCCGGGAGTCGCCCCATGCACGCAACAGATTTTGGTCGCACGTTGATCATCGCCAACCCCGCCGCCCAGTCGGGCGCGGCGCGCGAAGTGGCCGAGCGCCTACAACGCTTTTTGGACATGACCGCGCGCTCATCCCAGTTTGACCTGGTGCTGACCGAACACATGGGGCACGCCAAAGAACTTGCCGCGCAGACCCAGGGCTACCGCACGGTTATCGCACTCGGCGGCGACGGCGTAATCCACGAGGTCGTCAACGGGCTCATGGCGCAGGAAGAGGCAGTCCGACCAGCGCTTGCCGTCCTGCCCGTGGGCTCCGGTAACGATTTTGCCCAGACCCTCGGTATTGACGATTTCTCCGGCAAGGATGTTGGCGCGCTGCTCACCTGCAAGCTCCAGCGTCAGGACATTGGGCGCATTCGCTCTTGGAACCCCGCAAGCGGCAGCGGCGAGGCAACTGTCGAGTTTTATGACCAGACGCTCTCCGTCGGCATTGATGCCGCCATCGGCCTAGGTACCACCGAGCTACGAAAAAAGACAGGGCTCACCGGCGCTCCGCTCTACACCCTCTCGGGTCTGGAGCAGTTTGGCCTGCGCTACCGCAACTACCCCATGACGGTTAGCTTTGACGGCGCGCCCGCCGAGCGCGTGCGGGCGATTATCATGGCCATCCAGCTGGGCCCCACCTATGGCTCGGGCTATCGTATCTGCCCCGACGCCGACCCCTGCGACGACATCCTCGACGTTTGCTACGCGTGCGGCCCCGTGCCCCGCGCTGTCGCCCTGCCTATGTTCCTTTCGGCCAAGGACGGCCATCACACCAAGTTGCCGCCGGTGCGCATGCGCCGCTGCCGCCATGCCGAACTCACCTTCGAGGAGCCCAACTACCCCATCCAAGCCGACGGCGAGCCCATCGTCGCCTCCCGCATCGAGGTGGACATCCTGACCGCCGCTCTCCAAGTCTGGCGCCCCACCCGCTAGCCCCCATAAGTTGCAGTGAAATAGAGACTGTTTTGCGGCTCTGGCAGCCCAAACAATCCCTATTTCACCGCAACTAATTGAGGAGTCTACTCGTCACCGTCCGGTTTGCGGCGGTTGGCCTTTTTGATGGCGTTGAAGTGCTTGTCGTTGAGCCTGCGCTGGCGCGACCGCTGCGGCACCTTGGTCTTTACGCGACGTCGTGGCGGACGGCCGCGACGCTCAAGCTCTGCCTTCAGCTTGCGCAGGCAGCTCGCGCGATTCTGAAACTGGCTACGGCTCTCGCGCGCCGTCACGACGATCCCCGTAGGCACATGCTTCATGCGCACGGCAGAGTCCGTCGTATTCACGCCCTGACCGCCCGGACCCGTCGCGCGAAACACCTGCACCTCGCAGTCACGCGCCAGCTCCTCGGCCGACATCTCGGCAAAGCGCGCATACTCGCGCCAGCCCATCTTGATCTCGTCCATACCAACACCTCCTCTCAAACAAAAAAATGTGACAAAGGGACAGTCCCTTTGTCACATCGCATGCGAATCGTATGTGCCGCGCGCTTAAGCGAAGGTGATCTCGCCATTCTCGCAGTCCATATCGGCGATTCGGGCCAGGCTCTCAACGCGGAAACCGCGCTCGCGGAGCTTGTCGCCGCCGCCCTGGAAGCCCTTCTCCACGGCAATACCGATGCCGGCAACCTCGGCGCCCGCAGCCTCACAGATCTTGATGAGACCCTCGAGCGCGCAGCCGTTGGCCAGGAAGTCATCGATGATCAGGACCTTGTCGCCCTCGGACAGGAAGCGTTTACCCACGATAACCGGGTACTCCTTCTGCTTGGTGAAGGAATAGATGGTCGTGGCATACTGCTCGCCGTCGAGGTTGATGGACTGGGCCTTCTTTGCAAAGACTACCGGCACGCCGCCAAAATGCTGGGCCGCGATGCAGGCCATACCAATGCCCGAAGCCTCGATCGTCAGGATCTTGTTGATCTCGACGCCCTCGAACAGACGGGCCCACTCGGCGCCCATGTGGTCGAACAGCTCAACGTCGCACTGGTGGTTGAGGAAGGCATCAACCTTAAGGACGTTACCGGCCTTTACGATGCCGTCACGGCGAATACGATCCTCAAGCTCCTGCATGGCGCAACCCCTTCTCGCGGCAACGATACCGCGCGATTAATAAACGTTGTTCGATAGTCTACCACGGACCGACCCCCGCCCGCCCCACAAGCCGCATCGCACCACAAACGAGTCTTTTTGAGACGGCGCGAGTCGTGGCAGACAGCCTCCCAACACGCTAATGGCGGGCGCGCATCCTCACCAAACGCACCATGGCGAACGCAAAGCCCACAGCGGCCACAGCCATCAACACATAGAACACCGAACGAAAACCAAACAGGAACACATCCGGACGGCCTGCAACAATACTGGTCACGGCCTCACCCATCGCCACGCTCATCTGCCCATACAGGATATGCGACGCCGCTGTAATGCCCACTGCCATACCCGCATAGCGCGCCAGACTACCCAGGCTGCCCGCAAAACCGAGCGCCTCGCGCGGGGCCGAACCCATGTACAGCGAGTTGTTGGGACTCTGGAAAATCGACGTGCCACACGACATAAACGCGACGCAACACACGATCACAGGGATAGAAGAGTGCTCGTCGAGCATGCTTACCGCAAAGAGACCGCATACGTACACGCCTAGGCCGACCGCCGTAGGGCCCTCGCAGCCAACACGGTCCGAAACCGTACCCGAAAGCGGGCCGATAAAGGCATTCACCATCGGCAACGCCAAAAAGAGTAGTCCAGAGATGTCGGAACCAAAGCCGTGGGCGTCCTGAAAATAGAACGGCAGGATAAACTCTGATGCGCCAATACCAACGAACACGATGAGCATGCAGGCGAGGTTGATGGTGAAGGCCGAATTTGCAAAGCAGCGACGAGCAGCCTCGATCAGGGACATGGGGCGCTCGCCAGCCTCCGGCTTAACATGCGGCAGCGTATAGAGCCCCACGATAAACGAGATGACGCCAATGGGCAGGTTGATGAGGAAGATGCTCTCCCAGGGAAAGCTTGCCACCAGCATGCCGCCCAGCACGGGGCCACACATCATGCCGAGGGCCACGAAGGTCGCGAGAATACCCATGGCACGACCGCGCTCGCGCGCCGGAAACGACTCGGTGATGATACCCATGTTGTTAGCCATGGCCGCCGCGCAGCCGACGCCCTGCACAATGCGTGCCAGAATAAGAACTTCGAGCGAACTCGAAAGGCCGCAAAGCAGCGAGCCGGCCGTAAAAACGATTACGCCCAGCTGGAATACGCCCACCTTGCCGCGCACGTCGCCCAAGCGGCCAAACGGCAGCATAGCCACGCATGTCGCAAGCAGGTACACCGAGCTCACCAGCTGGATGCGGTCGAGGCCCACGCCCAGCTCCTTTTGCATCACGGGCAACGCCACGGTCACGACGGTCGAATCCAGACACGACATAAACGTCATGATGAGCACGGTAAACAGAATCGCCCATTTGTTCTTGCCATGGGTTTCGCCCTCAAGGGCAATGTGCTCGCGGCGCAGCTGCTCTGCGGTTTTCTCCATATCCATCCTTTCGAGTGGCGCAACGCAAAAACGGGGCCCCAATCGCCTACAAACAGTCGCGATTGGGGTCCCGCCTACGGAATCGGAACTATATGTCACCGGAACCCCAAGAGGCTCCGTCGCTTCATACGAGAAGCTAGCCTAGCACTGCTCGAGCGCCTGCTCAAGGTCGGCAATCAGATCGGCCGTGTCCTCGAGGCCGCACGACAGGCGCACCATGTCGGCGGAGATGCCGCAGGCGATGAGCTCCTCATCGTTCATCTGACGGTGCGTGGCGTTAGCGGGATGCAGGCAGCAGGTGCGAGCATCGGCCACATGCGTGGCGATCTGGGCGAGTTTAAGGCTCTTCATAAAGGTCTCGGCCGCCGCGCGACCACCGTTAAAGCCAAAGCTCACGACGCCGCAGGTACCGTTGGGCATGTACTTCTGAGCCAGGTCATAGTACTTATCGCCCTCCAGGCCCGGATAGCTCACAAAGCGCACCTTGGGATGGCTCTGCAGGAACTTAGCAACGGCCAGGCCGTTCTCACAATGACGCGGCATACGCACATGCAGGCTCTCGAGCGAGCTATTCAGGAAAAACGCCGCCTGCGGGTTCTGCATGGGGCCGAGGTCGCGCATGAGCTGAGCGGTTGCCTTGGTAATGAAGGCACCCTCGCGACCGAACTTCTCGGCATAGGTCACGCCGTGATAGCTCTCGTCGGGCGTGGTGAGACCCGGGAACTTGTCTGCATGGGCCATCCAGTCAAACTGGCCGTGGTCGACGATCACGCCACCCAGGTAGGCCGCATGCCCATCCATGTACTTGGTGGTAGAGTGCGTGACGATGTCGGCGCCCCACTCAAAGGGACGGCACATCACGGGCGTCGGGAAGGTGTTGTCGACCATCAGCGGCACGCCGTGGTCATGCGCGGCCTTGGCAAAGCGCTCAATATCGAGCACGGCAAGGGCGGGGTTGGCAATCGTCTCGCCAAAGACGAGCTTGGTGTTGGGCTGAAAGGCGGCCTCCAGCTCCTCATCGGTGCAGTCGGGGGCGACAAACGTGCAAGTCACGCCCATGCGGCCCATGGTGTGGGCGAGCAGGTTATACGTACCGCCGTAGATAGCAGAGCTCGCGACCACGTGATCACCGGCACCGGCCACGTTAAAGATCGCGAGGAAGTTCGCGGCCATGCCCGAACTCGTGAGCATCGCAGCGGTGCCGCCCTCCATCTCGCAGATCTTGGCGGCAACCAGATCGCACGTGGGATTCTGCAGACGGCTGTAGAAGTAGCCCGACTCCTCCAGGTCAAACAGCTTGCCCATGTGCTCGGACGTGTCGTATTTCCACGTGGTGGACTGGTAGATGGGCACCTGGCGCGGCTCTGCATCGCCCGGATGATAGCCGCCCTGAACGCACGTGGTACCGATAGTCTGCTCGCTCATATCCAACTCCCTTACTTGGGTTTTGTTTTTATTCGGTTCACGATACCGCTACCCCGCACCCCTCTCAACCCATCCCGCCGATAGGTTATGGGACAAATTAATCAGGTTTATTTGTCCCAAATCTTAAGAAAGTGTTCGATGGCGAAAAACAATGAGATATGCACTGCGGTCTCGATAAGCGAATGCGCCGGCAAGGGTACCATAGGCGGGTACACCGTACTCAAGGAGACACCGATGAAACAGATTGATACCACCCAGCTCGACACCGCCGCCTGTCAGGCCCAGGCCGCCGAATACCACGCTCGCGGCTTCAACTGCGCACAGGCCGTCGCCTGCACGCTCGCACCCGCCGTCGGACTCGACCCCGAGACTGCCTTCACCCTCACCGAGGGTTTCGGTGCCGGCATGGGCGGCATGACCGAGACCTGCGGCGCCATCACGGGCGCCGTGGCCATCATGGGCTTTGTAATGAGCGACGGCATGGAAAACCCCAAGACCAAGGGGCAGACTTACAAGCTGTCGCGTGAGATCGCCAAGCGCTTTGGCGAGAAGAACACGACGACCGTCTGCGGCACGCTCAAGGGCATCGGATCGGACAAGGGTCCGCTCCGCAGCTGTCCCGGTTGCATCGATGATGCCGTCGAAATCGCCTGTGATGTACTAAAGCAGCTCGCCGAGTAAACGGCAGCGACATAAAACGACGGTCGGTGTGCTTGGGATCCGTCCAAAAGCACGCCGACCGTCGCCGTTAGAACTCGGCAAATTCGGGAGTGCTGACCTCAATCTCCTCGCGCCCCGCCATAAGCTCGCGCATCTTAGCGCAAAACGACCCCTGCTCCCCCGCCTTAAACACCAAATGAAGTGTCACGGCATCCGCGTACTCGGTATCCGAAACCTTGGCACCGGAATCCTGGGCCAAGCGAAGCACCTGCTCATACTGCGGATAGGCCACATACACGTCAACAGGCACGACACTCGTCATCTCGACGATCTGCCCGGCCTCCTGAGCCGCGGCCACCGCCGCCTGCGTCGCCGCGGTATAGGCGCGTACCAAGCCACCGGGCCCCAACAACGTACCACCAAAATAGCGTGTCACAACACAGCATACGTTTTTAAGTCCCGCACCGCGCAGCACCTCGAGCGTCGGCATTCCGCCCGTGCGGCTCGGCTCGCCATCATCGCTCTGGCGCTCGCGTCCATCGACCAAAATCCACGCGGGAACATTGTGTCGAGCGTCGTAATGACGCTTGCGGACCACCTCGATAAAGGCATTCGCCTCATCCTCGGACTCAATATGGACCAGCTGGGCAATAAACCGACTCTTGCGGTCCACAAACTCGCCCGAAACCTCAATATTCGATTGCAGAGTAAAATAGCTGTCCAACAAAGCCCCTCAACAAAACTAAGCGCGGCAACAAACAGCCTCAATAATACGATAACCCTAGTAAAAAGAATGGCAACGCCGATGATTCCGTCAACGAAAGCGAGAACCCGTCAGCGCGAGCAAGGTGCCTTGAAAGCCGAGGGCATTGACCTTATGGTCATGCCCGAAGGTTTGAAAGGCAGATTGCCGCGCTGACGGGTTCGCAGCGTCAACAAAGTGCCGAGTGGGCCGATAAGCCGGGTTCTGTCGTGAACGGTCATTTATCTTGTCTGCACGTTACCGTGCAGCTCCACGCACGCTACCCGAACGCGGACCGGGCCGGCCCATAGCGTTCCTATTCGCGCTTGCTCCGGATGGGGCTTGCCAAGCCGCCGTGTTGCCACGACGCTGGTGGTCTCTTACACCACCGTTTCAGCTTTTCCCTTTACGCCTTGCGGCGCAGGTGGGAGTCTTCTTTTCTGCGGCGCTTTCCGTCGGATCACTCCGCCCGGCCGTTAGCCGGCATCCCGCCCTCTGGAGCCCGGACTTTCCTCACGCGTGCCGCAAGCAGCACATCGCGCGACCGTCTGGCCCACTCAGCAGTGCAAGAGTGTAGCACACCGTCAACGCACGAGACGACACAACACGCACGCTCGACACGATAAACCAAGAACCGCTCATGCGTTACAATAATCGCGTCGATGGGCAACGTCGTCAGTCGAGACGCGACCGCGCTCCGCACCCCTCCGTCTACTCGGTGCGTTCCCGCCTCCTCCCCGAGGCGGGATGTCGGCGTTTTTTCATGCCGCGACAACTCAATAGCTAACGTGCGACCCAGGCGGCAAGCTGCCGCCAATTCAGCATCAACACAAAAAAGGGACCCGCCCATTACAGGCGGATCCCTTAAAACAAGTGATCGTCAAACCGATTTACTCGGCATCGGTCTCCTCGTCCTTCTTCTCGGAAGGCAGCGGGGTGACCTCGATCTCGACGCCCAGAGTCTCAGCAGCGGACTTCATGGACAGGGAGATACGACGACGGTCGAGGTCGATCTCCATGACCTTGACCTGAACCTTGTCGCCCACGTGGGTGACCTGAGAAGGCTGATCGACGTGCTTGTTGGCCATCTCGGAGATGTGCACCAGGCCCTCGATGCCCTCGCCCAGGTCGACGAAAGCGCCGAACGGGACAAGCTTGGTCACAGTGCCCTCGACGATAGCGCCGACGGGGTACTTCTTGACCAGTGCGCGCCACGGATCCTCGGTGGTCTGCTTGAGACCCAGGGAGATGCGCTCGCGGTTGAGATCGACGTCGAGAACCTCGACCTCGACCTCCTGGCCGACCTTGACAACCTCGGAAGGATGGTTGACGTGGTTCCAGGAGAGCTCGGAGATGTGGATGAGGCCGTCGATACCGCCGAGGTCGACGAAGGCGCCGAAGTCGACGATGGAGGAAACGGTGCCCTGGAGACGCATGCCAGACTTGAGCTTGGACAGGATCTCGGAGCGCTCAGCCTTACGGGACTCCTCGAGCACGACGCGACGGGAGAGGACGACGTTGTTGCGGTTGCGGTCCATCTCGATGACGCGGGCCTCAATGCGGGTGCCCATGTAGGAGGTGAGGTCCTTGACACGACGGAGGTCGACGAGGGAAGCAGGCAGGAAGCCACGCAGGCCGATGTCGAGGATCAGGCCGCCCTTGACAACCTCGATAACCTCGCCCTCAACGTTCTCGCCGGAGTTGAACTTCTCCTCGATGCGGTTCCAAGCACGCTCGTACTCGGCACGCTTCTTGGACAGGACCAGACGACCGTCCTTGTCCTCCTTCTGGAGAACCAGGGCCTCGATGGGATCACCGAGTGCAACGATGTCTGCAGGGTTAGCGTCCTTGCGGATGGACAGCTCGCGGACCGGGATAACGCCCTCGGACTTGAATCCGATGTCAACGAGCACCTCGTCATGCTCGATCTTAACGACAGTGCCGTTAACGAGATCGCCCTCATCAAAGTCGGTAATCGTACCGTCGATGAGGTTGTTCATCTCCTCCTCGTTGACATCGTCAAGAGAGAAAATGGACGAGTTCTGAATCTCACTCAAAGGTGGACCCCTTTCGAACTACGGGGCCCCGATTGCTAGGACCTACAGAAGGGTGCGACAAGCACACAACGTTTAGGAACACTCGGGAGCCGACAGATACTAATGTGATGCTTATGCAATCACGTTCGTATAGGTTACGGGGAAACGACTTCGATTTCAAGCGTGAACTGCGATTTTTTACTCGTGTGGAGACTTTTTCGTAATCTTATGGACGGCTGTCTCCACAACTTGACGATAAGCAGTGCGCAGGATGGCTTTGGGGTAAAGTATCCGGAACCAACGATTCTAGATCGAATTTACGAGAAAGGTGCTCGCGTGCTCAAAGCTGTCGTTTTCGATATGGACGAAACGCTTCTTAGCATCAACCTCAATGCGTTTATCCTTCGCTATTTTAAGGATGTCTCGTCGATGCTCGCAGATATCGGCCGTCGCAGCCGTGGCGGCACGATGGCACGCCTCGGCACCATTTTGGTCGACCTCAACGCCAACCGGCGCAGCGGCACGGACAATCGCACCAATCTTGAGTTCTACCAACAAGAAGTTGAGCGCAGGTGCGGCATCTGCCTCTCGGACCCCCTCATCTACGAGGCATTTACCTACTACGACCGCGAAGTTCTTCCGCATAAGAATGACGACGTCATCAACGCCCACGCCATGCCGGGCGCACATGCCGCGCTTCAGGCCGTACAGGACGCAGGGCTGCGCTGCGCGCTCTTTACCAACCCCAGCTTTCCGCAGGGGGCCATCGAGTGCCGCATGGGTTGGGGCGACCTGGCCGACGCCCCCTTTGAGCTCGTCACGCACATGGGAAACGCCACCCGCTGCAAGCCTGATGCCACCTACTATCTAGAGCAGCTTCAGGTGATGGGACTCGAACCGCACGAGGTCCTTATGGTGGGCAACGATCCCAAACGCGACTTCCCTAGTCCCGCCTGCGGCATTCAGACTGCCTATGTAGGCCAGGGCAAGCCCAACCGAGTCACCTGGCGCGGAACCATGGAAGGCTTCGCCCGCGACTTTAACGCCGTAGTAGAAGCCTTCTACGAACACCAAGTAGCCGACGAACTGTCCTAGCACACTTCGGTTTTGCCGATCATGATGTTGAGGATCTCGACGTCGGTATCTTTCATGCCCACACGGCCTACGTAGCCCATACTGGCGATTGTCTGCTCAACGGTATCTTGGATCAGGCCCTCGCCGGCGCGGAAGCCGCGACCTTGCATGGCCATATCATGGCCCAGAATCGCTGCATCGACGGCAGCCGAGATCTTGGCGGCACAGCTCGCCTTGGCGCCGTCACACACGATGCCGCCCACGTTTCCGAGCGTATTTGAGACCGTTGCGCCAATCTGCTCACGCGTGCCACCGCACAGCCACGTAATGGCCGCGCCGGCACCACATGCCGCACAGATAGCACCACAAAATGCCGAAAGCGCGCCAATATAACTCTTGATATGCACGGCGATCAGATCGGACAGCATCACGGCGCGCACCAGGCGCTCATGGTCGCAGCGCAGGTACTCGGCATACTCCATAACGGGCAGCGCACAGGTGATGCCCTGGTTGCCCGAGCCACACACGATGGCGACCGGCAAGGCACAGCCATTCATACGGGCGTCGGATCCAGCGGCGGCACGGGCGCGGGCGCGGCACGCCACATCGTCGGCGCGAGCGCCCAGCAAAGTGCGGCCTACCTCGGCACCCCACGCATTCGCCAGGCCCTCGGCGCTAATGGCACCATTCAGCTCAATCTGACGTTCAACGGCCGCACGAGCTCCCTCGATATCACCGCCCTCGATAAAGTCGATGATGGACTCGATGCTCATGGGCGTATCGGCATTATCGGCAGCGCGCTCGGCAACCACGCGCTCGGCGCAGGCAGCGCACTCTCCCGCCGACTTGCCGCACACCGGAATGCCGTCAAGCGTATGGCACGTCACATTAGTGTGGTGATCGGTTATCTCGACAACCGCGGTGTGACCGCCCGCCATCGCCGTCACCTTGATATACAGGTTCGGCACGCCCTCGACAAGCGACACATCGCAGTAGCCGGCATCGGCGAGCAGCTCGGTCGCGCGGGCACGGTTCGCGTCATTGACGCTCTCGAGCACTTCGAGCGCGCTCTTGGCGTCACCGCCCACGGCGCCCAGCACCGCCGCCGCCTCAATACCGTGCATACCGCCCGAGTTGGGCACGGTCACGCTCTTGACGTTCTTGATGATATTGCCCGAACAGGCAACGTCCATATGCTCTGGTTCGCAGCCGAGCGTCTGGCTCGCAAGCGCTGATGCATAGGCGACGGCAATAGGCTCAGTGCAGCCAAGCGCACAGACAAGTTCACGGTTCAAAACGTCACAGAACGCAGCATCGCGGATGGAATCGATGGGCATTGGTGCCTCCTGTATACACAACGAGTTACTTCTTATACATAGTAAACTTCTTCATTTGATACCAAGGCTCCAAAAACCGCAACCCGGGTTCCGGCAGACGGCAGCCAGGGAGAAATTGACGGTAATTATCGTGATGAACTGATGTTCAAAATTGATA
>CAVCKO010000015.1:0-3759 GCA_963602825.1 Treponemataceae bacterium | reverse complement strand
GATAAAGCGTTTGACCAAAAAACGCTCGAGCGTTTACGCAAAAGACGCGCTATCATGCAGTCGAACGCGGTAAAACCTTTAGCAATTCCGCCGCACGGACCAGAGAGGAACCATCCATGAAGATCGGTATCGGTAACGACCACGCCGCCGTCGAGCTCAAGAACATCATCTCCGAGCACCTGAAGGAGCGCGGCTGCGAGGTCGTGAACTTTGGCACCGACACCTCCGAGAGCTTCGACTACCCCATCGCCGGCTACAAGGTGGGCAAGGCCGTTGCCAACGGCGACGTCGACCTGGGCATCCTGATCTGCGGCACTGGCGTCGGCATCAGCCTGGCCGCCAACAAGGTCGAGGGCGTGCGCGCCGTCGTGTGCTCCGAGCCCTTTAGCGCCAAGCTCTCCCGCATGCACAACAACACCAACGTGCTCGCCTTTGGTGCCCGCGTCGTGGGCTCCGAGCTCGCCAAGATGATCGTTGACGAGTGGCTCGATGCCGAGTTTGAGGGCGGCCGCCACGAGCGTCGCGTCAACCTCCTCAACGAGATCGACCAGACCCGCGGCCTTAAGGCCGTCGACGAGGCCTAAAGGTCTTACAGCGCCATATGTCAGCAACAGCCCCCGCACGGAAAGCACATCCGAGCGGGGGCTCTTTGTCGCTTTAGGCACAAAAAGGGCGCCGCGGATGGAGTTCCGCGGCGCCCAAGCCACACGCTAACAGCTTTAAGGAGTCAAAGCTGGTTTAGCCAAAGAAACGCTTGATCTCAATCTCGGCGTTCTCCAGGCAATCAGAGCCGTGGATCACGTTGGCGTTGACATCGACGGCAAAGTCGCCGCGGATGGTGCCAGGAGCGGCATCAAGCGGGTTGGTAGCGCCCATGAGGGTGCGCATCTTAGCAACAGCGGAAGGACCGGAAACGACCATCTTGACGACCGGACCGCTCGTCATAAAGTCGCACAGACCGCCAAAGAAGGGCTTGTCGTTGAGGTGGGCATAGTGCTCCTCGACGGTGGCGCGCTCAAGCGTAGTCATCTCCATGCGCTCGATAACAAGGCCGCTGCGCTCGATACGAGCAACGATCTCGCCAATCTTGCGATCACGAACGGCGTCGGGCTTAATCATGATGAAGGTCTTCTCGATAGCCATAAGGTAGCCTTTCAAGTTGGTTCGCGCGTGCCAAAGTCCCATTCCGGCACTCGCCTGGACTGCATCGTAACAGAGTTTTAGCTGCAGTTAAACAAAAAGCTGTTTATTGAAGCGTTGCAATTTATTGAAGCGTTCCATATGTGTCACTTCTGTTCCGAAGCCCGCCTAGCGTATCATCCGCCCTTTCGCTAACCGTAACGAACAGAACAGACGGTCGGTTGTCGCCCGTGAGCGTATCCCCTTCACAACCTGCGCAAAGGTCCTACAAAAGTTCTCGACAAGCTCCTCCCCGCTCCACAACAAAACGGGCGCCCGCCAAAGCGAACACCCATAAAGACAAGATATATAGCGAGTAAGACAAGCGCCATAGAAGCGTTAATTTGCCCCGTGACCCATCTCGACGACCTTGGTCAGCGAACCAAACGTGACCTCGTCGGCCGAAAGCTGCACCTCGGCACGCTCCAGCTGCACGGCGACGGCGACAGGAGCGGTACCGCCCTCGGTCGTACGTGCGGCAACAATCGAGGGGATATCGAGCGCCTCGGTAATATCGTGCTCAAAGAGCGGGCTTGCCTCCTGGAACACCTCAAACGGCAGGTCCTCAAGATTGCAACCGCGCTTCTCGCACATCAGGACCAGATGGCCCACCACGGCGTGCGCCTCGCGGAACGGCAGGCCGCGCTTAGCTAAGTAGTCGGCAACGTCGGTGGCTGCCAGGTGGCCAACACCGCACTCGCGCGCCATGGCGTCCTCGTTGACGGTCCAGGTCGAGATCATACCGGCCATAACGGACAGACACTGCATAAGCGTATGGGCGGTATCGAGCGCGCCCTCCTTGTCCTCCTGCAGATCCTTGTTATATGCCAGCGGCAGACCCTTCATAGTCACCAGCAGCTGCACCAGGTTGCCATACACGCGACCGCTCTTGCCACGGATGAGTTCGGCGAAGTCGGGGTTCTTCTTCTGCGGCATGATGGAAGAGCCGGTGGAGTACGAGTCGGACAGCGTAATAAAGCCAAACTCGGAGCTCGACCACAGAACGATCTCTTCAGAGAGACGCGACAGATGCATCGCCATAACGGAGCCGGCATAGTGCAGGTCGAGCAGGAAGTCACGGTCGGAAACAGCATCGAGCGAGTTGGGAATCACGCCCGCAAAACCAAGCTCGGCAGCCGTCATCTGACGATCGAGCGGATAGCTCGTGCCGGCAAGCGCGGCGGCACCCAGCGGGCAGTTATCGGCAGCGTCAAAGGCGGCCTTCAGGCGCGTAAAGTCGCGCGCAAACATCCAGGAATACGCCAGCAGATGGTGCGAGAGCAGCACAGGTTGAGCATGCTGCATATGTGTATAACCCGGCAAAATCACCTTGTCATACTTCTTGGCGGCATCCACCAGTACGTGACGCAACTGCAGGTTGGCCTCCATGAGCTCCTTAGCCAGCGCCTTGACGCCCAAGCGGGTATCGGTCGCCACCTGGTCGTTGCGCGAACGGCCAGTATGCAGGCGCTTGCCCGCCTCGCCGATACGGCGCGTCAGCTCACTCTCGATGGACATATGGATGTCCTCGTCGTTGATGTCGAAGGTGAAGTTGCCGGCATCGATATCCTGCTCAATCTGGGTCAGACCCTCGGCAATCGCCTGCTCGTCCTCGGCGCTGATGATGCCCTGTGCGGCCAGCATCTTGGCATGTGCCTTGGAACCGGCGATATCCTGTTTATAGAGATGCTTGTCGACCGGCAGCGACGCGCCAAACTCCTGCGTGACCTCGGCCACGCCCGCCTCAAAACGACCACCCCAAAGAGCCATGGGACCGTCCCCTTTCGTCAAATACCAAAACATCGGCGCACAAAGCGCTGCGCCATGCCGCTAAAGCGATTTATCAACTGTTAGTTTTGCACATCCCCCGCCACGCGCGGGGCTGACAGGCTAAATAGCAAAGAAGTGACGGGTCAGGCACTTGGCGCCCATCGACTCCCTCCTGAGGTTGCCCTGCGAACCGTCAATCCAGGCCTTCAGGCTCATGGGGACTTCCTCCACCTTGGCGGTATCGAGCTCGGGGGCAAGAGAAAGCAAAGCGTGTGCAATAGCATCAAACATAGTAGGTACTCCTCGGATATCTAGAGGCACAAGGCCGTCAAATTGATAGCAAGAGCCCCGCCGGACAACCCCGGCGGGGCTCGGACTCAGCCGCAGATGCGGCATCATATATGCGGGCGGAACGTAGGGGCCACCGATGTTAAGAAGTGTCAGCAAGCATAACGAAAGGTAGGGACCCCATGCGCCCGTTATGTATCACGCGGATGGGCCGCGCGGATACCAAGGGAAGGAAAGAAGCCTTACGCCTGGGCTGCAGCGGAGCTGGGGCCCTGGACCTTAGCCCACGTCTTGAGCGACAGCGTGTCGATCTCGATGAAGCCGGCGCTGGCCTTCTCATCAAACGTGGTGTCGCGGTCGTAGGTGGCCAGACCGTAGTCATAGAGACTGAACGGGCTCTTGCGGCCGACGACATGGCAGTTGCCCTTAAAGAACTTCAGACGAACGGTGCCGGTCACGAACTTCTGGGTGTCGGCCATAAAGGCGTCGAGCGCGTTTTTGAGCGGGCTGTACCACTGCCCG